>CAZVHQ010000087.1:0-12621 GCA_964627225.1 uncultured Mesoterricola sp.
GGTCAGCGCGGCGCCGCCCAGGATGACCGGGATGCGCAGGCCCAGCTCCTCCATGTACACCAGGTTGTCGCGCATGACCGTCGTGGACTTCACCAGCAGGCCGGACAGGCCGATGGCGTCGGCCTTGAAGCCGTCCAGCGCGGCCAGGATGCTTTCCACCGGCTGCTTGATGCCCAGGTTCAGCACCTCATAGCCGTTGTTGGACAGGATGATCTCCACCAGGTTCTTGCCGATGTCGTGCACGTCGCCCTTGACCGTGGCCAGGACGAGCCGGCCCTTGGTGCTGGAGGACTCCTTGGGCAGGTGCGGTTCGATCCGCTTCACCGCCGCCTTCATCGCCTCGGCGCTCTCCAGCACGAACGGCAGCTGCATCTCCCCGGCGCCGAAGCGCTCGCCCACCACGCGCATGGCGTCCAGCAGGACCCGGTTGATCAGGTCGAGCGGCGGCAGGGTCAGCAGCGCCTCGTCCACATGGTCGAGGATGCGCCGCTTCTCGCCGCCCAGGATGTCGCGCTTGAGCCGCTCCTCGATGGGCAGATCCTCGGCCGGCGCTTCCGCCACCTGACCGGTGCCGCCGCTGAACAGGGCCATGGCCACCTTCAGGGGGTCGTAGCCCTCGCGCCGGCGGTCGAAGATCAGGTCCTCCACCGCCTGGCGCTGCTCCGCGGGGATCGTCGCCACCGGGATGACCTTGGCGGCGTTGAAGATCGCCAGGTCCAGCCCGGCCTTCACCGCGTGATAGAGCATGAGCGCGTTCAGCAGGTGCCGGACCTGCGGGTTCAGGCCGAAGCTGACGTTGCTCACCCCCAGGATGGTGAGCACGCCCGGGAAGCGCGCCTTGATCTGCCGGAGCGCCTCCAGGGTCGCCATGGACGAGCGGCGGAACGTCTCGTCGCCGCTGCCCAGGGTGAAGGTGAGCGGGTCGATGATGAGGTCCGACGGGTTGAAGCCGTACTCCCCCACCACCAGGTCGTACAGCCGCTGGGCCACCGCCAGCTTGCGCTCGGCGCTGTGGGCCATGCCCTGCTCGTCGATGGTGAGCGCCACCACCGCGGCGCCGTACGTGCGGCAGAGTTCCAGCACCTTGCGGGCCCGGCCTTCGCCGTCCTCGAAGTTGATGGAGTTGACCACGCACTTGCCCGGGGCGTTCTGCAGCGCGACCTCCAGCACCGGCACCTCGGTGGTGTCGATCATCAGCGGCAGCATGATCTGCGGCACGGTCCTGGCCAGGAAGGCAACCATGTCCCGGGCCTCGTCCCGGCCCACGTAGGCCACGCAGACATCCAGCATGTGGGCGCCTTCCCGCTGCTGGTCCCGGGCGATCTCGGTCAGCCCGTCGTAGTCCTCGCGGGCCAGGAGGTCGCGGAAGCGCTTGGAACCGTTGGCGTTGGTCCGCTCGCCGACGATCAGCGGGCGGGGCTCCTGGGCCAGGGTGACGCTCTGGTAGAGGCTGGCCACCGAGCGCTCCATGCCCGGAGTGCGGTGGGTCAGGCCGGCCCCGCCCAGGCGCTCGTGCAGGGCGCGGATGTGCGCCGGGGTGGTGCCGCAGCAGCCGCCGACGATGTTGAGGCTGAACTTCCGGGCCAGCTGGGCCACCTTGTCGGCGAACGCCACAGGCCCGAGCGGGTAGACCAGGGAACCATCCTGGTTCACCGGCAGGCCGGCGTTGGGCAGGCAGCTCAGGCTGAACGGGGAGGCCTCGGCCAGCGCCTGCAGGGGGGTGTGCATCTCGTCCGGCCCGGTGCCGCAGTTCAGGCCCAGGACGTCGATCCCGAGCATCTCCACCGAGGTGAGCACCGCCAGGATCTCGGTGCCCAGCAGCAGGGTGCCGGTGGTTTCCACCGTGGCCTGCACCCAGACCGGGCAGGCCCGGCCCAGCTGGGCCATGGCGGTGCGCGCCGCGCGCACCGCGCACTTGATCTGGCCCAGATCCTGGGCGGTCTCGATCAGGATGGCGTCCACCCCGCCCATGACCAGCCCGCGCATCTGCGCCAGGCAGCTGGCGTACAGGGCGGCATAGCTGATGTGGCCGAGGGTGAGCAGCTTGGTGCCGGGCCCCACCGAGCCGATGACGTAGCGGCGCCGGTCATAGGAGCGGGCCACCTCCAGGGCCAGGCGCGCCGCGGCGCTGTTCAGCGCCTCGGTGCGTTCGGGGATGCCGAATTCGGCCAGCACCACCTGGTTGGCGCCGAAGGAGTTGGTCTCCACCGCGTCGGCCCCGGCGTCCAGGTAGGCGGCGTGGATCTCCCGGATCCAGTCCGGCCGGCGCTCGTTCAGCAGCTCCATGCAGCCTTCGAAGGCGGTGCCGCCGAAATCATCGACGCTGGGCTTGCGCGCCAGGATCTGGGTGCCCATGCCGCCATCCAGCAGCAGCACCCGTTCCAGCAGGAGGGAGGCGAGTGTGGTCATTGGTCGATCCCCAGGTATTCCAGATCCATGTCCCCTTCGACGGTCACCTGGCAGGCCAGCCGGTGATCGCCGGGGGCGTCGAGCCCCGCCAGGAAATCCCGTTCCTCGGGGCCCATGGCCGAGCAGTGCTCGAGCCCGGCCAGCACCCGTATCCGGCAGGTGCCGCAGGAGCCGCTCCGGCAGCCGAAGGTGATGTCCGCGCCGGCGGCGTCGGCGATGGCCTGCAGCGGCGTGCCGCAGGGCGCCTCCACCAGCAGGTCCTCCGGCAGGAAGCGCACCCGGGCGGGGCTGTTCATCGGCCCACCCCGATATCGAGCAGCGTGTCCAGCAGCTCCACCTGGCCCAGCGGGGCGGACAGCTGCAGCCCGCGCACCGACGGGCGCACCCGGGCGATGGTCTCCTGGGCGATGGCGATGCCCTCCTTGAGCTGGTCGCCGGCCGAGGTCCAGCGGGCCATGCGTTCCAGGATCTCCGGCGGCACGCGCACCCCGGGCACCTCGTTGGCCATGAATTCGGCGTTGCGCAGGCTCTTCAGCGGCCAGATCCCGGCGATCACCGGGATGCCCAGGGGCACGGCGAAGTCCAGGAAGTGGAACAGCGCGTCGGCATCGAAGATCGGCTGGGTGATGGCCCATTCCGCCCCGGCCTCCACCTTGTAGCGGAACCGCTTCAGTTCCCGCTCCATGTCCAGCGCCACCGGGTTGGCGCCCACCCCGACGCAGAACCGGGTGGGCACGCCGATGTCGCTGCCCCCCAGATCCAGGCCCCGGTTCAGCTGGCTGACGATGTTCACCAGGCCGATGGAGTCCACGTCGAACACCGCGGTGGCGGTGGGGTAGGGGCCCAGTTTCGGCGGGTCGCCGGTGATCGCCAGCACGTTCTGCAGGCCCAGCCCCGCGGCGCCCAGCAGGTCGCTCTGGATGCCCAGCAGGTTGCGGTCCCGGCAGGCGAAGTGCATGAGCGTCTCCATGCAGACCCGGCGCTGGATGATGACCGCCGTGGCCAGGGCCGACATGCGGGCCATGGCCCGGGGACCGTCGGGGATGTTGATGGCGTCCACGCCCCGGTCCCGGCAGTGCTCGGCCTTCTCCACCAGCTTGTCGGCCGAGGTGCCCTTGGGCGGCACCAGCTCCACCGAGATGACGAAGCCCCCCTCGGCCAGCTTCCGGCTGAAGGCGCTGCGGTCGGCGGTGGGCACGCCCGGATGGGGGGATTCCGGCTCGGCCCGTACGCTGGTCCCCTCCACGAAGGCGCGTTCCTGGCGCAGGGCGCCGCGCATGGCGCGGATGTGCGCCGCGCTGGTGCCGGCATCGCCGCCCACGGCCCGGGCGCCGAGCTGGAAGGCCTGGCGCGCGAACTCGCCCAGGTACTCCGGGCTGGCCATGTAGAGCAGGCGCCCGTCCACCATGCGCGGCAGGCCGGCGCTGGGCTGCAGGATGAGCGGACAGTCGGTCACCGTCTTGAAGCGCTTGAGCAGATCGAGCAGGGGCGCCGGGCCGCTGCCGCCGTTCACGCCCACCAGGGCGGCACCCCAGTCGGTCAGCTTGCGGATGTACCATTCCGGCTCGGTGCCGTACAGGGTCTGGCCCTCGTCGTTGGGCGTCATCATGGCCGCCACCGGCAGGGCGCAGACCTGCTGGATGGCCAGGATGGCCTGGTGGATCTCGTTGAGGTCGGCGAAGCCCTCCAGCACGAACAGGTCCACCCCGCCTTCCAGCAGGGCCCGGGCCTGCTCCGTGAAATAGCCCTGGGCCTCTTCGAACGAGGTGGGGCCCCAGGGTTCGATCCGCACGCCCAGGGGGCCGATGGCGCCGGCCACCCAGCCGGGAGCGTCGTCCTGCAGAACCTCCCGGGCCAGGCGCGCGCCGCTCCGGTTGATCTCCACCAGCTTCTCCATCAGGCCGTAGCCCTGGAGCTTGATCCGGTTGGCGGCCCAGGTGTTGGTGGTGATGACCTGGGCGCCGCCGGCGCGGAATTCCTCGTGGATGGCGCGCACCAGTTCCGGGGCGGTGAGGTTGGCCTCGTCGAACGAGCGGTTGATGTACACCCCCCGTTCGTAGAGCACCGTGGGGGTGGACCCGTCAAAGAGAAAACATTGACCCGATTTGAGCGCTTCAGCGAAATCCATGCTCATGGGATGGCAACCTTCCCGACGCAATGCTGGTGGAGTTTGGGAACCAGTTCGCCCAGCCGGTTTTCCGGAATCAGGAACGCAAGCGCGACACCTGTGTCTCCCGCCAGGATGGCCGCAATCGGCTCCCCGTCCAAGGGGGCGAGGAGGCCCAGGGCCCGGCCGGGAACCTCGCGCAGACCTTCCCCGACCAGCGCGACCAGGGCCCAGCCCCGTTCCAGGGCCAGGCCCGAGTCCGCCAGGTCCTGGAGCACGGCCTCGGCGCCGGCGGTCTCGGTCCGGACCACCAGGAGCCCGCCGTCCGGTGTCGCCAGCAGGCCATAAAGGGAGGCCCCGGCTTCCTGCAGCCGGGTGGCCGCCTGGAACAGGCGCTCGAACAGATCGGTCTCCTGCTCCGGCGGCAGGCGCAGGCAGCAGACCCCTTCCTTGTAGGCGACCGAGGTGATCTCGCCGGGCTCGCGCGGGGGCGCCTGGGTGCGGATCTCGGTCCGGCCGTTGGCGGGCCGGTGGGTGTTGGCCAGCACCAGGCGCAGGCCGGAGCGGCTCACCGGAACCAGCGAATCGGCGTGCAGCACCTTGGCGCCGAACGCGGACAGCGCCGCGGCCTCCCGCAGGCTCAGCACCGGGATGTGCCGGGCGTCCGGCACCAGGCTCGGGTCGGCGCTGAGGATGCCGTCCACCTCGGCCCAGAGCTGCACCTCCGAGGCGTCCAGGGCCTCCCCCAGCAGGGTGGCGCTGGTGTCGGAACCGCCCCGGCCCAACGTGGTGACCGCGCCGTTGGGCGCCTTGCCCAGGGACCCCTGGGTCACCCACAGCGCGCCCTGGCCGAGCGCCTCGCGCCAGCCGCGGCAGGCCTCCCGCAGCATCCGGTCCGGCCGGGCCCGGCCGTGGCGGCCGTCGGTGCCCAGCACTTCCAGCACGTCCCGAAAGGCGGCCGGCCGCCCGCGGTGGCGCAGCAGGGCCGCCAGCAGGTGGGCGGCGAGGGTCTCCCCCACGGCCATGGCCGCGTCCCGGGAGCGGGGCGAGGCTTCGCCCACCAGCCCCATGCCCTTGAGCAGATCGGCCAGCGAATGGAACAGCGGTTGCCAGTGCGGCCGCAGTTCCGTTGTGAGCCCCATGCCCTCGGCCAGGGCCCAGTGGCGCCGTTCCAGGTCGGCCTGGAGCCGGTCCGTCGCTTCGCCATCGCCCCGGGCCGAGGCGGCCATGGCCCGCTGCAGGGTGTCCAGGCCGCCTGCCAGGGCCGACACCACCACCAGTCCGCCCGCCGGCAGTTCCTCGTCAATGATGGCGGCACAGCGGCCCAGGGCCTCCGCCGTGTCGACGCTGGTCCCTCCGAATTTAAGAATTTTCAAAACCCTACCTCCAAAGTCATGCGTGCGCCTTCCAGAGGCGGGCCCGGGGTAGACACGGGGGACCCGACCGTGGATCGGGCCCCCTGCTGTTTCCTAACTTTTTGTGTCCTTGTTGGCAGTCACATCCGTTCGGTATCTATCCGGCGTCACCGCCGGCAGGAATTGGCACCTTGCGTCAAGCAGGTTGCCAAGGTTTCACAGGGCCCGTCCCTCCACCTTTCTGGATAGCTCACTATGAAACTGACAAAGAACTCCAAGACCTTATCTTCGTTTCCAGGGCCGCCGCTGTCAATGGCCCTTGGTTCGGCCGAGCCCATCTCGGCTACCCTGTTCCCATGCTCACATCCCTGCGCATCCAAAACCTTGCCTTGGTCGAGGATCTTTCCATCGAACTGCGGCCGGGCTTCACGGTCCTCACCGGCGAGACCGGGGCGGGCAAGTCCCTGCTGGTGGACGCCCTCTCCCTGCTGGTCGGCGCCCGGGGCGACGGCGATCTGGTGCGCCAGGGCACCGACCGGGCCGTGGTGGAGGCCGTGGCCGAGGGCGGGTTCGAGGCCTGGAAAGCCTTCCTGGGCGAGCGCGGGCTGCCCGAGGAGCAGCCGGTGGTGCTGCGCCGGGAGGTCAGCGCCAATGGCCGCAGCCGGGCCTGGCTCAACGGCGGCGCCTGCAGCCTGGCCGACCTGCGCGAAGCCGGGCGGATCTGGATGCGCCTCACCAGCCAGCATGACCACCAGTCCCTGATGGCCGAGGAACGCCACCTGGGCCTGTTGGACGAGGTGCTGGGCATCCGGCCGGACCTGCAGGCCCTGGGGGCCGAGGTCAAGGAGGCCCAGGCTCGGCTGTCCGCCCGCAAGCGGAGCGAAGCCCAGCGGGGCGAGCGGCTGGAGTGGCTGGCGGAGCAGATCGCCGACCTGGAAAAGCTCGGCCCCAGGGCCGGGGAGTGGCTTCAGCTGCGTTCGGAGCGCGAGCCCCTGCGCCACGCCGTACAGCTCGAGCAGTCCTTCCGGGAGAGCGCCGATGAGCTGGACCAGGCCGGCCGCCACGTGGAGAACGGCCACCGGGCCCTGATCCGCACCGCGCAGATCCTGCCCTCCGCCCAGGCCGAAGTGGACCGGCTGCGCTCGGTGATGCTGGAACTGGAGGACCTCCTGGCCCTGGCCAAGGACCAGACGATCCGCTGGTCCAGGGAAGGCGAGAACCGCATCGAGGCGCTGGAAACCCGCCTGGCGCAGTTCGAGAAACTGGCCCGGCGCCATCACTGCGAGCCGGATGACCTGGCCGGGCGCCTGGCCGAGCTGAGCCGGGAGCAGGACGACCTGCTGGCCGGCAGCACCAGCCTCAAGGACCTGGAAACCGCCCTGGGCCGCGCCTGCGAAGCCTACCGCGCGGCGGCCGAAGCGCTGCACCAGCGCCGCGCCGCCCTGGTGCCCGGGCTGGAGAAGGAGGTGCACCGGCGCCTGAAGCGCCTGGGCATGGCCGGGGCGCGCCTGCAGATCCGCCTGGAACTGGCCGAGGAGCCGTCCAGCCCGGTCCTGCAAGCCGGCCGCCCGGTCAGGATCTCCGCCCAGGGCTTCTCCGCCCTGGCCATCTGGATCGAGTCCAACGTCGGCGAGGGCTTCCGGCCCCTGGCCAAGATCGCCTCCGGCGGCGAGCTGAGCCGGCTCATGCTGGCGCTGCAGGGGGCCGGCATGGCCCTGGGCGGCGACGGCGGCGAGCCCCTGGTGCTGGTGCTGGACGAGGTGGACGCCGGCATCGGCGGGGAGACCGCCATCGCCGTAGGCGCCGCCGTGGGCGAACTGGGTCGGCGCCACCAGGTGCTGGCGGTCACCCACCTGGCCCAGGTGGCGGCCCGGGCCGACCACCATGGCCTGCTGCACAAGGAAGTGCAGGAAGGCCGCACCCGCAGCGGCCTGGCCTGGCTCGCCGGCCCGGGCCGGGTGCGCGAACTCGCCCGGCTGCTCTCCGGCCATCCGGACCGCCCCGAAGCCCTCGCCCATGCCCGGAGCCTGCTAGGCACCTAATATAGTCCCTTGGACGAAACGCCGCTTCACGCCATTCTGGAGCCTCGATTGGAACATGGTGGGGTCCGGGTCGCCCTTGGAGGCCCGGCTTCCGGTTGGAGGTTTCAGGTATGGTGCGATTGACGGTAAGGATCGGGGTGGGCGCGCTGGGGCTCCTGGCGGGGCTGGGAGCGCCCCATTTGGCGGCCCAGTCCTGGGCCTTGCCGGCCTCCGACCCGGTAGGCATCGCCCGCAGCGGGACCGGCGTGGCCTTCGGCAACAACCTGGAGGCGGCTGGGCTCAACCCGGCCCTGCTCGCCACACTGAGGGACGGTTCCAGCGCGTATGTGGCGATGGGCATGGAGATGGAGTCGTCCCAGGCCACCCTCCAGTCCAACGGCTCGGTGCTGTACAGCAGCGATCGGAACCGGTCCCTGCCCGCCTTCGGGTCCGCCTGGCGGCTCAACCCGACCACGGTCCTTGGCCTCAAGCTGGACCAGCCGTTCCTCAGGCACGCCACCATGCCGCTGGATTACACCGGCCGCTTCCAGGGCCAGGCCTTCAACCTCAAAACCCACCGGCTGGAGGGCCAGCTCGGCTGGGCCGCCTCGCCCAACCTGGCGTTCGGCGCCAGCCTGGGCGTCACCCGGGTCCAGTATTCGTGGGACAACCAGGTGCGCACCGTCGTCCCGGTGGGCAACTCGGGCGGACTCATGGAATCCGACCTGCACCAGGAGGGCGCCAAGATCGCCCCGTCCTACTCGTTCGGCTTCCGTTGGGCCCCCAACTCCCGCTGGACCGTCGGGGGAAGCTATGTGAGTTCAATAAAGACCACCTTGCCCCTCACCGCCTCCTACGGCCCCAACGCGCCCAGCTTCTACGCCCTCGGCGGCACCGGCACGCCCCTGGTGGGCACCAGCGCGGCCGGATTCGCCCAGCAGGCCACCACCCAGATCAGTCCGGGCAGCGGCGGCATCACCCTGCCGGGCAAGTTCTCCCTCGGGGTGCGCCAGCGGGTGAACGTGGTGTTCACCTGGGAAGCCGACCTGCGCTACATCATGGGTTCCCAGACCGAGCTGCCCGGCCTTCCGGCCGCCACCCCGGCCGGTGCCGCCGGCCCGACCACCGGGCCCGGCCAGGGCAGCGGCTTCCGGAGCGGTCTGGGCCTGAGCCTCATGGGCGAACTCAGCCTCTCGAAGAACTGGACCGTGCGCCTGGGCGCCGCCCTGGACCCGGCCCTGCGCGCCGACTCCGACGTGGAGCCCCTGGTCGGCGGCGCCAAGTCCTCGGGCCTGTCCGGCGGCTTCGGCTACAAGGTCTTCGGCGGTGAGGTGAACCTGGGCTACCAGTACCGGCAGTCCGAGGACATCGACACCCCCAGCCTGGAAGGCATATGGAGTTCCGCCGGCTACGCCCCCACCCCGGCCTCCCAGACCCGGGTCGAAGGCATGGGTCACCTCTGGTCGATTGGATACAAGAGGTCGTTCTAGATGCGTTACCTAGGCCCTCATGCGTGCGAGGAAGCCCTGGAGCGGGGCGAACTGCAGACCCTGCGGATCGCCCCGCCCGCCTGGGAACGGGTGGCCAAGCTCCGGCTGGCCGCCCGGGAGCAGGGCGTGGTGGTGCACCGCGAGCCCATGGACAGCCTCGACCGGCGCTGCCAGGGCCAGCGCCACCAGGGCGTCCTGGGCGAAGGCGAGGCCATCACCTTCGCCGCCATGGACACCCTCCTGGCCCGGGTCCGGGAGCGCGGCTCCCAGGCCCTGGTCCTGGCCCTGGACGGGATCAGCGATCCGCATAATTTCGGCGCCATCCTCCGCTCCGCCGCCGGCGCGGCGGTGGACGGGGTGGTGTTCCCCGAACGGCGCTCCGCCCAGGTGAACGAGACGGTCATGCGCGCCAGCGCCGGCACCGCCGGGCGGGTTCCCCTGGTCCGGGTGGTGAACCTGGCCCGGGCCCTGGAACAGCTCCAGGAGGCCGGCGCCTGGGTCTATGGCCTGGCCGGCGGGGAAGCCAGCCGGGACTACCTGGAGGAGCCGTTCGACCGCGGCACCGTGCTGGTGCTCGGCTCCGAAGGCGAAGGCCTGCACCAGAAGATCCGCGAGCATTGCGACGGCCTGCTGGGGATTGCCATGCCCGGCGGGATCGATAGCTTGAATGTCTCAAGTGCAGCCGCAGTCATGCTGTTCCGGGTCCTGGCCCGGAGGAGCCAGCGCGGATGAGGGCCTGCCGCACGGATGCGAATCTTTTTTGTTGTGCCCCCAGCAGGGCCGTGCTAGCCTTATCGTTCCCGCTCAGGAAAGCTTTGCCCCACAAAGCTACTGGATGGGTGCTTTGACAATGCCTAGATGGCCGAGTGGTTAATGGCAGCAGACTGTAAATCTGCCGGGCACCGCCCTACGGAGGTTCGAATCCTTCTCTAGGCACCAGTTCTTTCGCGGAAGACTGGTCGAATGCGGGAATAGCTCAGTTGGTAGAGCGTCAGCCTTCCAAGCTGAATGTCGCGGGTTCGAACCCCGTTTCCCGCTCCAAAAAGTACAGGCCCACATAGCTCAGTGGCAGAGCGCGTCCTTGGTAAGGACGAGGTCTCCGGTTCAATCCCGGATGTGGGCTCCACTTTTTCCGTGAAGCTTCCTTGTATACACTATCTCCCCACCCACCTCCAGGAGGCATCTGTGGCCAAAGAGAAATTTGATCGCTCCAAGCCCCACGTCAACATCGGCACCATCGGACATGTGGACCATGGCAAAACGACCTTGACGGCCGCTATCGCCACCTTGCTGTCGGTTACCCAGGGCGGCACTGCCAAGTCCTATGAAGCGATCGACTCCGCTCCTGAAGAGAAGGCCCGTGGGATCACGATCAACACCGCGCACGTGGAATACCAGACCAAGAATCGCCACTACGCGCACGTCGACTGCCCCGGTCACGCCGACTACATCAAGAACATGATCACCGGCGCCGCCCAGATGGACGGAGCGATCCTCGTGGTCGCCGCCACCGACGGCCCCATGCCCCAGACCCGGGAGCACATCCTCCTGGCCCGTCAGGTTGGCGTGCCCTACATCGTCGTGTTCATGAACAAGATCGACATCGCCGATCCCGAACTGAGCGACCTGGTGGAGATGGAACTGCGCGAGCTGCTCACCTCCTACGGCTTCCCCGGCGACGACATTCCCATCATCCGCGGTTCGGCCAAGCTGGCCATGGAGCACGCCACCGACCCCAAGTGCGAAGAGGTGAAGTGCATCTATGAGCTGATGGACGCGGTGGATGCCTACATCCCCGATCCCAAGCGGCCTGTTGACAAGCCCTTCATCATGCCCGTGGAAGACGTCTTCACCATCACCGGCCGCGGCACCGTGGTCACCGGCCGCATCGAAGCCGGCGTCGTCAAGGTCGGCGAGGAAGTGGAGATCATCGGCCTCAAGGACACCGTCAAGAAGGTCGTCACCGGCGTCGAGATGTTCAAGAAGTCCCTGGACCAGGGCCAGGCCGGCGACAACGCGGGCATCCTGCTCCGCGGTGTTGAGCGCAAGGACGTGGAGCGCGGGATGGTTCTGGCCAAGCCCGGCAGCATCACCCCCCACACCAAGTTCACGGCTGCCGTTTACGTCCTGGGCAAGGACGAAGGCGGGCGCCACACCCCCTTCTTCAACAAGTATCGCCCTCAGTTCTACTTCCGCACCACGGACGTCACCGGCTCGATCGAGCTGGAAGCCGGCCGCGAGATGGTCATGCCCGGCGACAACGTCACCCTGACCGTTGAGCTGATCCAGCCCATCGCGATGGAAAAGGGCCTCAAGTTCGCCATCCGTGAAGGCGGCCGCACTGTCGGCTCCGGCCGGGTCGACGAAGTCATCCATTAAAGGATTCCTGCCATGGCCGACATCGTTCAGCTAGTCTGCACCGAGTGCAAGCGCAAGAACTACCAGACCACCAAGAACAAGCGCACCACCACGGGCAAGCTCGAGTTCAAGAAACACTGCCGCTTTTGCGGGGGGCATCGCCTCCACCGCGAAGGCAAGTGATAGAATCCTCCGATCCCGCCCTTCAGGGCGGGAACCAGGATGATTCACATGTGCCCTAGGGGAGTAGCTCAGCTGGTAGAGCAGCGGACTCCAAATCCGCAGGTCGCGGGTTCGAAACCTGTCTCCCCTGCCATTTTTGCTCCGGCCCCAGCCCACTAGCTGGGGCCACTTTATTGGTTACCAACCCTCGTTGGGGGACCCCTTTGATATCAACTATTAAGCAACAGGCCAAGGATCTTCTTGCCGAGCTCGATCGTGTGGATTGGCCCAGCAAAGATAAAGTGCTGAACGCATCGTACTCTGTCGTCGCCGTCTCCGTGTTCGTGGGGCTGTTCCTATGGGGCGCGGATTGGGTGATCACCTGGGGGATGACCTTCATCCTCCCGCATCACTAAACCCGGAGGACGAAATGACCGAACCGTTGGGTATGCTCGCCGGGGAAACCCTCCAGGCCCCGCCCGTTTCCGATCGCAAACTCGCCTGGTTCATCATCCATACCTACTCCGGCTACGAGGCCAAGGTCATGGAGAGCCTGCGCCAGCGCATCAAGATGGAAGAGCGCGAGGAGCACTTCGGGGACCTGCAGATTCCCGAAGAGACCTATGAAGAGATGAAGGTGGACGCCAAGTCGGGACGCAAAGAGCGGGTCCTGAAAAAGCGCAAGTCCTTCCCGGGCTACCTGCTGGTGCAGATCGCCG
>CAZVHQ010000088.1:0-12210 GCA_964627225.1 uncultured Mesoterricola sp.
CCAATTCCAAGCAGATCGGCAACATCCTGACGGTGATCACCGAGATCGCCAACCAGACCAACCTGCTTTCGCTCAATGCCGCCATCGAGGCGGCCAAGGCGGGCGAGCACGGCAAGGGCTTCGCGGTGGTGGCCGAGGAAGTGCGCAAGCTGGCCGAACGCTGCGGCCAGGCGGCCAAGGAGATCACCGTTCTGATCAGCACCTCCAACAAGAGCATCCAGGCCGGCAGCACCATGGTGACCGCCGCCGGTTCCGGCCTGAAGAGCATCCAGGAAGCCATCTCCGCCAGCGGCGAGCACATCCAGGCCATCGGCGCCCAGAGCCACACCCAGAGCCAGGACAGTACCGCCGTGGTGGGCTTCATGGGCGAACTGACCGCCATCGCCGAACAGAACGCCGCCGCCACCGAAGAGATGGCCGCCACCATCCGGGAGACCAGCCGGACGGTGGACGACCTGAGCAAGGCGGCGGAAGGCCTGAACGCCCTGGTGGCGCGTTTTAAGGTCTAGTCTTCTGTGGCGTACGTCATCCGTTCCTCGCGCCGACCCAATACAGGTCCCGGGACCTGCGTTGGGTCGGCGCGAGGCACGGGACAACGGAAGCCCCAGTCGCGCTAGTAACCGATCGCTCGTCCGTCGGCATTGCGGGGATCGCTGGCGCCCAGCAGGAGGCCCTTCTCCCAGTCGATGCCCACCGTTTCGCCGTCCCCCTGGTAGGGTGAGCCCCAGGGGGTGCCCTCCTTCACCTGGTAGCCCATCTCCTGGAGCTTGGCGATGGTGTCGGGCGACATGCCGTAACGTTCATGGAAGATCACGTCGGGCATCCACTGGTTGTGGAAGCGTGGGTACTCGACTGCCTGCATGACCGGCATCTTGTGGTCGATGACGTTGGTGATGATCTCCAGGACGGTATTGATGATGGTGGAACCGCCGGGGCTGCCGGTCACCAGCAGGACCTTGCCATCCTTGGAGACGATGGTCGGCGACATGGACGAAAGCGGGCGCTTGCCGGGCACGATGGCGTTGGCCTCGCTCTGCAGGAGGCCATAGAGGTTCGGCACGCCGACCTTGGCGGTGAAATCATCCATTTCGTTGTTGAGCAGGAATCCGCAGCCGGGGATCGTCACCCGGGAGCCGAACCAGTCGTTGATCGTGTAGGTGTTGCTGACCGCGTTGCCGGCCTTGTCCACCACACTGAACTGGGTCGTTTCATGGGATTCCTGGCCGGCCACGAACACGAAGGGGCCAAGGCCGGGCTTGGTCAGGTTGGCGGCGGTGGCCTTGTACGGGTCGAAATTGCTCATGCGGCCCTTGAGGTAGCCCGGATCCAGCAGCTTGGCAATCTGGACCTGGACGAAGTCGGTGTCGCCCATGTACTCGGCGCGGTCGCGGTAGGCGCGCTTCTGGGCCTCGGCGAACAGGTGGAACTTGGCCGCCGAACCCGGCCCCATGGCGCCGACGTCGTACGGCTCGATCATCTTGAGGATCTGGGAGATCACGATGCCGCCGGAACTGGGCGGCGGCATGGTGACGATGTCATAGCCGCGGTACTTCGTGCGCAGCGGTTCCCGTTCGGTGGCCCGGTAGGCCTTGAGGTCCTCCAGCGCGAGGCTCCCGCCGTGGCTGGCCATGGCTTCGGCGATCAGCTGGGCGGTCCTGCCCTCGTAGAAGTCCCGGGGATCCTCCTGGATGCGCTTGAGGGTCGCGCCGAGATCCTGCTGGACCCAGGTCTGGCCCACTTCGAAGCCCTTGCCGTCGTTGAGGAAAATGCGCTTCGTTTCGGGATAGAGACTCAGATTCGCCTTGTCGTCCTCCAGCGCGGCGACCAGCCCCTGGGTGACGGTGAAGCCCTTGGCGGCGAGTTCCTGGGCGGGTTTCACCAGATCGGCCCACTTCAGCTTGCCCGAACCGTATTCCTGGTAGGCCAGGTAGAAGCCGGCCACGGTGCCGGGCACGCCGCCGGCTTTCCAGCCCAGCACGGACGAGCCTTCGCCCTGGATCACCTTGCCGTCGGGTCCGAGATACATGTCCCGGGTGGCGCGCTTGGGCGCCCGCTCGCGGTAATCGATGACCGTATCCTTGCCGGCAGCGGTATGGATCACCATGAACCCGCCGCCGCCGATGTTCCCCGCCTGGGGATACACCACCGCCAGGGCGAGGCCCGTGGCGATGCCGGCATCCACGGCGTTGCCGCCCTGCTTCAGGATCTGCACCCCGACCTGGGAAGCCAGTTCCTGGGCGCTGGTGACCATGCCGTTCCTGGCCTCGACCGCGGCCCGTTGCGCGGCGAGGGGTGGAGCGAACAGCAAGCCGCCAGCCAGCACCAGCGCTCCGGCCAGCCTTCCGGTTCGTGCACTCCGGGGAAATCCAGTCAATGACATGGCCTCCTCCTCGAATGTTTGGTTGTTTGCATGGCATCGTAGCAGCAAAAAGCCGGCGCTCCTAGAAGCGCCGGCGGAATCAGGGTGTTGGGTCTGGCTTAAGGCACTGCGGGGGCTGCGGGGGCCGCTGGAGCGCCGGGCGCCGCCGGGGCCCCGGGGGTGGCGGCGGGATCGGAGATGGCGCCGGGAGAAGTGAAGGCGTTGTTGTTGCCATTGGTTTCGCCGGCGGGCGGGGCGACGTCCAGGGGCACGAAGTGGCTCACGGCCGGCTGACCGGCCAGCAGCTTGGGAATGGAGAGCAGGAGCGTCTCGTCCTTCAGCGGCAGGGTGATCCGGTGCTGGACCATCTGGCTGTCCTTGACGGTGATCTCGACCCGGTGGCCCTGGCCCTTCACTTTGGCCACGTCCCGGTCGCCGGCGCTGAGATCGATCGGATCCTGGCCATCCACGGAGATGGACAGGCTCTCGATGGCCTTGATGGAACCATCCTCGGAATCCTTGTTGTCGAGGATCAGGGTGTGGCCCTTGCCGGTGATGAAGACGCCCGCCATCAGCCCGGCGTAGACCACGACCAGGGCCAGGCGCACCAGAAGACGCCGGGTCTTGGTGCTGGAATTGTTCACGCCGCCGCTCACTTGGCCTCTCCTTCCGCTGCGGCCGCCGCAGCCATGTTGCCGCCGCGCAGACCTTCACGCAGGCGCTCGGTTTCCCGCCGGGTGCGCCAGGCATAAAGCACGAGGGAAAGCGCGATGACACCGTAACCGATGAATTGCCTGAAGTACTCCCCGATCATGGCCTCGCCGAACAGTTTCTGGCCGGCGCCGGGGGAAACCACGAACAGCACGTGGAGCAGGATGACGCCGATGAACACGTTCGGGATGGTCGCCTTCTTCACCGAGGCGCCGCCCACCAGGATGGCCGCCACCGCGAAGAAGCTGGTCTGGTCGTGGGCGTTGTAGGTGGCCATGTTGCCCATGTTCTGCATGAAGATGATCTGGCCGATGGTGGCCAGCACGGTGGAGATGATGATGGCGATGATCCGGGTCCGGTCCACCGGCACGCCGGAGGCTTCGGCCACGTGCATGTCGTAGCCCACGGCCCGCATGTCCTGGCCCAGCTTGGTCTTCTTGAACCAGACGATGAACACGCAAAGGGCGGCGATCACCAGGAAGGTGGCGATGGGGAAGGTGAACGGCCCGATATGCATGGCCAGGAGGTTGTCCAGCGAGAGCCGGACGCTGTCCAGGTTCAGGGTGTTGCGGATGCCGTAGCCCCGGGACAGGACGATCGCCCTGGAGCGCACCGGGATGACCGAGCCCATCATGTAGAGCACGACGAACTGGTAGATGCCGTTGACGAAGAAGGCCAGGATGTAGCCGGTGACCATCTCCCGGCCCTTGGCCTTGTTCAACACCGCGCCGCAGACGTAGCCCATGAGCAGCGAAACCGGCAGGCTCACCAGGGCGGCGAAGATCAGCCCGTTGACCCCGAGGATGTTGTAGTTGATGGCCAGGATCAGGCCGAACTGGCCGGCCATGGCGCCCAGGGTCATGCCGAAGTTGAGGCCCATGCCGGCGTAGATCGGCAGCAGCAGGGCCAGCACCAGGAAGGAGTCACGGCCGAGCCGGGTGATCATCTCCTGGCCGATGTAGACCAGGGAGAGGCCGGAGGGCTTGATCGCCAGCACGGTGATGACGAGGAACAGGAGGATGACCGCATTTTCCCGAAGGAAGCGGCCGAAGGATCGTTTGCCGCTCATTTGGACACCTTCGTTTTCCGGGTTAGAGCATAGATGATGATGCCGTTGGATACCACGATCCGGACGACCTCGGACATGTCGGTCTGCAGCCAGGAGTTGATCACCGACGGGGTCATGGTCAGCAGCCCCTGGAACAGGAAGGCGCCGACCACCACGTTGAGCATGGAAGCCTTCTTGACGGACGCGCCGCCGATCAGGATGGCCGCGATGGCGGTGAAGGGCATGGCCAGGGGCGCGCCGTAGAGCTGGATGAAGCCGAAGCTCTGTTCGTAGACGATGATGCCCGCGGCGCCCAGCATGGTGGAGATGATGACGGAGATGATGCGCATCTTGTCGACGCTGATGCCCGAAGCCCGGGCGTAGTCCGGGTTGGAGCCGACCGCCGTCATGGCGGTGCCGGTCTTGGTGCGCAGGAACAACCACATGAGGAAGGCGCCGAAGATCACGAACAGGATCTCACCGGTGGGGAAGGAGAAGAACGGGCCGATGCGGATCGCGCCGAACCGGTTGAGGATGTGGAACCAGTAGTTCTCCACCGAGATGGTGGTGCGCAGGCCCTTGCCGGCGTAGCCCCAGATCATGTCGGGAGCGGTGTAGGGCAGCAGCAGCCACATGATGCACATGAACATGACGCTGGCGAAGCCCACATACATGGCGATGGTCATCTCCTCGCCCTTGACCTTGTTCAGCAGCTTGCCGTAGAGCCAGCCGAACACGATGGCGAAGGGGGAGGACAGCACCAGGGCGCCGAAGAAGCCCACCGCGCCGTGCAGGCCGCACTGGACCGACAAGGTCGCGCCCAGCAGGCCGGCGATGATGCCCAGCGAAAGGCCGAAGTTGAGCCCGCAGCCCGACTGGATCATCGGCACCAGCGCCAGCACGAAGAAGGCGTTCTGGCCGAACCGGTTGAACACGTCGGAGAGCGAAGCGTCGACCCGCACGCCCACGGCCGGCGCCGCGAAGAACAGGGCCACCAGGAAGAAGAAAATGATGATCCGGGGCCAGCCGAAATCGGCTCCGAACTGTTTGAGGCTACGCACTGAGGCCCTCCTGTGACTTGAATTTCAAGAAATCGCTCCCAAGCTTTGCCTCAGCCATTGGCGGCCTCCGTCTTGGACGTCTTGGACACCCGCTCACCGGTCATCAGCAGGCCGAACTCGGCCAGATCCGCGGTGGGCGGCAGGATACCGGTCATGCGGCCCTCGTCGACGATGGCCACCCGGTCGCAGATGGAGCGCAGCTCCTCCAGTTCGCTGGACACCATGATGATGGTCATGCCCAGTTCCCGGTTGTACTTGTGCAGCGCATCCAGCACCAGGCGCTTGGCGCCGATGTCGATGCCACGGGTCGGCTCCGACACGAACAGCAGGTCGGGCGCGATGGCGAACGCCTTGGCCAGGCAGATCTTCTGCTGGTTGCCGCCGGACAGTTCCATGGCCTTCTGGTCGGCGCTGGTGCACTTGATGTGCAGAATGTCGATGTAGCCCTCGGTGAGGGTGCGCATGGCCGCCTCGTCGCGCACCTTGAACAGGCCGCCCAGGACGGGCTTGAGGTACTTGTTCTGGATCTGCATGGCGGTGAAGGCGATGTTCCACTCGAGGCTTTCCTCCAGCAGCAGGCCCACGCCGCGCCGGTCCTCGGAAACAAAGCCCATGCCCATCTGCAGGGCCATGCGCGGCTCGTTGAGCGTCACCTGCTTGCCGTGCAGCCTGACGTCGCCGCCGGCCGGGAACAGGCCCATGATGCCGTTGGGAATACCCAGCTTGCCCTGTCCCGCCAGCCCGCCGATGCCGAAGATCTCGCCCTTGCGCACGGTGAAGTTCATGTCCTTGACCGTTTCGCCGGGCATGTCCACCCACATGTGGCTGACTTCGAAGATGTCTTCGGTGAAGGTGCGCACCGATTCCTCGTCGCGCTCGACGGTGACCTGACGGCCCACCATCCACGAGGCGATGTCCCGCACCGTCACGTCGGCCACGGGCGTGTCCTTGACGATCACGCCGTCGCGCAGCACCACCACCCGGTCGGCCACCTCGATGACTTCGTGCAGCCGATGCGAGATGAAGATGATGGCGATGCCCGAAGCCGCCAGGGTCCGCAGGGCCTTGATCAGCACCTCGGCCTCGGTTTCGGTGAGCACCGCGGTGGGTTCGTCCAGCACCAGGATCTTGGTCTTTTCCCGGTTGATCTCCCGGGCGATCTCGGTGAACTGCTTGTGCCCCACCGGCATCTCCGAGACCAGGGTGTCCGGGTCCAGGTTGACGCCCAGCTTGGCGATGGTGGCCGCAGCCCGGCGCTTCATGTCGGCCCGGTCCAGGACGCTCATGCGGTCGCCGAACACATCGTTGAACACGGTGGGGCGCATGGATTCCCGGTTGAGCACGATGTTCTCGGTGGTGGAGAAGCCGGGGATCAGGCTGAATTCCTGGTGGGCCATGCCGATGCCGGCGTCGAGGGCATCGAACGGGCTCTGGAAGTGCACTTCCTCGCCTTCGATGATCACCTTGCCGTGGTATCCGCCGGTATCCCGGATCACATTCATGCCGAACAGGATCCGCATGAGGGTCGTCTTGCCAGCTCCGTTCTCGCCGACCAAACCGATGATCTCCCCGCGCTTGACATCGAACGAAACGTCCGAAAGCACGACGTTGCCATAGAAGTCCTTGGAGATGTTCTGGAGAGAAAGAAGCGTTTTATCTGTTTCCATGGGTCCCTCTAGACAGCGGATTTCGGGCTGGCGCCACGCAGGAGCCCAAGCGCTGGAGCCAGCGCTGTGGCAGTTCTTTTCGAATGACTCATGTAGCCTCCAGAAAGATCGGCAGTTGAAAATCAATTGTAGACCCTAACATCCTATGCAAAAAAAAATGCCATAGACTTCTGTCACAACCGTGAATGGGGACCATTGTTATATTAAATTTTAATCTTTCTTGAAGCCGACAGAATCACGTCAACACGGAAAACCAGCCGTTCCCCTTGATTCAGGAGGAACGGCTGGTTTTCTTCGAAACCTAGAAAACGATAGGCAACCGAAATTCACCTTTAGCAAAATTCAGAGGTGCAATCCGGGAATCTGCCTTCGAAACTAGAACTTGACGTGCAGGTCAACTTCGATCTTGCTGGCGGAGTTCTTGCTGGCCGGCTGGTCGTCGGAGTTGGCGGTGAGCGCCTGAGCGGCAGCGGTGCCGAAGGGCTTGGCCTGCTCGTAGACGTACTCGAAGCCGATCTCGGTGTTCTTCGCAAGCTTCACGAAGGTGTTGATGAAGCCCTGATAACCACTCTTGATGCCGTTGTTGACGGAAGCAGCGGCAGCGGCGGGCTGGAGGGCATCGATGTCGCTGTTGTCGGTGTAAGAAACGCCGCTGAGGACGATGTTGGAGCGAACGGCATCGGTCCAGCTGTGGGTGTAGCCCACGGTCCAGCCGACGTTCTTGAACGCGTAGACGTTCTGGGTCGCGTCGACAAGCAGGGCGCCCTGGAAGCCGGTGCCGTACTGGCCAAGGGCATCGCCGTAGTAGGCGTTGAAGATCAGGTCGTCCTTGCCGAACTTGACGTCGCCAGAAATCATCCCGGCGCCTTCAACCTTGTTGTAGCGGCTGCTGCCGGTCGTGGCGGTCGGGGCATTGTAGGCGCCGTAGTTCTGTGCGAGGCCGCGCAGAGCCACATGGCCCCAGGTGTCGCTGTAGGTGTAGGCGGCGACGAGGGTGGGGATCTTGGCATCGGGAGTGCCGGCCGTGACGGTGGAGCCGGTGCCGGGGATGATGCCGGAGCCGTCGCCGTTCACGCCACCGTTCTGCTCAAGGGAGAATGCCAAGCTGTTGTTCTTGTCGAACTTGAAGTTGTACTGGATTTCATTGAGGCGGGGGGTGTCGTAGCAGGCGGAGCCGATGGCGCCAGCCCAATCCACGGTGTCCGCGCCGGCATCGAGGTCGTTCCAGAGGCTCCAGTAGCGGCCGATGGTCCATCCGCCGAACATGACGACGGCGTGCCGGAGGCCGAGGCCGCTGCTGGCGTTGTTCAGGTCGAATTCCAGCTTGGTGGTGATGTCGCCGAGGGAGGCGCTGGGGGTGACGGTGGAGAAGCCGAGCCGGGACGCCTTGACCTGGAACTGGTAGTTATCCTGGGGAGCGCGGTGGGTGTCCAGGGGGCTGGAGCCTGCCGGGAATCCGCCATCAGCGGGAACGGCGTAGAACAGGGACGGAGCATAGGTGCCGCCCTGGTTCGCGTTGAAGAAATAGGTGAAGTTGGGCTGAATGAACCCATAGACGCTCAGCTTGGTGTCGGTCCCGGGGATCGACTGGAGATCGACGGCCTGCATTGCAGGGGCAACCAGCAGCATGGCTGCCAGGGCGGTAGTGGCGAAACGGATGCGGCTCATTTGTTTCTTCTCCTTAGGGGAAGGTTGCGTGCAGGGAGTTGCATGCAAGGTTGAACAGTGGCGAAGAGGACTATGTTACTTCTTGATAACAAAGTACTTTTCAGGGACCTTCTGGGAGGTGGCGCCCATGTAGCCCCTGCCGAACACGTAGGTGTCCATGTAGACCAGCAGCTCGTTCTTGGCCCGGACACCGGTGCTCATGTCGGTGTAGTAGGCGCCGTTCCACTTGGCGCCCGGGGTGTACTTGCCAAGGGCGGAATAGATGTCCTTGGTGTTGGTGATCTTGGCCTTGCCTTCCACCACGCGCTTGCCCAGCTCGCCCAGGCCGGCGGTCAGGGTGAAGCCCGTGCTGTAGGCCCAGGTGCCGAGCCGACCGCCGTCACCCTTCTTTACCAGGGTGGCTTCGATCTTCTTCATGATGGCAGGGAAGTTGCCCTTCTCGGCCGAGAGGTCGATGCCCAGGGCGCCCGGGAAGCCCATGAGCGGCGAGGCGGAGTCGGGCTCCACGAAGATGCCGTTCTTGCTGGCGGCGAGCTGCTTGATCAGGGGCTCGGTCTGGGCGTCGTTGGTGCAGAACATGGCCACCTTTTCCCCGTTGGGACCATATTTCTTCAGCCATTGCGGAACCTTTTCCAGGATGAACTGCTGGGCGCCGGCGGTGCCCACATCCGAGGTCGGGTCGGGGGCGGTTTCGAAGGCGAACTTGATGCCCAGGTCCTTGCAGGCCGCTTCCATGATCGCCCGGCGCCGACCGAGGCTTTCATAGGACATGTGGCGGGGGAACGAGATGTGCACGAAGGTCTTGGCGCCAAGCTGCTTGGCGACCCACGGGATGGTGTAGCCGCGGGAGACGAAGTCGGCGTCGACGGCCAGATCGGCGGCCTTCTGGATCACCAGAGGATCTTCGGCGGGCAGCGCGGCCAGCAGGATGATATCGGGCCGCTTGGTGCGGATGCGCTTGTAGGCTTCGGCAACGCCGGGGAGTGCGTTGCACGTCACCACCACCTTCATGAGCGGGTCGTCGGCCAGGGAGACGATGTTGGAGATGACCGTCTCCTGCTGGGACATGAAATCATCCGGGTAGGTGATGTGCCGGATCATCCCGCCGTTGTTCACTGACCCGTATTCCTTGATCAGCTGCTCGGCGCCACGGAGATCGTCCTCGGCCTGGGTCACCGTCTCCGTACAGACTCCGATGTGGAACTTCGCGTTCGCCGCGCGCATCGAGCCACCGGAAAGCATCAGTGCCAGAGCTGGGAGCAGCGCTACCGCATTCGTGAAATGCCTCACAAAACCTCCTATTTTATGGCGTGCTATGAACTGTGCCCTGAGAACGAGTGGGTTGCAAGGAATATACAACACCCCGGATCTTGAATTCAAAAAAAATTACCGAGAATTCACCCGCCCACCTTCCTGCATCACCTAACCATTGAGAATACAAGTACCTGGTGACCAAGTTCAGGCATGCCAACACCTCCGGACCGGCAACCATGGGCACCTCCTGGGGAATCCAGGCCGGGACAGGGCCGCGGGTGGAATCGATTCCGGAGCGTCTTATCATTCCGCGCCGAGGGCCGGGGCTGTGGCAGAATGAAAAGATCTATCTTGAGTATCCTCGCTGGGAGCGTTCGCATGAAAAGACTGGTTCTAGGAACCCTGTTGGCCCTGACCGCCGGCATCCTGCCCCTCTTCGCGGCGTCAGAGCAAGCGCTGCCGCCGGAGATCTACGCCCAGATGAAGCGCGGCAAAAAGCTGGGCAAGGTCTGGCGCAATCCCAAGTACGACGCGGCGTCCGGGTTCGTCGTCGGCAAGGTGAGTTCCTATGCCCAGGGCTATTTCTCCAATGTCGTCGACTACATTCCGTACGCCCTCAAGCGCGTGAGCATCCCCCAGTCGACCAATGTCCTGAACGTGGCGGTGGTGGAATTCTCCGTGGTGGATCAAGGCACCTCGGGCATGTTCGGCGCAACCATCGGGATCGAGGGTCAGGTGGTCGACAAGGATGGCCATCTGATGTTCGCCTTCACCACCCGGGAGAGCGTCAACAACCGGGAGACGGTGGAGAAGAACTGCCAGGCGGCCATCGACCGGATCGTCTGGTCCATCGCGAAGGACCTGGGCAAACCCCTGGAGCACGCCCTCGAGGTGAGGCAGGCCGTGGAAACGGGTCAGATGCCCAATGCCAGTGGCCTCGTGCCGGTGCGTCCACCGGCCCAGGACCGGCCCATGACCATCAACGAGCGCCTGATGCAGCTCGAGGATCTGAAACAGAAGGGCCTCATCACCCCCGAAGAGTACAAGACGCATAAGGAGGAGATCCTGAAAGGTCTCTAACGGCGGGCAGCGGTCCATGGTCCGCGGGGTCTCGAACCAGGCCGGTCCAGCCTGCACCGCGGCAACGCGATGCGGGTTCATGGCGATCTTCTCAGGTGGTCGTCATTAGTATATGTGCTGTCTCCAGGTGCCGGGTTTGTTAGGATGGTGGTTGAATAACCCAACCCGCCTCGCCTATTCCCAGGAGTAACTGATGAAAAGGTTGTGCTTTTTTGCCTTGCTGTTGCTGCTTTGGGGGGTGTCCCTTGGTTCCCGCCTCCAGGCGCAGCAGCCGCGTCCCAGCCTGGCGATCCTGCCCCTGAAGGAGGAAGGCACCAAGGACCTTGGCGATATCTCCGACACCATCAACTTCATGGTGACCAGCGCCTTCGCCGATTCCGCAGCCTTCCGTCTGGTCGAGCACAGCCGGGTCATGGCGGCGCTTCCGGGTCTCAAGCTGCAGGAAGCCGACCCCGCCTACCTGGGCTCCCTGACCGAGCTGGGCCACCGTCTCGGCGCCCGCTATATCCTGGGGGGTTCCTACTTCCCTGAGCGGAACCTTGCGGATCATAGCGTTTCGGTCACCTTGACGCTGCGCATGGTGAACCCCGAGGACGGAACCGAGTCGAGCCGTTTCATGGAGACCGGCGCAGGCGCCACCCTGGGCGGCGTGATCGCTTCGCTGCGGCGCCAATTGTCCGCCAAGGCCGCCGGTTTCACGGCGCCCGCCCCGGTCGCCGCGCCCATCCCCGCCCCTGCCCCTGTGCCGGCCGCCGTGCCGATCCCCGCCCCTGCCCCCGCGCCGGCCGCCGTGGCCATCCCCGCCCCGCAGCCCGTCCAGGCCCCCGTTGCGCCGGTCGCCGCGCCCGTGAGCGTGGCGCCTCCCGCACCCCCGATGGTGCCCCGGAAGGCCGCCAAGGCCCTGCTGGTCCTGCGTGAGGGCAGCGTGAACGGCGTCTATTTCGCGCTGGGCGGCCTGTCCCACTACGGCACCCGGCTCGAGGACTTCGAGTTCCTGCCGAAATCCCTGGCCAGGCTGTTCCCCTCCGGGGTGGAGGTCGCCTACAACATCGGATCCCGCGGCGCGGCCGATGACGCCAAGCTCAACCGGGACCTGGTGAAAGCCTACCAACCCGACACCCTGGTCATCCTGACCCTGCAGTGCCGCAGCCAATCCCAACGATCCTACGTGGTGCTGAGCAAGACCCAGCTGCAGATGGAATTGCAGGTCGATTTCCTGGCTCCGGCCTCCCTGGAGGTCATCGCCACCAAGACCGTCCGGACCGAATTCGTGGAACTCAAGGGGACCGGCACGAAGTTCCCGCCCGCGCTGAAGCAGCAACTCGCCAAAGGCCTGGCCGACGAACTGCCCGCCCTCCCTTA
>CAZVHQ010000089.1:0-12067 GCA_964627225.1 uncultured Mesoterricola sp.
CCACGAGGCCCAGATCAAGGGCGTCGTCAAGCTGGACGGCATCCGCTACGTGGAGAACGTCCAGGGCGAGCTGATCGCCATCAGCCGGTCCGGCAGCATCCTCGTGGTGGACGCCAGCGGCAAGATGCGCGAGAGCTACAAGATTGCCCCCGGCGCCACCATCCGCGTGCGCGACGGCGAGGAGTGCGAACCCAAGACCGTGCTCGCCGAGTGGGACCCGTACAACGACTACCTCATCTCCGAAAAGGCCGGCATCGCCGACTTCAAGGAGTTCGACCTGAACGCCAGCTACCAGGAAGAAAAGGACCAGATCACCGGCCGCTTCCGCAAGCGGGTCATCGACCCCACCGACGACAAGCTGCACCCGCACATCAACGTCAAGGGCGACAACCACAAGGTGCTCCAGCGCTACAACATCCCCACCGGCGCCTACATCGAAGTGGAAGACGGCCAGAACATCGAACAGGGCGACGTGCTGGCCAAGACCCCCCGGCAGCAGGCCAAGACCAGTGATATCACCGGCGGTCTGCCCCGGGTCACCGAGTTGTTCGAAGGCCGCAAGCCCAAGGATCCCGCCATCATCAGCAAGGTGACCGGCATCGTCAAGTACGGCAACCGGGTGCGCGGCAACCAGAAGGTGATCGTCGAAAACGAGCACGGGGACCACGAGGAGTACCTCATCCCGCGCGGCAAGCACATCCAGGTCCAGGACGGCGACGAGATCCAGGCGGGCGAGAAGCTCACCGAAGGCGCCGTTTCTCCCCACGACATTCTGGAAATCCAGGGCGACAAGGCCTTGCAGGCCTTCCTGCTCAACGAAGTCCAGGAAGTCTACCGGGCCCAGGGCGTGACCATCAACGACAAGCACATCGAGACCATCATCCGGCAGATGATGCGCTGGGTGCAGATCACCGACGTGGGCGACACCCCGCTCATCGTCGACGAGAAGGTGGACAAGCACCGGTTCAAGGAAATCAACGAAGCCGCCTTCAAGGACAACGGCCTGCCCGCCACCTGCGAGCCCCAGCTCCTGGGCATCACCAAGGCCGCCCTCACCTCCGAGTCATTCATCTCCGCCGCCTCCTTCCAGGAAACGACCCGGGTGCTCACCGAGGCCGCCCTGGAAGGACGCGTGGACTACCTGCGCGGCCTGAAGGAGAACGTCATCCTGGGCCGGCTCATCCCCGCCGGCACCGGCATGGCGCTCTACCGCAACCTCGAGATCGAGGAAGGCCAGTATCCCGAAGCGTCCGATACGGATCACTTGGGACTGGACGACTTCGACGACGAGTACAGCCGGATGGCCCAGCACGTGGAAGAGCTTCAGGGCATGAGTGAAGTGGAAGGCGAAGACCTGTAACGTTTCATCCAACAACAGCGCCCATGCGGCATACGTTTTACCGCTCTTCAAAGCCAGGCACTGCCACCGAACCAGAGTCGCACCCGGAGCGCGGGGTGCGACCCTGGTTCGGTCGGCTTTGCGGCGGTCAGCACCTGGGGATCTCACAGGGAGATGCCGTTGATACGGACCGTCTTGCAGCTGGTAGACGGCGGGGATCCAACTGGGCAGTGGCCGGAGGTGAGCCGGCTCCTGCAGGAACGGCTCCCGGGGGCAGGGTCGGTGGAGCGCATTATTCTCTCCAACAGCGGGGCATCGGCTTCATCGAGGCCCTGGATGGTGGCAACGCGAGTGTCCCGCTTCAGTCTGCGCACCGCCTGGGGCTTTGTTGCCGTCCGGCAGGACGCGGCGGCCCTGGCCCTGGCCCTGGGCCAGCGCCACGACGGGAACCTACTGGGGACCATCGGTCAGGGACGCGAGAAACTGCCGCTCGGTCACGGGATTGTTCCGCGACGAAGATGCTCGTAGCCGAAACCCGCGGCAAGCTGCCGTACGGTCGATCGCGATTCGGGTTAACCTTTAATTTATAATTCGCTATTCATTTACTGAATCGAATTGCTATAATTTTATAATATTGAAAATAATAATTTCCCCATTATGCTAAACAATCTTTTGCAAACGAGGACTTTAAAAATCCACCTTTGGGCATTATACTCTGGGCGTTGAACGTTAACAACAATTCATTATTAATAAACATTTCAATATTCGTGACAAAACCCAACCCTCGATGAGGTGATGCAATGAAGGGGATTATTCTCGCTGGGGGCAGGAATCGATCTTCACCGGGGCACCTAGGACACGTCAAAACAGATGTTGCCCATTGACGTTAAACCGTTGGTTTATTACCCCTTATCCCAGCTCATGCCGGCCACCCTGCATGGGGCCCTCGTCACCTCGAGCCCCGAAGATGTGCCGACTTTCAAGGAGAAGCTCCTAATGGATGGATCTCCAAGCACCCCGATCATGGCTTCCGCCCTTAGGAGCCGCGCAAAAACAACCTGTGCTTTTCAGGTTGTTATTCTGCGGCTCCTTATGCCGGAGCATTACCGGAGTGTTCAAGTTATTTTTGCGCAATGGCTTACTGAAAAGCTGAAACAACCTCCCATGCTGGGTTGGGCCTAACCGTCAAATAGCATTTGTCAAAGTTGTGGAGGCACCCATGGTTCGTGCTCCTGCGAATTCCAAAGTGGCAATGGTCAAGTTGTTCCTTACGGGGAAAAAGGGCCTATTTACCTTGACCGGGATTGTCGACCAATACGGGGCATCGGTTGTTTCGGGGGTTGTCATCGGTCGCGACCCGAAGGTGCTTAATGACTACTCAGCGGAAATAGCATCCCTTTGCCAAACCAACGGCATTCGGAATGAAGTGTTCCCTGCCGAATTGGACGTTCAGTTCGAGTACGTCATGGCGGCGGGTTGGCAAAGGATGATCAGGGAGGTCGATGAACAAAGTCTTATTGTGTTCCATGATTCGCTCCTACCAAAATATCGTGGGTTCGCGCCTCTGGTTTCGGCTCTGCTCAAGCGGGAACCCAAAGTCGGGGTGACGGCCCTCGCCGGCTCATCCGAATATGATCGGGGCGGCATCTTCGGCCAGGAGGAGGTAGTGGTTGGATACCCGACCACCATTGAAGCCGTCGTCGACCAGGTCTCGATGGCATACGCGTCCTTGGCCTCGAAGATCCTGGCGCTTGCCATCCAGGGTCAGATGGTGCCGGTGCCGCAAGTGGCGGAAGCCGCCACCTACAGTTTATGGCGCGATGAAGAGGACTACCGGATCGACTGGTCGCTGGATGCCCGGGACATCTGTCATTTCATATCATGTGTGGGATTCCCATACAAGGGAGCCAGCGCGACGGTGAATGGGCGTCTCGTTCGGGTCGTCCAAGCCACACCGTTGCCGGATGTCCCCATTGAAAACCGGACCCCAGGGAAAGTGATTTTCATGAGTTCCGGCCAGGGACCTGTGGTTGTTTGCGGCCTGGGACTATTGCGCCTTGATGAAATGCAAACGGAAGAAATGGATTCATTTACCCTACCTCGTTTCCGTAGCCGATTCATGTAATCTGCTCGCCGATTCAGGGCAAAGGCTGGTTTGGCCAATCCCCGACCGCGGCGGCAAAGAGGGGGGCCCAAGACCGCAACGTCGGCGAATACGAGCTATTAATTTTTTGTAGACCAAGTTCATAAAAGGAATATATTGTGATGGGAGTTCATTCAGTTGTAAACATATTATCAATAGTGAAATTGACAAGAAGAGGGTGCCGTTGGACGATCTTGACCGATTTCGATTGCGATATTGGTTTGGCGAGTTCAAGAATCCGCTGAAATTCGGCCTTGGTGCGGTGCTTTTTACCGGGGTGATAACGTTCTTTATGCCTAATTACTATAAATCGGAAGCGCGAATTCTACCAGTGGAGAGCAAGGGGTTAGGTGGGAGCATGGGTAATCTGGGCAATCTTTCCGCTGCCGCGGCAACTTTCGGCATTCCCCTGCCTGGTGGAGAAGGAATGGACAATAATTTTGTCGACATCATTAATAGTCGCTGGATGCGCGAGAACTTGCTTTCGACGGAGTTCCATTACAAGTCCCGCTCCTGGCGCTTCGGCAGTGAAGTCGATACTCACCAGACCTTGTACAAATATTTCAATCCAAAAAACGATGATCGCGCCATTTTGAAAATGGCAAAGATGGTCAGGGCGTATCGGGACCTTAAAACAAAAGTTCTGACCATCAGCGCAGAAACACGCTACCCCGAGCTTTCGCAGCAAATCGTAGACCGTGCTTGCAGCCTGCTGGAAAAATTCGTTCAGGAGAAGGGCCGCACTCGAGGGGGAAATAAAGCAGAATTTGCAAAGGATCGGGTAGCCGAGGCAAGAGCGGACATGGCGAAATCCGAAACAACCTTTAAGAACTTCCTTCAGAATAACCGTAATTACCAAGTCAGTCTGGACCCGGTAGTTAAGCTGACGGGGGCAAGGTTGGAGGCGGAACTGCGATTGAGGCAGCAGCTTGTAATGACCCTTTCGGTAAACCAGGAACAGGCCCTTATGGAAGAAAAGAATGACATCCCAATTGTTTCTCTCCTGGATTCAGCCAACTGCCCAATCGATAAGAGCAAGCCGTCAAGGACCATGATCGGGGTCATTTCCTTCGTCTTCGCCGCTGGCGGATGCCTGGGATGGACGAAACGCGGCTGGATCAAGGCGCGACTGATGGATGACTGCGAGCGCCCCACCAATACCAATCCGGCAGTCCTCTTACGTTCTGGGGAGGATGAATGAAGGGCATTATCCTTGCGGGGGGTTCAGGGACCCGCCTCTACCCCGCGACCCTGGTCGTTTCAAAGCAGATGCTTCCCATCTACGATAAGCCGATGGTGTACTACCCTTTGTCGGTCTTGATGCTCGCCGGTATTCAAGAAATCCTGATCATCTCAACACCGCATGACACCCCACTTTACCAGGAATTATTCCGAGATGGTTCACACCTCGGTATCAAGATTGAATACGCGGTTCAACCGAAGCCTGAAGGTCTAGCCCAAGCCTTTCTCATTGGCGAAAAATTCATTGATGGCAAACCGAGTTGTCTCATTCTCGGAGATAACATTTTCTATGGGCAGAGCTTTGTGCCGATGCTGAGACGTGCGGCTGCCATTGATGATGGGGCCGTTGTTTTCGCCTACCAGGTGCCCGATCCCCAGCACTATGGCGTTGTGGAAATGGACCAAAACTTTGCGGCACTGTCCATTCAAGAAAAACCGATGAAACCGAAATCAAACTGGGCAGTGACTGGATTATATTTTTACGATTCCAACGTTGTTTCTTACGCCAAATCCGTCCAACCTTCAGCCCGGGGTGAATTGGAGATCACTTCAATCAATGCAATGTATTTGAGGAAAAGGAAATTAACGGTATCGCCCCTAGGCCGGGGATTCTCCTGGTTGGATACCGGAACACATGAAAATCTCATGGACGCTGGACAATTCGTCGCGACCATACAAAAACGACAAGGATTCATGATTGCGTGTTTAGAGGAAATCGCTTTCCAAAATGGATGGATAACCGAAAAGGTGCTCGAAGAATCGGCAAATGGCTACGGCAAAACTGCATATGCTTCTTATTTAAGGGGGCTATCCCGATGAATGCCGGTGTGCCCGAAAGCATGCTTGTAACGGGTGGAGCTGGGTTCATCGGCTCCACCTTTGTTCACCAATGGCATCAAAACCACCCGGGCCATCGAATCATTGTCCTGGATAAGTTGACCTATGCAGCGGATCCAAAGCAGTTGGAAGGCCTCCCGGAAGTGGAACTGGTAAGGGGGGACATTCAGAACCGGGAACTCGTGCTTCACCTGATGGATCACCGCAGGGTTAGAAAGGTTGTCCATTTTGCGGCGGAGAGCCATGTGGACAAGAGTATTTCCGGGCCTGCGGCGTTCATCGAGACAAATCTGGTGGGTACGTTCGCCCTGCTCGATGCAGCGAGGGAAGTTTGGGCAGGGGATCCGGATGTCCGCTTCCTCCATGTCTCAACCGACGAGGTCTTCGGCTCTCTGGGTGAAAGTGGGAAGTTCGCTGAGGACACGCCTTATGCGCCCAATAGTCCCTACAGCGCGAGCAAGGCCGGAAGCGATCATCTGGTCCGCGCCTACCACCGCACATTCGACCTGCCCGCTTTGACAACCAATTGTTCCAACAACTACGGACCGCGGCAGCATCCCGAGAAATTGATACCCCTGGCGATCCAGCGAATGGTGCGGAACGAACCCATCCCAGTCTATGGCGACGGCAAACAAGTGCGTGATTGGCTTTTCGTGACCGACCATTGCCGAGCGATCGAACTGATCATCGCCAAAGGCACGCCGGGTGAAACCTACTGCATCGGCGGTGATAATGAATGGCAGAACCTAGATCTGCTCAACCTTCTTTGTGACACGGTGGATCGCCATCTGGGGCGACGGCAAGGCATCAGCAGGAATCTGCTGACCTTCGTGAAAGACCGGCTTGGACACGACCGGCGCTATGCCATCGATGCAACGAAAATCCAGACCCGTCTTGGCTGGGAGCCGGCGGTGGGCATGGCCGAAGGCCTCCGGATGACGGTCGAATGGTATTTGAAAAAACAATGCTGAGGGCCTCACATGCCGGTCCCTGATCTTAGGAGCCGCGCAAAAACAACCTGAAAAGCACAGGTTGTTTTTGCGCGGCTCCTAACAACGGTGAATCGGCCTATAAGCAAAAACGGTACGGGGAGACAGGAGAAGATGGCGTCCATTCCGAAAATACCTTTCAACGTGCCATGCAATGTCGGTGGTGAGCTTCGCTACATCGCCGAAGCCATCAACGGTAACCAGAAGATTTCCGGTGACGGTCCATTCACGAAGCGTTGCAGTGAGTTCTTCCAGCATCGTTACGCCGTGGCCAAGGCCGTGCTCACCACCTCCTGCACCGATGCCCTGGAAATGGCTGGGTTGCTGCTGAACCTCAAGCCCGGGGACGAAGTCATCGTGCCATCTTTCACCTTTGTTTCAAGTGCCAACGCCTTTGCCCTCAGGGGGGCCAGGCTTGTTTTTGTCGACAGCAGGGAGGATGAGCCAAATGTTGATGTAAATCGCATTGCAGAGGTCATAACCCCGAAGACAAAGGCCATCATTGCAGTGCACTATGCCGGCTTCGCCTGTGCCATGGACGAGATCACGACCCTCGCCCAAAGTCGTCATGTTGATGTGGTGGAAGATGCCGCCCAGGCGGTCGAATCGTTCTACCGCGGCCGGCGCCTGGGAACGATCGGACGTTTCGGCACCCTTTCGTTTCATGAGACAAAGAACCTGATTTGCGGCGAGGGTGGCCTGCTGTTCGTCAATCGGCAAGAGGACGTGAAACGCACCGAGATTATTCGCGAAAAGGGAACCAACCGAACAGCCTTCTTCAGGGGCGAGATTGCCAAGTACTCCTGGGTTGACCTTGGATCATCTTTCCTACCGTCAGAACTTAATGCCGCATACTTATTTGGGCAGCTGGAGTCTATCGACTTAATTCAAAATCGCAGAGTTGAAATCTATAACCGTTACTGCGCTTGCTTGAAGGTTCTGGAGGACCAAGGCAAGGCATTGCTTCCCGTAGTACCGAATGGAGCTACCATAAATGGCCACTTGTTCTATTTGCTTTGCCCGAATCTATCAGTCAGGACCCAATTGATCGATTTTCTTAAGTCGCAGAACATTCATGCCACATTCCATTACGTGCCATTGCATAGTAGTGAATATTTTTCAGAATTCCATGATGGCCGAGTGCTGAAAAATTGTGACAGATATTCAGAGCAGTTGGTTCGGTTGCCTTTATTTTTTGCCATGACCGATGAGATGGTTGATATTGTGTGTTCGGAAGTGCTTAAATTTTTCAGTCAGGTATGAAAAATTTGGATCTCTCGGGGTGAGCTTGTTTAACACAAATATGCACAGGGGATATACATAATTGGCGGGAGGCGGAGTTGGGGACGAAAGGACGGACCGAAAGGGAGCTTGCCGGTAAAAGTTCGAAAAACGGCAATGGGCTATTATAAAACATTAAAATCAGGACTGACCTTTGGTCTGTCAACTTTGGTAAAGTTGGCTGCTGGGTTGGTAATCATTAAATTGATTGCCAGAAAGCTTGGAGCAGACGGGCTCGGCCATCTCGGGCAGATGATGAGCTTGATGGGAATCATCTCCCTGCTTGCCGGTGGGGGTATATTTACCGGTATTGTTAAATATGTCTCTGAATTCCGTGAAAATGAGAGAAAACTGAAAGAATATCTTCACGCCGGCAGCACCATATTGATGGCGACGAGCATCTTGTTCGGCCTGTTTCTTCTGATAACGGCCTCTCATCTATCTCGTTATATTCTGGATAGTCCAGCGTATAAGGATGTTATATATGGCTTGATTGTCGTTCAAATTTTTATTGGTATTAATAATTTTGCTATTTCGGTTATTAATGGGCATCAGGATGTTAATGGTTATGCAGGGGTCAGTATATTTGGGTCCTTGGCCTCTGTGCTGGTGATGTACCTTCTTATTTCTACGTTCCAGTTGAAAGGCGCCATGTTTGGGATCATGCTTGCGCCAGCCTTAATGAGCTTGATTAGCGTCCCTTATGGAATTTATCGAAAGTTCTTGCCAAGGGGCATCCTCCGGCCAAGGTTCGACAAGAAGAAAACCATAAAACTATTAAGCTATTCTGGGATGCTGTGTGCCACTGCGATCACCTTGCCGACGGCCCAAATCATAGTTAGAAGATTCATTGAAATGCGCTACGGCTGGACATCAGTGGGATATTGGCAAGGGCTCATCAGAATTTCAGATGCTTACCTACAGTTCATAACCGTGGTTCTGGCAAACTATTATCTGCCAGAACTGGCGTCTGCCCGCGGCATAGAAGAAATACGCAGGCGGGTATCGGCCGCCGCTCATGTCGCCATCCCGGTAACCCTCGGGATGGCCCTTTGCCTCTACTTGTTCAGGGACATGGTCCTGAGAATATTGTTCCCTCCATCTTTTTCCCCGATGCGGAACCTCTTTCTTTTCCAGGCCATTGGCGATTGCCTGAAAATATGTGCCCAGACCCTTGGCTTCATTACCGTCGCCAAGGCCATGACGGGGATCTACGTGGGGCTTGAGGTGATGCAATCCGTTCTATTTGTGCTGCTTTCTTGGATGTTTTTGCATTGGGCGGGCCCGATCGGGGTTACCTACGCTTATGCTCTGACCTTCTTCATCCAGCTGATCGTCGTTCTATGGCTATATAAGCAATACATTGATCCTGTATCCAGGTTTTATAATTACAACGCTTGACCGGCAGGGCAAAACCAATGCTGTTGCGTTATTGTTGCATGAAGAGGCGACCATTGTGTGAATGTCAGGGAGGCTTACCGATGGGAGGCGGATGGCGGAATGCATAATCCTTGGGCTGGTTGGCAAGGTTTTTCCAAAAGCCAAGTGGTCGGAACCGCCAGCGGAGGACCCCGGTGGCGGCGGTTGTGCAATACACATCATTCTATTCCAGTATTAGCGGTAAAAATAGTCTTGTAATCATCGACAACCATTTTAATTTGAATATTGATTATAAAAACGGACAAGCAAAACCCTACTATCGCAATCTTAAGCAGTCTGCCGAACTTATACAAAGAGCTATGGTGAATGCTCATGCTGACAATTTCTGACAGGATCAACGGCTCGCCAATGGAGAGCACGTTTGCTCCCCGGGCCCCTAAAATCTCAAATTCGCTGAGTGAAATGATCCAGATGGTAGAAATAAGGTAACTCAGCCAGCATAGCCTAAAAATCGACGAAACATTCTCCGGCTTGCTCTCGCCTGACAACCACCAAGACACTAGGAGGATCACTATTTGTTTTATTGTCACCGGATTGGTGAATACTCCGAGAGACTTGGCATATTCCCCTTCCTGGTATACGGCAAGTCGGTCCCATAGGGCAAAGATGGGGAAGGATGGGTTAAGGAGCTTGCTTATACCTAAGGCCAACATCAAAAGGAGTATGATGTAGCGCGTTTTCAACCTTATTTTCCAATGGAACATGGCCATTGGAACGATGGCCAAGATTACGGTATTATGTATTAAACAGGCAACGATCAAAATAATCAACGATTGCAACAGTTGCTTTTTGGCAAGATAGTAGAACGACCATATGAGTATAGAACATGCAATGCCAATCCTGATTTGAACCATCTCCCGGTAGAAGAATGGATGCGAATAGTAGACCAGCAAGGCTAATGAATAAAACCGAGTTTGTTTGTAATAAAAAAGGCTTGAAAGTCCGACGGCAACAGTTGCAACTACAAAGATCATTATTTCGTAGGACATCCCAAATGCCTTGAACATAGTACCTAGGAATACCCATCCGATTTCGACCGCGGGAAGTGCATTCATCCATTGAGAGAGGAATGATCCTTGACCGAGTTCTGGGCTCAGTTCAAAATATTTTTGATATCCATAATAATCCGACCCAATTTGTTTGAGTCCTGCCAGCAATATGATCAGGCAGACAGTGAAAAAAAATACCAATTTGGTTATGATCGATTTTTTTGAATAGAAATTGCACCAGGTGGCCAACAAAGCCGCGAAAAACAGTGCTAGGTATTCGTTGCTCATTCGGGAATCCTGGCAATGGTTCCGGGTCAGGCGTTGACGCGCAACCGCGGCCTTATCAACCGCATGGTTTGTTTCGGAAGGGCCCCCGAATCCATCCTCAAGGTCCGCCTGCAGTGGCAATTGGCTGGACTGGAATCAAGCCTGCGCCGGGGTTGGCCATCCGGCAGGGCGGCACGGGACGCGCAAACCGTTTGGGATCCAATGGGGGTTTTGATTCTCAAGGCCAACTCCGAAAAGGCTCATTGGGGCCCATGCAACAGTGGTTCAGGTCTGAAGAAGGCACTTTTGATAATAATCAAGATGATGACGGCACATTACGGCTGAACTGAATCGCTTGTTGAAGACATCCTGCGTTGCCTCGATCCATGGCGTGGGAGCCTTCAATACTTTCCTGATGGTTGAAACCAGGTCCGGAATGTCATCCACCTCGAAAAAGGCAATGTCATTTTCGCCCATGGATTCGGAATAGACAGGTAATCTTGAGCAGACAACCGGAATGCCCGACCTCATGGCTTCAAGCAAGGCAAGTCCAAATCCTTCTGATCGAGAAACCATTGCGTAGACATCGAATTGCGTATTGTATCGATATGATTTATCACGAAAACCGATGATATGGAACCGGTCTTTCACTCCCAGGTCCACGGCCAACGTATTCAGAAAATTGCCCTCGGCCCCTTCGCCGACGACCACAAAAGCGCAATCAGGCATTATTTCCAGGCTTCGGACGACCTGGTCAAGCCCTTTCCGTTTGTTGATCATACAAACGGTGCCAATGATTCTGAGTTTTCGCGCCCGTAGCTCGTCGAATAGAGGAAGATCTTCAGGATCAATTGTGCCTGGTTCAGGGTCCGCTATGCCTGGATCGATGGTAATTGCATTAAAATTGTTTATTTTTGGGTGATAATAATCATTCATCGTTTTGCTGTAATAAATTATACCCTTAAACCGCCGAAGGGCCCAGAAATACACTTTCGAAACGGGCCAAACGATTGCCTTGGAATATCTATATCCTAAATCTTCTTCTAAAAAATTCAACATACCGGACACTTTTCGTTTCCTGGCGACGGGAAGCAAGGCTACCAGTAGATCTGGGATGAATTGGGTGGAGTGCAGGATGTCGAATTCAAAAAGCCGATGGAAATTATTTAAAGTCAACAAATGGGAAGGAACACTGAAGTGCAGTCCTTGCTCGTTTCTCAGGTAGAACACCTCCATCTGGACCGAAGGGTCATCAAGCAATCCATTAATAATGTTGTTAGTGAAAATAATGGGCCCACGCTGGATCAGGGAGGGGACAATGTAGGCAATTTTCAACATGTGCTAAGCTCCTTTCGATTTATGGCCTGGATTGTCCAGCACGATGATGGAAAAAACATATGTATAAATATGACTGTCGGAAAAGGCAACCGTACGCGTTGGAGTTCGGACGCTTTGCCTTTCTCTCCCCAGGGGGGAGCGTGGGGGTGGTTCCTTGGTTGGGCGATACTCTCACTGGGGTTCAAGCACTCTCCGAATTGAC
>CAZVHQ010000090.1:0-11450 GCA_964627225.1 uncultured Mesoterricola sp.
ACTATAAGCAGGAAGGCGGCTCAGTCAAGAGCTAACCGAACAGTATTGCCGCTAGACGGGATGTTCCGGCCAGAGCTGCTTGGGGTAGCGCCTGGAGAGCCCGGGGCGCACGTCCTTGTAGGTCCGTTCCCAGAACCCCATCAGGTCCGTGGTTACCTGCAGGGCCCGCTGGTTGGGGGCCAGCAGGTGCAGCACCAGCGGTACGGCGCCGCCGCCGATGCGCGGGCCCTGCTTGATGCCGAAGAAATCCTGCAGCCGGGAGGCGATCCAGGGGGCGTCGCCGGCGTAGTTCACCTTGACCTTCTTCTTGCGCAGCAGCACCCAGTCCGGCGCCCAGGACTCCAGCAGCGCGGCGCTGGCGCCGCCCAGGGCGCGGCGCAGGGCGGCGGGCCAGTCGGTCCCGGCCAGGTCCTTGAGGGTGGTGCGGCCCGCGCAGGCCGCGGTAACCAGGGCGGTGAGCAGTTCGTCGGCGGGCGGGATGGCCAGGTCGGGGCGCAACCCGGCCAGGAAGCCGGCCCGGGCCAGCAGGCGGTCCACGGCTTCCTGGGCTGTGCCGAGGCCCCGCTCCAGGGCGGCCTTGGCCAGGCAGGCCGAGGCGCCCGGATGGTCCGGGGGCGCCGGCCGGCGGCTTTCGTCCAGGCAGAGGTCCTCGAACCAGATGGTGGCGCGCAGATCGACCCGCCCGGATCCGGTGTTGTAGAACAGCTCCTCGGTCTCGCGCAGGGCTTCGGGGAAGGCGTCCAGCAGCCAGTCCGGCTCGATCCGCGAGGCGGTGCGCACCAGCACCTGGCTGCCGGTGCCCTGGGTCTCGGCTTCCAGGGCCAGGATCCACGGGCTCCGCCGCACCCGGCAGGCGGCATCCAGCCGGGCGCCGGCGCCGCCCACCAGGGTGCAGGTGCCGTTGCCGCCCACCCGGGCCACCCGGTCGGGATAGGCCCGGAGCAGGGCCCGCAGCAGGCGGTCCTCGGCGTCATCGGGTTCGGCCCCGGTGCGGACGTCCTGGAGCGCCCGGAAGGCCAGGCTGGCCTGGCGCACGGCGGCCGGGTCGAGGCCCGCCGCCCGGCAGGCCCCGGCGTGGAAGCCGGCGGCTTCGGCCTCCCAGTACTGGTCCAGGCGCTGGAACAGGTCGGAATCCAGCGCGTGGGCGCCGGTGGCGGCGCGGCTGCCCAGGCCGGCCCGGGCGGCCAGGTCGCCGGTTTCCAGCAGCACGGCGCCCTGCCGGGCCAGCCGCGGGATGCCCAGGTCCTCGCCGGCGGTCACCAGGCGCGCCAGGCGGGGATGCAGGGGCAGCCTGGCCATGCGCCGGCCCATGGGGGTGATGCGCAGCTGCGGGTCCAGGGCCCCCAGGCTGACCAGCAGCCGCGAGCCGGCCTCCAGGGCGGCGGCCGGGGGCGGCTCGAACCAGCGCAGGGAACCGTCCATCAGTCCGAGATCGGCCAGGGCCAGGATGGTTTCGGCCAGGTCGGCCCGGAGGATCTCCGGGGTGTCGAAGTCCGGCCGGGCGTTGAAATCGTTCTGGGGAAACAGCCGCAGGCAGAGCCCCGGGCCGGTGCGCCCGGCCCGGCCGGCGCGCTGGATGCAGCGTGCCTGGCTGATCCGCGCCGTGTGCAGCCCGGGCAGGCCGGACCAGGGGGAATGCACGGCTTCCCGCCCCAGCCCCGAATCCACCACCGCCGCCACCCCCTCGATGGTCACCGAACTCTCCGCCACGTTAGTGCTGAGGATGACCTTGGGCTGAGTGCCCGGCTCCACGGCCAGGCGCTGGGCCTCGAAGCTGAGGCTGCCGTGCAGCGGCAGCAGCTTCAAGCCGTGGCGCGCCGCGGCCTGGGCGCAGGCGGCGAGCCCCTGGCGGATCTCCGCGGCGCCGGGCAGGAACACCAGGGTGTGGCCCTTCAGGCCGTCCCGGTAGAGGCCCTCGACCGCCTCGGCCACCTGCAGACCCAGCGGCCGGTCGTCGGGCCGGGGCAGGTGGCGGATGGCCACGGGGAAGGGCCGGCCCTCGCAGCGGATCACCTCGGCGTCCAGGAACGCGGCCACCGGCCCGGCGTCCAGGGTGGCGCTCATGACCCCCAGGCGCAGATCCGGGCGCGGGCCGCCGCGCAACCGGGCCAGCAGGGTGATGGCCAGGTCGGTCTGCAGATGGCGTTCGTGGAACTCGTCCAGCAGCACCGTGGAGATCCCGGACAGCAGTGGATCGCCCTGCAGCCGGCGCAGCAGCAGGCCCTCGGTGACGAAGCAGATGCGGGTGGCCTTGGACACCTTCTGTTCGAAGCGCACCGCGTAGCCCACGGTCTGGCCCAAGGGCTCGCCCAGCTCCGCCGCGACCCGGGCCGCCGCCAGCCGCGCCGCCAGGCGCCGGGGTTCCAGCACCCAGCAGGCGCCCTCGGCCAGGAGTCCGGCGTCCAGCAGGGCGCGCGGCACCCGGGTGGTCTTGCCGGCGCCGGGTTCGGCGGCCAGCACCAGCCGCCCGGCGGTCCGCAAAGCGGCCACGATCCGCGGCAACTGGGCGTCGATCGGCAGGGGGATCAGGGTCATGAGCCGAGCGCCGCGGCGAAGCCCCTGAAGATGCCCAGGGCCGCCCGTCCCGTGGCGTTGTCCAGCGCCACCAGGTTCTCCGGATGCCATTGCACGCCCACCACCCAGCGGCCGTCGGCCTCGATCCCCTCCACCAGTTCCGGCCCGCCGGGCTCCCGGTACCAGGCCACGGCCCGCAGGCACGGCGCCACCCGCAGCACGGCCTGGTGGTGGCGGCTGTTCACGGTGGCCGCGGTGCCCCCCATCAGGCCGGCCAGCCGGGAGCCGGCGGCGATGAGCACCTGGTGGGCTTCGACCGCCTCCTCGGGGCTGCCCAGGTTGTGCAGGTCTTCGTCCAGCCCGACCTGGGAGGCGATGTCCTGGATCAGGCTGCCGCCCAGGGCCACGTTGAGCACCTGAGCGCCCCGGCAGATGCCCAGGACCGGCAGCCCGCGGCGCCAGGCTTCCAGGGCCAGGGTGATTTCCAGTTCGTCCCGGGCCTCATCCAGCTCGGCGGTGGGGTGCAGCGCCTCGTCCGCGTCCCAGCGGCGCGGGTGGACATCGTAGCCGCCCGGCATGAGCAGCCCCGCCACCCCGTCCAGGGAGGGCACCGGATCGCCGGTCGTGGCCAGCTGGATCGGGCCGTTCCACCCGCCCAGCCGAAGGGCCGGCAGGTAATTCCGCTCCACGGCGGACTTGTTCTGACAGGTGATGAGAAGGCTTGACACAATCACTCCGTGGAGGATGATGAACACCCTACCACCAGCTCGGATAGACTGAGACCGGGTGAGGCGGAGAGCTCCGTCGACAGCTAAGGAGGCAGCGTATGTCTGGTTCGCTAAACAAGGTGATGTTGATCGGGAACTTGGGTCGCGACCCGGAACTCAAGGTTACCCCCTCCGGCCAGGCCTTGGCCCGCTTTTCCGTGGCCACCACGGAGACCTGGAAGAATCCCCAGGGCGAAAAGCAGTCCAAGACCGAATGGCACAACATCGTGGTGTGGGGCAAGCAGGCCGAAACCGCCGAGAAGTTCCTGCGCAAGGGCAAGCAGGTCCTCATTGAAGGCCGCATCCAGTATCGGGAATACACCGATCAGGCCGGCGTCAAGAAGACCGCCTGCGAGATCCGCTGCGACAACTTCGTGATGCTGGGCCGCCTGGAAGATGGCCCCGGCCGGCCGGCCGGCGCAGCCGAAGGGCGCGGCGCGGACGACTACGAGTCCACCGGCCCGATCCCGCCGGTCAGTGGTGGCGGGGGCGGGGGCGGCTATGAGGATGACATTCCGTTCTGATTTAAAAATGTAGATCAGCACAAAGGCCAAGGGCTGCCCAGAAGGGGTGGCCCTTGGCCTTTGTCCAACCCGTTTTTTGGCGGGTATCTTGAAATTGGCGAATACGATCGCCATAATGGCCTCAATTGGGCGATCGTATTCGCCGAATACGAGATAATGCCATGTTCCTGGACCGTGAAATCCACCACACCCTGCGCCGACGGCTGGAGGAAGGCGGGAAGGTGGTGCTGCTTTTCGGGGCACGCCAAGTGGGGAAGACCACCTTGGCCCGGCGCGTGCTGGGTGAACTGTCGTTCAAGGCCCTGGAGGTCACTGGAGATGATGCGGTCGTGTCCGGACTTCTGGCCTCCCGGGACACCGTGCGCCTTGATGGCCTGGTGGCGGGCTACGATCTGCTTTTTCTGGATGAAGCCCAGCGCATTCCGGACATCGGCTTGGCCCTGAAACTGCTCCATGACCGCCATCCGGGCCTGCGCATGCTCGTGACCGGTTCGTCAGCCTTGGATCTGGCCTCAAGGACCCGCGAACCCCTTACGGGGCGCACCTGGTCTTTCCTTCTCCATCCCTTCTCCTACCGCGAGTGCCTGGCCGTGAGGAATTCCTTTGAACAGGACCGGCAACTCGAGCGGGACCTGGTCTTCGGGCTTTATCCCGAAGTTCAGGCCTACGAGGGTGATGCTGACCGGGCGGCCTACCTTCGGGAGTTGCACGCAGCCTACCTCTTCAAGGATCTGCTCGAGATGGGGGGGCTTCGCCACCCCCGGAAGTTGGTGGATCTGGTGCGTATGCTGGCCTATCAGGTCGGCTCCGAGGTATCGAACACGGAGTTGGGGACCGCCCTGGGCCTGTCCAAGGACACGGTGGCCAGCTACCTGGACCTGTTGGAAAAGGCTTTCATCATCTTCAGGCTGCAGGGGTTCAGCCGGAATTTGCGCAACGAGGTCACCCGGAACGACAAAATCTATTTCCATGACCTGGGCATTCGCAACGTGGCCATTGCTGACTTCCGTCCTTTCCAGGCCCGCGCGGATCAGGGCGCGCTGTGGGAAAATTTCCTTGTCTCCGAGCGCCTGAAACGTCAACTGCCCGGCGTCGAAGGCCGTTTCTGGCGGCTGAGTTCCGGCGCTGAAGTGGACTATGTGGAGGTTGCAGGCGAAAGCCTCCGGGCCTTTGAGTTCAAGCTATCCCCCAAAGTCCGGGCCAAGGCCCCGGCCCGCTGGGTGGAGGCCTATCCCGGTGCGCCGTGGCAGAAGATCGATCGGGAGAACTACATGCTCTTCATCGCTGGGTGAGATCATCCCGGGAATCGGCCGCAACCACCAGACCTTCGCGCGCGCCCCCGCTCACTTGCGCCTTGGGTCCCCCATCTGGCCCAGGAAGACCATCCCTCCGGTGCCCTGGTCCAGGATGGCGTACAGGAAGGGGCGGTCCAGGGTCATCTCGGTTTCCGGCAGGCTGGTACCGGAAACGCTCACCACCGTCCCCGCGGCGGCGAGGGTGCCGCGCTCGTCCACCACCATCCGCGCGGCGTGGACGACGCTGCCGATGTGCCGGTGGATCGCTGAGAGCATGGAGAAGTCCGCACGATCGGGATCGAAGGCGCGGGCCATGCCCATTGCCTTGAGGGGCGTGTCCAGGCCATCCGAGAATCCGGTCTCGAAGCGGGGCATCCGCAGGATCACCTCGCGGGGCGCCAGGCCTGCCGGAACCCCCTGCAGCACCGGGTCCAGGTCCTGCCAAGCCGCCCCGGGTTTGGGCAGCACCAGGAGCATGGCGAACCTGCCCTTCCCATAGGGAAGCAGCCGGGCCTGGTACTGGGCGTTCTCCCCGTAGGGCAGGGTCGCGGCCTGGGCCATCATCGCGCAGGCCGCCTGGCTCCCGTCCGTGCGGTTGAACGGCGCCGTGGAGGTGTACAAGGGGTTGAACGGGAAGGACCAGGAGGCACGGAAGAAGACGCTGTTCGCCAGGAGGATGGCCTGGGGGTCCAGCACGGTTTGCGGATCCAGGATGCTCGTGATCAGCCCCTGGGTCTTTCGGGCCATCCAGGCGTTCACCAGGGCCGGGTTGGGCGCCGGAGCGGCCATCCCCGAGGTGGGTGCAGGAATGGGCCCAGCCTCGATGGATTGGGCTGGAAGCCACGGGCCGCCGCTGAAAAGGGGAAATCCCAGCACCGTCCCCGAGAGGACGATAAGCCGACCGTACGATCGCCGTACTGGCCCTCATTGGGCGATCCACTTCGCCGACTTGGAGGGAAGGCCATGTTCCTGAACATCTGCTCACCCACAGTGGGGCACTTGGTTAATCGTATTGACTGCCTCATGTCATGAAGACAAATGCAAGATGTTGGCAGCAAGCATGGTTACTTCGTGGCATGGGAATGGCTTAAACAACGAGGACAGGCACAGGGCAATGCTCTGATGCCTTCGGAACCCCGGCTTCCGTACCTCGAAAAAAAAGCTGCCCAGTCATGGGATCTCAATCCGATCAGGAATCGGTTCATTCTGCTTGCCATTTCAGGAGACCTCTTTCATGCATCATTCCCTCAGCATCCTCAGTGGGCTTTCGATGGTGCTCATGACCACGGCTTGCGTTCCGGAGCGGGTTGTCGTTCGGGAGCCTATGCCTTACTCACCTCCGCCCCAGGCGGCCTTCCCGGCTCCTCCTCCACCTACCCCCGAGACTGTGGTGAGCGTCTACATCGAGCCCTCGATCGGACAGCCCGCAGCCATCGCCTGCCCGTGGGCGCCTCCGCCCATGCTGGTGGAAGCACCGCCGCCCCGTCCTTACGAAGGCACCTACTGGACGGGCGGCTATTGGGTATGGCAAGGCACCTGGGTATGGGCCCATGGCCGCTGGGCGGCCCCGCCCGGGCCCAACTACGGATGGCGGCAGCCCTACTACGAGAATCGGGGCGGCGTCGTCATCTTCATCGGCGGTCATTGGGCCGACCCTGGGGTGGTGTTCGTCCCGCCTCCTGCGACCATGCGCTTCACCCTTGAACTGGCAAGCCCAGGCGTGATCCCCGGACCGCGTCCCATGGGACCATCGGGCATATTCATTCCACCCCCGCCAGGATCGCGCATGGGCATCATCATTCCAGCGCCGTTGGGCACCGCGCCTGCGGTCGTCACCGGTGCGCCGCCCGTGGTCAATGTCGGCATGCACATCACCAACAACATCAACAGCGCGACCGTCTCCAATACAACGAACATCATCAACAACCACACCACAGTCATCAACAACATCACCAACGTCACCATCGTGGCTCCCGCCACCGCCACGGCATCCGGGCGGGCGGTGAACACCACCGTGCCGGCCCAGGCCCCCATCGCGGCTGCCATGCCCTCGGTCATCAAGGCGCCAGCGCCCATTCCCGCTTCCGAAAAGCCAATTCCGGCCTTCGTACATGGTCAACGGCCCGCCGCCCTGCCCCAGCCCCAGGCGGTCCACCCGGTGGCTGCGGCAACCCAGGCCCAAGCACCCGCCGCTTTGCCGCGCGCGGCAACCCCTACGCCTCCTTCCCCGGTTCACCCGGCGCCACCCTTGGCGGTTCCGGCCCCTCAAGCGAAGCCCGTCCAGTCGCCTCCTTCCCAAGTCCACGCCGCACCCCCACCGCCTCCTCCTGCCCCAGCAGCCCGACCCGCGGCGAAGCCCGCTCCTGTGGGCGCCCGTCCACCGAAGCATGAGCAGAAACCCAAGGGGACCAACCCCCCGGGAAGCCAGCAACCGCTGCCCGCGAAGGTCGCCGTGAAACCGGCTCCGACCCAAACGGGGACCATGGAGAAAAAGCAACCCGCCCAGGATGACAAAGCCAAGGCGAAGGAAGACAAGAAAATACCGGGTGCTTGAGGCGAGAAGACTTCAGCACAGCCATGCCCGTCCTGGACTTGGCGTTCGACCAGCTCGGGCTGGAGGAGGCGGTCTCCTTCACCGCGGCCGCCAGCGCACCGTCCCGGCGGGTCATGGCGAAGCTGGGGAGGCGCAGCGACCCCTCCCAGCTCTTCCCCCCGGGCCGAAGATCGATCATGCTGATGCCAACGCGCTCGAAGGGGCCTTCATGAGGCGATCGCCATGGATCTAGGTCTTGCCGGCAAGGTCGTGCTCGTCACCGGCGGTTCCAAAGGCATCGGCCTGGCCTGCGCCGCCGCCTTCACCGCCGAAGGCGCCCGGGTCGCCATCTGCTCGCGTTCCCAGGCCAACCTCGACCGGGCCCTGGCGGGCCTGCCCCAGGCCCTCGGCTTCGCGGCGGATCTGAGCGACGCCGAAGCGGCCGCGGCGATGGTGCGGGAGGTGGAAGGGCGGCTGGGGCCGGTGGCGGTGCTGGTCAACAGCGCCGGCGCCGCCGTGCGCATGCCGCCGGATGACCTGACGCCCCAGGCCTGGCGGACGGCCATGGACTCGAAATACTTCACCACCATCAACGTCCTGGACCCGCTGGTCAAGCGCATGGCCGCCCGCGGCCACGGGGTCATCGTCACTATCATCGGCGTCGGCGGCAAGGTCGCTTCGCCGGGGCATCTCGCCGGCGGGGCGGCCAACGCCGCGCTCATGCTGGTGACGGCCGGGCTGGCCACGGCCTACGCGGCGCGCGGCATCCGGGTCGTGGGGGTCAGCCCCGGCATGACCGAGACGGACCGGGTGGCCGGGCGGATCCAGACCGATGCCCGGATCCACGGCATCAGCCCCGAGGAGGCCCGCGCCCGCGCCGTGGCGCGCATTCCCATGGGCCGCATGGCCGCGCCGGAGGAGATCGCCCGGACCGTGGTCTTCCTGGCTTCGGACCAGGCCAGCTACATCAACGGCGCCACCCTCGCCATGGACGGCGCGCAAAACGCCGTGGTGTTGTAGTCCCGGGGAACCCTGGGCCGGTTGCCGGCACTCTATCGGTGTCTGGAGCGGGATCCGGTAATGGAAATGCTACATCTGTGCAGCGGGGACATGGGCCGGTCGGCCTGGGCGGCGGCGGCGCTGCCGGGCGAAGCGGTGGCCTGGCAGGATTCCCCGGCCATGGGTCCCTGGAGTCCCGATCCGCACCTGCGGATCGAGTTGCGGGCCAAGTTCTGGGGGGTTTCCGACGGCTCGGCGCTCCGGGAGGAGGAGGCGGTCCTGCGCTCCCTGCTGGCGGCCCGGGGCGCCGTGCTGTGGTTCAGCGCGGAACCGTGGGACCAGCTCGCTCAGCTTTGGGTGGTGGCCCGGCTGACCCGGGAGGACCCTTCCGTGCATCTGGAACTGGCCCACCTCAAGGAAGGCGGCTGCCGGGTGCCGCCCGCCACGCTGGAAAAGGCCTTCACGACCCGCTCGCTGCTGGCCCGGGAGGACCGGGAGCTGACCCTGCGGCTATGGGACCAGTTCGAGGCGGAGGACTGGCCGGGCCTCTGGAAATGGCTGCACAAGGGCGGCGAAGTGGGTTCCATGCCCTTTCTGCCCCGGGCCCTGGCGCGGGTGCTGGAGGACCGGCCGCCCCACGTGCCGGGCCGCACCGAGCGGCAGGTGCGGGACCTCCAGGCGTGCGGCGTGCGCGATCTTTCCGGCATGATGAAGGCGCTGGCTGCCCTGGAAGCGCCCTACGGCCTGGCCTGGTACGGGGACCTCGTGGTGCGCAAGCTCATGGAACCGGCCATTTCAGGTCGTTGAGCGCAGCCAGTCCCAACGCTTCATCCGATGGGACCTCCAGGATCCGGAGCACGCTAAAGAGGTCAGGCCTGCGCTGGATTTCATCGATGATGACCAGACCGGACAAGCCTTCCAGAGCCAGCTTCGGGCTCTCCAGGCGAGCCAGATGGGTGGGGTCTTCCAGGTCGAACAGGTGCGCCTGGCTGCTGAGGGCGCCGGCGAATTGCCGCGCCAGGGTCGTTTTCCCGCATTGTCGCGGTCCCAGAATCGCCACCACCTGGTGGACCTTGAATTGATTCCTGATCTGGCGGAGATAGGTTTGGCGTTCCATGTTTATCCATGAAAATTCTTCGAGTGATGAAGCATTTTCATGGGTTATAGGCAGGGCAAATGCCCAGGGCAATCTCTTTCAGACTGCGTTGCTCGGCCCGGCGCACCGCGTTGGCTGCCATGTTCTTGCGGATGGTGATGATAACCACGACAAGGATGATGCTCGCCGCCCAGGCCGGAACCGGGCAGCAGCAGCGCGCCGACGATGCCCAGGCAGGTGCCGCCCTGGCGACCTGGTTCCGGTTTGCAATGAATGTTTGCAAAGAATCATGGATTAATCCCCGTCCCCGGGAGTATTGTCATTGACACCCATAAATGGATTCAGCAACGCGTCTCGGCTCCGAGGTCCAAGTGCTTCCACCCCAAGCAACACCCCTTCTGCTCACCCTCGCCGTCAGCGCGCTGATCGGGGTTGGTCTGCGGGACTACTACGAACAGGAAAGCAAGTTCGACACCTTCGGCACGGTCCGGACCTTCATCTTCCTCGGCCTGCTCGGCTTCGTGCTCTACCTGATCCCGGTGCCGGCCCATGCCGCCTGGCTGCTGGGGATGGCGGTCATCGCCCCGTTCCTGCTGGCCTATTACAACTTCAAGATCCGCGAGCACAAGAGCCTGGGCATGATCGGGGTGTTCATCGCCTTCCTCACCTATGCCATGGCCCCCATCGCCATCCTCGAGCCGCCCTGGTTCCTGCTGGCCATCGCCATCTCCATCCTGCTGGTGCTGCACTCCAAGGGCCGCATCCGCAAGCTCACCAACCGGCTGGAAACCGGCGAGGTGGTCACCCTGTGCAAGTTCCTGGCCATCGCCGCGGTGATCCTGCCGCTGATCCCCCAGAGCATCCCGGTGGCGGGCCTGGCCGGGCAGGTGTTCGCCATCCTGCCGGTGACGCCCAGGCAGATCTGGATGGCCGTGGTGGTCACCACCGCCATCTCCTACCTGGGGTATGTGTTCCAGACCTACCTGTATCCGCGCAAGGGGATGCTGCTCACCGGCCTGATGGGCGGCCTCTATTCCAGCACCATGACCACCCTGGTGCTGGCCAAGCGCACCCGCTACCAGGAGGGGCAGGCCCGGGAAGCCGCCGCCGCCATCATGCTGGCCACCCCCACCATGTACCTGCGCATGCTGTTCCTGGTGGTGGCGTTCAAGCCCCTGGTCGGGGCGAAGCTGCTGGTGCCGTTCGGAACCATGTCGGTGCTGAGCGCGGGCTACGCCTGGTGGATCCGGCGCGGCGAGGCCGTGGAACTGCAGCTTCCGGCCGGGGCCGCCCCGGAGCCTTCCGTGGCCGTGGCCGACCGCAACCCGCTGGAACTCACCGCCGCGCTGCTGTTCGCCCTGATGTTCCTGGGGGTGGCGTTCATCACCAAGTACGTCCTGCTCTACTTCAGCACGGCCGGCCTGAAACTGCTGTCGTTCCTGGTCGGTGCCTCGGACATCGTGCCGTTCGTGGTGTCGGTGCTGCAGGGCAACCTGGGCATCGGCGACGCCCAGATCCTGCACGCCATCATCATCGCCACCGCCAGCAACAACCTGATGAAGGCGATCTACGTCTACGTGTTCGGCAACCGCCGCACCGCCAACCTCACCGCCTTCGGCATGGCCGGGGTGGCGCTGCTGTCGTTCCTGTACGTCGTGGTGATCTGAGCTAGCGGGAGTTTACTAAAGCACTGGTGAAAGCATGGGCTAATTGCTGGAACTG
>CAZVHQ010000091.1:0-11410 GCA_964627225.1 uncultured Mesoterricola sp.
GATCGGTTTCGGCCACCAGATCGCGGATGGCGGCGGTGGCCCGGAGGCGGCGGGACCGGATCAGCATGACGACCTCGTGAGAATCATTCGAAAGGGCGGACCGCCGCGACGGCTCAGCATCGTTCCGGAGCGGGTTCGCGCTGGAAAGGAGATGCCATGGCCCGGGCCGCCCCTTCGGGGTCATGCCTGGATGCGTGAATGGGAAGGTAAACAGGTTCCATGGGCTGCCATCTTAGATCGTCTAAGAGATCAGCCTATCTTAAATCTTTCCATGCGCCGAATTGGAATTATTCAACCCACCCTTCAGGGCGCCCGCGGGCAAACCGGATCTTGAAGTTTTTATTCAGCTTAGCTCAAACGGCCACGGACCCCGGGTGCAGTCGGGAAGAAGGAAATTGATGTGCATCACATAGGAATCACCTACCCTCGGGCACCCGGTGGCCTTGCCGGGCGCAGCCCTGCGGGCTCGGATCGGCCAAGGGACCGCGGGCGGCACTCAGGCCCGCCACCTTCTGCTTGCGCTGGAACAGCCGCCAAGTGATGGCCCATCGGGCCGGGTCGTCCAGGTCCTCGTGCTTGATCCGGTGGCAAACGCTGCGGTGCGGCGCCGTCTGCACCAGCTCGGGGTGGGTGTAGGCCTCCTCGGCCACCTGGGTGAGCACCCCGATGTATTCGTCTAGCTCCTCCTTGGAATAGGACTCAGTGGGCTCGATGGTGAAGGGTTGCGGCACGATGAAGGGGTGGTGGCTGGCCCACATGTGCAGGCCGAAATCGGCGACCCGCAAGGCGATGTCTTCGGAGGTCACCCCGGTGTCCTTGAACAGCTGCTCCCAGCTGTAGCGCACCTGCTCAATGCGCCTGCGGCCTGGCGCGAAGGGCGCCGAAGCGCCGCGGATCCGCTTGATCTTCTCAAGCAGGTAGTTGTTGTTGAGCACCGCGACCTCAGCGACCTCGCGCAAGCCTTCGGCGCCCAGCGCCCGGATCCAGGCGTAGGCCTTGAGCGCCACCTGGACGCAGCCATAGAAGGCGCGAGTCTTGCCGATGCTCTTGGGCAGGTCCGTGTCGAGGAAGTAGCCGCGTTCATCGTGCTCCACCAGGGGCACCGGCAGGAAGCCGGCGAGGGCGCCGGTCACGCCCAGGGCTCCGCTGCCGGGCCCGCCGCTGCCGTGCGGCGTGCCGAAGGTCTTGTGCAGATTGAAGAAGCACATGTCGAAGCCGGCGCTTCGCGCCCGGGTGATGCCCAGCAGCCCGTTGGCGTTGGCCTGGTCGTAGCCGCAGATGCCGCCCGCGTCGTGGACCACCTGGACGAACTCGGCGATGCGCGGGTTGAAGATGCCGGTGTCCTCGGGGTTGGTCACCAGCATGCCCGCCGTGCGCGGGCCCACGGCCTTGCGGAGGTCTTCGACCGTCGCCAGCCCGTCGTCGTTCTGCATCAGGGTGATCACCTTGAAACCTTTGACCGCCGCCACAGCGGCGTCGGAGGGATGGCTGAAGATGGTGGTGATGATCTCGTCGCGCGTTCCGGCCTCCCCGCGATCCTTGTGGTAGGCCTGGATGATCGACACCATGTTCAGGATCGCGGCCGAACCGGAGGCCGGCTGCAGGCTGAAGCGGTCCATGCCGGAGATTTCCCGCAAGTAGAGGTCCAGCGTGTGGAGAACTTGCAGCGCGCCCTGGAGCGTGCGCGGGTCCTGGAGGGGGTGCAGCTGGGCCAGTTTGGCATTGCCCGCGAGCACGTCGTTGACCTTGGGGTTGTATTTCACAGTGCAGGTGCCCTGGCCGATGTCGATGTTCAGGTCGCCGCCCAGGTTCTCCTGGGACAGGCGCATGAAGTGCTTGACGATGCGCATCTGGCCGATCTCCGGCAAGGCCGGCGGACGCTGGCGCACCATGCCCGCCGGCAGGGCGGCAAGGCCGTCGCCCACCGCGGCGGCGATGCCCGGCTCCACCGGAGCCACCACCAGCCCGCGCTCGCCCGGCTTGTGCAGTTCGAACAGCAGCTCCTCATCCCACTTGGCTTGATGAAAGTGGTTGCGGACCTTGGCCGTGCGTCTCGTGTCCATGTCATTTCCCTCCGAGGATTCCGGCGAGGACCTTGATGAACCGGTCGATTTCCTCCTGGCTCACCAGTTCGGTCACGCAGTAGAGCGCCGACTGCCCCAGCCGGGGGAAGTCGGCGGAAAGATCCTTGCCGCCGAAAATGCGCTCCCGCAGCAAAGCCTGGTTGATCTCAGCCACGGCAAGGCCGGTGGCGTTGAAGTCCACCACGAACTCCTTGAAGAAGGGCCCCTTCAGCCCCGGAGCCCGCACCCCGGGAAGGGCGGAGAGCCGCTGGGCGAGGTACTGGGCCTTCTGCAGCAGGTGCAGGCCCAGGTCGCGCATGCCGCCGGGGCCCATCAGCGCCAGGTACACGCAGGCCGCGATGGCATGCGAGGCCGCGCCGGTGCCGACGAACTCCTTGCCATGCTCGCGCCGCGCCAGGGAGGTGCGTTCGAAGGCCACCTCGCCGAAGGCGCGCTCTCCGGCCTCCACGGTTCCGGTGATGCCGTAGAGGCGGCTGGGGTACTCCATCACCAGTTTCTCCTCGTCCCGGCTGGCGATGAATCCACCCATGCCGCCGCCCAGGCTCATGTGGTTGCCCAGCGCCTGGATGTCGCCGCACACAAGGTCGGCACCATAGCCGCTGGGAGGGGTCAGGACCCCCAGAGAGCTGGGGTCGGCCCCGACCACCACGAGCGCGCCGGCATCGTGGGCCATTTCGGCGATGCGCGCGCCCTGGCTTTCCAGGAAGCCGAGGTAGGCCGGGTTCTCGAAATAGACCGCGGCCGTGGCCGGGCCCAGCACGGCCTGGAGGTGGGTGAGATCCATGCGGCCGCTGCGCGGGTCGGCCTTGAGCGTTTCCACCGCCAGCACCGGCTCGCAGTAGTTCCGGATCGCCTTGAGGCGGTCCGGGCTGATGTTGCAGGGGACCACGACCTGCTTGCGCCCGGTGTAGCGCCCAGCCATACGCAGCGAGGTGCAGGACGCCTGGAACCCGTCGTAGGTGGGCACATTGCAGATATCCATGTCCAGGAGTTCTGCCATGAGGCTCTGGTATTCCCAGATGACCTGGTAGCGCCCGAAGTCCTCGTACGCCCTCCCGGTATAGGCGGTGATGAACTCGCTGCGGCGGCCGATCTCGTCGCAGATGACCGGCACGTAATGGTTGTAGCATCCCCCGCCCAGGAAGCTGGTGGCCTCGTCGCAGGAGGTGTTCGCGGCCAGGATGCCCTCCACGTGCCTCCTCAGCAGGAGTTCAGAATCGATGGCCTCGGGAATTTTCATGGTGCCGCGGTAGCGCAAGCTTTCCGGAATATCACCATAGAGTTCGGCGATGGATCGCGCGCCGATGGCGGCGAGCATCTCGGCCTTCACGGCCGGCACCGCGTTGGGAATGTACGGGTGACCGCGTCCTTCCTGAATGGGCATGTGGGACTCCTTGGGTTCAACTCCCGCCCCGCCTGGTTTCGCCCGTGCGGGGCGCCCACCAGGCCGGCGGGGTATTCAGGTTGCTTAGACTCCTAGATAGGCCTTCCGGGTGTGTTCATCCTCCAGCACGGCGCTGCCCGTGCCTTCCAGCGTGACATGCCCTGTTTCCAGTACGTAGGCGTAGTCGGAAATCTGCAGGCTCTGGCGCACGTTCTGTTCCACCAGCATGATGGTCATGCCGCTTGCCTTGAGCTGGACGATGGTGTCGAGGATGCTCTTGACCACCTTCGGTGCCAGGCCTAGGGACGGTTCGTCGAACATGATCAGCCGCGGGTTCATCATCACCGCCCGGCCGATGGCCAGCATCTGCTGTTCCCCTCCGGAAAGGGTGCGCGCCGACTGCCTGGCGCGATCCTTCAGGATCGGGAACAGGCTGAAGACATAGGCCAGGTTCTTCTGGCGCTCAGGCTTGGCGTGCTTGGAATATCCGCCCATCCAGAGGTTCTCCTGGACGGTCATGTCCGGGAACAGCTGGCGTCCCTCCGGCACCTGGGCGATGCCCATGCCGGCCACATCGTGCCCTTCAATCCGCATCAGGTCCTTGCCTTCGAAGATGATCTCCCCAGAGGCCGGCTCCAGCAGCCTGGAAATGGAGTTGATCAGGGTCGTCTTGCCCGCGCCGTTGGCTCCGACGATGCTGACCACCTGCCCCTCCGAGATGCTGAGCGACACGTTCTGCAGGGCCGCGAAAGCGCCATAGCGCACGAGCAGGTTCTTGATGGTTAGCATTTCAACCTTCCTTTCCGAGGTAGGCCGAGACGACCGCCGGGTTGTGGCTGATCTCCTCCGGGGTTCCCAGGGCGATCATCTGGCCAAAATCCAGCACGATCACCCTCTGGGAAAGGTTCATGATCACCTTCATCAAGTGCTCGACGATAAGGAAGGTTATGCCGTCCTGGTTCAACTGCCGGATGAAGGAAAGGATGTCGTCCACCTCCGAGTCCTTCAGCCCCGCAGCCACCTCGTCGAGCAGCAGCAGGCTGGGTTCGGTGGCCAGGGCCTTGCCAATCTCCAGGCGCTTGAGCTCGAGCAGGGTCAGTTCGCGCCCCAGGGCTTCGGCCTTGTGCGCCAGATGGACCCGCCGCAGGACGGCCATGGCCTTCTCCTGCGCTACCTTGGCGTCCGGGTGCCGCGTGTAGGCGCCGATGATCACGTTTTCCAGCACGGTGAGTTCGGGAAACGGCTGGGCGATCTGGAAGGTGCGCGTCAGCCCCAGATGGCACACCTGGTGGGGTTTCAGGCCATTGATCCGCTTGCCCTTGAACAGGATCTCGCCCTCGGTCGGCGGCAGGAAGCCGGATAGCATGGCGAAGGTCGTCGTCTTCCCGGCGCCGTTCGGCCCGATCAGGCCGACGATCTCGCCGTCTTCTACATTGAAGGACAGATCGTGGACGGCAACTAGGCCGCCAAATTCGCGCCGGAGCGATTTCACTTCGAGCATGCTCATACGGCGCCTCCTTTCTTTTCCCTGAGGCCGGCATGCAGGATCTGACCGCGAACCTTGTTGTACAGGCCGAGAATGCCGTTCGGCATGAACAGGATCACCAGCACCATGAGCACCCCGTACAGGAGGATGTGCCCACCGGTGTGCGATTCGCCAAGGGTCGAACGGAAGTATTCCGCCATGGGCACCAGCACCAGAGCCCCCACCACCGGCCCCCATACGGTCCCCGTGCCGCCGATGATGGCGAACAGCAGGATCTGGATGGAAGGGTCCTCCCCCAGCACGGCGCGTGGATTGATGTAGGTGAAATACTGGGCGAAGAAGGTCCCGCCCAGGGCCGTCAACATTGCGCTGATCACCGTGGCCTGGATCTTGACCTTCAGGGTGTCGACCCCCAAGGCCTCGGCCGCGTCCTCGTTCTCCCGTACCGCCACCATCTGGTAGCCGAAGCGCCGCTTGATGATGCGCGCCGACAGCATCACGGCCGCCGCCAGCATCACCAGAATGATGTAGTAGTAGGCAGTCTTGCCGTTGAACTGCATCATTCGGGGCGCGTTGCCGGTCCAGGTGACCTCCATGCCCTGGGAGCCGCCCAGGAAATCCAGGTTGGTCACCAGGTACACCGCCGCTTCGGCCAGGGCGATCGTCACCAGGCAGAAGTACGGCCCTTTCAAGCCATAACGGAAACACATGAAGCCGATAAACCAGCCCACCAAACCTGCGAGCAAGCATCCCACCCACATACCGATCCACGGCGTGATGCCCAGGACCGTGAAGAAGTAGGTGGAGGTGTAGGCCCCGATACCCATGAACAAGGCGTGCCCAAGGGAATGCTGCCCGGCGTATCCGCCCAGGATGTTCCAGGCCACCGCCATATAGGCATAGAACAGGATCAGCACACCGATGTGGATGACATATTCGCCGGCAAAGGATGGCAGCCCCAGGGCGACCAGCACGACGACCATCAGCAGGAGGGGAATTTTATGGATGAGCTCGTTCATCTTTGCTTTCCTCCAAGGATGCCCTGCGGGCGGAAGAGCAACATCACGATGAAGAGCCCGAACGTGGCGAGCCGCGCCAGCGAACCGGGCAGCACGGCGGCGCCGACCGATTCGGTCAGGCCGATGATCAGCCCAGCGATCAGCGAACCAAGGAAGTTGCCCAACCCGCCCAGCACCACCACCACATAGGCGATCAGCCCGAAGAATTGGCCGACCGTGGGAGAAGCGTAGTAGAAGGGGATGATCAGCGAAGCGGCCACCCCAAGGGAGGCGGAGCCGATGCCGAAGGCCAGCAGGTAGGTGTTGCGGACATTCACGCCCACCAGCGTGGCCGCGGCGCTGTTCTGGGCGGTAGCGCGGATCGCGCCGCCGATATCGGTCTTATGCAGCAGCCAGTACAGCGCCAGCGCGGCCACGCCGGCGCCGACGAACGAGATCAGCTGGGGGCCGCGAATGACCACGGAGCCCAGCATGATGTTCATATGCGTGTAGATGGTGTTGGCGGAGCGCACGTCCGCCTTGAAGAACATCAGCGCGAGGCTCTGCAGGATCAGGGAGATCCCGACCGTGAGCAGGATCAGGTTGATGGGCGGATCCTTCAGGATCGGCCGGATGGTGAGCTGGAAGATCAGCATGCCGATCAGGAACAACGCCGGGGCGGTGACCAGGATCGTCAGGTAGGGGTCCCAGCCGCCCTTGGCGACGAGAAAGAAGGCGATGTACATGGCGACCATCAGGAATTCGCCATGCGCGAAGTTGATGATGCGCATGACGCCCCAGATCATGCTCAACCCAACCGAAACCAGCGAAAAAATGCCTCCTATCAGCAGCCCCGTCACCAGGGCCTGCCCCAGAAGCGCAAGAGAAAACACCATACGACCTCCACCTTGGTTCCGTTATTTCGTAAGTCATGACGATCCGGAGACGCCGTGGCGGCGCCTCCGGATGGCCGACAGCAGCTACATCTGGACCTTCTTCGCGGCGTACTTGGCGGGCCACACGGGAACCATGGTGCCGTTCTGCACTTGCACGACGAACAATGGCGCGTTCGGATTCTGGCCAGTGTTGTCGAAGAAGATGTGATTGGTGGGCAGGATCATGTGCTTGCCGGCCGGCATGTCCATCTTGGCCAGGGCGTTGCGCAGCATGTTGCGGTCGCTGGAAGCGGCCCGCTGCAGCGCATCGCCGATCACCCACCCGGCCTGGTAAGCGTAGGCGCTGTCTCCGGTGATGTCTTCGCCGAAGGCATTGAAATACTTGTCGTTCAGGACATTGGCGCCGGGCGCGAACTTGGTGAACTCGACCTCGGTGATCCAGCCCTCGGCGGTCTTGCCCAGTTGCTTGAGGAACTGGGGATCGATCGTGCCGCCGGCGGCGTCGATGAAGGGGATCTTGGTCATGCCCATCGCCTCGCGCGCGCGGGCGATCAGCACGGCGTCGTTCAGGTAGACGACCGTCAGGACCACATCGGGATTGACGGCTTTGACCTTGGCGACTTCCGTGGTCAGGTCGGGCGCGCTGGCCGAGTACTTGACCTCGATGAGCACCTGGATGCCGGCTTCCTGCAGATACTTTTTCTGACCGGCCGCGGTGGATTCGCCGAAATCGGTATTTTCATGCAGCAGGGCCACCTTGGTCACGTTCTTGCCGGTCAGGGCCTTCAGGTCCTTGACGAAGCCGACCTGATCCTTGGCATACCAGCTCGCCTTCGGGCAGATACGGAAGGTGTATTTAAAACCGCGCTCGGTGATCTTGTCGGACGTGGCGATGTTGTCCAGGAAGGGCACGCCCAGGCGTTCCGCGGCCTGGGTGGCGGGCAGGGTCACGCTGGACTGGAAGCAGCCGACGATGGCCGAAACCTTCTCCTGCTCCACCAGGCGCGTCACTTCGCCGATGCCGATTTCCGGCTTGCCCTGGGTGTCGCCCCACACCAGTTCGATCTTGGCCCCGCCCATGGAGGCGATGCCTCCCGCGGCGTTGATTTCGTCCACGGCGAGCCGAAGCCCATTCTTGTTGGCTTCACCCAGTTTCGCAACGTCGCCGCTGAGCGGAAAGAGGGCACCGATCTTGATCGTGTTCCCGGCTGCGGAAGCAGACGCGGAGAGCGCCAGCGCAAGTGCGGTCAGGGACAAAGCGCTTTTCAACCCAATCATCATACTACCTCCTTGTGGAAGTTGGTTAGCTACAGGTTCCTTGTTAATTATTTCAACTTACGTTATTACGGCTTTCTGTTCACCTCCTTTGCTTGTTTTTCCGCTGTTATTAACTATTATAAATATTTAATTCATACGGATGATTGAATAAGTCAATACCCGTATTGATTGCTGGCGCTCAGGACAAGTGCTGGCATGAAGGCCGACCTTTGGGTCTGCCTTCCGTTTTGATGAGCTGATTGAAAAGGTCGCTGATTTATTGAAATTATGGTTGGGCGGATGACGAAAACCAGACACAGTTATTATGAATCGACCCCTGTACAGTCAGCCCAGAACCGGCCCCCAGGTTGTGCAGTGGCGCTGTTCCATGGGCAAAACCCAGTTGCCGGACCCGACGAAAAAGTTTGCGGGAAGTGGCGCGTCACCTTTCGCTCTTCGAACTGATGATATTGCCGAACTGTTGAAGATTTTTTACAAATTCACGCATGTCGGATTGGGCAAAATTCAAGCGCAGGTAGCGCTCGAAATGATCCGAGATGGAAAAAATCCGCCCGGGGGCCACGCGCAGGCCCATCTGCAGGGCGGCCGACTGGACGTAGTCCACATCGAACAGTTTGCGCATCTGCAGCCACAGCATGAAACCGCCGCTGGGCGGCCTCAACGAGGTCCCGGCGGGAAAACTGCGGCGGATCACGTCCACGGCCGCGTGCATCCTGGCCTGCAGCTCGTGCCTGACCTTGCGCAAATGCCTTTCATAGCCGCCGCTGTCATAGTAGGCGGCCAGGGTGCGCTGCAGGATTTCCGACTGGTCGCCGCTGAGGGTCCTCTTGAGGTCGTAGACCTTCTTGAGGAATTTGCCCGGATAGACCCAGCCGATGCGGAACCCGGGCGCCAGGCTCTTGGTCAGGGAAGCGCACAGCAGGACATTCTGGTGGGTGTCGAAGCTTTGCGCCGCGGGCGGCGAAGCCTCGTAATGCAGGTCGGCGAAGGTGGCATCTTCGATCAGGGGGATATTAAATTTTTCCAGCAACTCCAATAAAAACTGTTTATTCCTGACCGGCATCGTCGCCCCGAGCGGGTTGGAGACCGAAGTGCACAGCAGGCACACCTTGACCGGTTGCTGCAGCAGGACGCTTTGCAGCTCTTTCAAATTGATGCCGGTGGAAGGCTGGCTCGGGATTTCCACGACTCTCAGTCCATAAGAATCAATCAGGTTCAGGAACCCGTAATAGGCCGGGCTCTCCACCGCCACGATATCGCCAGGGATGGTGATCGCCTTCAGGCAAAGATTGATCGCCTCCAGCCCGCCATTGGTGATGACGATTTCCTCCGGATCGATCAGGCAGTTCCAGTTGATGAGCCGGCGCGCGATCTGCTTGCGCAGACCGAGGTCGCCGAGCGTCAGGGTGTTGCGGCCGAGGATGCTTGGATCATGCCTGAGCAGTTCGGACATGATGCCGCTCAAGCGATGAACGGGGAAAAAGGTATTATTCTCCGGGGACGTGTCGTACTGGACCAGATTTTCATTATCCAAGGTCCGTTCCAGGATATTGACGTAATCGTTATGCCGAACCACATTCGGGAGATTCGCGATCCGGATGTTTTTAACTGTCTTCAGGTGGCCATTATGTTCCATCACAAAGTACCCGGACTGCGGACGGACCCGTATCAACTCCCGATCCTCCAGGTATTGATAGGCCGCGATGGCGGTGGGAATCGAAACGTTCTTCACCCGGCTCATGGTCCGGATGGAGGGCAGGCGCTCTCCGGCCTTGAAGATATCGCTTTCGATCATCTTCTGGATCTCGTCGGCCAGCCGCACGTAAAGGGCCATTCGCTTGACCATGGATACGCCTCCCGGCTTCGCCCAATGTGAGCCAAGGCACCCCAATGGGTTCAATATGAATTCGGCTTCAAGGTGTGTGTAGCCCCAGGATACTCCACATCCCCAGCCACCGGGACCAGATCAGCCTTTGCCGGTCTTGCCGGCCGGACTGAAGGATTGCAGCGCGAGATAGCTCAGCCCGAACTGTTCGACCTTTTCCATCTCCTTCTCGTACTGATCGAAGTGCCTTTCCTCGTCGCCGATCATGCTTTCGAAAACCTGCTTGGTGCCGGCATCGGCGTTCGCGCCACAGGCCATGGCGGCCTTGTTGTAGTAATCCTGGCTCGCGGTCTCCATGGCGAGGGCCTTCTTCAGGATGGCCCTGGGCTCGGTGATCGCTTCCGTTGGCCCGGCCGGAGCCATTTCGACCTCGCCCTTCAGGAAGAGAATCCGTTCGGCCAGCCTTTCCACATGCAGCATTTCCTCGATGGCGGTGCGCTTGAAGAGGCTCGACAGCGGCGCCAGCCGCTGGTTATCCAGATGGAAATGGAAATACATGTATTGGTGGAGGGCCTGGAGTTCAACGCCTACGGCACGGTTCAGCAAGACGATACTCTGGCTGCGATCCATATCGGCTCCTTGGCGTGGCCGATTATACACCCATTGCCGAGTCGCTCCGATATCCCGCGGCCGCCGTGGCGCGATAAGGGAAAGGCGGGTCCATCTGATTATTTGCTATTCAGCATAAAATGTGATAGTCATGCCGAAGCACGATTGGTCAACCCGGGGGTACCCCTATGCTGATGAAATCTTTGGTGAAGTTGGAAGACGGTTATGCCTTGATCCTTGATCGCACGTTGATGGATCTGGTCGGCATCTTCCCGGAAGCCCCTGTGATGGTCCAGGTGAGCGGACAATCCCTCATCCTGACCTCTAGTCAAACGCCGCCGGTCTCACTGGGCCGGACCATGGAAAAGGTCCTGGCGAGCCACGCCGGGGTGCTCGGGAGGTTGTCGAAATGACGCCGCGCCTGCTCGGAACCGAAACCATCAACGCCATCCATGCCAAGTGCCTGGACCAGTTCGGCGGGCTTCCCGGCACCCCTGATCCGGGCGCTGTGGTTTCCGCGGTCAAGATGGTGCAGAACCACTTCGACTACACTGGCAGCGATCTCTTCAATCTGGCTGGGGTCCTGCTCTGGCACCTGGTGAGCACCCCGCCCTTCGCGGATGGCAATCAGCGCACCGCCCTGGCTTCAGCGCTGATCTTCCTTTCCGCCAACGGCATCGATCTGGCCCCGAACGATGACCTGTTCGAGACCCTCATCCTGGCCATCGCCCAGGGCACCGCCCAGCGGGACCAGATCGCCGATGCGCTGCGCAAGGCGCCGCGCGCCTGACCCTCTCAGATCCAATGCTTTTGCAGGGCTTCGCGAGCCACGTAGGTGACGATCCAGTCC
>CAZVHQ010000092.1:0-11287 GCA_964627225.1 uncultured Mesoterricola sp.
CGGTGGCGAACGCCACGGCGGTGTCGAAGCCGAAGGTGGTGAAGGTCTTGTCCAGGTCGTTGTCGATGGTCTTGGGCACGCCCACCACCCGCAGCCCCTTCTGGGCCAAGGCATGGGCGATGGTCAGGGAGCCGTCGCCGCCGATCGAGATCAGCGCGTCCAGTTCCCGCTTGGCGAAGAATTCCAGGATCTCCTCGGTGCGGTCCACTTCGCGCACCGTGCCGTCGGGCATCTTCAGGGGAAAGCAGAGCGGGTTGCCCCGGTTGGTGGTGCCCAGGATGGTGCCGCCCAGGTGGGTGATGCCGCGCACCCGGTCCCGGGTGAGCCGGAACACGCCGCCGTCCGCATAACGTTCCGGGAAGAAGATGCCATTGAAGCCTTCACGGATGCCGTAGCACTCCCAGCCCCGGTCGATGGCGCTGATGGCCGCGGCCCGGATGACCGCGTTCAGGCCAGGGGCATCCCCTCCACCGGTGCAAATGGCGATTCGTCGGGTCGGGTTCATCATGGGGTTCTCTTTGGGGGTGTAGGCGTTGTGATGATAGCATCAGCCCCCTGTAGAAGGAGTTTCCCATGAGCGGAGCGTATGCGCTCCTGAACCACATGACGGACTACCTGGGGCTGGAGGCGCTCTTTTCGGAGGAGGCGCGGATGGTGCGCCGGACCGCCCGGGAGTTCGTCAACCGGGAAGTGCTGCCGGACATCGAGCGCCACGCCCAGGCCCAGACCTTCCCGTCCGCACTGGTGGCCAGGATGGGCGAGCTGGGGTTCTACGGCGCCACCTTGCCGGAACGCTACGGCTGCGCCGGCCTTTCGCACAGCGCCTACGGGCTGCTGCTGTACGAGCTGGAGCGGGGCGATTCCGGCCTGCGCTCGTTCGCGTCGGTGCAGGGTTCCCTGGTGATGTGGCCGATCTTCACGTTCGGCAGCGAGGCGCAGAAGGAGAAGTGGCTCCCGCAGCTCGCCAGCGGCGCGAAGATCGGCTGCTTCGGCCTCACCGAGCCGGATTTCGGTTCCAATCCGGGCGGCATGCTGACCCGGGCGGAGCGCTCGGGGCCCGGCCGGTGGCGCCTCAACGGCACCAAGATGTGGATCACCAACGGCACCTGCGCCGATGTGGCGGTGGTCTGGGCCCGCACCCCTGACGGCATCCGCGGCTTCCTGGTGGAGCGGGGGACACCGGGCTTCTCGGCTCCGGAAATGCACGGCAAGTGGAGCCTGCGCGCCTCGGTGACCTCGGAGCTGGTGCTGCAGGACGTGGAGGTGGACGAGCGTGAGGCGCTCCTGCCCCAGGCCCTGGGCCTCAAGGCCGCCCTGTCCTGCCTGACTCAGGCCCGCTACGGCATCGCCTGGGGCGTGCTGGGCGCCGCCGACGCCTGCTACCAGTGCGCCCTGGACTACGCCAAGAGCCGGATCCAGTTCGACCGGCCCATCGCCTCGTTCCAGCTGCAGCAGGAGAAGCTGGCCTGGATGGTCACCGAGCTCACCAAGGGCCAGCTGCTGGCCTTCCAGCTGGCCGGCCTCAAGGCGCGCGGCGTGCTCACGCCCGCCCAGGTCGCCATGGCCAAGATGAACAACGTCAACGCGGCCCTGGAGATCTGCCGCAAGGCCCGGACCATCCTGGGCGCCAACGGCATCCTGGACGAGTACCCGGTCATGCGCCACATGGCGAACCTGGAGAGCGTCTACACCTACGAGGGCAGCCACGACATGCAGACGCTCATCGTCGGCCAGGAAGTGACCGGGATCCCCGCCTACCGCTGACCGGAAGCGCGGGACCGGATGCCGGTGATCCAGCGCATGGGCAATCCCGGGCCGAGCGGCGGGTTGCCGCCCCACTCCGGGTTGTTCACGAACACCGGGGTACAGCAGTGGACCTTGGCCCCGTCCAGGCGGGCCTTGACCATTCCGCGGTGCAGCTTCTTGTGGCCTTTCAACATGGTTGCCTCCCCAGGCTCGGCCCCATTCCAGGGCATGACGACCTGATGGCGCGGTTCTACCGCCGATTGTCGAGGCTCTGAGGGTGACCCTGGGGCTGTGAGGCTGTCAACCGGGAAAGGCACCTTGCGGCTGCCCGTGCGGCCGGCATCACGGGCTGTTCCCGGCTATGGAATCTCCGGGAAGGCTATAATGTCAAGCACCGATCATGATGACCCGGAAACCGGCATGAAACCTACCAGCCGGATCGAAGAATCCGAGGAATGCCCCGGAAAGCCTGCGAAGGTCTTTATATTTGAATAGACTGTAACAGCCAGGTCGTCGCCCTTTGAGCATCCCTTTCCGCTCTGCTTCGTACACTTGCATCAAGCCATGAAGTCGAAAGTTGAAATGAATGCCGAAGGTGCGGGGCGGCACGGTGCCGTCCAGGCCGCTGGAAGCCGCATACGATGGAGGGCCTATAATGGCTACCCGAGAGATCATCCAGGTCGAGCAGAAAGTGCCCCTGCTGAAGGGCATTCCCCTCAGCCTGCAGCACCTTTTCGCGATGTTCGGCGCGTCCATCCTGGTGCCGATCCTGTTCAACAACGCGGCCAAGACCACGGTTGTCGACCCGGCCCTGGTGCTTTTGATGAACGGCATCGGGACGCTGATCTACATCTTCGTCTGCCGCGGCAAGGCCCCGGCCTTCCTGGGCTCCAGTTTCGCCTTCATCGCCCCCACCATCACCTGCATCACCCTGGCCGCCGATCCCGGCGTGGGCTTCCGGCATGCCCTGGGCGGCTTCTTCATGGCCGGCGTGATCTTCGCCATCGTCTCCCTGATCATCCGGTTCGCCGGCCGGACCTGGCTGAACATCGTGCTGCCTCCGGCCGCCATGGGCGCCATCGTCGCCCTCATCGGCCTTGAGCTGGCCCCGGTCGCCACCGGCATGGCCTTCACCGTGAACGGCAAGATCAACGGCCTGGCCACCTGCATCGCCCTGTTCACCCTGCTGGCCGTGGTGGTGGGTTCCATGGTGTTCCGCGGCTTCATGGCCGCCATTCCGATCCTGATCGGCGTGCTGGCCGGCTACGCGCTGTCCGCCGTCATCAACATCTGGATTCCCGGCACCCTGGACTTCAGCGCGGTGCAGCACGGCGCCTTCTTCGCCGTGCCCAAGTTCGTCTTCCCGATCTTCGACTGGCCGTCCATCCTGATCATCGCCCCGGCCGCCCTGGTGGTGATCTCCGAGCACATCGGCCACCTGTTCGTGACCAGCAACATCGTCGGCCGCGACCTGCTGAAGGTCCCCGGCCTGCACAATTCGCTGCTGGGCGACGGCCTGTCCACCATGCTTTCGGGCCTGTGCGGCTCCTGCCCCACCACCACCTACGGCGAGAACATGGGCGTCATGGCCATCACCCGGGTCTATTCCGTCTGGGTGGTCGGCGGCGCCGGCGTCATCTCCATCATCATCGCCTTCTTCGGCCAGATCAGCGGCGCCATCCGCAGCATCCCGGTGCCGGTGATCGGCGGCATCTGCATCATGCTGTTCGGCGTCATCGCCGCCTCCGGCCTGCGCATGCTGATCGAAGCCAAGGTCAACTACGCCAAGAGCCGCAACCTGCTGCTTTCGGCCATCGTCCTGGTGGTCGGCATCTCCGGGGTCACCATCAACTTCGGCCATACCCAGCTCAAGGGCATGGTGCTGGCGACCATCGTCGCCATGGTGCTCAGCTTGTTCTTCTACCTGCTCGACGGCCTGCACCTGACCAACGAGCCGGCCGATGAGCAGGTCGAGACTGATTCGCACCAGGCCTGAGCAAACGAATGGAAGCTACCGGGAGCGGTCAGTGCTTGCCTTCAGCCGGGCTCGCTGGCTGCTCCTTCACCTCGATGCGCTCCGGGCTGGGCGTCTTGACCACGCTCGGGGCGCGGGTCTCCACCGGGGGCCGGGCGACGCTCGGGGCGCGGTTTTCGACCGGACGGGCGGGAGCGGGCTCGACGGGACTGGCGGCCAGCCTGGTGACCGGCTTGGCCGGCCCGGGGCGGCTGGCCGCCACCAGGCGCGCTTCCAGCTTGATGGGTTCGGGCAGCGGGTTGTTCCGGTCCAGCACCTGGACCCAGTCCTTGCAGTCTTTCAGGCGCAGCACCAGCTCCTGGCGGCCGGCCGCGGGGACCTGGAGTTCCTGGATGGGCGTGCTGCCCTGGTCGACGCCGTTCAACCAGGCCTCGGCCCCCGGGGGATCGGTCACCACCCGGACCGTGTAATGCGGGCGCGCCAGGACCAGATGGAGCGGACCGGACCCTTCGCGCACCGCCAGCTCCTGGGGCTCATAGCCTTCCAGTTCCAGACGCAGGGTGCCTCCGGCCCGGGGAATCCGCGCCTGGACCAGGTCGGTATGGCCGATCTCCTTGCCTCCCAGCAGGACCCTGGCCCCGCTCGGCGCGCTGGCCACGTCCAGCAGAAAATAGCGGGGCCGCAGCAACGTCCCGGCACCCAGGAGCCCCGCCGCGAGGACCACGGCCGCCGCCCACCAGGGCCAGGCCGGCCGGCGTTTCGGAGCGGCCGGACGAATCAGTTCCAGGTGCGGCACCGTGGCCACCCGTTGGCGCTGCGGCCGGGGGGTGGCCACGGTGGCCAGTTCGTCGGTCCCTCTCGGCGTGGCGCGCATGGGCCCGGGGGTGGCCTGGGTCGGCGCGTCACGGTCGAAGCTGGCGGTTTCGTGGTGCGCCTTGATCAGGTGCGCCACCTCGGCGGCGGCGTCCCCGGCCATGCCGTCCAGCAGCTTGGCCCGGCTTTCGGCCGGCAGGTCGAGCGCGGCGATCAGCTCTTTCATGAAGTCCGCCAGATCGGGATAGCGGTCCTCCGGGTGCTTGGCCAGGGCCTTTTCGAACACCGCGCGGGTCGCCGGGCCCATGCTTTCCGGGAACAGGGGCGGATCATGGGCGATGCGGAACAGGGTGGCGGCGATGGTGGAGCACTCGAACGGCAGTTCGCCGGTGAGCATCTGGAAGGCGGTGACGGCGAAGGCGTAGCGGTCCGAGACGCTGCTGGGATCGACCCCCGCCAGCGCTTCGGGCGACGTGTAGGAAGGCGTTCCCATGATCTGCCCGGTCTGGGTGAGCCGGGTGCCCTCGCCCCGGGCGATGCCGAAATCCATCAGCTTCAGCCGCCCATCATGGCTCACCAGGATGTTGGCCGGCTTGACGTCCCGGTGGGTGATCCCGGCATGCTCAGCCGCCTGGAGCGCGCTCATGCCCTGGAGCAGCAGGCGAACCGCGCTTTCCGTGGGTATCCCCTGCTGGATCAGGTCGGACAGGGGCAGCCCGTCGATGTATTCCATGGCCAGGAAGGGGCCGACTTCCGGATCCTGCCCCACGTCATGGATGGTGACGATGTTGGGATGGCTCAGCCGGGCCGAGATCTCCGCTTCGCGCTGGAACCGGAGCAGGCTCCCGTCCTCCGATCCGGATTCCCGCACGGTCTTGATCGCCAGGGGACGCTTCAGCAGCGGGTCGAAGGCCAGGTACACCACGCCCATGGCGCCGTGGCCAAGCACACGGTTGACTTCATACCTTCCGATCTTCCTGGGTTCACCCGGCATTGGCTCGCTTCCTCAGGGCGTGGGACTGGTTCGATTCTAAAGATGGTTGGCCCGCCCGTCAGGTAAACTTTCTGAGCGAAGGGCCGGAATGTATTAATTAATATTGCATTTGCCGCGTTCCGGCTGGCCCAGCGCCAGCAGGTTGGCAAAAAGCCGGTAGGCCCCCGGCACACCCTCGGGCAGTTGCCGGAAAAAGGACAGGCCCGTATAGATGAAGTGGCCATCGCCGTAGGGAGCGGACCTGGCGTTCAGCTTTCCGGCGTCACTCCGCCGAGACGGATTCGGCGTCCATCTGATAGATGGAGCAAAGGAAGGTGCTTTCCCACCGTTCCCGCACGTGCAGGCGGCCGACCACGGTCACCGGCGTGTCCATCAGCACCTTGCCCGGGGTTTCGATGTTGAGCACTTCCACCACCTCATGCAGCTCCGGGGGAATGCCGAAGCAGCAGGTGTTCTGGGTGCGCATCAGCATGAACTGGGTGACCAGCCGGTTCTTGATCCGGATGGGCAGCATGAACCCGGTGACGGAGACCTCCATGCCATCCAGCTTGCGGACCGACTGCGGAACATAAGCCAGCACGTGGCCCGGCTTGGCCTTGAAGACGGCGTCGGGGAGGTGGAACCCCGCCAGCACCTTGAAGGAGGTGCGCAGGCACGGCTTGACCTCCGGGGTGGCGGCCGGGGCGGGACCGGACGCCAGGATGCCGGCCAGTAGGAGGAGGCCTGCGCGGAGGAGGGGGCGGGGTGCGGGAAAGTTCACCCTTGCATGATAAGGCCGCGGTCCGGTCCAGGCCAGGACAACCCGGTCCAGGCCGCTGGTTTTTCCGCCCGCCGCCTGGAACCGGCTGGCGTTTTTTCGGGCTAGCCCGGCCGGGGCTTCGCGCCTACGCTTGTTCCGTGCTGGAGCGCGTTGCCTTGAATCCTCAAGTTCGGCCGGCGTTGATCGCCTTCCTGACCCTCACGGTCCTCACCGGCCTCGCCTACCCCCTCCTCCTCGCCGGCCTGGCCCGGATGGCCTTTCCGGACCAGGCCGCGGGCAGCCTCATCCGCAAGGACGGCCGGCTGGTGGGATCGCGGCTCATCGAGCAGGTCTTCACCGGCCAGGGCGACTTCTGGGGCCGCCCTTCCGCCACCCTCGGCGCCGACGGCCAGCCCCTGCCCTGCAACGCGGCCAACAGCGGCGGTGCCAACCTGGCCCCGGGCAACCCGGCCTTGCGCCAGGCAATCCTGGCGCGGGTCGCGGCCTTGCGGGCCGCCGATCCGGAACAGCCGGGGCCGATCCCGGTCGACCTGGTCACCGCCTCGGGCAGCGGGCTGGACCCGCACATCAGCCCCGGGGCCGCCCTCTACCAGGCGCACCGGGTGGCCAAGGCCCGGGGGCTCGGCGAGGCGGAGGTGCTGGCCCTGGTGCGCAGCCACACCGAAAGCCCGCAGTTCGGTTTCCTGGGCGAGGCCAGGGTCAACGTGCTGGAACTGAATCTGGCGCTGGACGCCATCCCGGCCAGGTAGCCGCCCATGGTTCCCCCCGACCTCGCCCAATACGCCCTGTTCCTGGGGCTGGTGCTGCTGGCGACGCCGCCCGCCGGGCGCGCCATGGAGCGGATCTTCACCGGCGATGCCGGCTTCCTGGAGCGCCTGCTCGGGCCGCTGGAACGAGGCATCTACCGGCTCATGGGCGTGGACCCCAAGGCCGGCATGGACTGGAAGGAGCAGGCCTGGGCCTTCTGCCTGACCGGGTTGGCGGGCGCGGCGGGCCTGTTCGGGCTGCTCATGCTCCAGCAGCACCTGCCGGGTCCGCCTTCCACGCCCAGCCTCACCACCCCCATGACCTGGGACCTCGCCCTGAACACCGCGGTCAGCTTCGCCACGGGCACCACCTGGCAGGCCTATTCCGGCGAGACCACGCTCCGGCACGCCACGCAGATGCTGGGGCTGGTCACCCAGGGCTTCCTGGCCGGCGGCACCGGCCTGGCCCTGGGCATGGCGTTCATCCGCGGCTTCGCCTGCCGGAAGGAGACCCGGAGCCTCGGCAACTTCTGGGCGGATTTCATCCGCGGCGTGCTCTACCTCCTGCTGCCGCTCGCCCTGCTCCTGGCGCTGGCGCTGGTGGGACAGGGCACCGTCATGGCCTTCAGGGACCACCTCGCGCTGACCCCGCTGCGCGGCGGGCGCCAGCTGCTGGCGCTGGGGCCCGCCGCGGCCCTGGAGTCCATCAAGAACCTGGGCAGCAACGGCGGCGGCTTTTTCGCCGCGAACGGGGCCCATCCCCTGGCCAATCCCACGCCGCTGACCAACTTCCTGGGCATGCTCGCCATCGTGATCCTGCCGGCGGGCCTCACCCACACCTTCGGGCGCATGACCCGGCGGCGCGACGCGGGATGGATGCTCTTCGCGGTCATGACCCTGCTGTTCACGCTCGGCCTTTGCGGGCTGCATGTGGCCGAAGCGGCCCGGTCCGCGGCCCTGCCGGCGGCCGTGGCCCCGGGACCCAACCTCGAGGGCAAGGAAGTCCGCTTCGGCCTGGCCCAGACGGTCCTGGCGGGGGTCGCCAGCTCCAACGGCGCCTGCGGTTCCAGCGCGGCGCAGCCGGGCTCCTTCAGTCCCCTGGGCGGAGGGGTGCTGCTGTTCAACATGCTGCTGGGGGAAGTCGCCTACGGCGGCCTCGGCACCGGCCTGGTCGGCATGCTCATGGCGGCGCTGGTGGCCGTCTTCCTGGGGGGCCTGATGATCGGCCGGAGCCCCGAGTACATGGGCAAGGCGGTGCGGGCCCGGGAAGTGCGGCTGGCCATCCTGTATGCCCTGATCATGCCGCTCACGGTGCTGGCGCTATCGGCCGTGGCGGTCGCCACCCGGGCCGGGCAGGCGGGGTTCAGCGGCAACCCGGGCGCGCGGCAGTTCACCGAGGTGGTGTTCGCCTATGCTTCCTGCGCCGCCAACAACGGCCAGGCCATGGGGGGCCTGTCCGCCAACAGCCCCTTCTGGAACCTGACCACGGCGCTGGCCATGCTGCTGGGCCGCTTCGGCACCGGCACCCTGGCCTTCGCCCTGGCCGGCGCCCTTGCCGGCCAACGCCGGCGGCCCAGGAGCGCCGGCTCGCTCCCGGTGGGCTCGCTGCTGTTCGGCGGGCTGTTGTTCTGCACCGTGGTGGTGGTGACCGGGCTGAGCTTCCTTCCCGCCCTCGTGCTGGGGCCGGTGGCGGAAAGCCTCACGACGTTTCCATAGGGAGCCGCGCGAGCACCGCGGGCAGATCGATGCCGGGCCCCAGGAGCGGCGCCCACAGGTCGCCCACCCGCTGGAAGCGCCCGGGGGCCGTGCGCAGGGTGAACCGTGCCGGGTCCAGGCCGCCCTTCACCTCGCTCCAGTCCAGCGGCGTGGAGACCGTGGCCCCGGGCACCGGGCGCACGCAGTAGGGCGCCGCCATGGTCTTGCCCCGGTGGTTCTCCAGGAAATCCAGGTAGACCAGGCCCTGGCGCCGGGCGGGATCGCGTTCGACGCTGGTGAGCCGGGGCAGGCGGCGGTGCAGCAGGTTCATGAGGCGTTCCGCCAACTGCCGGGACTGGTCGTAGCCGGCGCGGGCCGCCAGGGGCAGGCAGATGTGCATCCCGGTCTTGCCCGAGGTCTTGGGATAGCTGGGCAGGCCCAGCTCGTCCAGCATCCTGCGCGCCTCGGCGGCCACTTTCAGCACGGCGCTGAACTCGACGCTCTTGGCGTCCAGGTCCAGGAGCAGATAGTCCGGGCGGTCGAGGCTGCCGGCCCGGGAATGCCATGGGTTGAGCTCGACGCAGCCCAGCTGGACCATGTAGAGCAAGGCGTCCAGGCTGTCGCACACCAGGTAGGCGATATCCCGTCCCGCCGAGATGGCGGGCAGCAGGAGCGTGCGGACCCAGGCCGGATGGCGCTGGAGGTTCTTCTGGTAGAACCCCGGCCCGCCGATGCCGTTGGGGAACCGGTGCAGCGACTGCGGGCGGTCCCGGAGATGGGGGAGCAGCAGGGGGGCCACGGTCTCGTAGTAGTCGGCCAGGTCGCCCTTGGTGATGCCTTCCCCCGGCCAGAACACCTTGCCGGGACGGGTGATCCTGAACGCGCCGGCGGGCCGCGGCAACTCCCGCACCACCTCCCGGGGCTCCTTGTCGGTGCGCAGGCCCAGGAAGACCGGCTGGCGCAGGCGGCCGTCGGCGGTCCATTCCTGGAACTTCACCTCGCAGACCAGCTCGGGCCGCACCCAGTGCACCGGGGCATGGGTCCGGAAGGCATCGGCGAAGGGCGAGGCGGGCTGCTCCAGGCGGGCCAGGGTCTTGGCCAGGGCGGCCCGCTCCGGTTCAGGGAGGGCGGCGCCGGCGTGGCCGATGTAGCGCAGGTCCGGGCCATCATAGACCCCCAGCACCAGGGCGCCCAGGTGCTTGCGCGCGCCCCGGCCCTCGGTGTAGCCGCCGATGACCGCCTCCTGGCGGGCGTGCACCTTGATCTTGAGCCAGGAGCGGGAGCGGCGTCCCGGCAGGTACGGACTGGCGCCGTCCTTGGCCATGATGCCTTCCAGGCCGCGCTGGCGGGCGGCTCCGAAGAAGCTGATGCCGTCCCGCTCCACCGCCTCGCTGAAGTTCACGTGCGCCATGCCGCGCACCAGGGGCTTGAGCGCCGCCCGGCGGCTGCGCAGCGGCAGGCCGGTCAGATCCCGGCCGTCCAGGCGCAGGCAGTCGAACACCTGGTACACCAGGTCGCCCGCCCCGGTCTCCGGGAAGCGCTGCAGGGCCCCGAAATCCGAGCGCCCCTCCCGGTCCAGGATCACCACCTCGCCGTCCAGGACGGCGGACCGGCCGAGGCCGAGCAGGTCCTCGGCCACGGGGGGGTACAGGCCGGTGACGTCCATCCCATGGCGGCTTAGGAGCCGCACCTGGTCCGGCTCCACCTGGGCGATGACCCGGTTGCCGTCCCATTTGACCTCGAAGATCCAGCCCTCCCGGTCGAACGGCGCGTCCACCAGGGTGGCCAGCATGGGCAGTACTGCCTCGGCCAGGGCTCGCTTCGGCCCCTCTCCGGCCTTGAACAGGAGCCAGGAGTCCGCCTTCCCGGCCCGGGTGCGGATGAGGTGGAATGCCCCGCGCAGCTTCTCCCCCGCCAGGATCAGCTCCAGGCGGCCCTTGGCCAGGCCGGCCTTCAGCAGCTTCCGGGCCTTGGCCGGGTCGGCCGTCCCGGCGGCGGTGTAGCGGCCCCGGTCCCAGATCGACACCTTGCCCGCGCCGTAGTTGCCGGCCGGGATGGTGCCTTCGAACCCCGCGTAGTCCAGGGGATGGTCCTCCACCCGGATGGCCAGGCGCTTGTCCTTGGGGTCGGTCGAGGGTCCCTTGGGCACCGCCCAGGACACCAGCACCCCATCCAGTTCCAGCCGGAAATCGTAGTGGGGGTGCGCAGAGGCGTGCTGGTGCACCACGAAGCCCAGCGCTCCCGTGCCGCGCCGGACGCGCCCCTTGGGCTCCGGGGACTGGCCGGATCGGCGCTTTTCCGCATCGTCGCTGAGCCGCATGGTGCGTCTTCACTCGGTTGATGAGTCCATCCTGGCGACCGTCCCGCCCCACTGGCAGGGGGCCGATATCAACGAATGCCCCAAGCGGAACGAAGGTTCCTGCCGGGGTCTGGGCGGCGCTTCGGAAACAGCCGGCACAGGGCCATCACTTGTAATCTGTCGTATCTACTTTTGATGGCTATGGGCTTCAAGTTCACTTGCCTTGTGGAATGAAACCCGGGACGCCAGTCTCCACCAC
>CAZVHQ010000093.1:0-11222 GCA_964627225.1 uncultured Mesoterricola sp.
AAAACGACCCTGACGAAAATCGGGGACACGGATCAATACGTAGACGGGCTCCTAGTACTCCGCCGGCAGCTGGCTCAACTGCTCCAGGGTGTACACCGGCCCGTCCTTGCAGACGTAGCTCTTGCCCGTGTTGCACCGCCCGCACTTGCCCAGCCCGCACTTCATGCGGTTCTCCAGGGTGGTGTAGATGCTTTCGGGCGTGAACCCCAGCTTCTTCAGCACCGGCAGGGTCAGCTTGATCATGATCGGCGGCCCGCACACCAGGGCGACGGTGTTCTCGGGGCTGGGCGCAAGCTGCTCCAGGACGAGCGGCACGAAGCCCACCTTGCCCGTCCAGTCCGGGGTTTCGCCGCCGGGATCGACGGTGCACACCAGGTTCACGTCAGGCCGCTGCTCCCATTCCTTGAGCTCGTCCTTGTAGACCAGATCGGCCACCGTGCGCGCGCCGTAGACGATGCTGATGTCCTTGAACCAGTCGCGCAGGTCCAGGCAGTTCCAGATGACGCTGCGCAGCGGCGGCAGGGCGATGCCGCCGGCGATGAAGACCAGGTTCTTGCCTTTCCAATCCTCGATGGGGAACACATTGCCGTAGGGGCCGCGGAAGCCGACGATATCGCCCACATCCTTGTCGGCCAGCCCCGCCGTGACCCGCCCCACTTCGCGGAAGGTGCACTCAATGTAGCCCTTGCGGGTCGGGCTGGAGGCGATGCAGAAGGTGCTTTCGCCGTCGCCGAAGGCGCTGTACAGGCCGAACTGGCCGGTCCTGAAGGAGAAACTCTGGGCCGCGGCGTCGTCGACGAACTCCAGCCGGAAAGTGCGCACGCCGGGCGCTTCCTGGGTGATCTTGGCGATCCGCATGAGGTGGGGGAGGTAGATGTTCGTTTCGCTCATGGTTTCACCCTAGGCCTGGGACGCTTCGACGAGATGCTCTTGCAGGTTCATGTCCACCGGGCAGGCGCGGGTGCACTTGCCGCAGCCGACGCAGCCGAGCTGACCGTAGCGCTCCGGGTAGGTGGAGAACTTGTGGTAGATCCGCTGGCGCCAGCGCTGCCCTTGGGTCTCCCGCGGGTTGTGGCCGGAGGCGTGCAGGGTGAACATGTGGTAGCCGCAGGAGTCCCAGGTGCGCAGCCGGCGGCCCTGCTTGGGGTCGGCCTCCTCCTGGATGTCGAAGCAGACGCAGGTGGGGCAGACGAAGGCGCAGGCGCCGCAGCCCACGCAGCGCAACGACTGCTCGGCCCACAGCGGGCTGTCGAACATGGCCGGCAGCTTGGCGCTGAGCGCCGGCTGGTCGAAGGCCGCGGGCACGTCCACCAGCATCGACCGGTCGGCCTGTGCCGCCGGGGTGAACAAATCGGGCGCCAGGGCGACGATGGCCCGGCCCTTGTCGGTCTGCGCTTCGGCCAGGTAGCCGGAGGCGGTGGGGGTCAGCAGGAGATCGCTGCCCTTGGCCGAGCCGGGGCCGCCGCCCACCGAGGTGCAGAAGCAGGCGGCGTCCTTGCGGGTGCAGCCGACGCCGATCACCGTGAGCTGCTCCATCCGGGCGTTGAAGAACGCATCCCGGTAGTCCCAGTTGAACACCGCGTCCAGGGCCCGGAAGCCCGAGGCCTCGCAGGGGCGGATGCCGAACACCACGGTGGGCAAGGCGGCTGGCACCGCGTCCACCAGATCGACCTCGCCCGGCTTCAGGGTGTAGCTCAGCAGCTGCTCCACCTTGGGGAACACCACCGCCTTGGCGGACATGGTGGTCTGGACGTAGCCCTTGGCCACCTGGTCGAAGCGGGTGACCGGGTTGAGTTCGGACCGGCCGTCCTGGTCGGTGGGGGCGAGGATGCGCCTGCCGTCGGCCGTGATGGCCGCGAACAGGAGGTCCAGGGATGCAGAAGAGAGCTGATACATGTCTGCCATTGAGCACACCTACCGGATGAAGGTCTCTTTGTCGTCGGGACGGAACGTGGACATGGCGTAGTCCAGCTTCGAGGATGCGCCGGCCCTCTGGCCGAACTGGGCGTGCACGCTCTCCTCGGCATTGAAGGTGAGCAGGTGGATGGGGATGCCCACCGGGCAGGCCCGGCCGCAGTCCCCGCATTCCACGCAGCGGCCCGCCAGGTGCATGGCGCGGACCATGTGGTACTCCAGGTTGCCCAGGGCGTGGCTGGGCACCGGCACCCACTGGGGCCGGTTGCAGTCCATGGTGCAATGCTCGCAGTAGCACATGGGGCAGCTGTTGCGGCAGGCGTAGCACTTGATGCAGCGGGACAGCTCGTTCTGCCAGAACGCCCAGCGTTCCTCGCGGTTCATCTGGCTGAGCTTGGCCATGAGCTCGCGATCCCGGGCCGGGATCTCCTGGCTCGACAGCGCCAGGTGCTCTTCCACGGCCTGGGCGGTGGCCAGTTCCTGCACCTGGCCGTCGGCGTCCAGCACCAGGGGCAGTACGTCCTGCTCCTTGATCTGGCGCTCGGCCATGAGCTGGAGCAGGGCCCGCAGCGTCGCCGGCCGGGCGGCGACCGCCACCCGGCCCATGCGCTTGACTTCCTTGTGGGTGACGTAGCTGGCCAGGTTCTGCTCGCCCTCGAAGCCCAGACGCTCGGCCCGGGCAGCGGAGCGCGCGAAGGCCGGCCGGCGCGCGCCCTGGGTGCCGGGTTCGAACCCCAGGACCGCCTTGACCTCGCCTTGTTCCAGCAGCTGTTTGGCTTTCTCTCTCAGTTCCATGCCGCCCTCACTCGACGCCCGCGTTGGCCAGTTGCTTGTACTCGGTGTAGGGGCCCATGGCCCGGATGCCGGTGGTGACTTCGTTCACCAGCTCGGCCCACTTGGCCCCTTCCGCCGCCGATACCCAGGAGAAGGTGATCCGCGCGGTATCGATGCCCATGAAGTCCATCAGGTTGCGGTAGATCATCCAGCGCCGCCGGGCGTGGTAGTTGCCGGAGGTATAGTGGCAGTCGTTCGGGTGGCAGCCGGAGATGATGATGCCGTCGGCGCCCCGGGCGAAGGCCTTGGCCAGCAGCATGAAGTCGATCCGCCCGGTGCAGGGCAGGCGCAGCACCCGGACGTTGGACTGGTACTTGATGCGGCTGGTGCCGGTAAGGTCGGCTCCGGCGTAGGTGCACCAGTTGCATACGAAGGCGGTGATTTTTGGCTCGAAGGGTTCTGTCATGGCAGGGGTCCCGGGTGGACTTCAGGTCCGGGCTTCGCCCGGGCTTGAAGTGGGGTGTGGGGGACTCGGAACTCGTGAAGCAAGCGCGCGGTCCCCCATGGAGATATCAAAGCGTCATGATCTCGGCGAAGATCTGTTCGTTGCTGAAGCCCTGGATATCGATGGCCTTGGTCCGGCAGGTGGCGACGCAGGTGCCGCAGCCCTGGCAGAGTCCCGGGTTGACCTTGGCGACGGTCTTGAGCACGGTGCCGTCGCGGCCCTTGATCTCTTCCTGCTCGATGGCCTGGTAGGGGCAGGCGCTCTGGCACAGGAAGCAGCCCATGCAGTAGGAGAACACCGGCGGGGGCAGGCGGTTGACCACGGCGATCTGCGGCTCCCGGGTCAGCTGGTCCTGGCTGAACAGGGCGGCCACCTTGGCGGCCGCGCCGCTGGCCTGGGCCACGGTCTCCGGGATGTCCCGGGGCGCCTGGCAGGCGCCGGCCAGGAAGATCCCGGCGGTGTTGGTCTCCACCGGCTTGAGCTTGGGGTGGGCCTCGGCGAAGAAGTGGTAGGGGTCGTAGCTCACATGCAGCTTCTGGGCCAGCTGTTCGCTGCCGTCCTGGGCCTGCACGGCGGTGGCCAGCACCACCATGTCCGCCCGGATCTCCACTGGCCGGCCGTTCTGCAAGGTGTCGGCACCCATCACCACCAGCTGGCCGTCCTCCTCGTAGATGCGCGAGACCCGGCCGCGGATGTAGCTGACGTCATCCTCCTCGATGGCCCGGCGCACGAACTCGTCGTAGTCCTTGCCCGAGGAGCGGATGTCCATGTAGAAGACGTAGGCCTTGCCGTGATGGTTCTTGTGCTTGTAGAGCATGGCGTGCTTGGCGGTATACATGCAGCACACCTTGGAGCAGTACGGCACGCCCTTGGCGCGGTCGCGCGATCCGGAGCAGGACACGAACACCACGGTCTCGGGCACCTTGCCGTCGCTGGGCCGGCGCATGGCGCCCAGGGTCGGGCCGGAGGCCGAGGCCAGCCGCTCGAACTGCAGGCCGTCCAGGACATCCTTGTACTTGCCGTAGCCGTATTCGGGGAACTTGTCGGTGCGCATCACCTTGAAGCCGGTGGCCAGCACGATGGCGCCCACGTCCAGGGTGACCAGCTCGTCCTCCTGTTCGAAGCGGATGGCCTTGGTCGGGCACAGCTTTTCGCAGACCTTGCACTTGCCGGTCTTGAAGAAGGTGCAGTTGAGCTTGTCGATCACCGGCTTGTTGGGCACCGCCTGGGGGAACGGCACATAGATCGCGCCGCGGGTGGACAGGCCCTCGTTGAACTCGTCGGGGATCTTCTTGTTCGGGCACTTGGTGGTGCACAGGCCGCAGCCGGTGCAGAGCTTCTCGTCGATCTGCCGGGCCTTGCGCCGGATGGTGGCCTTGAAGTTGCCGATGAAGCCTTCCAGCTTTTCCAGCTCGGAGTAGGTGTAGAGGGTGATGTTGGGGTGCCGGGCCGCCTCCACCATGCGCGGGGTGAGAATGCACTGGGAGCAGTCCAGGGTGGGGAAGGTCTCCGAAAGCTGGCTCATGTGGCCGCCGATGGAGGGCGATTTCTCCACCAGGACCACCTGGTGGCCGGAGTTGGCGATATCCAGCGCCGCCTGGATGCCGGCGATGCCGCCGCCCAGCACCAGGGCCTTCTTGGTGACCGGCACGTGGATCGCCTCGAGCGGGTGGTTGCGCTTGACCTTCTCCACCATCACCCGCACCAGGTCGATGGCCTTCTCGGTGGTCGCCTCGCCCTTTTCGTGGACCCAGGAGCAGTGCTCGCGCAGGTTGGCCATCTCGCACAGGTAGGGGTTCAGCCCGGCCTCGGCCACGGCGGCCCGGAAGGTGGGCTCGTGCATGCGCGGGGAGCAGGCGGCCACCACCACGCCGGTGAGGCCATGCTCCTTGATGGCGGCCTTGATCATGCTCTGCCCGGGGTCGGAGCACATGTACTTATAGTCCACGCTGTGCACCACGCCGGGCACCTGGCGGGTGGCCTCGGCGACCCTGGCGCAATCCACGGTTCCGCCGATGTTTTCGCCGCAGTGGCAGATGAATACGCCGATTCGTGACATGGTCGGCCTCTCTCAGACGGTGGTGCTTGCAGCGGAAGATTGCAGGGCGAGCGCGGGCACCATGTGCCGCTGCAGTCCCAGTTCCGCGGGGGCGATGCCGAGGGCCAGCCCCAGGGCCTGGGTAATGAAAATGACCGGGATCTGGTAGTCCGTTCCCAGCAGGGCATTGATCTCGGGCCTGCGCATGTCCAGGTTGGACTGGCACATGGGGCAGGCCACCACGATCGCTTCGGCGTCATGGCGAACCGCGTCGGCCAGGATCTTGCCGGACATCCGCGCCACCAGCTCGGTGCGGGTGACCGAGAAGGCCGCGCCGCAGCACTCGGTCTTGAAGTTCCATGCCACGGCCTCGGCGCCCGCCGCGGTCATCATGCGGTCCATGGACAGGGGATTCTCGGCCCGGTCGAAGGCCACCACCTTGGGCGGCCGCACCAGGAGGCAGCCGTAGTAGCAGGCCACCTTCCGCTTGAACGGGGCCACGGTCTTCTCCCGGATGACGTCCTGGAACCGGTCCAGCACCTCCAGCACGTTGACCACCTTCACCTTGCCGGTGACCGGCTGCTCGATGATGGCGGCGACCTCGGCGGCGATGGCGGGGTCGGCTTCCAGGGCGGCCCGGGCTGAGGTCAGCCGGTTGTAGCAGGCGGCGCAGGGGGCCAGCAGCTCGGTGAGCCCCGCGGCCTCGGCCTGGGCCAGGATCCTGGCCGGCAGGGCCAGCGACAGCTTGTGGTCCAGCACGTGGGCGCTGCTGGCGCCGCAGCAGTTCCAGTCGGGCACCTCCACCAGCTCGAGGCCGATGGCCTTGGCAAGCGCCCGCACGGATTCGTCGAATTCCCTGCTGGAACCCAGCAGAGAACAGCCGGGATAATAGCCGATCCTCATGATTTGCTCCCGAGTGTGCGCTTGAAGATGCGTTTGAGGGCGTCCCGGCCCTGGATCAGGTGGGGCAGCAGCGGCAGCTTGCCCCGCATATACATCTTCGGGGCGAGCATCACGTCCTTCAGGAGGTGCCGGCTTCTCAGCTTGTAGTCGGCCACCAGGCCGATCTCGTAGAGCCGGCCGGTCTCGCGGACGGAATCCATGAAGGCCCGGTGGAACGCCAGGATGTCCCTGCTCCTCGGGTGGGCCAGGTTCTGGCGCACCGCCTCCAGCCGCAGGTAATCCATCACCTTGGGCACTTCCACTTCCTGGGGGCAGCGGGTGCTGCAGGTTTCGCAGGCCAGGCAGAGCCAGATGCCTTCGCTCTGGAGCGCCTGCCGGTCCCAGGCCGGGTCGCCGAACTGGACCAGCCGGAGGACCTGGCAGGAGGTCAGGTCCATGTCCTGGGCCACCGGGCAGCCAGCGGCGCACTTGCCGCACTGGTAGCAGTGGTTCAGCTTGACCCCGGTGGCCTGTTCGACCTTGGCCTTGAGCGTTTCCCCATGACTGGAAGGGTGGGGCTCACTGTTCATTTGAATCTCCTGGCAGCAGAGCTTCATTCATTCTCTACCCGCGGTCTGGTTAGATCCTCGACTCCGGGGAGTACCCCAAGGCTGCTCTTTCCTCTATCTATAAGGGAGTATGCTACTTCTACCTTGGGTCATGAAAAGCATACCGAGAATTTGTGATCGATATCAAATAGGATTATCCGGACCTTAATACGACTCATTCACTGGGCCTTTGGCTCTTTTTTCAAAGCAGGCGACCATGGTTCGGAGGATCCGGACGGCAGCTCACTGGATCATCGGCGTCCTGGCGGCGCTGCTGGCCGTGATAACTTGGGAAGCGATGACACCGTGGCCGCTTTCCCTGAATCTGCTCCGTCTCTACCCCAAACGCCTGGGCTCGGCCGCGGCCGGGTGGGCGGCGTCCCGGACCCTGCCGGTGGCGCTGCGGGCTCCGCTGCTGGGGCGGTTCGTCAAGGCCTACCAGCTGGACCTGGGCGAAGCGGAGCTGCCCCTGGCGGCCTACCCGAGCCTGCAGGCCCTGTTCACCCGGCGGCTCAAGCCCGGAATCCGGCCCCAGGACCCCGTGGTGCCGGGGTTCGTCAACAGCCCGGTGGATGGCCAGGTGGTCGCCTGCGGCCGGATCGAGGCGGGCCTGGCCATCCAGGCCAAGGGGCTGCCCTACCGGATCGAGGAGCTGCTCAAGCACGATCCCGACGCCCGCCGGTTCGAGGGCGGGCACTACCTCACCCTCTATCTTTCCCCCAAGGACTACCACCGCATCCATGTGCCGGTGCTCGGGCGGGTGACCGCCGTGGGCCGGGTGGAAGGCGAACTCTGGCCGGTGAACCAGGCCAGCACCCGCCATGTGCCACGCCTCTATGAGCGGAACCGCCGGGCCACCTGGGTGGCCAAGGGCATCGGCCCGGACGCGGGAATGGAGGTGGCCGCCGTGCTGGTGGGGGCCACCCACGTGGGCGGCGTGCTGATCGCCCCGCGCTGGCTGGAAAGCCGGAACCTGCCCAGGGACGGTGTCCTGGCCGTGGACGGCCTGCCCTGCCTGCCGGGGGAGGACCTGGGCACGTTCCAGTTCGGCTCCACCGTGGTGCTGCTGATCGGCGGCCCCAAGGCCGGCCAGTGGCACCCAGGCGTTTGCTCGGGCCCGGTGCGGGTGGGGCAGCGGCTTGGCAGCTATGAGGGGCCGTGACTTGGACGCGCTGCCCCTGGAAGGCTACGAACCCCTGTGGGAAACCGGCGGCGATCTGGCCGGCGCCCTGGAGGCCCTGCTGGTCTCCAGCGGGGAGGTGGTGGACATGGCCAGGCTGCGCGAACTGACCGGGCTGGGCGAAGGGGTGCTGCTGCAGGGCCTGGAAAAGCTCCAGGAGCGGCTGGTGCCGCCCCGGGGCCTGCGCCTGCTGGAGGTGGGCGGCGGCTGGCGCATGGCCGCGGCGCCGGAGTACCAGACCCTGGTGGCCAAGCTGGTGACCACCATCCGCAGCGGCAAGCTCACCCCCGCCCAGATCGAGACCCTGGCCATCATCGCCTACCGGCAGCCGGTGACCCTGCCCGAGATCAACGAGCTGCGCGGCGTCACCAGCTGCGCCAACCAGGTGAAGCTGCTGCTGGAGCGGGAGCTGGTGCTGCCGGTGGGGCGCAAGCCGGTGGTGGGCCGGCCCATGATGTATGCCACCAGCCTCAAGTTCCTGCTGCATTTCGGGCTCAAGAGCCTGGCCGATCTGCCCCGGCTGGCGGATTTCGGCGAAGGCAACCTGGAGGCCCTGGCCCTGGCCCAGCTGGTGCCCCCCGAACTGCCACCCCAGGGTTCGGGCGGCCTGTTCGATGGGCTCGACGATCCCATGGAACTCGAGGACCGCGATGGATGAAGCGAGCTACAAGGGCTGGACCCGCCCCGGCCAGCGCCCGCCCGGGGGCCTCGAGCCCGCGCAAGACGAAAGCCTGGACCACTACTGCGGCCACTTCCGCATCTTCCAGTACAAGAAGGGCCATCGCTGCTCCACCGACGACCTGCTCACCGCCTGGTACGGCACCACCTGGTGCCCCCGGCCCCGGCGCATCGCCGACCTGGGTTCGGGCATCGGCTCCGTGGCCATGGCGGCCGCCTGGCGCTGCCCCGGCGCCGAGGTGCACACGGTGGAGGCCCAGGACATCTCGGTGGCCCTGGCCCGCAAGAGCGTCGCCTACAACGGCCTGCAGGACCGCTTCCACATCCGCGAGGGCGACCTGCGCGACCCCGGGCTGTTCCAGGACGAAGCCCCGTTCGACCTGGTGCTGGGCTCGCCGCCGTACTGGCCGGTGGGCACCCGGGTGGCGGCCGACCATCCCCAGGCCATTCCGGCCCGGCTCGAGGTGCGCGGCGACATCGGCGACTACGCCCTGGCCGCCGCCCGCATCCTGGCGCCGGGCGGGGTGTTCGCCTGCGTGTTCCCCCTGGACCAGGTGGCCCGGGCCGAACGGGCCTACCGGGAGGCCGGCCTGCTCCTGCTGCACCGCCAGGACGTGATCTTCAAGGAGGGCGACCCGTACGGCATCGCCCTGTTCGCCGGCAGCCGGGCGGTGGATCTGCCCGAGGGTTTCCAGGAAGCCGCGGAGCTGCCGGCGCTGGCCGCCCCCATCACCATCCGCCGGCGCGACGGCCGGGTGGCACCGGGCATCGCCCTGGTGCGGCTGGCCATGGGGTTCCCGCCGGGGTTGTAGCGTGCGGGAGGCGCCAGGGCGCGGACAATTGGCGCGAAACTTTCTTGGTTCGAGGTTCCTGTCGATAAACCAGCTAGAGGCATCCCATGGATCGAGGCACCCTGATCGGCTTTCTGCTTGGCCTTGGCCTCCTGGCCATGGTCATCGCCATGGGGCCGAATCCCCGGATTTTCCTGCACCCCGCCAGCCTGGTGGTGGTGTTCGGCGGCATCACGGCCTCGACCCTGATCCGCTTTCCCTTGAGCAGCGTGCGCTCCGCTCTGGCGGTCGCCTCCCGGGCCTTCTTCACCCAGGCCGCCTCCACCCAGGCCCTGGTCAACAATCTGGTGGGACTGAGCCAGCGGGCGCGGCGGGAGGGCAAGCTGGGGCTTGAGAAGCACCTGCCCGAGGACCCCTTCATGCGCCAGGGCATCCGCCTGGTGGTGGACGGGGTGAGCCGGGACTACCTGAACGACGTGCTGACCCAGGAGATCCATGCCACCCAGGAACGCCACACCCTGGGCCAGGAGATCTTCCGCTTCATCGCCACCGCCGCGCCCAGCTTCGGCATGGTGGGCACCCTCATCGGCATGGTCCAGCTGTTCGTGAGCATCAAGGACCCGGCCGGCATCGGCCAGGGCATGGCCCTCAGCCTGCTGTCCACCTTCTATGGCGCGGTGATCGCCTACCTGTTCGCGGTGCCCATCTCCGGCAAGCTGGAGTTCCGCTCCAGGGAAGAACTTCAGAATAAACGACTAATGCTCGAAGGCATCCTGGGCATCGCCGCGGAGATGAACCCGGGCCAGCTGGAAGAGCAGCTCAACGCCTCCCTGGCGCCCCGCTTCAAGACCCGGCGCGGCGAGGCCGTCCGTGGCTAGGGTGCCCCTTCGGCCGACGCGCCGCAAGGACGACTACGAAGGCCTCTGGCTGATCACCTTCGCCGACCTCATGGTTCAGCTCATGGCCTTTTTCGCGGTGATCTACTCGTTCTCGGCCCAGGACCAGCAGAAGCTCCGGGATGTGCTGCATTCGTTCCAGCATGAGCTGGGCGTCAATGGCAGCGGCATCCTGCCCGGCAACCTCGGCATCGATCCGGCCCGGGCCACGGATCTGGAAAAGCAGCTCAGCGATCTGAAGCCGGTGGCGGGCGAGGACGTCGGCGTGCGCATGCGGATCGTCAGTTTCCGCGGCTCGGTGCTGTTCCCGGAAGGCAGCGCGGCGGTGCCCCGCGTGTTCCAGCCCCTGCTCACCCGGATCAGCCGGATGTCCAGCGAGTATCCCGGTTTCACCCTCATCTGCGAAGGCCACGCCGCCCCCGCCGAGCGGGGCCGGGGCCCGGGCCCGGGGGTGGACGCCCTGGCCCTGAGCGGGCAGCGGGCGGAGGCGGTGCTGCGCACCCTCGCGGCCCAGGGCATGGACCCCGCCGGCATGGCCGCCGAGGCGCACGGCGACTCGCGCCTGGATGGCGACCCCTCGAGCCCCGAGGGGCGCGCCCTCCAGCGCCGGGTCATGTTCCGCTTCCAGCGCGTGGCTGAGCGTTAGATGCCTGAACTCTAATCCTCTGGCTCGTCGTAGTCGGCGTTGTGCCAGACGTTCTGCACGTCGTCGTTGTCTTCCAGCAGGTCGATGAACTTGAGGAACGATTTGAGCTTGTCTCCGGACATCGTCGCCCGGACGGCGGAAGTGCGCACGATGCCGGCTTCGATGACCGGCAGCTTGGCGGCGTCCACCGCGTCCTTCACCACCTGGTAGTCGTTGGGGTCCATGGTGATCACCCAGGCGCCGTCCTCGTCCTTCACGTCGTCGGCGCCGGCCTCCAGGGCCACTTCCATGACCTTGTCCTCGGGCACTT
>CAZVHQ010000094.1:0-11117 GCA_964627225.1 uncultured Mesoterricola sp.
AGCAGCAGCCGCACCGCGTCCTCGGCGCCGCCCATGCGGCCCACGGCGTTGAGCCGGGGGCCCACGCCGAAGCCGATGTGCTGGGCGCGCACCGCCCCTTCCACCCGGGCGGCCCGGAGCAGCTCGGCCACGCCGGGGCCGTTGGCGCCGGCCAGGGCGTTCAGGCCGCGCTTGACCAGCAGGGCGTTCTCGCCGCTCAGCGGCACCATGTCCGCCACGGTGCCCAGCGCCACCAGCTTGAGCAGGCCGTCCAGGAAGGCCTCGTCCCGGGGCCCCGGGCAGGGGGCGGCGTCCAGCAGGGCCTGGGCCAGCTTGAAGGCCACCCCGACCCCGGCCAGGTTGGGGTTGGCGTAGCCGCCCAGGCCCGGATGCACCACGGCCGCGGCCCGGGGCAGCCCTTCGCCCAGGGCGTGGTGGTCGGTGATGATCCACTCCAGACCGAGGGCCAGGCTGGCTTCCACTTCGGCCAGGGAGCGCACGCCGCAGTCCACCGAGATCATCAGGGCCGGACCCCGCTCGGCCAGTTCGCGGATGCAGTCCAGGTGCAGGCCATAGCCGTCGTTGAAGCGGTTCGGGATGAAGAAGCGCACCTGCGCCCCGAGCTTTTCCAGCACCCGCACCAGCAGCGCCGTGGCGGTGACCCCGTCGACGTCGTAATCGCCGTAGACGCAGATCGCCTCGTGCCCGGCCAGGGCCTGGCGGATGCGGGCCACGGCGGCGGTCACCCCCTCCAGCAGGAAGGGGTCGGTCGTGCGGGCCCAGGACGGGTCCAGGCGCCAGGCCAGCTCCCCGTCCTGCCCGGCGGCGCGCATCCAGGCCAGGCGCGCGCCCGCCGGCGAAAGGCCCCACTCCCGCTCCAGCCCGGTCCAGGGGGAAGCACCCGCAGGCACCGGCCTGCGCATCCGCCAGGGCAGTGCTTTCACGAGGAGAAACTGCCCATGGCCGAGAACTTCTGGTAGCGCTGCTCCACCAGTTCATCCGGGCTCATGGCCGACAGGCCTTCGAAGGCGTTCAGGACCGCCGTTTTCAGCAGGGCGGCGGCCTTGTCCCAGTTGCCATGGGCGCCGCCCAGCGGCTCGCCGACCACCGCGTCGATCACCCCCTGGGCCAGCAGGTTGGGCGCCGTGAGCCGCAGGGCCTCGGCCGCCGCCGGCGCCTTGGCCGCGTCCTTCCACAGGATGGAGGCGCAACCTTCGGGGGTGATCACCGAATAGATGGCGTATTCCAGCATGAGCACCCGGTTGGCCACGCCCAGCGCCAGGGCGCCGCCGGAGCCGCCCTCGCCCAGCACCACCGACACCACCGGCACCCTCAGCTTGGCCATCTCCTTCAGGTTCCGGGCGATGGCTTCGGCCTGCCCGCGCTCTTCGGCGTCCAGCCCGGGATAGGCGCCCGGGGTGTCGATCAGGCAAAGAATGGGGCGGTTGAACTTTTCCGCCAGCTTCATGAAGCGCAGCGCCTTGCGGTAGCCTTCGGGCTTGGGCATGCCGAAATTGCGCAGGATCTTCTGCTTGGTATCCCTGCCCTTCTGCTGGCCGATGATCATGAGGGGCTTGCCGCCGATCCAGCCCATGCCGCAGACGATCGCCGCATCGTCGCCGAAGTTGCGGTCGCCGTGCACCTCCTCGAAGCGGTCGCAGATCCGCTCGATGTAGTCCAGGGTGTAGGGCCGCCGGGGATGCCGGGCCAGCTGGGTGCGCTGCCAGTCGGTGATGGAGGCGAACACTTCGGCCTTGAGCTTGTCCGCCTTCTTGCGCAGCTTCTCCATTTCCTTGGCCTTGCCCGGGTTCATCTCCAGGGCTCGAATCTGCGCCTCGAGCTCCAGGATGGGACGCTCAAGTTCGGCAAGATCGGTGGGTTGTCCGCTCATGACACCTCGGAGGTTGGAATTCCCAGTTTAGAGGCCCCGCCGCTTCCTGACCAGCGAATCACTTCCCAGGTAGGCTGCCAGGGCCTCCCGGGTGTCCACGTCCAGCCAGTGCTCGCCGTCGGCGTCCAGGATCAGGCAGGGGGCGGCTTCGGTCAGCGCGATGAGCGACCGGCCCTGGGCCCGCGCCAGCCCCGCCACCAGGCCGTCGGCCAGGAACCCGCCCAGGGGCTGGATCCGGCCCCGGGCGCGGGCCAGCACCCAGTGCGCCGCCCCGGGGTCGGCCGCGGCCGCGGCCCCGTGCCAGGCACGGAGGGTTTCGGCGGTCCAGCGGATCTGATCGCAGGCGACGATCCACCAGCGCTCGGGATGGCTTCCGCCACCGGCGCCGGCCGCCCAGTGGCGCAGCGCCAGCGCAGGGCCCTGGCGGGGATCGGCCAGGGGCGCCAGGTCCGGCCGGTCGGGCAGGCCTTCCCCCAGCAGTTGCATGGGCGCGCCGGGAAACACGGCCTCGAACACGGCGGCCAGGTGGCCGCCCCAGCTGCCGCCGGCGGGGTGCGGCTGCAGGTGCTTGGGCCCGCCGAACCGGCGGCCGAGGCCCCCGGTCAGCAGCAACAGGCCCGCCAGCGCCACGGTCAATCCTTCTTGGCTTCGCGCTCCACCATGTCCTGGACCCAGCCGTAGGCGGCGACGGTGCCGGGCATGCCCAGGGTCGCGGTGGCCAGGACCACCACCTGGGCCAGCTCCTCGGCGCTGGCGCCGGCCTTGAGCGCCTTGCGGGCCGCGGCATGGACCGCGCCTTCCTTGAACGCGCCGATCGCCACGGCCAGTTTCACCAGGCGGATGGTGCGCTTGTCCAGCGGCCCCTCGGCCTCGGCCGCATGGATGGCCTCCCAGGCTTCCCCGAGCTTGGGAAAGCGTTCGATGAATTCGCTGTACTTCTTGGGGGGCTCTGAGGATGTTTTCATTTGCGCTCCGCTGCCGGGAAAGGTTCCAGCACAATCCTCTGGAGTATAGCCAGCGTACCCAAGGCGATCCATGTCATCGCCGGGCGAAGGCAGGAATGATCCGCGCCGCGAGGCGATCCGGCAGGCCCTGGTCCCGGGGGCCGGAGCCAGCCCCGAAGCCGGCGCCGTGGCCGCGGAGGCCAGCGCGGCGCTGCTCGCCACATTCACCGAACTACTGGCGACGCTGATCGGAGCGCCCTTGACGGACCGGCTGCTGGACCCGGTATGGACGGCCTCGGCCCCACCGGTGGGACGGGAGAATTGTTAAACAGTTCATTTATTTTTGAGCTCGAGCAACCCCGGGCAGAATCCCTCCGGCGAAAGGCCGATACCGTTACGACATTGTTGTCTGTAACTGTTGGATGTGAGTATAGTTATCCTGTCCCCCAGATCCAGCGGCCCTGAATGGGAATACCCCAGACTCAGGGTCCACCCAAGACGCCGGCCCTACGGGATCGTTGGCCATCCACTTTGGGCCTTTTATTTTCCTATCTCCGAGGATCTCATGAAGCCTGCTGGCAGCCTCACCATCTCTCTCTCCCTCCTTTCCCTCCTCGCCTGCAGTGGCGGAGGGAGCGGCAGCAAGAATTCCTCCATCATCTCAAACCAGGTCCCTGGTTTGACCCTCAAGACCGGCTTCAACACAACCCTTCCGTCGATCAACCACCCGGTGGCGTTCTCTTTCGCGAACCCCGCCGGGGACATCAACCCCGCCACCGTCGAACTCGACTTCGGCATCGCAGGCAACCAGGGTGGCACCTTGGTGGCTGGCTACTCCCAGTTCCCCTACCAATTCGTGGCGAACACCGTCGACGCCCACACGGTCTCCTTCGACCCCACCGCCATCGACCCCAACAATGGAGCCACCATCGGTGCCAGCGGGGTCTCAGAGTCCTTTCTCCCCACCGACCCCTCGATCATCACACCAAACGCTCTGACCGGCCCTGCGACCTTCAACCCGTTCGCAAATGAAGGCGACGGAACGGCTACACCGGGCATATTCATGGCCAGGTTCGCTGCTGCCGCCAGCACCACGATGACCCTCGCCCCCGAATCAACCACCCTGACCCAGATCGACGAGATCGTCCTGCGCCTGGCCAACCCCCAGAACCCCCTCGTGGATGCCTTCGGCAACACCGCCAGCATCATCTGCGACCCCCACCTCTTCTACGCCGGCACCCGCTACTCCGCCGACGACAACAACCTTTCCGTGGCCGGCAGCCCCGGCGGCAACTCCGGTGTCAACAACCTCCAGTACCTCCTCTTCGTGCCCGCGTCGATGATCGGCGCGAACGCCAACGCCGTCGTCTTCGGCCCCAACACCGTGATCGATCCCGTCACCAACGACCTGGAGACACCCGGTTCCTGGACCAACAGCGCTCCCAAAACCTGGCTTGCCAAGGACACCACTGCCTGGATCAATGACCCCGGTTGTGCCGGTCTGTCCGCTGCCATCACCAGCTTCATCAGCAACTGGCCTGCTGCCCAGGGCAACCCTCCGGCTTTTGCCTCCCTCGCCCAGTACTTCCAGAACTACTTCATCAAGTTCTACGCTGCTGACTCGACGATGTTCAACAACCCCGGGGCCCCTGACCCAACATGCCTGGGCATCCTCGGGAACACGGGCACTTCAGCCTCCTTCGAGATCATCGCCCTGGATGACTCCCGCGGCCCGATGTCCCTGTCCGGGAACTACACCATCAACTTGATGTTCGACCCCACCAGCGGCTCCTACGGCCTCGCCGGCAATACCCTCAGCCTCACCGGAAACCCGCCGGTCCAGTTCACCACTTCGATCGTCTCCAATTCCTAGGTTACCCGGTAGACCTGCCCGGTCTGGCCGCCCTCGACGCTCTTGGCGTAGGCCAGGGCGGCGCGGGCCGCCGGGACCGGGCTGAATCCGCGGAAAAACGTGGCGCAGCCTGGAAAGGCCTCCTCGATCACCCCGGGGCTCACGGCGTTGATCCGCTGGCCACGCTGCAGCTCGATGGCCGCGGCCCGGACGAAGGCGTTGACCGCGCCGTTGACCATGGAGGCCGAGCTGCCCTGGCGCACCGGGTCGTGGTCCAGCACGCCGGTGGTGAGGGTGAACGAGCCGCCGTCGGGGAGGTGGGAACGCCCGATCAGCACCAGGTTCACCTGCCCCATGAGCTTGTCCTGCAAACCGATCTCATAGTCCGCCGCGGTCATGAGTTCGAGCGGGGCGAACTTGACCTTGCCGGTGGCCGAGACCACCGCGTCCACCCGGCCGGCCTGCTCGAACATGGCCTTGATGGATTCGGCGTGGGTGATGTCCACCCGCAGGTCGCCGCTGGAGCGCCCCGCGGTGAGGATATCGTGGCGCTGGCCCAGTTCCGACACCACGGCCCCGCCAATGACTCCCGATGCGCCGACGATCAGGACTCTCATGCTCGCCTCCCGATGACCGGGACGATAGTCCTACAGGTGGAATTTGTCCAGCTGCTCCGGCCGGTCGCGCCAGCCTTCCTGGACCCGGATGTGCAGGGCCAGGCGCACCGGGCGCTGCAGCAGCTTCTTCAGTTCGCGCTGGGCGCTCTGGCGGATGTCGCGGATCATCTCGCCGCCGGCGCCCAGCAGGATCTTGCGGTGGCCGGCCCGCTCCACCACGATCTCCGCTTCGATGAACGTGCCGTCTTCGGCGGCGTCCTCGGGATAGCCTTCGGCGCCGGCCTCGATCCAGGTGCGGATCTCCACCGCCACGCCGTGCGGCACCTCCTCCCGGATCTTGCGCAGCACCTTCTCCCGGATGAACTCGGCGGCCATGCCGCGCTCGGTCTGGTCGGTGAAGCTGTCCTCGGCGTGGCGCCACTCGCCCGCCGGGGCGTCCCGCTCCAGCAGGGCCCAGAGCGGCTCCAGGTTGCGCCCGAGCTTGGCGCTCACCGGCACGATCTCGCGGAAGGCCAGCAGGTCCTTGTAGGCGGCGATCTTTTCCAGCAGGGTGCCGCGTGAGACCAGGTCCAGCTTGTTGAGCACCAGGTAGACCGGCTGCCGGGCACCCTTGAGCCGGTTGGCCAGCTCCCGCTCGCCGGGGCCCAGGAAGCCGGCGGCGTCCACCACCCACAACAGGATGTCCGCCTCGTCCAGGGCGATGTCCACGTGGTGCAGCATGCGCTGGTTCAGGGCGTGCCGGGCCTGGTGCACGCCCGGGGTATCCAGGAAGGCCAGCTGCGCGCCGCCCCGGTTGACGACGCCCAGGATGGTGCCTCGCGTGGTCTGGGGCATCTGGCTGACGGCCGCCAGCTTCTCCCCCACCAGGGTGTTCAGCAGCGTGGATTTTCCGGAATTGGGCAGCCCCACCAGGGCCAGGGTGGCCGAACGCCGGGGTTCAACCACGGTGCACGCCGCGCTTGGAATCGCGGATGAAGGCCAGCAGGAAGTCCACTTCCTTGATGCCGCCCAGTTCCGCCTGGACCCGGGCCATGGCCTCCTCGCGCAGCAGGCCGGAATGGAACAGCAGCCGGTGGGCCTTGCTCAGGCCCACGATGGCCTCCTCGCTGAAGCCGCGCCGGCGCAAGCCGATGGTGTTCACGCCGTAGCTCTTGGTGTCCCGGGCGCCGGCGGTCTTCATGAACGGCAGCACGTCCAAGGTGACCACGGTGAAGCCGCCCATGAAGGCGTGCGAACCGACCCGGCAGAACTGGTGGATGGCGGAGAACGCGCCCACGTTGCAGAAGTCGCCCAGCACCACGTGGCCGGCCAGGGTGGCGCAGTTGGCGAAGATGTTGCTGCTGCCCATGTGGCAGTCGTGGGCGACATGGGAGCCGGTCATGAAGAAGTTGTCGTCTTCCACGGTGGTGAGGCCGCCGCCATGCTCGGTGCCCCGGTGCATGGTGCAGCTTTCGCGCAGCACGTTGCGGTTGCCCAGGCGCAGGCGGGTGGGCGCGCCCTTGAACTTCAGGTCCTGGGGACCCATGCCCAGGGTGCAGTGGGCGTAGATCTCGTTGTCCTCGCCCAGGTCGGTGTGCGGTCCGATCACCACATGGCTGCGCAGCACGGTGCGGGCGCCGATCCGGGAATCGCCTTCGATGAGGCAGAACGGGCCAACGACGACGCCATCTTCCAGGGTGGCCTCCGGACTCACCACGGAGGAGGGATGGACTATTGCGCTCATTGGGCTTCGCCTTTCTCGGCATCGATCAGCATGGACATGAGTTCCGCTTCGGCCACCTTCTGGCCGTCCACCATGGCGACACCACGCAGCTTGCAGATCCGGCCCTTGTGACTGACCATCTCAAGCTCCATGACCAGCTGATCGCCTGGCACCACCGGCTTGCGGAATTTCACCTTGTCGATGGACATGAAATACATCAACTTCTTGTGCCGGTCCGGCAAGTCCCTGAGCAGCAGGCAGCCGCCGGTCTGGGCCATGGCCTCCACGATCAGCACGCCGGGGAAGATGGCCTTCTTCGGGAAGTGGCCCAGGAAGATGGGATCGCTGATGGTGATGTTCTTCACGCCGCGGATCCACTTACCCGGTTCATAATCCAGGATCCGGTCCACCAGGAGGATGGGGTACCGGTGCGGCAGGAGATCCATGATGCCTTGGATGTCCAGGGATCTGGGGGTTCGCTCTGCGGATTCGGGCATGTACATTTCTCCAAGGGGCTATTTTGGCACATCGGAGGCCTGGTTTGACAGCGCGTTATGCTCCCGGCAGGGTCCGCTCGAACACCCTGGCTTCGATAAATATATGCAGGAGATCAGGATCCACGTGCCCATCGCGGGCATCCTGGTGCAGGATATCCAGGCTGCGGGGCAGCGGAACAGCCGCCTTGTACGGCCGGTCCTGGGCGGTGAGGGCGTCGTAGATGTCGGCGATCGCCATGGCCTTGCTCTGCACCGGGATATCGACTTCCCGCAGGCGCCTGGGGTAGCCCTTGCCGTTCAGCCGCTCATGGTGGGCATAGGCGATGTCCGGGATGGCGGCCAGGTCGGCGGTCCAGGGGATCTGGGCCAGGAAGTTGTACGTGTGGGTCACGTGGCTTTCGATCTCCAGCCGCTCGGCCTCGGACAGGCTGCCCTTGCGGATGCTCAGCGCCACCAGGTCGGCCGGTTCCAGGATCCCGGCGCTCTGGCCATCCCACCGGGTATAGCTGAGCCGCTCCATCAACCCCAGCCCGTCCTCCACCTCCTGGATCAGCACGGTGGGTTCGTTGCTGCGGATGAGCGCCGCCATCATCTGCCTGGCTTCTTCTTCCTGGCCCTGGATCAGCGCCGCCCAGGACGCCGGGTCGAAAGGCCGGCCGCTCTCCCAGTCGGCGCGCATGCGGGCCATGACCGCCTCGCCCTGGCGCTGGCGCAGGCGCTGAAGCAGCAGTTCCAGCCGCCCGGGGGGCAGTTTCTTGGATTTCACCAGCACTTCCTCCCGCACCCCCACCTTGCCGAAATCGTGCAGCAGGCTGGCGTAGCGGAGCTCCCGCAGCTGGGCGGCGTTGAAGCAGGTGGCGCCGTACGGACCGCCGCTGGTGCGGTTGACGGCCTCGGCCAGGCCGATGGTGAGCTGGGCCACCCGGCCGGAATGGCCGCTGGTGACCGGGTCGCGCTGTTCGATGGCGGTGACCGAGGCGTTGACGAAGTGCTCGAACAGCGCCTCGATGTCTGCCCGCAGCTTGGCGTTGCGCATGGCCACCCCGGCCTGCCCGGCCAGGCTGAGGGCCAGCCGCTCCTGCTCGCCGCCGAACGGCACGGGCCGGGCGTCGCCGTCCTCCGCCATGCGGTTGATGAACTGGAGCACGCCCAGCACCTTGCCCTCGGTATCGGTGAGCGGGATCACCAGCATGGAGGTGGTGCGGTAGCCCGCCTGGTGATCGAAGCTCGGGTTGAACCGGTACGGCGCCTCCGGGGCGATCTGGTAGACGTCCGGAATATTGAGGATGCTGCCGGTCAGGGCCGTGAAACCGGCCATGGACGCCTCCGAGACCGGCACCCGGAACCGGTGGTAGGGGAGGTCCACCCTGGCGTTCTGGGTGTGGGCGAACAGCAGCTCGCGGCCCGCTTCGCCGTCCAGCACCAGGTAGATGGAGCCGGCCTCGGCCCGGACCAGGCCGCGGCCATGGGTGAGGATGAGGTCCAGCAGCCGGTCCAGGTCCTGCTCCGAAGCCAGGGCGCGGCCCACCTCGTTGAGCCGCTCCATGTTCCGGCGGTCGCGCAGCCGCTCGTAGCCGGCATGGACCAGGGCGGCCGCCCCGGGCAGCCCGGGCCAGGTGGCGCAGTGCGCCAGCGCGCCCACCCCCGCCGTGCCCACCACCACGTCGGCCGGACCGGCGCCGGCCCACTCCAGCGCCAAGCCAACCTCGTGACGCAAAAGGCCCTTGAGGCTGTTACGGTGCATGGGGGGGACGGCAACTGTGAATCGCAATGACCACTCGTTGAGCAAGAGAACAAACAGGCCCACAGTCTACCGGAGGCCGGCCCAGGAATCCGTGAAATGGCGGGGGAAAATCGAGCGGCTGGCCTGGGGCGGCATGGGCGTGGGCCGGGGCGAAGACGGCCGTCTGCTCCTGCTCGCCGCCCCCCTGGCGCTGTTCCCCGGGGAGCAGGTGGAGGCATCGGTGCGCTGGAAGCCGCGCCACGGGGAAGGCCAGGTGACCGCCTGGATCCAGCGGGATCCGCGGCGGGTGCGGGCCGGGTGCCCGGTGGCCGGCGAATGCGGCGGCTGTGACCTCTGGGAGGCCGGGCCCATGGCCGGGGCGCTCAAGCGGGAGATGGTGACCGATCTGCTGGCCCGGCAACTGCCCGGGGCGCCGCCCTGGCGCTGGCTGGAGGCGCCGGCCAGCGCCCGCCGGCACCGCGTCCAGCTGCACTGGAACGGCCGGGAGCTGGGCTTCCACCGGCGCAACAGCCATTCGGTGGTGCCGGTCGACGGCTGCCCGGCGGCGGCCGAGCCCCTGTCCCGGGCCGTGCCCCGGCTGCGCGACGCCCTGGAGGGCCACGTGCTTTCCAACAAGAGCCAGCGCTGGGAACTGGTCACCGGCAGCCCCGCCGGCGAGGTCATGGCGGTGGCCGAGGATGGCCGCAGCTGGCGGCTGGAACCGGACGGCTGGCACCCCTCGGCCGACCCGGTCAGCCACGCCCTGGGCGCGCAGCGGCTCCGGCACCGGGCCGGCGGCTTCTTCCAGGTCTGCCCGGAATGGGCCTGGTCCGCCTTCGGCGAGATCCTCGGGGCCTGGCCGCTGCCGGGCGGCACCCTGTTCGATCTCTACGGCGGGGTCGGGTTCTTTTCCGCCCTGCTGGGCGCCAGGTTCCGCCGGCGGGTGCTGGTGGAGAACGACGAACCGGCGGTGGCCTGGGCCCGCACCAACCTGGCGGCGCTCGGCCTCGAGGCGGAGTGCCTGGCCGCCGACGCGGCGGAATGGCTGGTCGATGGCCTGGGCGGCGTCGAGGACCTGATCCTGCTGGATCCGCCCCGGACCGGCCTGGCCCCGGAGCTGTGCGCCCGGCTGCAGAGCGCCGGCGCCGGCGCCCTGGTCCTGGTGGGCTGCGACGGCGCCGCCTTCTGCCGGGACGTGCAGCGGCTGGCCCCGGCCTGGGAACTCAAGGAGCTGGCCGTGGCCGACCTGTTCCCGCTCACCCACCACGTGGAAGCCGTGGCGCTCCTGCGCCGGACTGTGATTTGAATCAAGATAGATAAAAATTTTCGCATCATGACAAAAAATTTATTGACACCCTAAGGGTCTTCTTTAGACTTTACGAAAGCCAATGGAGTGCGGCCAAGCGTTCCAGACGTTTTCCCTGAAGAGGCCCCATGAGCAATCACGTAGACGTTCACCCCGTGGATGAGGCGCTGCCCGTCGGCAAACTCACCTTGCTGGGCATCCAGCATGTCCTGGTGATGTATGCCGGGGCGGTGGCCGTGCCGCTGATCATCGGCGGCGCCTTGAAACTGCCCAAGGAGCAGCTGGCCATGCTGATCAACGCCGACCTGTTCGCCTGCGGCCTGGCGACCCTGGTGCAGGCTCTGGGCATCTGGCGCTTCGGCATCAAACTCCCGGTCATGATGGGCGTCACCTTCGCCTCGGTGAGCCCCATGATCGTCATGGCCACCAACCCCGAGATCGGCCTGCTGGGCATCTACGGCGCGGTGATCTGCGCCGGCCTGTTCGGCATCCTCATCGCGCCGCTCATCAGCCGCATGCTGCCGGCCTTCCCGCCGGTGGTGACCGGCTCGATCATCACGGTGATCGGCATCTCGCTCATGCGCATCGGCATCACCTGGGCCGCCG
>CAZVHQ010000095.1:0-10985 GCA_964627225.1 uncultured Mesoterricola sp.
AAGCTGATCCTGCCCATCACCCTGGTGCTGATCTTCGGGCTGCTGTACGCCAACACCAAGAGCGGCTTCAAGGCCGGGCTGGTGATGATGGCGGTGCCGTTCTCGGCGGTCGGGGCCTTCTGGCTCATGTGGATCCTCGGCTACAACATGTCCATCGCCGTGTGGGTGGGGCTGATCGCCCTGCTCGGCCTGGACGCGGAAACCGGCGTGTTCATGCTGCTGTTCCTGGACCTGTCGCACGACGAGTTCAAGGCGTCGGGCCGGCTGAACACCTCCGGCGACCTGGTGGAGGCGATCATCCACGGCGCGGTGAAGCGGGTGCGGCCCAAGGCCATGACCGTCTGCGCCGCGTTCATGGGGCTGCTGCCGATCATGTGGTCCACCGGCACCGGGGCCGACGTGATGAAGCGGATCGCCGCGCCCATGGTGGGCGGCCTCGCCACCAGCTTCATACTTGAGCTGATGGTCTATCCCGCCGTCTACTATCTCTGGAAACGCCACGAAGTGACAGAAGGCCCCGTCAGCGGAGCGCCACAGGCCGTGTGACGAGACCCCCGGAGGGCCGGATCGCGGCCCCGGTCCTCCGGTTTTTTCTCAACCGCCGCTCTTCGAAGGGAAAACCATGAAGAAGCTCTTCCTCGCACTCGCCATCGCCGTCGCCGCCGCGGCCGCGCCCAAACCCGCCACCAACACCCTGTGCCCCGTGCTGGGCAACCCGGTCACCGCCAAGAGCAAGACCGTGGTAGTGAACAACCAGGAGTACCGGGTCTGCTGCATGGGCTGCCCCGAGCAGCTGAAGGCCAAGCCCGACAAGTTCCTGAAGCCGGATGGCACCCCCAGGAACGCCAAATAGCCGCAGCAAGCCCAAGGCCCGGTCTGCACCGGGCCTTGGGCTTGCTGAAGGATCGTGCGGCTTAGTGCCGGTTGTCGCCCCGCGGCGCGACGCCGGTCTGGTGCACGTGGGCCGAAGGACCTGCGACCATCGAGCAGGACATGGCGGTCATTTCCGCCTGGGTGGCGCAGCTGCCGGGTTGGCAATCCATCATGGAATGGACGGCGGCCGCGGTGGGAACGGTGACAAGGGCGGTGGCGAGGACGAGAGCAAGCATGACTTCTCCTTGGATGGGATGGCGGCCCGCCGCGGATCGCGGCGGCCGGGGTTGGGTGGCTGGGTGACGGTTCCGGCTCTTGCCGCCGGATCTGACCGACCTCAGAGCCAATTGTAGGTCCGCCCCGCAGACCCGCAAGAACCTTGGCTTTCCCTCTAAGGTTCCTCTAAGAATGGAGAACGATGAAGATCCTGATCATCGAAGACGAGATCAAGCTCTCCAACATCCTGGTGCAGGGGCTGAGGGAGCAGGGCATGGCGGTGGACGTGGCGCGCGACGGCGCCGCCGGCCAGGTGGCGGCGGCGGCCAACCCTTACGACGCCGTCATCCTCGACGTGATGCTGCCGAAGAAGAACGGCTTCCAGGTGCTGCGGGACCTGCGCGCGGCCGGCGACAAGACCCCCGTGCTCATGCTCACCGCCCGCAGCGGGCTGGACGACCGGGTCATGGGGCTGGACCTGGGCGCCGACGACTACCTGCCCAAGCCGTTCGCCTTCAAGGAACTGCTGGCCCGGCTGCGGGCCATCACCCGGCGCCCCCGGGTCGAGCCGCTGACCACGCTGAAGGTGGCCGATCTGGAACTGAACCCGCAGAAGCGCGAAGCCCGCAGGGCGGGCCAGCCGATCGATCTGACCGCGCGGGAATTCGCCCTGCTGGAATTCCTCATGCGCCACCAGGACGAGGTGGTGACCCGGGCCATGGTCCTGGACCAGGTGTGGGACGCCGACTACGCCTTCGACGGCGGCTCGAACGTGGTGGAGGTCTACATCAACTACCTCCGCCGCAAGATCGACCTGCCCTTCCCCGCCAAGCTGATCCACACCGTGCGCGGCGCCGGCTACATCCTGGGGGAAAAGCCATGATCCGCTTCCCCCGGTCGCTCCGCTCCAGGCTCACCCTCTGGTACTGCGCCACGCTGGCGCTGGTGATGCTGCTGTTCGGCGGGCTGATGTACGGCATCGTGCGGCACCGGCTGCTCGGCCACTACGACGGCATGCTGGCCGAGAAGTCGGTCCAGGTCCAGTTCGTGCTGCAGGACCAGGAGGATTGCCATGTGCTGAGCCCCGCCCAGAGCGAGACCATGGACCACCTGGGCCAGATCGTCCTGCTGCACGAGTTCAACGGCAACCACGAGATCTACTACAAGTCGCCGGAGATGAAGGCGAACCCGCTGGCTCCGAACGTGGACGCCCTGGGCTGGCAGGATTCACCGGTGCCGCGCTTCGTGACCCTGCGCCACCACGGCGTGGACTGGCGCATCCTGTCCCAGCCCTACCAGGCCAAGAGCGGGCGGCGCGGGGTGATCCGGCTGATGGCCGACCTCAGCGAGGTCCAGGAGACCCTGCGGCACCTGCGTTCGGCCATGCTGCTGCTGATCCCGGCGGGGCTGGCCTGTTCCGCCCTGGGCGGCTTCTGGCTTTCCTGGCGGGCCCTGGCGCCGGTGGACCGCATCAATCGCATGGCGCGGGAGATCCAGGCGAGCCGGCTGGACCGGCGCCTGCCCCACCCCGGCGTGCGGGACGAGATCGGCCGGCTGGTGGAGACCCTCAACGGCATGATCGGCCGGCTCGAAGGCTCCTTCCACACCATGGAGCGGTTCACCGCCGACGCCTCCCACGAGCTGCGCAACCCCCTGGCCACTATGCGCAACACCCTCGACGTGGTGCGGGCCCAGCCGCGCACGGCCGGCGAACTGGGCGCGGCCATGGACAGCCTGAGCGAGGACGTGGACCGGCTGCGCAAGATCGTCGAGGACCTGCTCCTGCTGGCCCGGGCCGACAACGGCCGGCTGACCCTGGAGCGGGAGGCGGTGAACCTGGGCGGCCTGGTCCAGGCCCTGGCGGAAACCTACCAGCCGCGGGCCCGGGAGCTCGGCGTGACCCTGGCGGTGGAGGCCCCCGCCCCGGCCATGGTGATGGGGGACGAACGCTGGCTGTACCAGCTGGTGGGCAATCTGCTGGACAATGCCCTGAAGTTCACCCCGGCCGGCGGCAGCGTGCGGGTGGCGGTCCTGGCCCGGCCGGAGGGCGTGCGGCTCACCGTGCGGGATTCCGGCCCGGGCCTGCCGGAAGAGAGCCTGGAGCGGGTCTTCGAACGGTTCTACCAGGCCGACCAGTCCCGGGCCCGGTCGTCAAAGCCCGGCTCCGGGCTGGGGCTGGCCATCGTCGCCTGGATCGTGGAATCCCACGGCGGGCACATTGCCGCCGCCAACCACCCCGAGGGCGGCGCCTGCTTCACGGTGGAGCTGCCGGGCTGCTGATCAGCTGCCCACCGGACGCAGCGGCAACGTGATGCTGAACCGGCTGCCGGGCGCCAGGGGGCTGTAGCGCGCCTCCCCGCCGTGGTCGTCGGCGATCCGCCGGACGATCGCCAGGCCCAGCCCGGTGCCCCGCTGCTTGGTGGAGAAGTACGGATCGAACAGGTGCGCCCGGCTGTCCTCGGGCACCCCGGGGCCGTCGTCCTCCACCTCCAGATGGGCCACCGGGCCGTCCTGGCGCAGGGCGATGCGAATCCGGCCGAGCTTGTGCACCGGGTCGGACGCCTGGCTTTCCAGGGCGCCGATGGCATTGTCCACCATGTTGAGCAGGGCGCGCTTGACCATGTCCGCGTCCCAGAAGGCAGGCAGCGGCGCGTCCGGCAGATCCAGGTCCCAGTGGATGCGGGCATGGGTGGGCAGGAACAGGGCCATGGCCTGCCGGACCAGTTCCACCGCGTCCAGCTCCCGGGGCTGGGGCGCGGGCAGCTTGGCGAAGCGCGAGAAGCTGTCCACCAGCCGGGTGAGGCTGGCCACCTCGGCCAGGATGGTTTCGGCCCCCTCCGCCACCGACTTGGGGTCCAGCCGGCCTTCCTGGCTGCGGCGCAGCATGCGCTGGGTGGTGAGCTTGATCGGGGTGAGCGGGTTCTTCACCTCGTGGGCCATGCGCCGGGCCACCTCCTGCCACGCGGCCCGCTTCTCGGCCTGGGCCAGCAGGGACAGATCCTCCAGCACCGCCAGTTCCCCGCCGCCGGTGAGCGGGATCACCACGGCCCGGATCGGGCGCCCTTCCCCTTCCCCGCCGATGCGCAGCTCCTCCAGGGCGGGCCGGCGGGTCTGCCGCACCTGCTGGAGGATCGAAGGCAGCCGCCCGCTGATGGGCTGCCGGGACAGCTCATCCCAGACGCTGCCGGTGGCATCCCAGCTGTCCACGCCGAACCAGCGCCGCGCCACCGAATTGAAGGTGCGCAGGGTGCCGCCCTCCTGCCAGCTCAGCACACCCACCGGCAGGGCCTCCAGCAGCTGGCCCAGGTAGGCGCGCTGACGCTCCAGGCGCTCGGACTGGGCCTCGATGGCGGAGCGGTTCTGCAGCAGGTCCCGGGTCATGGTGTTGAAGCTGCGCGAAAGCAGGGCCAGTTCGTCCTCGCCCTCCTCCGGCAGCGACACCTCCAGGTCGCCCCGGCCCACCCGCTGGGCGGCCTTGGCCAGGGCCCGGACCGGTTCGGCGATGGTGCGCGAGATGGCCAGGCCGGTCCACACCGCGGCGAACAGGGTGAGCAGGGTGAGGAACAGGAAGGTGCTCTGGGGCAGGGTCTCCAGGGTTTCGCGCCCGGTCGAGATCTGGAAGGCCTCCTGGTAGCGGCGCTCCAGGTGGATCATGCCGTCCAGGATCTCCCGCGGCACGAACACCCCCACCACCACCCGGGTGCCGGTGGCGTCGGGCGGGCCGATGGCCATGTGCCAATCCCCCGCCTCGAACAGCCGGGTGTCCCGGCCCGTGGGCAGGGGGTCCAGCCTGGGCGGGGTGAGCTTCGGGGCGACCGCCAGCTGGACGCTGGCGGCCGGCCTGACCCGGGCCAGCAGATCGAACTCCAGGGCGCTGCGCTGCTGCTCCAGGTTGAGCGCCGAACCGGGCGGGATGTGCCCGGCGGCGGCCGTGAGCCGCAGGTCCAGCTGGGCCCGGAAGGCTTCCACCATGCGCCGGCCGTCCTGGATCACCTGCTGGGTGTCGGGCAGGAACCAGCGGTCGACGTTCTTGCGGATGAAGGTGCGGCCGATCAGGAACAGCATCAGGCTCGGCGTGAGGCCCACCAGGAACAGCGCCACCACCAGCCGGGTGCGGATGCGGGCGCCCAGGATGCCGCTGCGCCGCTCGAAATAGAGCTTGGCCAGGCTGCGGGCCACGATGAACAGCAGGGTGCCGATGGCCAGCACGTTGGTCAGGCCCAGGGCCAGCAGCGCCCAGCGGCTGGGCGCGTCGATGCCCGACTCCACCTGGGCCGACAGCAGCCGGTAGCAGCGGAAGATCACCCAGATCAGCACGCCCAGGCCGACCGCGAAGTAGAGGCGGTTCAGTTCAGGATTGCGCTTCGGCTTGGAGGCCATGGGTAGAGTCTATCCCGGCCGGGGAGCCGCCGGTCAATTCACCCCGGCGGGCACCCGGGCTTCCGCCAGGTCCCGGATCGTCAGCAGGGGAAAGCCGTGGCGCTCGGCGTACGCCTGCAAGGCCGGGCCGCGCATCATGGTGCCGTCCGGGTTCATCAGTTCGCACAGCACCGCGGCCGGACGCAGCCGCGCGAGCCGGGCCAGTTCCACCGAGCCTTCGGTGTGGCCGCGCCGTCCCTGGAGACCGTCGCGGTGCGCCCGGAGCGGGAAGACATGGCCCGGGCGGGCCAGGTGCCCGGGGCGTGCCCCGGGCGCGACGGCCGCGCGGATGGTGGCCACCCGGTCATGGGCGGAGACCCCGGTGGTGATCCCTTCCTTGGCTTCGATGGACACGGTGAAGGCGGTGCCCTGCTTGTTGTCGTTGCGCGCCACCATCTGCGGCAGGTCCAGCCGCCGGGCCAGATCGTCCTCCACGCAGAGGCAGACGATGCCGCTGCAGTCCCGGATCATCATGGCCATGATCTCTTCGTTGATCATTTCCGCGGCAATGATCAGGTCCCCTTCGTTCTCCCGGTCCGGGTCATCCTGCAGCACGACGGCCCGCCCTTCCTGGAACGCGCGGATCGCCTGGTCCAAACGGTCATTGGGCATACCTGACTCCTTCTCTCATCCGGACTCTGACCGTCGGCTCCGGACTTGGACCGGATCTGCTGACCCCGCCGAAGGCGGGCGCTCGCGGGCTTGGCCGGCCCTGGGGACCTGACCCTACCGCCGGTGGGGACTTTCACCCCGCCCTGAAGAAATGGCTGAGTTGCCGAAAACGCAACCCAAGCATTATGACATGGGAACGGTCACCGCTTGCACGCCACGAAGAACAGCCGCTTGAACGGCATCACCACCTTCCCGTCCGCCGCCACCGGGAAATCGCCCCGGCACGCCTCCAGCACCTCCGCCTTGAACGCGCTCCGGGCCGCGTCGCCGTGCAGCCGGTCCAGGTACGGGCGCATGCCGGTGCCCTCGTACCAATCGATCAGCGCCTGGTGCGACGGCAGCGGGTGGTAGTAGGTGGTTTCCCACAGGTCCACCCGGTCCGCCAGGGGCGCCAGCAGATCGTAGTAGAACCGGGCTTCATGGAAGATGAGCGCGCCCTCGGCCCCGGCCATGGCCTCCTGCCACCGGGGCCGCCCGGCCACGGCGGCCAGCGCCGGGCGGAGCACGGTGCCGCCCTTGGCCGGCATCTGCACGGCGAGGCAGCCGCCCGGGGCGAGCCAGCCCATCAGCCTGGGCAGCAGCCGCTGGTGGTCCGGCAGCCACTGCAGCACGGCGTTGGAGAACACCAGGTCGCAGGGGGCCGGCGGCTGGTAGCGCTCGGCGCCGGCCAGGATCCAGGTGCCGGCGGGGTGGCTGGCCCGGGCCTGGGCGATCATCTCGGGCGAGCTGTCCAGCCCGGCCAGTTCCGCCTCCGGCCAGCGCTCCCGCAGCACGGCGGTGCTGTTGCCCGGGCCGCAGCCCAGGTCCAGGATGCGGCCCCTTGAACCCGGCACCCGGTCGCACAGGTCCATGGCCGGGCGGGTGCGCTCCGCGCCGAACTTCAGGTACTGTCCAGGGTTCCAGGGCATGCCGCCTCCTCATCGTTTCCCGCTCAACAGCCGTTTTACCACCATGCCCAGGCGGATGAGGTCCTGTTCGGATTGCTCCGACCAGCAGGCGGCGTTGAGCCGGATGAAATCATTGAACTTGTGCGCCGGGGAAAAAAGGTAGCCGGGGGCGATGGCGATGAACGCCTTCAGCGCCTCCTGGTAGAGCAGCACCGAATCCAGCTTGTCGGGCAGCTGGACCCAGAGCACGAAGCCGCCGCCGGGCTCGGTGATGCGGGTGCCTTCGGGGAAATGGGCGAGGATCGCCTGGGACATGGCGGCGATCTTTTCGGCGTAGGCCCGGCGGATCTTGCGCAGGTGGTGGTCGTAGCCGCCGGTCTCCAGGAACCGGGCGATGGCCAGCTGGGGCAGCACCGAGGTGCGCACGTTGAACGCGTATTTCTTGGACTGCACGTCCCGGTAGAAGCGCCCCGGCGCCACCCAGCCCACCCGGAACCCGGCCGAGATGTCCTTGGAGAACGAGGAGCAGAGCAGCACCAGCCCCTCCCGGTCGAAGCTCTTGGCGACCCGGGGGCGGCGCTCGCCGAAGTACAGTTCGCCGTTGATGTCGTTCTCGATTAGCGGCACGCCGTGCTGGGCCAGCAGCTTGACCAGTTCGGACTTGTCCTCGTCGGCGATCAGGCTGCCGGTGGGGTTGCTGAAGTTGGGCACCGCCAGCACCGCCTTGATCGGATGGTTCTCCAGGGCGAACTTCAGGGCTTCCAGGCTCATGCCGGTGCGCGGGTGCGAGGGGATCTCCAGCACGCGCAGGTGCTGGGCCTCCAGCGCCAGGACGATGCCGAAATAGGTGGGGGATTCGATCGCCACCAGATCCCCGGGCTGGCATACCGCCTGGAGGCACAGGTTCATGGCCTCGGTGCAGCCGGCGGTGATGACCAGCTCATCCGGCGCCAGCTCGCAGCCGTAGCTGAAGGCACGCTGGGCCACCTGGATGCGCAGGGGCTCGCTGCCCGGCACGGCGCCGCCCAGGTCGTGGGAGATCTTGCCGTCCCTGGCCAGGCCCGCCAGGATGCGGTTCAGCTTCACCGTGGGCAGCAGCGCCGGGTTGGGCGAGGCAACGCCGAACTGGGCGTAGTTGAGCTTGAAGTTGTCGTGGATGAGCAGCAGCGAGACGTCATCGATGCTCACCTTGGTCGGATCGCCCTGGACCGCCTGGAAATCCGGCTCGGGCGCGCGCTTTTTCGCCTGGGGCTTCACGTAGTAGCCGGATTGCGGCCGGGCCTCGATCACCCCGCGGTTCTCCAGCATCTGATAGGCCTGCAGCACCGTGGAGAAGCTGATCCCCTGCTGCAGGCTGGACTCCCGGATCGACGGGATGCGCGCACCCACCGGGAACGTGCCCGAGCGCACCTGCTCCTCCAGATCCAGGGCGAACTTTTCATAGAGGGGAACCTTCTGGGGGTCTCTCATCACTCATCCTCAGCGAGCTCAAGGCGCGCAATTTATCGGTACAGTTGACCAGGAATTTGCCAGCACAATCAAATTGTTTTTCATCTGTAATGGTCATAATTTTCAGTAACTGCCACTGATATGTTTACTAATCAGATCGTATATTCAGGTGTGGAGGCAGCAGCCAGGCCCCCGGAACAGAAGGAGCAAGCCATGAATACCCAGACCGCCAAGCCGATGTCCCTCGGACTGTATGGAAAAACCCGCGCAACCCGCCGATCCGGCTACCTAAGCAAGGGCTGCACCGAAGTGCTCAAGGGCCTCGGCGGCAGCCAGGTGTGCTGCACCTCCGGCACCCTCTGGGTGACCATCGAGGGCGACAGCAAGGACTACATCCTCACCCAGAACCAGAGCGTCTACATCCCGAATCTGGGCAAGGTGGTGCTCAGCGGGACCGGTTCGTACCAGGTCTGATCACTCGCCCCGGGAGTAGAGCGCGGCGGATTCGCCGTCCCGGTAGTAGCCCTTGCGCAGGCCCCGGTAGACCCAGCCTTCGCTTTCATACAGGGTCCGGGCGGCGCGGTTGGAGACCCGGACCTCCAGGTGCAGCACGCCGGCCCCGTAGCGGGCCAGGTGGGCCTGGGAAAGCCGCAGCAGCCTGCGCCCGTACCCGCCCCGGCGCATGCCTTCCGCCACCCCGATGCGCAGCAGTTCGGCCTCGCCCACTTCCGGGATGATGCGCCAGCGGGCGAAGCCGATCGGCTGGATCGCCCAGATGTGCTCGAATTCATCCAGCGGCCCCCAGGGTTCCAGGAAACAGGCCCGGTCGATGGCCTCCAGCCAGGACGGCACCCGGGATCCAGGTCCCAGGTGGATGGCGCTCACCGGGCTTGGCCTCGTCTCAGCGCTTCGGACAGATGCGCCGAGGCTTCCGGGAAATTCACTTCCGCGTCGGTCTCCCGAAGGTAGAACGGCACCAGCGGCGCTTCGGGCGGCTGCAGGGGCCGTTCGCGGCACAGGGCGGCCAGCCCGGCCAGGGTGGCCTCGGCTTCCTGGGCCAGGACCCGGGGCGGCTGGGCCAGGTGGGGGGCCACCTTGGCGCGGAAGGATTCGGGCGCCCACCAGGCGCCGGCCCCCACCAGCCCGGCCAGGCCGTCCAGGGGCCGCTTCAAGGCCGGCGTCAGGGGACCGTCCTGCCAGGATTGCAGGAAGGCCTCCTGGCGCTGGCCGTCGAGGATGATCCAGGCCGGCCCCTGATGACCGGCCTCGCGCAGCGCCCGGGCCCTCAGCTCGAAGGCGGAGAAGCCCCAGGTGGGCAGCCCGGTGAGCGCCAGCCCCTCGGCCGTGGCCACCCCGATGCGCAGCGCGGTGAAGCCGCCGGGCCCGACGCAGGCGACCACGCCGGTGAGGTCCGCGGGCACCGCTCCGGCCTCGGCCAGCAGTTGCGCCAGGGCCGGCAGCAGGCTCGAACTGTGGCTCCGGCCGGGCGCTGCGGCCACCCAGCGGGTCCAGGTCCCGCCAGCGGGGCCTTGGACCAGGGCCAGGTGGAGGCGTTCGGTGGTGGTGTCGAGTCCCAGGATCAACGTGCTATCCCCTCAATCGTTCAGCTTACCGCCAGGGCCGAAAAAAAATGCGGCCCCCGCGAACGGGGGCCGCATTCACCTGGACCATGGCGCGTCTCAGACGTTCTTGACGACCTTGCCGGCCTGGATGCAGGAGGTGCAGACCCGCAGGCGCTGGGGGGCGCCGTTCACCAGGGCGCGCACCCGCTGAAGATTCGGATTCCAGCGGCGCAGCGTGATGTTGTTGGCATGGGAAACGTTATGCCCAAACTGGGGCTTCTTTCCGCAGATTTCGCACTGTTTCGACATGGGACCCTCACAATTTCGATTTCAGCCAGAGCCAAAGAAGAACCAGTCTAGCAAACCTGCCCCAGAAGGCAAGGACATATTCCCGGTTGCGTCCCGTCCCGGGTTCATCCATGGTAGTGGGCTCTTCTGGTGCGTCCGTGAATCCTGCCCTCTGGGCCCTGGCCTTCACCCTCCTGCCCTGGCCCGAACGCCGGAAGGCCGAGTTCTGGGCCAGCCTCCAGGCCGGCCTGGAACCCAGCCTTCCGGCGCCCTGGCGGAGCGACCTGGAACGGCTGGAACGGGACCTGCCCCGGTTCCGGGCCGAGGCCGCCGACCGGGGCGCCCGGTTGTGGCTGCCCGGGGACCCCGGCGTGGCGCGCCTGCTGGAGCCGCTGCCCTACCCGGTGGCCCTGTGGGTGCGCGGCACCCTGCCCCCCGGCGGGCCGTGCCTGGCCATGGTGGGCAGCCGCGAAGGCGCCCGCCCGGCCCTGGAGCGGGCCCGCGCCTGGGCCCGGGAACTCACCGCCGCCGGGGTGGCCGTGCTGTCCGGCCTGGCCCGGGGGGTCGACGGCGCCGCCCACCGGGGCGCCCTGGAGGCCGGGGCCACCTGGGGCATCAT
>CAZVHQ010000096.1:0-10862 GCA_964627225.1 uncultured Mesoterricola sp.
GTGCCGGCCCTGGTCAAGCGCATCAACGGCGCCCTGCAGCGGGCCGACCAGATCGAGTGCGCCGAAGGCGCGCCGAGCCGCGACTGGCTGGTGCCGATCGTGGCCGATGCCGAGGCCGGCTTCGGCGGGCCGCTCAACGCCTTCGAACTGATGAAGGCCATGATCGAGGCCGGCGCCGCCGGCGTGCACTTCGAGGACCAGTTGAGCAGCGAAAAGAAGTGCGGCCATCTGGGCGGCAAGGTGCTGGTGCCCACCGGCCAGTTCATCCGGACCCTGGTGGCCGCGCGCCTGGCCGCCGACGTGCTGGACGTGCCCACCGTGCTGGTGGCCCGCACCGACGCCGACTCCGCCAGCCTGCTCACCTCCGACGTGGACGAGCGCGACCGCCCCTTCGTCACCGGCGCGCGCACCAAGGAAGGTTTCCACAGGATCAAGGGCGGCCAGGCCTGCGCCATCGCCCGGGCCCAGGCCTACGCCCCCTATGCCGACGTCCTGTGGTGCGAGACCGCCACCCCCGACCTGGCCCAGGCCAAAGCCTTCGCCGAAAGCCTGCTGGCCGCCCACCCGGGCAAGATCCTGGCGTACAACTGCTCACCTTCCTTCAATTGGCGCAAAAACCTCAGCGACCCTGACATTGCCCGGTTCCAGCGTGAGCTGGGCGCCATGGGCTACCGGTTCCAGTTCATCACCCTGGCCGGGTTCCACGCCCTGAACCACGGCATGTTCGAACTGGCCCGGGCCTACCGGGAGGAAGGCATGACCGCCTATGCCCGGTTCCAGACCGCCGAGTTCGCCGCCGAGGCCCAGGGCTACACCGCCACCCGGCACCAGCGGGAGGTGGGCACCGGCTACTTCGACGCCGTGGCCGAAGCGGTGAGCGGAGACGGCGTTTCCACCCTGGCGCTGACCGGAAGCACGGAAACCGCGCAGTTTTGAGGAATTCTGCTCATGACTCCGCCCATCCTCCTCCCAGGGCCTTGTACAGCGCGATCAGGTCGGCGCCCAGATTCTCCCGGCTCTGGGTGAAGGCGCTGGCGTCCGTGTAGAGCGTCCGCTGGGCGGTGATCACGGTGAGGAAATCCGTCATCCCCTCCTGGTACAGCCGCATGGAAAGCTCCACCGCCTTGCGGTCGGCCGCCACCGCGGCATCCAGGGAACGGTAGTGGTTCTGCTCCTGGGTGAAGGCCACCAGGGCATTCTCCACGTCCTGCAAGGCGGTCAGCACCGTCTGCTGATAATTAATAAAGGAGATATCCCGAAGGGCCTCCTGGGCGTGGATGTTGGAAACGATGGCGCCGCCGCTGAAGATCGGCCAGGACGCGGCAGGTCCCAGGAAGTAGGACCGGTTGGCCTTTTTCAGCAGGGTGCTCGCCTGGCTGCTTTGCCAGCCCAGGCCGCCGGTGAGCGAGAACTGGGGAAACAGCTGCGCCACCGCGACCCCGATCTGCGCCGTGGCGCTGTGCAGCTGCGCCTCGGCCTGGCGGACGTCGGACCGGCGCCGGAGCAGGTCCGAAGGCAGGCCGGCGGGAATCCGGGTGGGCAGCGCCGGCAGGTCGCCGGCGGGCGACAGGCGCTCCACCAGATAGCCCGGCTCCCGCCCGAGCAGCACGCTCAGCGCGAAGATGGACTGGCGCGCCCCCGTTGCAAAGACCGGGATCTGGGCTTCCGTGGTCGCCACGGTCTCCTGGGCGTTGGCCAGGTCCAGGCCGCTGTCGAACCCGACCTGGTGGAGCTTGCCGGTGATCTCCAGCGTATGCCGCTGGATTTCCAGGTTCTGCTGCGCGGTGACGATCTCCTGCTGGTAGCCGCGCAGTTGCACGTAATCCAGGGCCACCTCGGCGGCCAGGGTCACCTGGACGTCCCTCAGGTTTTCCACGGCGGCCAGGACGCTGGCATCCGCCGATTCCAGGTTCCTGCGCGCGCCGCCGAAAATATCCAGCTCCCAGCTGGCGTCCAGGCCCGCCTGGAACAGGTTGGCCGGACCGCCGCCGGTGACGTAGGCCCGTCCCCCCTGGCGCTCGGCCGAGGCCGAAGCCGTGGCCGACGGCCACAACCCCCCGGCGGCGATGCCACGCAAGGCCCGGGCCTGCCTCAGGTTGGCCTGGGCGCTGGCCAGGCTGAGATTGGCGCGCAGCGCTTCCTCGATGAGCGAGGTCAGGACCGGGTCCCCGAACTGCTGCCACCATTGCCGGAGTTCCGCCGGCTGGGTGGTGACGGCGGAGGGTTGCGGCGCGCCGGGAGCGCCCGTCCAGCCCGCGGGCAGCGCCGGCTTGGGCGGGGTGAAATCGGGGCCGACCTTGCACCCGGCGGCCAGGAGCAGGACCAGGCAGGCCAGGACCTTGGGGTTCATCTTCATTCCGTCACTCATAGCGAAGGGCATCGATGGGATCCAGGCGGGATCCCTTCCAGGCCGGGTAGAAGCCGAACACCACGCCCACGCTGGCCGAGACCAGCACGGCCGTCACGATGGCGCCCAGGGAAGCGGCCGTGGGCCATTTGAGCAGGCTGGAAACGAGGATGGAGGCGCCCCGCCCGACCAGGATGCCCAGGAGCCCGCCCAGCAGGCAGAGCGCGATGGCCTCGGTGAGGAACTGGCGGAGGATGTCGTTGGGCTCGGCGCCCACGGCCATGCGCAGGCCGATCTCGCGGGTCCGCTCGGTGACCGAGACCAGCATGATGTTCATGATGCCGACCCCGCCCACCACCAGGGAGATCATGGCCACGTACAGCAGCAGCTTGGTGATGAGCTCCGTGGTCGAGCTCATGGCCTGGGTGATCTCGGTCATGTCCCGGACCGTGAAATCGTTCAGGGCGCCGGGCCGGAGGTGGTGCGCCTCCCGGAGCACGGTGGTGATCTGCTGGATGGCGATGGGAATGTCCTCGGCGCTGCGCGCGTTGACCAGGATCTGGTCCACGTTGGCGAACCGGATCGGCTGGGGCACGTCGGTCAGTTCGTTGGTGGACTGGGTCGGATACAAGGTTTCGGAATTGGTGCTCGAGGTGACGTTCGGGTAGATGTTGCTGAGGGAATTGACCTCGGTGGCGTTCGCGGTGTTCAGGGCGCTCTGGTTGCCGCTGGACAGGGAGGTGGCCACCACCCGGTACTTGATCGTCGTCCAGGGCGCCAGCAGGGTGTCGTCCTGGTCCTGGCCCATCATGTTGGCGCCCTTGGGGCTCAGCACGCCGACCACCTTGAAGGCGACATTGCGGATGCGGACCTCCTTGCCGATGGGGGAATGCCCGTCGAACAGCTCCCGCACGATGGTCCCGCCCACCAGGCAGACCTTGCTCATGTTGCGCACATCCTGGGCGGTGAAGGCGGTGCCTTCGGCCAGCTCGGTCCAATCGCGCACCTCCAGAAAGGCCGGATCCGTGCCGTAGATCGACGTGGGCACCCAGTTCCGGTTGCCGTAGACGATCTGGGTGCGGGCGCGGACCAGGGGGGCCACGTTGGCGACGGCCGGACACTGTTCCTGGATGGCTGACGCATCCTTGGGGGTCAGGGTGGTCTGGCTGCCGATGCCGTAGTTGATGCCCCCGACGTTCTGGGCGCCGGGGATGATCGCCAGGGTGTTGGCGCCGATGCTGGCCAGGGTTTTCCGGATGGCGCGGGTCGCGCCGTTGCCGATTTCCATCATGGTGATCACCGACCCGACCCCGATGATGATGCCGAGGGTGGTGAGCAGGGTGCGCATGACGTTGCGCCGCAGGGCGCGGCTGGCCATCTTGAGGAGCAGGACCGGTTTCATGGCGCGCCTCCGGGGTCCTCGAGCCGCCCGTCCTTCATGTGGATGACCCGCCGGGAGTGGGCGGCCACGCCCGGATCGTGGGTGACCAGGACGAGGGTGATCCCCTCCTCCTGGTTGAGCTTCTCGAACATCTCCAGGATCTCCTCGCTGGTCGCGGAATCAAGGTTGCCGGTGGGCTCGTCGGCGAGCAGCAGCTCGGGCCGGTTGATCAGCGACCGGGCGATGGCGACCCGCTGCTGTTCGCCGCCGGAAAGCTGGGACGGCTGGTGATCGGCCCGCCCGGCCAGGCCGACCTTGGCCAGCATCCCCAGGGCCCGTTCCCGCCTTTGCGCCTCGGTGAGGTGCTCGCGGGTGTAGTCCAGGGGCATGAGCACATTGTCCAGGGCCGACATGCGCGGCAGCAGGTTGAAGCTCTGGAAGACGAAACCGATGGTGCGGTTGCGCAGCCGGGCCCGTTCCTTGGCGCCGTACGGGGAGATGTCCAGGCCGTCGAGCCAGTACTCGCCCGAGCTGGGGTGATCCAGGCAGCCAAGGATGTTCATGAGCGTGCTTTTGCCGGAGCCGCTCGCACCCATGAGCGCCACCAGCTCGCCCCGGGCGATGGCGAGGGATACGCCCTTCAGCACCGGGAGATCGATCTCCCCGAGGTGGTAGGTCTTGTGGATATCCCGCAACCGGATCAGATCGTTCACCCGCGCCCCCTAGCGTCCCTGCCCCTGGCCCTGTTCCCCCTGGCCCTGACCGCCACGGGGTCCCGGGAACCTTGGGGGTGCGAAGGGATTCCGCTCGGTGGCAGGTCCCCCATCCTTGTCCCGCGCGCCCTCGCCGTAGACCACCCGGAGCCCTTCGTTCAGGTTCCGGCCGGCCACCTCGGTGAAGGCCCCGTCGCTGAGTCCCGCGGTGACCCGGATGGGCCGGAGCAGCCGGCCTTCCTGGATCCACAGGCTGGCCGGCGCGACGCCGCCCTGGGGGCCGGCGGGTCCGAAGGCGCTGCGGCGGGAGGGCTGGTCATGGTCATGGGTTTTCACCTCGGGCGCGATTTCCGAGGGCCTGGGTGTCCAGCGCAGGGCTTCGTTCGGCACCAGGAGCACGCCCTTCCGGCGGCCGACTTCGAAGACCGCGTTGGCGGTGAGGTAGGGCAGCAGCTTGCCGTCGGAGTTGTCCGTGTCCACCTCGATGGTGTAGGTGACCACGTTCTGGGTCATGGTCGCATTGAGGCGAACCTGGCCCACCCGGCCGCGGAACACCCGGCCGGGAAAGGCGTCCACGCTGAAGGTCACCGGCTGGCCGACGACGATGTTCCCCACATCCGCCTCGTTGACCGAGACCCAGGCCTGGATCTGCTTCCGCAGGTCGCTGGCGATGAGGAACAGGCTGGGCGCGGTCGTGGAAGAAACGACGGTCTGGCCGATGTTCACCCGCCGGTCGATCACCACGCCCTTCACCGGCGATTTGATCGTGCAGTAGTCGAGGTTGATCCGGGCGGTGCGGAGATTGGCCTTGCCCTGCTCCACGCTGGCCTTGGCCACCGCCACGGCCGCTTCCGCCGCGGCGAGGTTGGCCTTGGCCACTTCGAAATTGGCCTTGTACTGGTCGTAGGCGCTCTGGGCGAGGGCGTCGGAGGGTCCCAGCCGCTCCGCCCTGTCCCAGTTCTGGCTGGCGTAGAGCAGGTTGGCCTTCTGCTGCAGCACGTTGGCCTGGGCCGCGAGCACGTTGGCCTCGTTCTGGTCCAGCTGCGCCTTGGCGGTGCTCACGGCCGCGGCATACAGGGAGTCGTCGATCCTGGCCAGCACCTGGCCGGCTTCCACCTCGGACCCCCAGTTGATGTCCTGGCCATGCTTGTCCTTGCCGAAAGCGACGATGATGCCCTGGACCTGGGCGCCGACGTCCACCGCCGCCTGGGGCTCGAGCGTCCCCGTCGCGCTGATGGTGGCCACCAGATCCCCCCGGGTCACTTGCACGGTGCGGAAGACCGGCGCCCTCTCCCCCCTTGCCCGCCATGACCAGAACCCGATGCCCGCCGCGGCGCACAAGGCCACGACCGGCAGGACCACCCGCAAACGTCCCATGGCAACCTCTCCTCCCTGAGACCAGGGATTAGCGGAAAAGTTGCATTGAAATCCTTTGCTGTTTTCCAGGCGGGGATCTAAATGGGCATGGATTCCAGATTGGTGCCTGGATGGTAGGGGAAGTTCAGCTCACCGTAGGTCAAGGTCCGGCCGCCGTGAACCACCTTTCGGCTGCGCGGTACGGCCTTTCAGACCTCGGCCTTGGTCCGGGCAGCCTTCTCGCCAGCCTTGAACGTGGTCACCAGGTCATGGGTCACCCCCCGCAGGAGGTCGGACAGGCTGCGCCCTTGAGCCTCGGCCAGGGCTTCCAGGGCTTCCTTCTCGAGCCTGTCGGTACGGAAGGTCACCAGTTCGGTCTCTACCTTCGGCTCGACCGCACGTGGCCGGCCCATGCGCACCACGGGACGACCGGCTGGGGCGTCCTTCAGTTCCTTCGCCCAGAGTTCGGCCTCAGCGGCACGCTCGGCAAAGGTCTTCTTGAGATGGCCCTTGGGCAGTTCACCCGCACCCAGGATCACTTCATCCCAACTCATGGATTTCTTCTGCTTGCTCATACTGCTCCTCCTTTCTTCCGGTCCCCGGCGGCGTAGCGGTAGCCCGTCACGGGCTCCAGAAGCCATTGTTCCTTGTCCACCAATTCCACCACCAGCCGGTAACACTTCCCGTCCACAGTTCCTTGCAGCATCAAACGGCCGAAGCGGCTGCTCACGGGAGGAAGCCAAGGGCCTGGCCGACGGATACGTCGAGTAGCGCCTGGGCCTGGCCTCCCCCACGTGACTGATTCCTGGAACGGGAAAGATCAGGACTTGAGCAGCCCCAGGGCGCGCAGATCCGCCAGGTATTTGTGCACGAAGGCCTCGTTCAACTGGGGAATGCCGGCTTCGCCGCAGGGCCGGAGGCGCCGCACTTCGCGGCTGAACCGGCTGGCGTCGACCCGTTCGCTGGCCCCGGCCGGGCTCGGTTCGGCCCACTGGTGCAGGATCGGCAGCGAGGAATGCTGGCGCTGCTCCGCCGGCAGCTGGCGCAGCCGGTCGCCGAACGCCGAGAACCAGGCCGCATGGTCGGCAACCCGCTCGATGGGGTAGCCCGCGGTCGCCACCCAGTCCATCAGCGTGTCGAGGGAAACCCCATCATCCCAGTGGGCGTTGCTGACCTGGTAGGTGGCATGGCCCTCCCGTTCGGCGCTGGACATGAGCACCATGGCCGCCGCGATGAAATCCACCGGCAGGCCGTCATAGTGCTCCGGTTTGCCCCGGCCGCCGGCGTAGAAGCTGCGCGGCGCCAGGCCGGTGCAGACCACGCTGACCAGCAGGCGGGTGAGCAGGTCCGGGACATTGGCCTGGCCCCGGAAGCGCCGGTCCGGCAGGATCATGCCGGGCCGGAACACCCGCACCGGGGCGTCGAACCGCTCGTGCAGCTCCTTCAGCAGCACTTCGCCGGCCCATTTGCTGGTGGCGTAGCCGAAGGCATAGCCGCCGCTGGCCGGCCAGATCGACTGCAAGGCATCGACCCCGGCCACCTCCATGACCTTGCCGGAACCCCGGGCCCCGGCCAGCACGCCGATGCTGGACACGTAGTCGAACCGCTTGCGCCGCCCATGCAGCGCCAGCCGGACCAGCTGGGCGGTGCCAAGCACATTGGGTTCGAAGAGTTGTTCGTAACTGTAGACATGGTTCACCAAGGCTCCGGGATGAACGATCAGGTCCACCTCCTGCGCCAGCTGTGCGTAGACCTCCGGCGCCAGGCCGAGCCGGGGCGCGGCGAGATCCCCGGCGAGCACCGTCAGCCGCTCGCCGGCCAGGGTGGCGAACCGCTGCGGCAGGCGAGCGTCGCCCGTGCGATAGGCCGCCTCCAGCCGCCCGGCCGCGGCCTGGTCGTCGGCGGCCCGCACCAGGGCTATCACCCTGCCCCCAGCCCGGGCCATCCGCTCCAGCCATTCGAGGCAGAGCACATGGCCGAGGAAGCCGTTCGCCCCGGTCAGCAGCACGGTCGTGACGGGCGCCAGGGGCTGGGCCGCCACCTTCGCCGCCTCAGCCAGGCTGGCCGGATCCAGCAGGCGCGCCAGGGTCAGGTCCTCGGCGCGGATCCCGGTCGCGTCCTTGCCGTGGATGGCGCCAAAGCTCGGCACCGCGTCCGGGCCGCGGCGCGCTTCCAGCTGGCGCACCAGGGCCAGCAGGGTGCTGCCCGGGTTCAGCAGGGCCGCCGCCGGCACCGGCTCGCCGCAGATCTCCTCGAGCAGGAGGGCGAAGTTGAGCGCGCTGATCGAATCCCCGCCGAGGTCCCGGAAGCTGCCGGCGGCCAAGTCTATGTCCGGCACGCCGAGCACGGCCGCCGCCGCATGGGCCACCCGCGCCTCCAGCGGCTGGCCGGGGTCCTGGCCGAGGCCGGCCAGGTCCTGCCGCTGCTGGTCCTCCAGCTGGCGGTAGAGCGCTTCCAGGCGCTCGCCGTAGCGCTGCTTCAGCTGGGGCCGGGCCGGCTTGTTCACCCCGGTGAGGAAGCCGTTTTCCCGGGTCCAGGGTTCCGGTTCGACCAGGATCTCCCGCGGCACCTCGTACGGGCGCAGCTGGGCGGCGCCGGCGATGCGGTTGAACTCCCCCCGCAGCAGCTGCTTGACCGTTTCCGGCGGGGGGTCGGCCTGGGCCAGCCGCTCCTGCACGGCGGTCCATTCCGGCACGGCCACGGCCAGCGGGTAGGCCCGCTGGCTGTTGGCATACAGGTAGACCTGGTCCAGCAGCGGGCTGCCGCCGGTGAAGAGGGTCTCCAGGCGCCACAGGGTGACGTACTCGCCCTGGGCCAGCTTCACCACGTTGTTCTTGCGATCGACCCACTGGATCTGGTCGGGGCCGCGCTCCTCGACGATATCGCCGGTCTTGAGGAAGCCCTGGTCATCGTACAGCGCCCGGGTGGCGGCCTCGTTCTGGAAGAAGCCGGGGATGCTCTGGCTGGTCTTGACCACCAGTTCACCGCGCGGATAAGGCTTGTCGCTCAGGCGGTAGCCGAGCTCGGGCACCTCGACCAGGCGGTAGTCCGAAACCGTCGGCCGGCTGATCATGCCGTCCACGCTCAGGACGCCCGCTTCGGTGGAGCCGTAGCCTTCATAGACCGGGATCTCGAAACAGGTGGCGAGCCACTGGGCGGTCTCCGGCGCGGTCGGCGCCGAGCCGATCATCGCCGCGGTGAGGCGATCGCCCAGGAAGGTGCCGCGCCAGACCGCGCGCACCCGCTCCCCGGCCTCGGCCGCGGCCACGCCGGTCCGCTCCAGCCGCTGCCGTTCGCCCAGGTAGCTCTGATGGAACATCTCCGAAATGCGCGGCACCAGGTTGAGGAAGGTGGGGCGCACCAGCCGGATGTCCTCGAACAGGGTGGACATGTCGCTGGCCAGGGTGAAATGGGTGACGCCCCCCAGGATCAGCGTGCGCAGCAGGGTGTTGCGCCCCATGGCGTGGCTCAGGGGGTAGAAGTTGAGGCTGATGCTGGGAAACCGCGCGAGCTGGGTGAGCCAGCGCAACTGCCAGTGGGAGCGCCAGACGCGCTGGGTCAGCAGGGCGCCTTTGGGAAACCCGGTGCTGCCCGAGGTGTACATGAGCGTCGCCAAAGGGTCGGTCCCGGCGGCCGGGCGCCAGGGCGCCAGGGGTGCCGCGGCGCGGCCCTGGGCGGCGGCTTCGTCCAGGGTGAGCACCGGCAGCGCCGCCGCGGCCCGGACCCGCTCCAGCTCCGCGGTCTCCCGGGTCGCCCCCTCGTGCAGGTCCATGACCACCACGCTGCGCACGGTGCGGCAGGAGGGCAGCACCTCCAGCAGCCCGGGCAGGCCCTCCCGGGTGCAGGCGATGCCGGCGAACCGGCCCTCGTTGATGATGTGCATGAGGTCCTCGGCGGGCATGCTCATCTGCAGCACGGCGGAGGTGACGCCGGCGTAGAGGCAGGCCAGGTCGGCCAGCACGTAGTCGATGCTGCCGAAGCCGATGATGCCCATCACCTCGCCCGGCTCCAGGGCGGTGCGCCGGTCCCGGACCAGCCCGGTGGCAAGCTCGACCGTGCGCTGCCAGACGGCGGCGAAGCTGATCGTGCGGAACTCCGGCAAGAAGCGCGCGGCCTGGCCAGCAGGCGTGGTCTCCAGAACGAAGGCCCGCTCACCCAGGGCCGGCCGCTCGGCATAGGCGGCGCAGGCCTGTTGCAGCACCTCCACCGCCGTCAGATGATCGCCTTGCAGCTGTTCGATCACGCTTGGCAGGGGCGCCCACTGCCGCGTGGCCGGATCGCGCCGGATGGTCGCCTCGAGGCGCTTCAGCGCCACCTCGAACCGCTCAGCGTTGGCTCGCTCGGCCAGCGAATGGCTCGGCATGGTCATTGTGTTCATTGATTTATCCTCCAAAAATTAATTTATATTAATTTGTGCAATATTAATGTAATTTTTGTTACATTAATGTTGTTAAATTAGAATAAAATGCAGGTCCTGTCAAGGAGGCCGCAAGGCCATGGCGCGACCTTCGGATTCCGCGATCCGTCCCAGTATCCTGGCGGCCTGCACCCAGGCGGCCATGGCCGGGCACCTGGGCGACCTGTCCCTGAAGCAGCTGTCCCAGGCGGTGCGGGTCAGCCCGCGCATGCTCATCTACCACTTCGGCTCGGCCGAAGCGCTGATCAGCGAGACGCTGATCGGCGTGCAGCAGCTGATGCGCAGCAAGCTGCGCAGCAGCCTGGTCCAGGATCAAAGCCGGGATACCCGCAAGGCCTTGCGCGCCCTGTGGGACCACTGCACCTCCAAGGAAATGCTGCCCTTTTTTCGTTCATACTATTTTTTTATCAGTGAAAACCTGGGATCACCAGGACACAACGCTGACTTTATCGAATTTAGCATCGACGGACTGAGAGACTGGATCAAGACCTGCCTGGCCGACCACCAACCCGGCCTGGGCGAGGCCGACTACAGCATCGTCAGCGGCGTCCTGCGCGGTCTGCTGATCGACTTCCTGGCTACGGGCGACAGCCGGCGCACCACCACCGCCTATCAGGCCTTCCTGGACGGCTTCAGCTTCGGCCCTAG
>CAZVHQ010000097.1:0-10834 GCA_964627225.1 uncultured Mesoterricola sp.
TGCACTTCAGCAAGGCCATGGGCTATCGCAAACGTGACCAGGCCTAGGAGGAGCGAAACATGCCCATAACACCCCAGGAACTCATCGCGAACCTCGGCGACCTGCCGCCCTTGCCCCAGGTGGCGGCCCAGGTGCTGCGCCTGGCCGCGGACCCGGAATCCACCATGGAGGAGCTGCAGCGGGTCATCGCCACCGACCAGGCCCTGGCCGCCCAGATCCTCAAGATCGCCAATTCCGCCATGTTCGGCATGATGCGCGAAGTCAAGACGCTCACCCAGGCGATCATGACCCTGGGCTTCACCACCATCAAGAGCATCGTCATCGCCTCCAGCGCCCGGAACCTCTACAACCGCGGCGGCACGGGGCTGCAGGAACGGCTGCTGTGGGAGCACGCGCTGATCACCGCCATGGCCGCCCGGGCCTATGCCAAGGCCTTCCGCAGCCCGCGGGTGGAGGAGGCCTTCATCGGCGGGCTCATGCACGACATCGGCAAGGCGGTGATGGGCCTCAAGTTCCCGGAACGCTACGGCGCCCTGATGCGCGGCGTCTACAACGACAACCATGACGTGATGGAGTCGGAGCTGGAGCTGTTCGGCTTCGACCACACCATGGTGGGCGAGGCCCTGCTGCACTCCTGGAACCTGGCCCGGAGCCTGGAGAACACCGTGCGCTGGCACCACGACCCGGCCCACGCCCCGGCGGAGGACCAGGCGCTCACCGCCATCGTGGCCCTGGGCAACCAGCTGGCCCTCGACCGCGGGGTCGGCATCGGCAAGCCCGAATCGCTGTTTGAAGCCACCCGGCAGGCCATGGAGGTCCTGGATCTCACCGCCGAGGCGCTGGACGCGCAACGCCTGGTGGTCATCGAGGCGCTGGAAGTCGACAAGAACCTGATTCGGGAATTCTGATCATGATCACTTCGGAGCTCGTTCGCCAACGGGTGAGGACCCTGCCCAGCATGCCCACGACCGTCATGGCCCTGGGGCAGGCGGTGGGGGACGACCGCTGCACGGTGGACCGGGTTCTCGGCATCCTCGCGCAGGACCCGGCCCTTTCCGCGGCCCTGCTGCGCCTGGCCAACTCGGTCATGTACGTCCGGGACGACCGGGTGATGGACCTGCGCAGCGCGGTGATGCGCCTGGGCTTCGATTCCATCTTCAACCTGGGCCAGTCGGCCGCCATCATCCGCTCCATCAGCGGCGGCAGCCACCTGGACCCGCTCCTGCTCTGGCAGCATTCGGTGGCGGTGGGGCTGGTCGCCAAGGGCCTGTGCCGGCTGGTCAAGCAGGATCAGCACGTGGAGTCGGCCTACCTGGCCGGCCTGCTGCACGACATCGGCAAGATCGCCCTGGACCAGTGCTTCGCCGAGGCCTACGGCCCGGTGGTGGCGGCCATGGCCGAAGGGGCCGTGTGCCTGGAGGCGGAGCGTGTCATCCTCGGGGTCACCCATGCGGAAGTGGGCGCCATGGTGGCGGTGCAGTGGAACTTCCCCGAACCCATGGTCCGGGCCATCCGCGACCATCACGAGCCGAGCGATGACTTCCTCACCTGCCTGATCCAGCTCTCCGACCTGCTGGTCCGGACCCGCATCCCCAACAGCCCGGCGGATGAGAACCTGGCCTTCGTGCTGGAGGAGCAGCCGTCGTTCAAGACCGTCTTCGCCGGCATCCAGGGCGCCGACCTGGACGAGGAGCGGCTCACCTTCGGCATCGACGACGAACTGGAGCATGCCATCACCTTCGTCAAGCTTGTTTTCCAGGAATGACCATGGACCCCATTCGCGTACTTGTCGTGGACGACAGCCCCTTCATGAGGAAGGCCCTGGAGCGGATGCTCCAGGCCCCCGACATCGAGGTGGTCGGCTCGGCCCGGGACGGTCTCGACGCCCTGGACAAGATCCCGGCGCTCAACCCCGACATCGTCACCCTCGACATCGAGATGCCCCGGCTGGACGGCCTGGGCTGCCTCAAGCGGATCATGGCCGAGATGCCCCGGGCGGTGCTGATGGTCTCCAGCCTCACCCAGGAGGGGGCCCAGGCCACCCTGGAAGCCCTGGCCCTGGGCGCCCTGGATTTCATCCCCAAGGAGACCAGCCTGGCCAGCGCCAGCATCCTGCAGATCCAGCAGGACCTCCAGGAGAAGGTCCGCAAGCTGGCGCGCAGCCCGCGTTTCCGCAAGACCCGGATGCCCGTGCCGCCGCCGGCGGCGCCGACCCAGCCGGGCCAGCACCAGCCCGCGCCGGTGCCGGCCTTCCAGGCGCCGGCCCCCCAGGCCGTGGCCCGGCTGGGCAGCCTGTCCGGTCCCCGGGCCGAGCTGCTGGCCATCGGCTGCTCCACCGGCGGGCCCAAGGCCCTGCAGGACCTGCTGCCGGGCCTGCCCAAGACGCTGCCGGTGCCCTGCCTGATCGTCCAGCACATGCCGGGCACCTTCACCAAGGCTTTCGCGGAGCGGCTCAACGGCATCTGCCAGGTGGAGGTGCGCGAGGCCGTGCACGGCGAAACCGCCCTGCCGGGCTGCGTCTACATCGCTCCAGGCGGCCTGCACATGCTCTACCGGCAGCGCGGCAGCTCCGGCGTCATCGAGCTGAGCGCCGAGCCGTCCACCAGCCTGCACCGCCCCAGTGTCGACGTGCTGTTCCAGAGCATCGCCGACAACAGCACCCGCCAGGTGCTGGCGGTGATCCTCACCGGCATGGGCTCCGACGGCACCCGGGGCATGGTTTCGCTCAAGGCCAAGGGCGCCCACACCCTGGCCGAGGCCGAGGAGTCCTGCATCGTCTATGGCATGCCGAGGGCCGCCTTCGAGCGCGGCTGCGTGGACCAGGTGGCCCCGCTCCAGGACATGGCCGGCATCCTGCGCAAGCACTTCCAGATATAGCCATGGAATCCATCCCGGCCGCGGTCTCCGCCCTGCTGAACGCCATCCAGGGCGTGACCCAGGCCCAGCCCGCGGCGGCGGCGCCCCCGGTGCCCGCCCTGCTGGCCCTGGCCGGGCAGGACGTGGCCATGCTGCTGCTGGGGCAGGCCTCCGGCGGCGGCCTGAACCTGGCCCTGCCGTCCGGGCAGGTGATCACGGCCCAGGGCCAGCTGCCCTATCCCGACGGCACCCAGCTGCTGATCCGGGTGCTGCCCGCGACCGGGACCGACGCTCCGCTCCGGCTGCAGACCCTGCAGGCCACCCCGCCCGCCGCCCCGGCCATCCTGGCGCCGCTGCTCCAGGGCGAGGCCGCCCCGCTCCTGGCCAGCCTCGCCCAGCCGGATCCGCCCCCGGGGCTGGCTGATCTGGCCGAGCTGTTCCAGCTCCTCGTCCCCAACCAGGCGCCGCCGGAGGCCCGGGTCCAGGCCGCCCTGGACACCCTGCCGCCGCCGTCCCTGGCCGCCCTGAAGACCGTTCTGGAGCTGCCCGAATCCGCGCCCCCGGCCACCGTGGCCACGGCCCTGAACGTGGTGCTGGGCGGCGGCGCGGCGCGCCAGGCGCCGGCGCCGGCCAGCGCCGCCGACCTGCTCCAGCGCTTCCAGGCCGTCGTGGATCGCCACCCCGAGGTGCCGCCGGCCCAGGCCGGTCCCCTGGTCCAGTGGCTGAAGCAGGTGCTGAGCGCCGAACCCCCGGCGCCGGCCCAGGCCGCCCCGGCCCAGTCCGCGCCGGCCCAGGCCCTGCAGCAGCAGCTCAGCGGCCACGGCGGGGCCCCGGCGGAGCTGCCGGCCACCTGGGAAGCCTGGATCAGCACCAGCATCAAGACCCTGAACGACCCGGCGGCATCCCCCCAGGGGGCCCCGTTCCACGCCGCCCAGGCCAAGGAGGGCACGGCCTTCTACGAGATCCCGCTGCCCTGGGCGCCCCAGCATCCGCTGCAGATGTGGGTGGAGGACCGGGACCCCCGGAAGCCCGGGCAGGGCCAGGCGGATACCCAGCGGGTGATGCTCGGCCTGGCCTTCACCAACCTGGGCGAAACCCGCCTGGGCATCGCCCGGAGCGGCGCCAACCTGCAGGTGCGGGTGTGGACCGAGCATCCGGAGCTGCTGGCGGCTTCCAAGGACGCGGTGGAAGGCGAACTGAAGGACCTGGGCGGGACGGTCGACCTGAAGATCATGGCGCTCAATCCGGGCCCCGGCGGCAACATTCCCTCGCTGCGCAGCCAGCTGGCGGGGACGAGCCTGGAAGCGTTGGGATAGGCTCGATTCCCCCCGGCTTGTGATGTAACCTGGGCACCGGAACCACTCCCTCATCCGCACCCACTTCGCCTGAAGCCGAAAGCTCGGGCTGCGCGGCGCCGTTCATGAAAGGCAATGGCATGGAAAAGGATCGACAGAAGCTCGCCACGCGGCTCAACATCGGCAAGGAAATCTGGTACATGACCCAGGACCAGGTGAAGGCGGTGGGGCTGGGTGAAACCGACATCCTGGAGCTCACCCGGGAGGCGCTGGTCGCCCACGGCCGGAAGGAATACGAGATGCCCGCCAAGATCGGCGTGCACCCGTTCCCGGAGGTCTTCTTCCACGCCATGCCCGCCTATGTGCCGTCGAAGCTGGCCCTGGGCATGAAATGGATCGAGTGCTATCCCAACAACCCGGCCAAGTTCGGCCTGCCCCAGACCACCGGGCTGCTGCTGCTCAACGACATCCTGTCGGGCTGCCCCATCGCCATCATGGACAGCGCCTGGATCACCGCCATGCGCACCCCCGCCGTGACGGTCCTGGCGGCCGCCGCCCTGCACCCGGACGCCACCACCTTCGGCATGTTCGGATGCGGCGTGCAGGGGGTCGAGCATGTGAAGTACGTCGGCCACACGCTGAAAAAGCTGAAGACGATCCAGGTCTATGACGTCAAGGAAGAGAACATGGACAAGCTGATCGCGGAAGTGCAGCCGAAGATCGAGGCCAGGATCATCAAGGGCCGGGGCTTCGAGGAGGTCACCAAGAGCTGCGAGGTGCTGAGTTCGGCCACCTTCATCGTCAAGCGGCCGTACGCCTTCGTGAAGGCCGAATGGGTCGCCAAGGGCCAGACCATCCTGCCCTGCGACCTGAACACCTTCTGGGACCCCGCCATCGCCATGCGGGCCGACAAGTACATCGTCGACAGCGCCGAGGAACACGAGCTGTTCGCCCGGGCCGGCTACTTCCCGGGCGGGTTGCCGAGGATCGCCTGCGAAACCGGGCAGATCCTGGCGGGCGTGAAGCCGGGCCGGGACAGCAAGGATCAACTGATCGTCTGCAGCAACATCGGCATGTCGGTATGCGACGTGGTGGTGGGCAGGGAAGTGCTCAATCGCGCACTGGATCAGGGTCTTGGGCTCAAGCTGCCGTTATAATCCCAGCGAAACAAAGGAAGGATCGGCTTTGCAGGGTATAATGGGGTTTCTTCTGATGGAAGCCCCATGCCCAGCCCAGCCAAAACCAAACCGCGCTCCAACACCAAGGATGTGATCATCCGCGAGATGTCCCTCCAGGATCTGCCGGCGATCTTCGCCCTGGGGGAGCGTCTGTTCCCCGCCGACAAGTGGCCGGCGCTCTACCGGACCTGGGATGAATACGAACTGGCCGTGCACTTCGCTTCGGACAGCGAGACCTGCCTGGTGGCGGAGCTGGACGAGCAGGTGGTGGGGTTCGCCCTGGGCACCCTGCTGGAGAAACGGATGAGCGCCTGGACCTACGGCTACCTCCTGTGGCTGGGCGTGGACACCGACGTGGCCCGCAAGGGCATCGCCGCGCGCCTGTTCGGGGCCATGACCGACCTGTTCATCAAGCTCGGGGCGCGCATGATCATGGTCGACACCGACGCGGAGAACGAGCCGGCATTGTCGTTCTTCCGCAGCCAGGGCTTCGGCCAGGAGACCCCGCACCTGTTCCTGTCGCGCAACCTCACCCACGACCCCGACTACCTGCGGCACCGGCGCCCGTCCCGGCCCGCCTCGACCCGGCGCAAGACGGCCACGCCGAGCCGTCCCAACTATGCGCCCGGAAAAGAAGATGACAATGACTAGCCAGGCCGTCTGGGACTGCCTGGATCCGGCGCTGCTGCGCGCCCTGCTGATCGATGCGGTGCGGGTCTACAGCCCGTCCTATGCCGAAGGCCCGGCCGCCAGGGTGTTCCGCGCCCGGCTGGAGCAGGCCGGCCTGGCGGTGGAACAGCTGCCGGTGCCTTCCGCCCACGGCAACGGCACGCGCTGCAACCTGCTGGTGCGGATCGGACCGCAGCCGCCCAGCATGCTGTGGATCGGCCACATCGACACCATCGAGGCGGTGCACGGCTTCACCGCGCCCCAGGTGGACGGCGACGTGCTGCGCGGCCTGGGCGCGGCCGACATGAAGAGCGGATGCGCGGCCATGGTGGAGGCGCTGATCGCCCTGCACCGCTCCGGGCTGCCGCTGGCCAAGGGGCTCTGCCTCGGCCTGGTGGTGGGCGAGGAGGAATACGGCGACGGCTCCCTGGCCCTGATCCAGACCGTCGGCGCGCCCCTGGTGATCGTCGGCGAACCCACCGACCTGCTGCCCTGCGTCTCGCACAACGGCTACATGGAGTGCCAGCTCACCGCCCAGGGCAGCCGGGCCCACGCCGCGGTGCCCGAGTTCGGCGCCAACGCCATCCACGCCATGCTGTCCTGGATCCTGGCCATCTACGACGCGTTCCTGGCCCAGGACCTGGCCGGCCAGGTGGTGGCCAACCCGCGGGAGATCCAGGGCGGCAGCACGCTGTTCGTGGTCCCGGCGGCCTGCCAGGCCATGGTCGATGTGCACTGGGGCCCCGGGGTCGATCCCCGGGCGGTGACCGAGGCCATGGAACGGGCGCGGCTGGCGGCCCAGGCCGACCACCCGCTGTGCGGTCTGGCGGCGGAGGTGACGTTCAGCTCCATGGGCTACCGCAATCCGCCCGAGGACCCGTTGCTGGCGCCGTTGTGGAGCGCCCTGGCCAGCGTCGGGCTGTCCGGCGCGCCCGCCGTGTTCCGCTCGCATTCCGACGCCGCCGTGTTCCAGGCCGCCGGCGCCCTGGCCGTCGTGCTGGGCCCGGGCAAGCTGGAGATGGCCCATTCGCCGGAGGAGCAGGTCTCCCTGGCCCAGGTGGAACTGGCCGCGCGGCTCTACGCCGCCCTGGCCTGGGAAGCCCTCAGGTAACACGATCAAGCCGTCTGGACCCCGGGCCTCCCATAGGAAAGACATGCACCCCATCCTCTTCAAGATCGGCAGCTTCCCCATCGGCACCTACGGCCTGCTGCTCACCGCGGGCTTCTTCCTGGCCATGCTGCTGGCCCAGCGCCTGGGCCGGCTGGAGGGGATCGCGCCGGAGCACATCTCCGACCTGGCCATCACCCTGCTGCTGGCCGGGGTGATCGGCTCCAAGCTGCTGATGGTCATCGTCGACCTGGCCGGCGGCGTGAGCTTCAAGGACGTGTTCGACCTGGGCTACCTGCGTGCCGGCGGGGCGATCCACGGCGGCATCATCGGCGCCACCCTGGCCTTCTTCTGGCGGGTGAAGCGGCTCAAGCTGCCCGTGGCCCGCACCCTGGACTGCCTGACCCCCGCCGTGGCCCTGGGCCAGGCCATCGGCCGGCTCGGCTGCTTTGCCGCCGGATGCTGCTACGGCACCGAGTGCCGCCTGCCCTGGGCGGTCACCTTCACCGACCCCAATGCCCAGTTGCTGTCCGGCACCCCCCTGGCCATGCCGCTGCACCCGGTGCAGCTCTACACCGCCCTGACCAACCTGCTGATCATGGCCAGCCTGCTGGTGGTCCGGAAGTACCGGCGCTTCGCCGGCCAGGTTTCCGGCTGCTATTTCATTCTCGAAGGCATCGGCCGGATGGTGACCGAGCATTGGCGCGGCGATCTGGACCGGGGCTTCTTCATGGGCATCCCCTGGCTTTCCACCGGCCGGGCCACCAGCTGCCTGTTCGTCCTGTTCGGTTGTGCGCTGCTGGCCTGGTTCGGCCTCGGCGTTCGGAAAGAGGTGAAGGCTTGAGCGACATCGTGACCCATTTCCTGCCGGACGGAGCGCCCCGCCTCGACCGGTTCCTGGCGGACAGCTATCCCCAGTTCGCCCGCTCCCGGTGGGATGCCTGGGTCCGGGCCGGCAAGGTGCGGGTGAACGGCGAGGTGGTGCAGAAGGCCGGCACCCGCATCCGGGCCGGAGCCACCGTGGAGACCGAGCTGCCCGAGCCCGAGCCCCCCGCCCAGCACCTGCAGCCCGAGACCATCGACCTGCCGACCCTGTTCGAGGACGATCACCTGTGGATCATCGACAAGCCCGCCGGCATGGTGGTGCATCCCGGGCCGGGGCACCCGTCCGGCACGGTGCTGAACGCCCTGCTGGGCCGGCTGCACGCGCCGGTGATCACCGCCGAGGCCCTGCCCGAGGACGACGAGGACGAGCTGCCGGCGCCCATCTGGCCGGGCCTGGTACACCGCCTGGACCGCTACACCACCGGCTGCCTGGCCATGGCCAAGGATGTGGGCACCCAGCAGGCGCTCCAGCTCCAGTTCAAGGACCGCACCGTGGCCAAGCGCTACCTGGCCGTGGTGCGGATGTCGCGCAAACTGCCCGAGGTGGGTTCGGTCCTGGTGGACCAGCCGATCGCCCGGCACCGGGTGGACCGTTTGAAAATGGCGGTCAGCGCCGCCGGCCGCCCGTCCCAGACCCGGGTGAAGCTGCTGGCCACCGCCTGCGGCCTGGCCCTGGTGGAGTGCGAGCTGCTGACCGGGCGCACGCACCAGATCCGGCTGCATCTCAACTACCTGGGCGCGCCCATCCTGGGCGACCCGCTCTACGGCGGCGCCCCCGCCTGGCTGGACGCCGACAAGCGCCACTTCGCCTGCCCGCACCCCATGCTGCACGCCTGGAAGCTGTCCCTGAACCACCCGGGCGATGGCCGGCGCATGGACTTCCAGGCACCGCTGCCCGATGCCTACCGGCAGGTGCTGGCCAGCCTGGGCATCGCGGAGCCAGCCTGATTGCTATAATTCCAGATCGGGACCCGGGGCGGAGATCATCGCCAGCTCGATCACGCCTGCCAGTTCCTTGATGTTGCCGGGCCATGGCCTGGCCATCAGGTGCTCCAGCGACGAGTCCGGAACCGATGCGAAGCGCTTGCCGAGGGTCCGGTTGAACCGGGCGACCAACTCGGCCACCAAGGTGGGGATATCCTCCAGGTGCTCGCGCAGGGGGGGGACGGTGATCGGGCAACTGCCCAGGCAGGCGTACAGATCCTCCCGGAACCGGCCTTGGCGGACCTCCTGCTGGAGGTCGCGGTTGCTGGCGACGATGAGCTTGACCTCCGCGCGCGCCCCGGCCGGGCTGCCCGGGGGGATGCAGGCGAGCTGCCGGATCGCTCCCGCCAGGGTGGCCTGGAGTGCCAAGGGCAGCGAGCCGACCTCGTCCAGGAACAGGGTGCTCTGGGCCGCCAGTTCGAACTGGCCGATCCGCCGGTAGTCGCCGGCCTGGTGGCCGAACAGCATGACCTGCAGCAGGTCCTCCGGCAGCGCCGCGCAGGACGTGCTCAGCATCGCCCGGTGCCGGCGCGCGCTCCGGTTGTGCACGGCCCGGGCCACCGCCCGCTGGCCGGTGCCGGCTTCCCCCAGCAGGAGCACCGGGTTTTCGCAGGCCGCCGCCGTCTCGATCCGCGACCTCAGTTCGGCCATGGCCGGGCTCGGGCCGGGCAGGCCCGCCAGCTCGAACCGGTCCAGTTGCTGGTGCAGGCCGGCGTTCTCCGCCTGCAGGCGGTCGCGCAGGTGCTCCAGTTCGGTGCAGGCCCCGAGCAGAGACTGTTCCGCCCGGTGGCGCGCCCGGATCTCCACGGAAAGGCTTTCGATGGCCTGGCTGAGCTCCGCGGTGCGCGCCAATACCCGCTGGTCCACCTGGGTCCGCGACGCCTTGAGCTCCTCCTGGGCGCGCTGCAGTTCCTCGTTCTGCATCTCCAGCTCGATCCGGTGCAACTGGAGCTGCTGCATCAGCCGATGGGTTTCGGCGTCCCCGGCCGCTTCGGCTTGGCGATCCGGCAAGATCATGGAGTTATTCAGTTCGGTCGCAACCATTGGCTGATGCCTCGAAGAGCCGTCCGGGATCGTTGGTGTTCCTGAATATGAGAGCAAACTGATCAGCAGTTGGCCGATAAACCATGAGTTCATGGGTGCGGCTGTTCAGCTCCAAGTATCGGTCAAACACCCGGATCTCACCACCCAAGGGCGTCTGGGCCAGCGCCGGTTGGAGCAACGGCCGCATGGCCGGCAGGAGTTCCAGCAGGGTCCGGCCCTTGGCCGGCGCTCCGGCGCCCAGCATCCGGGCAAAGGCCCGGTTGTGCATGGACAAGCGGCCGTCCACCGGCTCGCCGTCGAAGCCGGGGATGGCGTCGCACAGGGCATAGCCGGTGCTCAGGTGGTTCAGCAGGGCCTGGAACTGGCCGGCGGTGGCGCGCAGGTCCCGCTCCAGCAGCTTGGCGCCGGTGGTTTCGGTGAAGGTGAGCACCAGGCCATCCACCCGTTCGTCCTTGGTCCGGTAGGGCATGACCCGCACCGAGAACCAGCGTCCGTCCAGGGCGGTGACGTTCCGCTCGGTGGGGATCAGGGTGCGCAGCACTTCCCGGCAGTCCCCGGTCAGCCGGTCGTACTGCAGGGTCGTGGTGATATCCGTGAGGGGGCGGCCCACATCGCCGGGCAGGAGCTGGAACAGGCGGATGGCCCCGGAGGTGAAGCGCCCGATGTGCAGGTCCTGGTCCAGGAACACCGTGGTGATGTTGGTGCTGTCCAGGAGGTTCCTCATGTCGCTGCTGGTCCGGGCCAGCTCCTCCATCCGGGACTGCTGCTCGGCGTTGACGGTCTGCAGCTCCTCGTTCAGGGACTGCAGCTCCTCC
>CAZVHQ010000098.1:0-10201 GCA_964627225.1 uncultured Mesoterricola sp.
CGAGGTCCGGAGGGCCTCGGAAGCCGATTTTTGCGAAGTGAGCGCGGAACCCGGGTTAGGAACTCGGATAAGCTGTGTCGGTGCTGGATCACCCACGGAGTGCTCATGCGCTCGATCGTTCGCTTCCTGCTTCCCCTGCTCACCGCCGCCATCCTGCCCGCCCAGGGAACCCTGACGGTGGAAAGCCTGTTCCACCCGGCGCGCAAGGCCGCCTACGTGGACCCGCTGCCGGTCGCCCTGCACTGGCGGCCGGACGGGTCGCTGGTGGAGGAGTGGCTGGAGCGGAACAGCCAAAGGGGCCTCAACCGCCTGGCCCCGCCGGCCTGGGACCCCAGGCCCCTGCTGAACCGCGCCCAGTTCGCGGCCGCCCTGACCGGATGCGGGCTCGACGAGCGCGCGATGGATGCCGCCTGGCGCGGCCCGTTCATCTGGAACGAGGCCAAGGACGCCTTCTTGGTCACCGCCGGCCAGGATTTCTACCTGGTGGACCTGAACGGCAAGCCCAGCGCCCGGCGGATCACCGGTTCCCCGGAGGCCAAGGAGGCCGCCTGCTTCAGCCCGGACGGCAGCCAGGTGGCGTACCTGCGCGGATCCGACCTCTACGTCACCGATCTGGCCGGCGCCAGGGAAACCCGGCTCACCACCGGCGGCGACGAGGACCACCTGAACGGGCGCCTGGACCGGCTCTACCAGGAGGAGATCTTCACCGGGAACAGCCCCAGGGCCTTCTGGTGGTCGCCGGATTCCAAGCGGATCGCCTTCCTGAACCTGGACGAAAGCCAGGTGCCCAGGTACTCCCTCATGGACGAGACCGCCCGGCCCCGGCTCGAGATCAGCATCCGCTACCCCCAGCCCGGCGATCCCAACCCATCGGTCCGGCTCGGCGTGGCCGAGCTGGACGGGCACGTCACCTGGATGCCGGACCCCTACCCCGATGAGGAGACCCTCATCGTCCAGGTGGGCTGGGATGCCAAGGGCCAGCTGGTCGCCAACCTCCAGGACCGGGCCCAGACCTGGCTGGAATGCGTGCGCTTCGAAGACAAGCCCAAGGTGCTGGCACGGGAGGACGGCCGGGGCGCCTGGGTCGACCGCCTGCCGCTGCCGGTCTTCCTCGAGGACGGCTTCCTGTGGCGCTCGGCGCGCACCGGCTTCTACCACCTCTACCGCTACGACGGCGAAGGCCGGCTCAAGGGCGCGCTCACCGCCGGCCCCTGGGACGTGCGCGCCATCCAGGGGGTGGACGAAAAGAACGGCAGGGTGTTTTTCACCGCCACCCAGCGCAACCCCATCGGCCTGGACGCCTATTCGGCCGATCTGGAGGCCGAAGCCCCCAACCAGAACCTGCGCCGCCTGACCGAAAAGCCCGGCACCCATGCCGTGGTCCCCAACGCCGCCTTCAGCGCCGCGGTGGACCTGTTCAGCGACCTGGACACCCCGCCCCAGCTGCTGGTGCTGGACGCCGAGGGCGGGGTGCAGCGCCAGGTGGACAGCGGCACCAGCCCGGCCTTCAAGGCCCTCCGCCGGGGCCGGGTCTCGTTCCAGCAGGTCATGAGCCGGGACGGCTTCCCGCTGGAAACCATGCTGGTGCTGCCGCCCGGCTTCGACCCGGCGAAGAAGTATCCGGTGTTCCAGTTCGTCTACGGCGGTCCGGGCATGCCGCTGGTGCGCAACGCCTTCAACCCCGACAGCCTCTGGTACCAGTTCCTGGCCCAGCAGGGCATCGTCACCTGGATCTGCGACAACCGCAGCGCCTCGGCCAAGGGCACCGCCAGCGCCCAGGGCATCTACCGGAACCTGGGCGCCCAGGAGCTGCGCGACCAGCTGGACGGCCTGGCCTGGCTGAAGGCCCAGGGCTGGGCCGACATGGGGCGGATCGCCCTGTGCGGCTACAGCTACGGCGGTTTCTTCACCGCCTACGCGCTCACCCACAGCAAGGCCTGGAAGCTGGGGATCATGGCCGCCCCGGTGGTGGACTGGCACCTGTACGACAGCATCTACACCGAGCGCTACCTGGGCCTGCCCGAGGACAACCCGGACGGCTACGCGGCCGCCTCGCCTCTGGAGGCCGCCGCCAACCTGTCGGGCCAGGTCCTGCTGATCCACGGCACCCTGGACGAGAACGTCCATCCGCAGCAGTCCATCCTGTTCCTGGACGCCCTGCAGAAGGCCGGCCTCAGCGCCCCGCTCACCCTGCTGCCCGGGTCGGGCCACCGTCCGCGCGCGCCCCAGCATCTGTGGGCGCTGTACCAGTCCATCTGGGAGTTCCTGCACAGGAACTTGTAGTAATTTGGGTTCCGCTATCTAATGAAGTCAAACCCCCGAGCGAATCCGGTGATCAAAAGGATCAACAAGTCCCAGCTCAGACTGGGAATGTACATCCACAGCCTCGATTGCGGATGGATGACGCATTCGTTCATCCGCAACCGCTTCGTGCTGCGCACCGAGGCGGACCTGAAGCGCATCCTCGCCAGCAACAGCGAAGCCATCACCATCGACACCTCAAAGGGGCTCGACACCCTGCCGGGGCCGGCGCCCCGCGAGGAACAGACCCCGCACCGGGAGGAGCTGGCCACCGCCCTGGACATCAAGCGCGAAGCCGACGGCATCATCCATGCCCTGCTCACGGACGTGCGCATGGGCCGGCAGATCCGGGTGGACCAGCTGGAGCCGGTGGTCATCCGGATCACCGATTCCATCCTGCGCAATCCGGGCACCCTGGTGAGCCTGTGCCGGCTGCGCCAGGCGGACCGCGCCACCTTCCAGCACTCGGTGAGCTCCTGCGCCCTGCTGATCATGTTCGGCCACCACCTGCACCTGGACCGGACGCTCCTGCACGAGGCCGGCCTCGGCGGGATGCTGCACGACATCGGCAAGATGCGGGTGCCCAACCACATCCTCAACAAGCCCGGCAAACTCACCGAGGAGGAGAGCGCGATCATGCGCGACCACGTGCGCCTGGGCCTGGAAACGCTCGGCCGGACCCCGGGCGTTTCCAGCCAGGTCATGCAGGTGGCGGCCGAGCATCATGAGCGGCTGAACGGCTCGGGCTACCCGCGCAAACTGCGCGGCTTCCAGATCTCGCCCCTGGGCCGGATGGCCACCATCGTCGACGTCTACGACGCCATGACCTCCATTCGCATCTACCACCCGGGCGTCGAGCCGGCCGACGCGCTCCAGCAGCTCTACCAGGGCAACCCCGGCGGGTTCGACGAAGACCTGGTGGAGCATTTCATCCAGGCCATCGGCATCTACCCGGTCGGTTCCCTGGTCAGGCTGGAAAGCAACCGCCTGGCCGTGGTGCTGGAACAGAACCAGGGCGGGCTGCTGCGCCCCGTGGTCCGGGTGGTGTACGACATCAGTCACGGCCAGCCCCTGGCGCCCTTCGACCTGGACCTCTCCGGAGCCGACAGCGACAGCGTCCTCGGGCACGAGGAACCGGCGCTCTGGGACCTGGATCCCCATGCCGTCCTGACCCTGCAGTTATGACCGGCCGGTGCCCCAGCACCAACTTACATTTGCCGCGCCTTGAGCTATGCTCCTCAGCGGGAGTCCGCCATGGCCGCCACCTTGAATCCCCTGTTCGACCACCTCCGGGACATGCATGACCACATGGCCTGGGCCGACGCCATCTGGTTCCACCTCTGGGCCAAGTCCGGGTTCCAGGAGGACCCCGAGCTGCTCCAGCTGGTGCAGCACACTGCCGATGTCCAGGGCGCCTTCCTCATGGTGCTGGACGGCGAGGAAGTGCTGTTCCCCGGTGAAAGGCCCACCCCCGAGTTCCACCGGCTGCGCGCGCTCACCCGGAGCAACCACGCAGCCTTCCGGGAGGTGTTCGCGACCCTGGAACCGGAAGGCCTGTCGCGCACCGTGCTGGTCCCCTGGTTCCCCGGCCGGCCGTGCCGGGTGACCGTGGCCGAAGTGCTCACCCAGGTGGCCATGCACACCCAGCACCACCGCGGCCAGCTCATGACCCGGCTCAAGGCGCTGGGCGGCAAGCCGCAGAACGTGGACTACATCATCTGGGCCTGGAAGGACCGGCCGGAGGGGCGCTGGGACTGAGGCCCGTTTTCTCGGCTTCCTCCTGGTCGGCTGGGACGACGCCCAGGGCGCCTGGCTGCTGAAGAACTCCTGGGACCCGAGCTGGGGCGTGGACGGTTTCATGTGGATCGCTTACGGCGCCAACAGCGTGGGCTACTCCGCGGCCTGGGTGACGGAGTGAGGTAAACTGCGGGTCGAGGAGCCTCCCTTGACCCGTGCCATGCCCCATTCCAAGCCGCCCAGGGCGTTCCAGGACATGGACCTGCCCCGGCTGGCCAGGCTGCTGGACGCGTCCTCGGTGCTCGGCCCCTGCCGCGACCTGGACACCCTGGGCCCGGCCCTGTTCCGGCTGCTGCGGGAGGAGCTGCCGGTGGACCGCCTGGCCCTTTGGTTCGGTGAGCCCGAGGAGGGCCTGGAGGTGATCCAGTGGGCGGCCCGGCTCGCGCCGGACGGCGTGCTGATCCCCGTGGAGCCTTCGCCCGGCTGGATCAGGCACACCCAGAACCTGCAGGAGGACCTCTGGAGCCTGGAAACCTCCGGCGCCAAGGCCTGCGCCAACCCGGTCCCGCCGGAGCTGCACAGCGAGTTCCCGGCCCTGGTCCTCCTGCCGGTGCGCACTGCCGACCGGCTGGTGGGCGGACTGAGCCTGGCCAGCCGGCGCAAGGGCGCCTTCCAGAGCGCGGGCCAGCCCTACCTGGTGTTCCTGGCCCGCTTCCTGGCCTCCTTCTCCCTGCGCATCCTGCGCGTGCGCCAGCTGGACGCGCTCAACCTGCGCCTGACCCAGGAACGGGACCAGCAGCGCATCCTGCTGGAGATCAACAACGAACTGGTGGAGCACCGGGAGCCCCGGGACCTGTTCCAGGCCATCTCCTCCACCCTGCGCCGGCACTTCCAGTACGACGGCATGATGCTGATCCTGGCCCAGGAAGGCGTCGGCGAGGCCCAGATCCGCTACCTGGACTTCCCCACCGGGCGCGGGCTCATGCAGGAGAACCAGATCCTCACGGTGCCCGACGGCCCCAGCCAGCGCGCCATGGATCTGCGCCAGCCGCTGGTGTTCACCCGGGCCGACCTGGACCGCTTTCCCGAGCCCATCCCCCAGGTGCTCATCCACGGCGAGGGGCTGTCCAGCCTGTGCGTCCTCCCGCTGATCTCGCGCTCGCGGGCGATGGGCACGCTCAATTTCGGCAGCCGGCGCGAGGGCGCGTTCACCGCCGAGATCACCGGCCTGCTGGCGAGCGTCGCGGCCCAGGTGGCCATCGCCCTGGACAACGCCTTCGCCTACCAGGAGATCCAGGCACTCAAGGACAAGCTCGCCGAGGAGAAGCTCTACCTGCAGGAAGAGATGGAGCGGGACTACGGCACCGAGATCGTCGGCCGCAGCCCCAGCCTGCAGCGGGTGCTGCGCCAGGTGGAGACCGTGGCGCCGTCGGACGCCACCGTGCTCATCCTGGGCGAGACCGGCACCGGCAAGGAACTGGTCGCCCGGGCCATCCACCAGCTCAGCCCGCGCAAGGACCGCGGCTTCGTCCAGATCAACTGCGCCTCCATCCCCGCCGGCCTGGTGGAGAGCGAGCTGTTCGGTTTCGAGAAGGGCGCCTTCACCGGCGCGCTCAGCCAGAAGATGGGCCGCCTGGAGCTGGCCCACCAGGGCACCCTGTTCCTGGACGAGATCGGCGACCTGCCCCTGGAACTGCAGCCCAAGCTGCTCCGGGCCATCCAGGAGCGGGAGTTCGAGCGCCTGGGCAGCACCCGCGTGCAGAAGGTGGACCTGCGCCTGGTCACCGCCACCAACCGCGACCTGGCCGCCATGGTGCGCGACCGCGGGTTCCGGGCCGACCTCTACTACCGGCTCAACGTCTTCCCCATCCACGTCCCGGCCCTGCGCGAGCGCCAGGAGGACATCCCGGTGCTGGTGCGCTACTTCACCCAGAAGTTCGCCCAGGGCATGCACCGCCCCATCGAGACCATCCCCACCCGGGCCATGGAGGCGCTCCAGGCCTGGCATTGGCCGGGCAACATCCGGGAGCTGGAGAACGTCATCGAGCGCTCGGTGATCCTCAGCCAGGGCCGGGAGCTGCAGGTTCCGGTGGCGGAGCTGCGCGACCGCGAAGAGGCCCCTGCCCCGCCGGACGACCTTGCGACCCTTGAGCAGGCCGACCGGGAGCACATCCTCAGGGCCCTGCGCGCGACCGGCGGCCGGGTCGGCGGCAAGGACGGCGCCGCCGCGCGCCTGGGCCTGAAGCGCACCACCCTGCAGAGCCGGATGGGCAAGCTGGGCATCGACGGGCGGGAACGCTGAGGCGATCGTCATTGCGGCGCCCGGCGCTTCGGCCCCAGCTAATGATCCGGGCTCGAATCTTTTCGTTCCAGAGCATTGGCGAGTTCGGCGCGGGAGATGATCACGGGCGGGACAACGGCCGCCGCAGGATCACTGGGTCATCGCCGCCGCCGCCCAGCGCGATGTGCCGGGCGAGCACCAGGCCCGCACCTTGCCGTCCCGGGCCTCCATCAGCTCGGAGATGGTCACGGCGGCGTTGATCAGCCCCACGTGGGTGTAGGCCTGGGGGAAGTTGCCCAGGAGCCGCCCGCTGACCGGGTCGATGTCCTCGGAGAACAGCCCGACCGGATTGGCAAACGCGCAGACCCGGTCGAACACCTCCACGGCCTGCTCCAGGCGCCCTGCCAGGGCCAGCGCCTCGGCCCACCAGAACGAACAGATGGTGAAGGCGCTGGTGGGGGCGCCGAAGTCGTCGGGGTTGCGGTAGCGCAGCATGAGCCCGTTCTCGGTGAGCAGGTCGCCGTAATGGTCGAGGGTGGCCAGGAAGCGGGGATCCCTGGGCTCGATCAGCCCCAGGGTCGGCAGCAGCAGCAGGGAGGCGTCGGGGAACACGCCGTCCAGGGTCTGGGTGAAGAAACCCAGATCGGCATTGAAGCCCCGCTGCAGGATCAGCGCCTGCTCCCGGTCGGCGATGGCTTCCCACTCCAGGGCCAGGGCGTTCTCCCGGAAGCTCCGGGCGATGGCGGCGCCCCGGTGGATCGCCGCCCAGCACATGGCCCGGGAAAAGGTGTAGTGGCCGAGCAGGCTGCGGAATTCCCAGATGGAGGTGTCGGGGTGCGGCGCCAGGACGATGGCCTCCTCCACCAGCCGGCGCACCAGCGGGAAGAACCGCAGGTTGCCTTCGTCATGCGCCAGCCTGGGGTCGTGCAGCATGGTCTCCAGGCAGAGCACCAGTTCCCCCATCAGGTCATGCTGGCGCTGCAGCACGGCGGCGTTGCCGATCCGCACCGGCCCCTGGCCGCCGAAGCCGGCGAGATGGTCGAGCACCTGCTCCTGCGCGGCCAGGCCGCCGTCGATGCCGTACAGCGGCTGGAGCGGGCCGGCCTCGGCCACGTTGCGCAGGTAGCGCAGGAACCGCTCGCCCTCGCGCAGGTGGCCGATGCGGCGCAGGGCCTCCACCACGAAGGCGGCGTCGCGCAGCCAGCAGTACCGGTAGTCCCAGGTCCGCTCGGTGCCGATGGCCTCGGGAATGCTGGTGGTGGCGGCGGCGATGATGGCGCCGGTATCCTCGAAGGCGTGCAGCTTCAGGCACAGGGCCGAACGCAGCACCATCTCCGGCTGGAACAGGGGCAGGCCGCAGGTCTTGGACCAGCGCTCCCAGCCGGCGTGGGTGTGCTCGAGCTCCTGGAGCACCCGGGACAGGGTCATGGGCGGCGCGGCGCCATAGGAGAGGCAGAGGTAGACCGGTCCGTCCAGGGTGAACTCCCGCCCGGCGGCGATGTAGCAGAGCGGCAGGTTGGTCTGCAGGAACAGCGGGCCGCCCGTCCCCTGCACCTCGATGCCGTCGTGCCCGGTCACGGTCCGGGTGGGGGCGCGGCCATAGTCCAGGCGCGGATCGAAGTCGATGGAAAGGCGGACCCGCCCGCCCACGGGCCGCAGCAGCCGGATCAGCCGGATCGGCCCCTCCTCGCCCCAGTCCTTGGGCAGCCGCGGCGCGAAATCGATCAGCTCCCAGCGCCCATCCCCCTGGGTGAAGCGGGTGCGGAGGATGTTGGTGTTCGGCAGGTAGGCCATCTCGCCCGCCACCTCCATCCCCTCGGACAGGATGCGGAACACTCCGCCGGCGCGCGCGTCCAGCAGCCGCGCGAACACCGACGGGGCGTCGAAGCGGGGCAGGCAAAGCCACTCCATGGCGCTGGTGGGCGCGATGAGCGCGAGCAGGCTGCCGTTGCCGATGAGGCCATGGTTCAGGGTGGGGATGGCGGTCATGGGCGGGTCCGGACGAAGCAGCCGGGCGCGGCTGGTTTGGGGTTGGGAAGAGGGGCGGTGTCCGGGGGGGTGGAACCGCACATGCAAATTAGACGCGCTTCCGGACCCTTCGTGCCGGGCCGGGAACCATATTTTTTACCAATGATCCCATGAGTGCCCATATTTCGGCAAAGTGCCCACATTTCGGCACAAGAACTCGGCACACGGCCTCAGCCTTTGATATAACATTTTTAATTATAATATTTACATTTAGGCATGGAACCTGCTTCAAGCCATGGCGTTGGAGGCTTTCATGTTACGCATCACCCCCAAGGAAAAGGACGCGAAGCTCACCCTTTCTCTGGAAGGCAAGCTCGCCGGGCCCTGGGTCGCCGAGCTGGCCAAGGCCTGGAGCGAATGGCAGGGCCGGGTCCAGCCCGGAGACGCGGTGATCGATCTGCGCCTGGTCTCGTTCGTGGACGAGGCCGGACGCGAACTGCTGGTGCAGTTGCACGGCGAGGGCTGCGCCCTGCTGGGCAGCGGCTGCTATGTGGGGCCGCTGGTGGATTCCATCAACCAGGGCCGGGAGACCGGAGCCGCGACCCGCTCCTGGTGCTGGATGGCCGTCCTCGGCCTGGCCGCCGCCGGCGCGCTTGCCGCGGCCGACGCCCCTCCGGTCCTGCCGCTCACCTTGAACCAGGCCCTGCGCACGGCCCTGGCGGAGAACCCGGAGATCCACCGCTCGCTGCTGGCCATCGCCCAGAGCCAGGAGGACCGCCGCAGCGCCGCGGGCGCCATGATGCCCAGCCTGGAAGCTGACGCCTCGGGCCAGCGGGCGCGGTTGAACCTGGATACCGAGCTGGGTTCGGCCACCCCCGGCGGCCCCATGATCGCCGGCCCCTACAACTGGGGCATCGCCAATGTCCAGGCCAGCGTGCCACTGTTCGACCTCAGCCTCTGGAACCGCTGGAAGGCGGCCGGGCACGGCGAGCAGTCCGCCCGGGCCAAGGCCGCGGAAACCCGGGAGGCGATCACCGCCCTGGTGGTGGGCCAGTACCTGAGGGCCCAGCGCTCGATGGAAGCCGTGAAGGCCGCCCAGTCCCGGGTGGCGCTGGCCCAGGCCCTGGACCAGCTGGCCCAGGACCAGCAGAAGAACGGCCTGGGCACCCGGCTCGACACCCTGCGCGCCCAGGTCCAGGTGCGCAACGAGCAGCAGCGCCTGATCCAGGCCGACACCGAGCTGCAGACCGCCCGGTTCGGGCTGGTCCGGCTGCTGAACCTCGACCCGGCCACCCAGGTGGACGTGGTCGACAGCCTCGCGGCCCCCATCATGCCCCAGTTCACCTTCCAGGAGGCCTACCAGAGCGGCATGCGCCAGCGGCCGGAACTGGCCGTGCTGGACGCCCAGGAGCAGGTGCAGACCCACCTCAAGGAGGCCGCCCACGATCTGGGCATGCCCACGGTGGTGGCCACCGGCAGCTACGGGACGTCGGGCCTGGAAGCCAAGCCCTGGGTCTCCACCTACACCGTGGGGATCGGCGTCCGGGTGCCGCTGTTCACCGGCGGCCGGGTCTCGGCGGAGACCGCCAAGGCCCAGGACGAGCTCGCGCGCATCCATGAGCAGCGCCGGGGCCTCGAGGCCCAGGTCAGCATGGAGGTGCGGGTGGCCCAGGCGGAGCTGACCGCCGAAGCCAGCGAGGTGGAGGTGGCCGGCCAGGCGGTGACCCTGGCCGAAGAAGCCCTGCAGCAGGCCCGCCACCGCTTCGAGGCGGGGGTCAGCAACAACATCGAGGTGATCCAGGCCCAGGATGAACTGGCCCGGGCCACCGACAACAAGATCAACGCCCTCTACCGGCTCAACCAGTCCCGCGCGGACCTGGCCCGGGCCATGGGCCAGTTGGAACCCCTTTTCGT
>CAZVHQ010000099.1:0-10088 GCA_964627225.1 uncultured Mesoterricola sp.
TGGATCTCGCGGTCAAGAACGGCGTGCCGGTGGTGGGCCTCAACGACAGCGGCGGGGCGCGCATCCAGGAGGGCGTGGTCAGCCTGGGCGCTTACGCCGACATCTTCCTGCGCAACACCCTGGCTTCGGGCGTGGTGCCGCAGATCAGCGCCATCCTCGGCCCCTGCGCCGGCGGCGCGGTCTACAGCCCGGCGCTCACCGACTTCATCCTGATGGTCAAGAAGACCAGCCACATGTTCATCACCGGCCCTGACGTGGTCAAGACGGTCACCCACGAGGACGTCTCCATGGACGACCTGGGCGGCGCCTCGATCCATGCCACCAAGAGCGGTGTGGCGCATTTCGCCGCCGAGGACGAAGCCGACGCCCTGGCCACCATCCGCCAGCTGCTGGGCTACCTGCCCAGCAACAACATGGAAGACGCCCCCCGGGTGGATACCGGCGATGACCCCAACCGCCGGGAGGAATCCCTCAACAACCTGGTGCCCGACGATCCGCGCAAGGCCTACGACATGCATGAAGTCATCGGCAACGTGGTGGACAACGGCGAGTTCTTGGAAGTCCACGCGGGCTATGCCGGCAACATGCTGGTCGGCTTCGCCCGGATGGACGGCCACACCGTGGGCGTCGTCGCCAACCAGCCGATGGTGCTGGCCGGCGTGCTGGACATCAAGGCCTCGCTCAAGGGCGCCCGCTTCGTGCGCTTCTGCGACGCCTTCAACATTCCCCTGATCACCTTTGTCGACGTGCCCGGCTTCATGCCCGGCACCGACCAGGAGCACGGCGGGATCATCCTGCACGGCGCCAAGCTGCTCTACGCCTATTGCGAAGCCACCGTGCCCAAGCTCACCGTGATCACCCGCAAGGCCTACGGCGGCGCCTACGACGTGATGAGCTCCAAGCACATCCGCGGCGACTACAACGTCTCCTGGCCCACCGGCGAGATCGCCGTCATGGGGCCGGACGGCGCGGTCAACATCATCTTCCGCAAGGAGCTTTCCGAAGCCGCGGACCCGGTGGCCAAGCGCGCCGAGCTGACCGAGCTCTACAAGGAGAAGTTCGCCAACCCGTTCGTGGCGGCCTCGCGCGGCTACCTGGACGACGTCATCGACCCGGCCGACACCCGCACCCGGCTTTGCGAAGCGCTGAAGATCACCCGCAACAAGCGTGACACCAACCCGCCCCGCAAGCACAGCACGATGCCTTTGTAGAAGGGAGGAACCCATGGGCAACAAGACCAGCATCGCTGAACTCGCGGCTCTCCTCACCACCCCGTACAGCCACCTCGAACTGGGCCAGGTGAACGACCACGCCGCCTATGTCATGAACTTCAAGGATGTTTTCCCATTCCACCGGCATGTCCTGGACGAGCTCTACCTGGTCCTGGAGGGCGAAGTCACCATCCGCTTCAAGAATGCCAGCCCCATCGTCCTGAAGAAGGGGGACAGCACCGTCGTCCACGCCCACACCACGCATTCCTCGGAATCGGCGAAAGGCGCCCTGGTGCTGATGGTGAAACCGAAGGAAATGTTCCCCCACCCAACCGAAGTGGAGTAGCCAACTATGACTATGAAACCCTTAATGATATGTGAAACCCTGCTGCGGGATGCGCACCAGAGCCTGCTGGCCACGCGCATGCGCACCGAGGACATGCTGCCCCTGTGCCCGGCGCTGGACGCCATCGGCTACTGGTCCCTGGAAGTCTGGGGCGGCGCCACCTTCGACACCGCCATCCGGTTCCTCGGCGAGGACCCCTGGGAACGCCTGCGCCTCCTGCGCAAGGCCCTGCCCAAGACCCGCCTGCAGATGCTGCTGCGCGGCCAGAACGTGCTCGGCTACAAGCACTATCCCGATGACATCGTCGACAAGTTCATCGTCCTGGCCAAGAAGAACGGCATCGACGTGTTCCGCATCTTCGACGCTCTCAATGACTTGCGCAACATGGAGAAGTGCTTTGAAGTGGCCAAGCGGGTCGGCGGCCACGTGCAGGGGACCATCTCCTACACCATCAGCCCGGTGCACACCGACGCCGCCTTCGTGCAGATGGCCAAGGACATGAAGTCCATGGGCGCCGATTCCATCTGCGTCAAGGACATGGCCGGCCTGATCTCGCCCTACATCGCCTACAGCCTGATCAAGGCCCTGAAGGAGGAAGTCGGCCTGCCGGTGCAGCTGCACACCCACTACACCTCGGGTTTCGGCACCGCCGCCCTGATCAAGGCCGCCGAGGCCGGCGTCGATGTGGTGGACACGGCCATCTCCGCCATGAGCATGAGCACCTCCCAGCCGCCCACCGAAACCCTGGTGGCCGCCCTCAGGGGCCAGCCCCGGGATACCGGCCTGGACCTGGCCGCCCTGGCCGACATCGCCCGCAAGATGACCGAGATTCGCAAGAAGTACGCCAGCTTCGAAGCCGGCGTGCCGCCGGTGGACGTCAACGTCCTGCAGTTCCAGGTGCCGGGCGGGATGCTCTCCAACCTGGTGGGCCAACTGCGCCAGCAGGGGGCCATGGACAAGTACTACGACGTGCTGGACGAGATCCCCAGGGTCCGCAAGGACATGGGCTATCCGCCCCTGGTCACCCCCTCCAGCCAGATCGTCGGCACCCAGGCCACCCTGAACGTGCTGCTGGGCGAGCGCTACAAGGTGATCCCCGAGGAAGTGAAGCAGTACTTCCGCGGCTACTACGGCAAGCCGCCGGCACCCATGGACCCGGTGATCCAGAAGAAGGCCATCGGCGACGAGGCTCCCATCACCTGCCGGGCCGCCGATATGCTGGCGCCGGGCTGGGAAGCCGCCAAGAAGGAGATCGGCGACCTGGCCGAGAGCGAGGAGGACGTGATGTCCTACGCGCTGTTCCCGCAGATCGCCAAGCCCTTCCTGCTCCGGCGCAAGCAGGGGCTGGGCGGCAAGGAGGAAGTGGCGGCCGCCATCGGCGAGGCCCTGTACCAGCAGGCCAACAACAAGGATGCCAAGCCAGCCATGGCAGCGGGGCCGGCCCAGGAGGGCTCCATGTGGAAGATGGCCGCGCGCGCGGGCATCCAGAGGGGGTGGTAACCATGGCCAACAACAAGTTCAAGCTGATGCTGGAAGGCCAGGGCTACGAGCTGGAGCGGCGTGACGGCATGATGGTCGTCAACGGCGTGGAATTCTCCTGCGAGCGCAAGGACAAGCAGATCGCCATCGCCGGCAATGGGCACAGCGTGAAGCTGGGCGCCGGCACGGCCGAAGTGGACGGCATCGCCTACGCCATCGCGGTTGAAGGGCTGGAAGAGCCCAAGGCCGCCGGCGGCCGGGTGCGCAAGGCCACCCACGCCGCCGCCGAAGAGGCGGGGGCGGTCACCGCCGTCATGCCCGGACTGATCCTCAAGATCCTCAAGAACGAGGGCGACCGGGTGGAAGTGGGCGAAACCGTCATCATCCTGGAAGCCATGAAGATGCAGAATGATCTCGTGGCCAAGACGGCCGGCGTCATCAGCCAGATGAACGTGAAGAAGGGCGACAACGTGGAGATGCGGCAGGTGCTCTGCATCATTGAATAGTTGAATGCCAGCGCGGGAGCCCCTCCGGCCCTGGCCGGACGGGCTCCCGGTGTATCAGAATGGATCCAGCAAAGGGGCCCCATGACCAAGCTTTCGCTCATCGCCATCGACGGGCCTTCGGGCGTCGGCAAGTCCACCACGGCCAAGCGGGTGGCCCAGCAGCTGGGCTGGGACTACCTGGACACCGGCGCCATGTACCGCGCCACCGCCCTGGCCCTGCTGCGGGCCGGCGTGGCCCTGGACGACCGTCCGGGCCTGGAGCGGGTCCTGGCCGGCCTGCGCATCCAGCAGCACGGCACCCGGGAGTGGCTGGACGGCGAGGATGTCAGTGAAGCCATCCGCACCCCGGAGATCACCCGGATGGTGACCCCGGTTTCCGCCGACGCCCGGGTGCGGGAGGTGCTGGTGGACCAGCAGCGCCGGATCGGCGCCCAGGGCGGCTGGGTGGTGGATGGGCGGGATATCGGCACCGTGGTGTTCCCCGGGGCCTGCTGCAAGGTCTTCCTCACCGCGAGCGTCGAGGCCAGGGCCCAGCGCCGCTTCAAGGAGCTCCAGGGCATCCCGCTGGCCGAGGTGGCCGCCGACCTCCAGCGCCGGGACCTGGCCGATTCCACCCGGGCCGTGTCGCCCCTGCGCCAGGCCGCCGACGCCGTCCTGCTGGATTCCAGCGCCATGACCCTGGATGCGGTGGTGGACTGGATCGTGCAGCGCCACCGGGCCCACTGAATGCCGGACGCCCCCGGGGGCGTCTTGTCAAACGGATCGAAAAGATTATTATTAATTAATTTCGGCAATCAGGCCGGCTTGCTTCTGCAACCTTCCGTTTGTGGAGGAAGTGCCATGCTCCGACAGCCATCATGGTTCCGCGCCCTGGTCATCCTGCCCGGCCTCGCCGCCGGCATGTCCAGCCCGGTGCTGGCGGCGCCAGGCGAGCTGGTGGAACTGGGCGACGTGGAAGTGAACCCGGTCAGGGCCTACAATACCCAGCTCCTCAATCTGATCGCCGCGGACCTGACCGCCAAGGCCGACCAGCTGGCGACGATCGGCCCCATGGCCGTCTTCCAGCAGATGATCCAGGAACATATCTCCAGCCAGGTGCCGTCCCGGAAAGTCAAATACCGTTCCATGGATGGCCAGGGCAATGCGCGCACCTATTCCGGCCGGGTCTTCCTGCCCAGCCGCAAGGCTTCGGACCCGCCCATGGAAGTGCCGCTGGTGGTCTACCAGCACGCCACCGAAACCCGGCGCAACGCCGTGCCCTACAACAACAAGGGCGACGAGACCATGCTCGGGGCCCTGGCGGCCGAATCGTGCGGGTTCGCGGTGGCCATGCCGGACGGCGACGGCATGGGCGCCGACCCGTCCACCAAGACCCATGCGTACTGCTACGGCAAGACCGCGGGGAGATGCGTCACCGACATGATCCGCGCGGTGCTCGGCGGCCTGAAGGGCAAGCGCATCTTTGACGACACCAACTACATCTGGGACGGCGACATCTACATCGTCGGCTATTCCGAAGGCGGCTACATCGCCATGTCGGCCGTGAAGGACCTGGCCGGCGCCACCGACCTCAAGCTCACCGGGGCGGCCTGCATGGGCGGGCCGTTCAACCTGGCCGAGGCCATCCGCAGCCTGATGACCGACGCCAAGACCCCCTACGACCGGCCCTACATCGCCAGCTACTTCATCCAGGCCTGGAAGGACATCCTCCCCGACCTCATCACCATGAACGGCGCGGTGAATCCCGACCTGCTGAAGAAGGACAGCGCGGGCGACATCACCCAGTGGATGAGCGGGGAAATGGGGGGAGACCAGATCACCCCCCTGATCCAGGCCCGGCTGACCGGGAAGAAGGACCAGGCGGTTCCGGCCCGGGACGTCCTGAACCCGAAGTGGATCAAGGACAACCTCGAGAACCCCACCAGCCGCCTGAACCGGGAGCTCGATGCCAGTTCCCTGGTGGGCAAATGGAAGCCGACCGCCCCCGTGCTGCTGGTGCACGATCCCTATGACCAGACGGCGAGCTTCAGCGGCACCCAGGCCGTGTTCGACGACTGGAGCAAGCAGGGCGTCAAGCCCATCGGCATCGTCAAGCTGGCCGTCGGCGCCAAGGGCACCGGCCACGTGGGCGGCGCGCTGGTGGCCATCCCCACCGCCTTCGTCTGGATCGACGCGGGCATGCCCAGGAGCCTCATGGACATGACCAAGGACAAGATCCGGTCCGCCATCCTGGACGCCGCGCCGCCGCTGCTGGAAGCCAACGCGGACGCGCTGGTGACCGCGCTGGGGCTGCAGGAATCCAACGAGAACCGCGCCCTGCTGCCGCTTTCCCGGATCGACTACCCGGCGCCGGCGAGCGCCAGGCCCTACACCCTTTCCTACGGTGACAAGTTTTTCAAGATCGGCAAGGTGAAGGTGTACACCCTCGAGAAGACCCCGGTGTTCGACAAGCAGGCCCCGAGCCCCGGGCTGAACGGCTATACCCGGCTGGTCAAGGAGATGAAGGACTTGAGCGACACGTGCGAGATCAAGCCGAACGTGCCCTGCTACATCGCGGTGTATCCGGAAAAGGGCGGGGTCGCGCTCACCCTGAAATTCACCGGCGCGAGTTCCCCCAGCACCGTCAACATCAAGCAAGTCAAAAACAAGATCATCGGCCGGAATACCCCGGCGGCGTTCACCGTCAGCGGCAATTTCAAGAGCCAGGTGCAGGCCGACAACTACGACCGGGCCGAGCGGGGCGGCAGCTTCATCTCCCTCAAACCTTGACGGGCGGGTCCGGATCGGGCTTTGCTTCACAGGAACACGCATCCAGGTCACCGGGCAGCGCGAACCCTTCCCGCTCGTCATCCCAGGCCAGCGAACTGAGTTTCCAGCCTTCTGCGGTCCGGATCAGCTGGGAGGTTTTCACCCCGCGGCCCTGGAAGGGCTGTCCGGACAGTATCCCCGACTTCCGGTAGAAACTGATCCGCTGGGCGATGTTGCCGCAGATATCGGTACGGTCCGAGACTTCTTCTTCGGTGAATTCCCGCAGCGTCCCGTCGGTCAGGATCCGCTCGCGCGGGCTGATGAACTGCTGCAGGTTATTGATTTCGGGGACCGCGCCGGCGTTCTTGATGATCAGCCCCTCCTTGATGAACATTCCGTGGATCCGTTCAAGGCAGGGCCTGGCCCCGCCTTGGTTGCAGAACACGCTGAAGAAGTCCTTGATGAGGCGGTCGATCTCCACCTTGTCCGAATGTTTGGCGTCAAGCGGTTGCATCGGGTTTGGTCCTTTCCAAAGCAGGTCAGTCGCTCCGCAGGGTCACCCGGTACAGGGCCAGCGGCTCGGGGGAATGGGGCGGAGGCAGGGTCACCGTGTCCGCCCGGGTGAAACCGAGGCGCTCCAGCAGGGTGGTGGAGGGCTGGTTGGCGGGCAGAACGATGGCGATGACCGTCCTCAGCCCCAGCACCCGCGCGCCGTATTCCAGCACCGCCCGGCCGGATTCCTGGGCATAGCCCTGGCCGGTGAATTCGGGCAGGAAGGCGTAGCCCAGATCCACTTCCTGGAAGCAGTCCCGCTTGATCAGGCCGCACATGCCGATGGCCTGCCCGGAATCCCGCAGCGCCACCAGGTAGAGGCCGTGGCCCTGCTCCCGGTAGGCCTTCAGGGGGCCGTCGTGCAGATAGGCGGCGGCCTGCTCGCGGTTGCGCACGCCCTTGTCGCCGATGCTCTGGATGAAGGACGGTTGGTTCAGCAGCCGGATGATGAAATCGCCATCCTCCAGCGCAAATGGGCGGATGGTCAGTCGTTTGGTTTGCTGGATCAACATGGACTATACCCTGAAGGTGTCCGGCCGCCAGGTCTGGATGCGCTGCTTGATGACGGGCCCGGTCAGGTTTTCCCTGAGGGCCTCCTCCATCCGGGCGGCCAGTTCCCCGTCGGCGGCGAAGCGCAGGGCCACGAACTGGCCGGGCCGCAGTTCGGCGATGCGGGCGCGCAGGGGCTCATCCAGGAGGGCCTGCATGCGCAGGGTCTCCTCCAGCCGGATGATCCGGTCCTGCACCCGCAGCGCGTAGCTGCGGACCTTGACGACCAGCACCAGCAGGAGCGCGGAGACGGCCAGCTGCCAGGCGCTGCCCGCGCCGCGGCACAGCTGGACCACGGCGATGATCGACGCCAGCAGCGCCAGGCCGAAGACCCCGTAGTGGTACCAGGGGTCGATGCGCTTGTGGTTGGCAAAGCTCTGGATCGCGGTGGTCATGGCAGCTCCCGGGTACGCCCCATGATACCTCGTAGAATGGCGTCAATTTTTGGGACGGAAGGCCTTGATGACGCTTTCATTGGTGTGCAGCGAGGGTCCGCCGGCCAGTTCCAGGCAGTACGGGATGGCGGGGAACACGGCTTCCAGGCACTCCCGGATGGACTTGGGCCGGCCCGGCAGGTTGACGATCAGGCTGCTGCCGCGCAGGCCGGCCACCTGCCGGGACAGGATGGCGGTGGGGACGTACTGCAGGGAGACGGCGCGCATGCGCTCGCCGAAGCCGTCCAGGATGCGCCCGCAGACCGCCCGGGTGGCCTCCGGGGTCACATCCCTCGGGCTGGGGCCGGTGCCGCCGGTGGTGAGCACCAGGCAGCAGCCTTCATCGTCGCAGAGCGCCTTGAGGGTGGCTTCGATCTGCGCCTGCTCATCCGGGATCAGCCGGAAGCGGGGCTCCCAGGCGCTGGCCAGGAAGTCCCGCAGGGTGGCCTCGATGGCCGGGCCGCCCAGGTCCTGGTAGACCCCCGCGCTGGCCCGGTCCGAGATGCTGACGATGCCGATCCTCGGCACCGCGGCGGGTTCAGTGGTCATGGTCGCAGTCGGGTCCATGCACATGGGCTTCGGCCGGCACCACCACGTCCGGGGCGCCGCCCTCCTGGTGCTCCAGGTCGCCGCCCTCCACGCCGCCGGCGTCGAAGCGGGCCGCCGGGGCGCCGGATTCGCGCCTGCGCTCCAGCTCGACCAGGGCGGTGTAGGCTTCCCGGTCCAGCAGCTCCTCGGTGACCGTGGCCAGGCCGAGGATGTGGTTGAAGATCTTGTCGGTGCGCACCCGGCCCTTGATCTCGTTGGTGGCGCCGCCCTGGTCGAGCTGCTTCTTGAAGGCCTCGAAGGGCTGCTGGACCTTGCGCTCTTCCATGAACGACTTGATTTCGGCGTCCACTTCCTCGTCGCTCACCTGGATGTCCTCCTGGTTGCCGATGGTCTGCAGCAGGTAGCCGGAACGCACGGCCCGCTCGGCGTCGCGGGTGCGGCTCTGGCGGTAGGCTTCCCAGTTGACCTTCTTCGGATCGACGCCCTGGCGGGCGACCATCTCGGCGAATTCCTGGCAGTAGTCGTTCAACTGCAGGGCCACCATGGAGGCGGGCACCTCGAACGGCGCGGCGTCCAGGAAGCCTTCCAGGATGGTCTGGTGGGCGCGGGCGATGGCCTCCTCCTCGGCGGAGGTTTCCAGCTGCTGGCGCACGAACACCTTCAGGTCATCCAGGCCGGTGTGCGGGCCCATGTCCTTGGCGAAATCGTCGTTCAGCTCGGGCACTTCGCGCGCCCGCAGATCCTTCATGGTCACTTCATAGGCGACCGGCTTGCCGGCCATGGCCTTGTTGGCGTCACCCTCGGGGATGGTGATGGAGAACTTGCGGGATTCGTCCACCCGCATGCCGAGGATCTCGGCGTCGAACGGGCGGTCGGTGGCGAGCTGGATCACCTGTTCCTTGTAGTCCATGGCCTTCATGCCCTGGGGCTTGACCTTGATGTCCAGGGTCACGTAGTGGCCCAGTTCGGCTCCGCCGTCGTCCACCGGAATGAACTTGGCGGCCTCCTGGCGCATGGTCTCCAGCTGCTCGGCCACGGCGGCGTCGTCGATGACGCGCTTCTTCTTGACCACGGTGATGCCCTTGAACTCGGGCAGCGTCACCTGGGGGGCCACGTCGAACAGGGCCTTGAACATGCCGTCGGCGCCCTCCTTCAGGTCGATCTTCTCCAGGGCCGGGCGGGAGATCGGCTGGGTGCCCGCGGCGGTGGCGGCTTCCAGGAAGTGCTTCTCAACCAGGGCCTCGGCCACTTCGTTCTGGATCTCGCGGTCGTAGCGGGACAGCAGCACGGACTTGGGAGCCTTGCCGGGGCGGAACCCGGGAATCTTGACTTTCGGCGTCAGCTTGGCGATCACTTTACTGAATTCAGCGGTCACCTCCGAGGCGGGAACGGTGACTTCCAGGGATTTCCGCGTGGCGGTGTGGTGGGTGAGGCTGGACGGCATGGGGTGCTCCTGCTGCGAGTTTGAAAAGGAGAAGCTGGAAGGATCGGCAAGTGGTGCGAATGGCGGGACTCGAACCCGCACGGTGTGAACCGCTGGAACCTAAATCCAGTGCGTCTACCAGTTCCGCCACATTCGCATGGATCGCCTCATGATGCTCTTCGTGGTGCGCCCGGAGCGACTCGAACGCCCGACCCTCAGGTTCGAAGCCTGATGCTCTATCCAGCTGAGCTACGGGCGCACTACGAAACCGCTATTTTGCCATGAAAGAGC
>CAZVHQ010000100.1:0-9927 GCA_964627225.1 uncultured Mesoterricola sp.
CGATCTGGTCGGCCCGCTGCAGGGCGCCGTTGATGCGCTTGACCAGGGCCGGCACGGCGTCCACCGGATACAGGCTCTGGTCGGGGTAGGTCTGGCCGGACGGGTTGGCGTCCGCCGCCACCTGCCAGCCGGAGCAGTAGATGGCCTGGAGCCCGGCCCGCACCATCTGCACCGCCTGGCCGCCGGTGAGGGCGCCCAGGGCCGGGACGAAGGGCTCCAGCTTGAGCTGCTCCCACAGGCGCTGGGCGCCGCGCTGGGCGAGGGTGTGGGCGACAGTCACCGAGCCGCGCAGCCGGGCCACCTGGCTCGGGGTATAGGGGCGCTGGACGCCGGTCCAGCGGGATTCCAGGGGGGTGATCATGTCAGTTGACCTCCAGCAGGACGGCATCGGCCAACAGGTCGCAGGCGGCCAGGGTGAGGAAGGCGGGCGGGTCGTGCTGCAGGATCATGGTCTCCAGCAGGTCGGCGGCCTCCAGGTAGCGGCCTTCGGCGAACGTCTCGTTGCCCACTTCCGCCTGGATCCGGTCCAGGGTGTCCTGCACATGGCCGTGGAACAGCGCCCGGTCGAGCCGGCCCAGGCCGTCCAGCTCCGCCCCGTGGTTGAGCCACTGCCAGAGCTGCATGCGGGAGATCTCCGCGGTGGCGGTGTCCTCCATCAGGCCGTACAGGGCCACGCAGCCCTGTCCGCCCAGCCAGGACTCCAGGTAGCGGATGCCCACCTGCAGGTTCTGGCGCAGCCCGGCCACGGTCCGTGGTCCGCTGGGCACGGCAAGGAGCTCCGCCGCCGTCACCGCGTCCGGGATGATGTGCATCTGGTTCGCCCCGGGCATGTGACTGTCGAACACTTCCCGCGCCACCGGGACCAGCGCCGGGTGCGCCACCCAGGTGCCGTCGCAGCCGTCGCGCACTTCCCGCGCCTTGTCGGCCCGGACCTGGGCCAGCGCCCGGGCGGTGCCCTCCGGATCGTCCTTCTGCGGCACGAACGCGCTCATCCCGCCCAGGGCGGCCGCGCCGCGCCGGTGGCAGGTGCGCACCAGCTGCTGGGCGTAGGCGCGCAGGAAGGGCTGCTCCATGTGCACCGCCGCCCGGTCCGGCAGGACAGCGCCGGGATCGGCGCGCAGGGTCTTGATGTAGCTGAAGATGTAGTCCCAGCGCCCGAGGTTCAGGCCGGTGGCCCGGTTGCGCTGCTCGTGCAGCATCTCTTCCATCTGGAAGGCGGCCGGCAGGGTCTCGATCAGCATGGTGGTGCGGATGCTGCCGAACGGCAGGTCCAGGTCGTGCTCGACGGCCTCCAGCACCTGGTTCCACCAGCGGGCTTCCAGGTGGTGCTCCAGCTTGGGCAGGTAGAGGCAGGGCCCGCCGCCGCGGGCGAACAGCTCCCGCGCGTTGTGGTAGAGGAACAGGCCCGCGTCGTACAGGCAGGCGGGAACCGGCTGGCCCGCCACTTCCAGATGGCTTTCCTGCAGGTGCAGGCCCCGGGGCCGGACCATCAGGGTGGCGACCCGGTCGTTCAGCCGGTAGACCTTGCCGGTAGCGGCATCCTGGTGGCGCAACTGGCCGCGGATGGCCAGGTAGAGGTTCTGCTGGCCGGTCAGCAGATTCTCCAGGGTGGGGGCCAGGCTGTCCTCGAAATCGGCCATGTACACGCGCGCCCCGCTGTTCAAGGCGTTGATCAGCATCTTGGCCTCGGGCGGGCCGGTGAGTTCCACCCGCCGGTCCAGCAGCGCCTCGGGCAGGGCGGCCACCGACCATTCGCCCTGGCGGATGGAGGCGGTTTCCGGCAGGAAGCCGGGACGCTCGCCCCGGTCGAAGCCGGCCTGGGCGGTTTCGCGCCGGGCCAGCAGGGTCTTGAGGCTGCGGCCGAAGCGCAGGGTGAGGGTCTGGACGAAGGCGAGCGCGTCGCGGGTGAGGATATCGGGGGCCTGGAAGGGCAGGGCGTCCCGTTCCTGGATTCCAAGGGAGACATGGGCATGCATGGCGACTCCGGAGAATTGATCTCAGTCACAAATTGACTTAAACTGGCGTGTGCGCAAGAAGCACTTGATTTAAAACAGGTTTGGTTGTCAAAAAAAGAAAATTCAAGATCGGGTAATCTGTAAATTTTGTAAAGGGAGTTGGCCATGCCGGATTCGGTCGCGAGGGCGATGCCCCGCCTGGGAGCCAAGGTGCGGGCCCTGCGGCGCCAGGAAGGCATGAGCCAGGTGCAGATGGCCGATCGGTTGGCGATCAGCCCCAGCTACCTGAACCTGATCGAGGCCAACAAGCGCCCGCTCACCGCCAACCTGCTGATCCAGCTGGCCCAGTCGTTCCAGGTGGACCTCAGGAGCTTCGCCCCGGACGCGGACCAGCGGGTGGCCGAGGACCTGATGGAGGCATTCGGCGACCCGTTGTTCGAGCCGCTGGACCTGCCGGCCGGGGAGGTGCGGGAGCTGGCCCAGAACGGGCCGGCCCTGGCCCGGGCCGTGTTCCTGCTCTACCAGTCCTACCGGGAGGCGCGCCGGCGCATGGAGGCGCTGTCCGATCAGCTGAGCGACGGCCAGGGCTTCCCGTCCGCCTCCAGCCCCCTGCCGTCGGAAGCCGCCGGGGATTTCATCCAGCGCCGGATGAACTACTTCCCCGAACTGGAAGAGGCCGCCGAGGCGCTCTGGCACGCAGCCGCGCTGGATCCGGAGCTGCTCTACGCCGGGCTGGCGGGCGCCTTCAAGCTGCGCGGCATCCAGGTGCGCATCCACCGGGCCGAGGAGGCGCCGGGCATCCTGCGCCGGTTCGACCCCGATGCCCGGGTGCTCAGCCTGTCCGAACTGCTTTCGCCCCGGAGCCGCACCTTCCAGCTGGCGCACCAATGGGCGCTGCTGGCCCTGGGCGAGGTGCTGGACCGGCTCACCGAGGACCCGTTGCTCACCGGTCCGGTGGCCCGCTCCATGGCCCGGGTGGCCCTGGCCAATTATTTTGCCGCGGCGGTGCTGATGCCCTATGGTCCCTTCCTGCGCGCCACCTTGGCCGCCCGCTATGACATCGAACTGCTGTGCCGCCGGTTCCAGGTCAGCTTCGAACAGGTCTGCCACCGCCTCACCGCCCTGCGCCGGCCCCAGGAAGAAGGGGTGCCGTTCCATTTCCTGCGCATCGACATCGCCGGCAACATCTCCAAGAGCTTTTCCGCCTCCGGCATCCGCTTCGCCCGCTATTCCGGCTGCTGCCCCCGGTGGAACGTCCACGCGTCCTTCCTGACCCCCGGCTTGATCCGCACCCAGATCAGCGAAATGAACGACGGCCGCAAGTACTTCTGCATCGCCTGCACCCTGCAGCGGGACACCGGCAATTACCGCGGCCAGCACGCCATCCAGGCCCTGGGCCTGGGCTGCGAGATCGGCTACGCCCGGGAGCTGGTCTACGCCGACGGCCTGGTGCTGGAGCAGCCGCCGGTGCCGATCGGCGTCACCTGCCGGCTGTGCGACCGCACCGACTGCGAACAGCGCGCCTTCCCGCCCCTGCACCAGGAGATCCAGGTGGAGGAAGATGTGCGCCGGAGCAGCTTCTACGCCCACCTGGCGGACGGACCGACCCGCGGACGGCGCGCCAGGTAGCCTGCTAACCTTCTGGCATGACGATCCCCGCCGACCCCCTCCCGTACCCATGGAGCGCCCACCTGCTGGCGCGGCTGGAGCGCCGGTTCGCCCAGGAGCGCCGGGACGGCGCGCACGACCTGGCCCACTGCCTGCGGGTGGCCCGGCTGGCGGTGACGCTTGCCCTGGAAGAGGGCGCTGACGCCGAGGCCTGCGCCGCGGCCGCTCTGCTGCACGACCTGGTCTACCTGCCCAAGAACCACCCGGATTCCTCCGGCACGGCGCGCATGGGCGCGCAGCTGGCGCTGGAATGGTGCCGGGAGATCCCGGAGCTGGCCGGGCGGGCCGAGCTCATCGCCGGCGCCGTGGCCACCCACAGCTTTTCCGGCGGGGCGCGGCCTTCGAACCTGCCCGGGGCGGTGCTGCAGGATGCCGACCGCCTGGAGGCGCTGGGCGCCATCGGCCTGGCCCGGGTGTTCGCCACCGGGGGCGCCATGGGCGCCGGCCTCTGGCATCCCGAAGACCCCTGGGGGCGGGAACGGGCGCTGGACGACAAGCGCTGGAGCCTGGATCACTTCCAGACCAAGCTGCTCAAGCTGAAGGCGGGCATGCACACCGCCGCCGGCCGGCGCCTGGCCGGCGCCCGGGATCAGGTGCTGCGCGACTTCCTGGCGGCCCTGGCGCTGGAATTTTAGGAAATTATTAGAGGTTCGATCCAGCCGCCACCCAGCACTTCGTCCCCGGCATAGAACACCACGGCCTGGCCGGGGGCGATGGCCCGCTGGGGGGCCATGAACTCGACCCGCGCCCGGCGGCCGGGCAAAGGATGCACCACCGCCTCCACCTCGCTGCCCCGGGAGCGGATCTTGGCCCGGCAGAGCAGGGACCCGGCCGGCGGCTCCAGGCACCAGCTGGTCTCCCGGGCGGTGAGCTCCCGGCCCAGCAGGTCGTCCTCGCCGCCCACCCAGACGGTGTCGGTGGCCGGGTCCACCCGCACCACGAACAGGGGGCTGGCGAAGGCCACCCCGATCCCCTTGCGCTGGCCCACGGTGAAGCGCCAGTAGCCCTCATGGTGGCCCAGGATGCGGCCATCCAGGTGCCGGATCGGGCCGGGGCCGGCCTGGACCGGCGCCTGGCCGGCATCCTCGATGTAGCCGTCGTAGCGGCCGGGGATGAAACAGATTTCCTGGCTTTCCGCCTTGTCCGCCAGATGCAGCCCCAGGTCCCGGGCCAGCTGGCGCACCTCCGGCTTGCTGAACCCGGCCAGCGGGAACAGGGTGCGGGCCAGGCTCGCCTGGTCGTGGGTGAACAGGAAGTAGCTCTGGTCCTTGGCCGCGTCGTGGGCCTTGCGCAGGTGGTAGCCGCGGGCGTCCCGCTCGATCCGGGCGTAGTGGCCGGTGGCGACGAAGCCGCAGCCCATCTCCCCGGCCCGCTCGAGCAGCGCCCGGAATTTCAGGTGCTGGTTGCAACGGATGCAAGGACTGGGGGTTTCGCCCCTGAGATAGTCGGCCACGAAGGGTTCGATCACGGTCTCCTGGAAGCGCTGCTCCAGGTCCAGCACGTAGTGGGGAAAGCCGGACTGGAACGCCACCCGCCGGGCATCCTGGAAGTCATCCAGGGTGCAGCATTTGCCCTCGGCTTCCGGCATGGTGCCGCCGCGCGTCTTGTCGAACAGCTGCATGGAGACGCCCACCACGTCGAAGCCGGCCCGGTGCAGCAGGGCGGCCATCACCGAACTGTCGATGCCGCCGGACATGGCCGCCAGGACCCGGTCCCCGGGCCGCGGCCCGTTCCGGCGCAGACAGGCCAGCGCGTGCTCCAGCAGCAGGGAAGGTCCATTGTCAATCGTCATGCCTTTCGCTCCAAGCACCCCCAGGATAATCCACTCTCCGCCGATCATCGGCTGTAACCTACCGGAGCGAACCATCCAGGGGCACGGCCTTGAGGCCGCATTGATAAGGAGGAATCTCCATGCCCAAAATCAAAGTCCATGACCTCACCATGAACTACGACCAGCAGGGAACGGGTGAACCCCTGATCCTCATTCCCTACCTGGCGGCCGATCATGCGTGCTACGCCTTCCAGGTGGCGGAATACGCCAAGCACTTCACCTGCCTTTCCCTCGATCTGCGCGGGATGGGGGAGTCCGACAAGCCTGCCGGGGTCTACGCCACCGAACTGTTCGCGGACGACGTGGCCGGGTTCATGCAGGCCATGGGCATCACCCGGGCCCACATCTCCGGCCTGTCGCTGGGGGCGGCCACCGGCCTGTGGCTGGCGGCCAAGCATCCCGGCCTGGTCAAGTCGCTCTCCGTGCACAGCGGCTGGTCCCGGACCGATCCCTTCCTCCAGACCGTGGTGCAAAGCTGGCAGGGGCTGGCCAAGGGCCTGGGCAGCGTCCAGGAGATGATCATCCAGGGCATTTTCCCCTGGTGCTTCACCCCGGAGCTGTATGCCGGCAAGCTCGACTACGTCCAATCCCTGGCGGCCTTCGTCCGGAGCCGGCCGGTGCTGCCCATGGAAGCCTTCATCCAGCAGTCCAACGCCGTGCTGGCCCATGACGTGGAAGCCCAGCTGGGCCGGATCACCGCGCCGACCCAGATCACCTTCGGCCAGCGCGACCTGGTGACCTCCACCCGGTTCGCGGACCCGCTCACCTCCGGCATCCGGGGCTCCGAGCTGGTGATCTTCGAAGGGTGCGCCCACGCCCCGATCTATGAGCAAGTTGATACGTTCAACCAGAAGACCCTGGCCTTCCTGCAGCGCCACTCGAATTAGAAATATTATCTTTAATGATGTTAACGAGGCCGATTGTGACCAAGGGCGCAGCCCTGTCGCCCCCGGCGTGATATAACGGGCCCATCATGGAGGCATTCATGCTCAAGACCAACGAATACTTCGACGGCAAGGTGAAGTCGATCGCCTTCCAGCCCGCGGACGGCCCGGCCACGGTGGGGGTGATGGCCTCCGGCGAATACGAGTTCGGCACCTCCACCGTGGAGATCATGCAGGTGATCAGTGGCCAGCTGGTGGTCAAACTGCCGGGGAAGACCGATTGGCAGACCTTCCTCCCGGGCCAGAGCTTCACCGTCGCGGCCGGGCTGAAGTTCCAGCTGAAGGTGCCGGTCGAAACCGCCTACCTTTGCCAGTACCGCTAACCGATTCAGGTGCGCAGCCGGTGCAGGCGCATCAGGCCGAAGCCCATCACCAGGAGGATCGGGCAAAGGATGCCCCATAGCGGCGGGAACTCCCCGGCCTTGGCCGCGCCGGTGAACAGCGCCTGCAGCCCCATGAAGATCAGCCCGGCCACCAGACTGTAGCCCAGCGCCTGGCCGCGCCCGCCCCTGGGCGAAGGAAAGGCGTAGGGCAGCATGGCGAACATCAGGCACGGCCCGGCCAGGAACCCCAGCAGCCGGCTCCAGATCATGGTGGCCCGTTCCGGGTCCGGCGCCCATTTCTGCCAGTGGAACAGGTCGACCGTGGAGGTTTCCTCGGCGGAGGTGGAATCCCGCAGCGCCTTGTCCGGGAACAGATCGGCCGTGAACGGCCCGGGCAGCAGGTTCAGCCCGTTCCAGGGCAGGGCCAGGGCCCGCAGGTCCTGCATCTCCCATTTGAGCAGGATGGGCACGTCCGTGGCGGCCGGCTTGAGCGGGAAGCCCCAGCGCCGGGTTCCGTCCAGGAACCAGACCACCCCCGTGGAGCCCAGGTTGAGCCAGGAGGGACGGGTCTTGAGGGAACGCGCCGGGCGCCCGAGGATCTGCTGGTACAGCGGGTCCGCCCGCTGGAACGCCAGGGGCGCCAGGAACGCCTGGAGCGCAAAGGTCAAGACCAGCACCGCGCCCCAGGCCCGGGCGCCGGCCTTGCACCACTGCAGGAAGCTGATCCCGCCGGCGCGCAGGGCGATCCATTCCCTCGTGATGGTGGCGTCCGACAGGGACAGCACGCCGCCCAGCAGAAAGGCGAGCGGCAACACCACCGCCAGGAAGGTGGGCAGGTTCCACAACCAGTAGCGCAGGAATACCAGGTTGGATACATGGTTGTTCATCAGGTCGCCGGCCAGGCTGGCGTATTCGATGAGGAAGCTGAGGGCCAGGAAGGTGCCGATGACCGACCCCCAGTTGCGCCACCAGAGTTCGTGGGTCCAGCTGGCCAGGATGCCTTTGCCCGAGGGGAGCCATTTCCAGCGCCGGGGTATGAGCCGCTTGGCCCCGGCCGCCAGGCCCAGGGCGGCCGCCTTCACGGCCTGGAGCGCCCGGGAGAGCCGCGGCGCGGCCCGCACCCAATGGCTGGCGGCCCGCACCGGAGCCAGGCCGCGGAAGCGGTTGGCGTGGTGGGGGTGCAGCTTGCGGGTCAGCAGGACGAAGCCGCCGGCCAGGAACACCAGGGGCAGGGCGAAGATGGCGATGCGCGGGAAGAGGATTAGACCCTTGCCCGATAAAACTTGATTTTCAAAGTATTTCAATAGCAGGTAATACAGCACGATCACGCCCAGGCTCTTCGGCACCGCGCCGCCTTTCTGGAACCTCGGATGCCCCACGCCCATGGCGATGCCCAGCAGCAGCAGGGCGCAGGAGGCCAGCGGCAGGGTGAATCTCCGGCTCAGCTCCACCAGGGATTCGGGGGTCTTCTGGGCCAGCAGGGTGCGGGTCGCCAGGAACCGGCCGTGGGTGGAGGTCAGCAGCTTGGGCACGGGCGGCACTTCGATCGTGTAAGTGTGTTCCTGCTCCTGGATGAGCGTGACTTTGCCATCGGTCTTATGCAAGGAGGCGCCGCGAAGGTCTTCCAATCGCAGGTTTATCTCGGAATGTTCCAACGACTTGTCGTTCTGTCCCCATTTCAGGGTTTTCGCCACCAGGTGCTGGACCCGGTCGTTACTCACCTCCATGAGGTGAATCTGGCCGTCCGGGGCGATCCACACGGCATTCCGGGGCGACCGGGGCGGGAACCAGGGGGGCGCGCCGGGCTTCAGGAAGCGCGTTCGAGCCTCTTCGAACATCTTGGTCTGAGTGGTGATCTGGGTGGCGTTGGCCCAAGGCACCAGGAAGTGCGCGTTCAGGGTGGCCAGCACCAGGAGCCCGGTGGCCAGCAGCAGCCAGGGCTTGATCAGCGCGCGCATGCCCACGCCCAGTCCCTGGGCCGCCACCAGCTCGGACCCTTCGGAAAGGTACTGGGTGCCCATGAGCCCCCCCAGCACCGAAGCCATGGGCAGAACCATCCCCAGGTTCTCAGGCACCGCCAGTAACAGCAGGGGAGCCACCCAGCGGAACGGGGCGCCGATGGAGAAGATCTCCTTGGTCACCCCCACGACCTCGTAGGCCATGAGCATGCCGCCGTAGAACAACAGCGCGCCCAGCAGGGGGAACAGCCAGCGTCGGAGAAGGTATTTGAGCAGGATGGAGGGCACGGCAACGGCTTTCGACAATTCAGGGTGCTGATCGGAAACGCAACGGTTCAGTGGGCGCAAATATTGGGAATAGGGGCTGGTTCGGGGCCCAGGGCTAGCTTTCGATAATGTATATTATGTAACATTGGATGTGAACCGCACTGTTGCGAGCGGTTCTCCATCCTAGATGACCTTGGCCGCGAACAGATCGTGCACGTGGACGACCCCGCGGGCGGTATCGCCATCCTTGACGATCACGAAGGTGATCTTCCGGGCCGCCATGATCTTGGCGGTTTCCGCCGCGAGGGCCTCGGGGCTGGTGCAGATCGGGTTCGGCGTCATGATGTTGCGGGCGGTGAGGCTCCATGGCGTGCTGCGCATGCGCTCGGCGCCCTGCAGCGCCCGGCGGATATCGCCTTCGCTGATGACCCCCACCAGCGTTTCGCCTTCCATGACGGTGGTCATGCCCAGCTTGCCTTCGGTCATGACCCCCAGGGCTTCCACCAGGCCGGTCGTCGGCGTCACCCGGGGAAAATCGGTGTGCATCAGTTCCTTCACCTTGAGCAGCCGCGCGCCGAGGTTGCCGGCCGGGTGGAACCGGGCGAAGTGCTCCAGGGTGAAGCCGCTTTCCACCATGTGGTAGGCGGCCAGCAGGTCGCCCCACATCAGCTGCAAGGTCGTGCTGGCCATGGGCGCGAAATTGAGCGGGCAGCCCTCCCCTTCGGGCATGGTGTAGGTGAAGCACCAGTCGGCCGCCTGGGCCAGGCGGCTGTCCGGCTGGGCGGTGATCGCGCCGATGCGCACGCCCAGCCGGATGAGGCTCGGAAGAAGCCGGAGGATCTCTTCGCTTTCCCCGCTGTTGCTGAGGATGAGCACGGTGTCCTCGGCCATGACCATCCCCAGGTCGCCGTGCAGCGCGTCGGCCGGATGCAGGTAGAAGCTGGGGCAGCCGGTGGAAGCCAGGGTGGCGGCGATCTTCTG
>CAZVHQ010000101.1:0-9906 GCA_964627225.1 uncultured Mesoterricola sp.
TACCATATAGACATGTGGCAATGCGTTGGCATACGGAGATGCCATGGGGAAAAAGTTCAAAGAATCCAGGCGGGTGGTCCTTACAATTCGGTGCGCGTGGTGTGGTTTCATCCAGATGGGCACGACTTGGGGCCCTGATCGCCGCCGGCCAAGTGAGAACAAGTATTCACATGGGATCTGCCCAGGGTGCAAGAAAATCTATTTTTAAGAACTCGACCCAGTGCAGCCAGGTGAAGGGGTGGAAGATTTTCCGGTATGCCGGTGGAGAGTTTGCCCTGCGGCTGCAGGGGTACCTCGTACCGGAGGGCAAGGACCGATCCCCGACCTGGCCGCCGTCCCCGCCAGGACATCCCAATCCTGCCTGACATGCCACGCCGTCGCAAAGGAGCCATAGGTTCGCCGCGCCAGCTCCGCCGCTGACAGCGTCGGGTTGGCGTCCAGTTCCGCCCACATGTCGGCACGGTAGGTGGGCCCCAGCAGAATGCGCCGACGGTAGGTCATATGCACCCGTGCGAGTTCCACCGGCGTCAGCACATCCGCCGGGCGGTCGCGCAGGATTCCAGCAGGAATCCGCAAAGGACCCTCCTTGAACCTCAGGTCTTCTCCCGATCGTCGGATATGGAAGTCCGTGCCCGTGGCCAGCAGATCCAGGCGGGGGCCCGTGTAGGATTTCGCCATGCGCCCGAACCGTCGGTCCTTGGCGAGCCACACCGCCACGCCGCTCCAGAACAGCCGGACCCTCAGGGACGGATGCTCCAGCACCAGATGGGTCAGGCGATCCACGTTGATCCAGACTGAGTGGGTCTCCAGCCACGTCACCAGCATGGACAGGACGCGGAAATCATCCTGCTCCATTCCGGCCACGGAGGCCGCCAGCACCGTGTCCTCGATATTGGCGCCAGGAGTCGCCCGAGCGGCGAAGTTCATGCCGATGCCCACCATGGCCGAGGTCATCCCTTCGCCCTGAAGAGGTTCGGCCGGGATCCGGATCCGCTTAAACGCCATGACCGCACCTCCTCCCCAAGTCCAGGAACGTCGCCCGCACGTGGGCAGGCCAATCCGGATTCGCGTCCTGCAAAACGCCCCATGCAGCCGCCGCAGCAAGCTCCTCCCGGGTCGGCCGCAGGGCCACGCAATCGCCCAGGTCTAGCCCGCGGTCGCACAAGGCGAACAGCTTCGTCAAAAGGAAGTCCTCCCTCCCTGGAGACCATAAGGTGATTGCCTTCCCCCGGTAGGCGGCCTGGAGGCGGGTTCGCCAGTCCTCCAATTCAGGCTCGATGATGTCGCAATCCCGGGTATCCCGGGTAATGACCCCATGCAGGGCCAATGCGGCCCCGCCAATCAAGACCGCCTCCAGGCCGAGGTTCCGCTCAACCAGAAATTTATCAAATAGTGAAATAATTTCAGTTGGGTTCATAGGGAACTCCGTTTCGCCTCGCTAGTATCATTATAACCGATACCTTTCGAATCGCCAGGTCGTGAAAGCCTCCGAGAGGTACGGGGCCCATCCCTCCAGCGTCCAGCCAGATCGGCTAGGAGGGCATCGGTTGGTCAGTTCTCGCCACCGCCTTCCATAATCTCCTTGCTCCAGCTACCCGGGCGGTGAAGCCACGGCCGGCGCGATACGGTCATACGCCCCGTGAGTCAGTCTGCCGTGTACCGGGGGGTTCCCGTGCCCTTCCCTGGGCAATGGAAATGGTCGCTTTCCTTGAATTCACAGGGGATGGGTCGAGTTGCTCCGGGTCGGTCTGACGAATTCAGAAAATCATCAGACAAAAAAAAAAAAATGTCCGACAAAATTCTTGACACCCCCCCAACCCAGGTGCATCGTTAGCCCACCCCAAAAAAATCCGCGCGGCTTCAAACCTGATTTTCCGTTAGCACCAGCCGACTCGCCTCTCTCCTCTGCAGGGCTAGGTAGGGATCTGACTGCGCTTATGCCTGTTAACCGTAAGACCCTCTTATGGAGATAAACGTATGGGCAAATTAACCCGTGCTATCGCCGGTCTCGGAATGCTGGCGTCCCTCGGCTTGGCAACAGCCTCGGCCCAGACCACCGAGTTCAAGCTGGGCATCCTGTCCCCGTTCACTGGCCCGGCTGCCCAGACCGGCACCGAGATCAAGAACGGTGCCACCCTGGCCTTCGAGCAGATTCACTGGCAGATCGGCAAATACAAGATCGTTCCCGTCTATATTGACTCGCAGTCCGACCCGGCCAAGGCCACCAACGCCTATGAGCAGGCCATCGTGCAGGACCACATCCAGTGCGGCCTGCAGAACTGGCACAGCTCGGTGGGCGTGGCAATTATGGAAGTGTGTGCCAAATACAAGATCCCCCATCTGCTGGGCACCGCCTCCACAGGTCTCATCAACGAAAAATTCCGGTCCAACCCTGCCAAGTACGGCTACTGGATGATCAAGTCCTGGCCCATCCCGTCCAAGCTGAGCATCGCCTACGTCCAGGCCCTGGAGGACGCCATCAAGCGGGGTGACTACAAGCCAAAGAGCAAGACCGTGGTTCTCTACGCCGAAGACACCGATTACGGGCGCGCGATGGTCAAGGGCTTCTCCGACGGCTTCACCGCCGCCGGCTGGAAGATCCTGGACACCGAATATTTCCCCCTGGGCCAGACTGACTTCTACCCGGTCCTGAACAAGCTCAAGGGCCTGCATCCGGCCGTGGTGGCCGGCGGCAGCACCTCCTCCCCGTCGCTCACCTCCTTCATCAAGCAGGCTGACGAAATTGGCATCCCGGGAGTGCTCATCGCCGATGGCCTTGGCTGGTTCGGTGACTGGTATAAGCTGACCGGCAAGGCCTCCGACAGGGTGCTGGACGAGATCCCCACCTGGAGCACCGCCGCCGGCAAGAAGTTTGCCGCTGAATACAAGGCAAGGTACGGCTGGTCCCCCAGCCCCGCCACCGCCGGCATCAGCTATGACAGCGCCCTGTACTTCATCAAGATGGCCAAGGATATCGTCGCCAAGGGCGGCCCCCTCACCAGCGACTCCATCTACCAGTTCGTGAAGAAGAACATCTGGACCGGCAAGTGGACCTTCAAGGACGGGATCGTCATGAAGGAATACAAGTTCACCCCTGAGACCATTCCTGATCCAGTGGTGGGCCCCAATGAGTACACCTTCCCGGTGCTCCAGTACCACTCCGGCGAGGGCAAGGTCGTGTTCCCGCCCGCGTGGGCCGAGTCCAAGCTGGAAATCAAGTAATAGAAGTACTTCACACGGACTGACCAAGGGGTGGCGGCCAAGGCGCAAATCCGGCGCCACCACCCCTTTTCAATGAGGTTGCAGATGCTGCTTGATGCTCGGGACATCATCAAAACCTTCGGCGGGCTCACCGCGGTGAACCGGGTCTCGGCCCAGGTTGAACCCGGCGAGATCCTGGGCCTGATCGGACCGAACGGGGCGGGCAAAACCACCTTCCTGAACTGCCTGGCCGGCGCCTACCGCCCCAACGGCGGGACGGTCCATTTCCTGGGCCACGACACCACCGGCCTGACCTCTCACGAGATGTGCCGGCGCGGCATGGCCCGGACCTTCCAGATCCCCCGGCCCTTCCCCAGGCTCACCGCGTTGGAAAACGTCATGGTGGGCGCCGTGTTCGGCGGCCATGCGGGCCACGTTTCCACGGCCCGGGTCCGGGCCATGGAACTGCTCGAGTTCGTAAAGTTCAGCCAAGACCCGGAGTTGCCGGCGCAAAGCCTGAACGCGGTCCAGCTCAAGCGCCTGGACCTGGCCAGGGCCCTGGCTTGCGCACCGAAGATGCTGCTCCTGGATGAGCTCGCCTCGGGCCTGACCGAAGGGGAACTCGACGGCATGATCGATCTCATCCGCACCATCCGCGACACCATGCACCTGGGGATCATTGTGGTGGAGCACATCATGAAGTTCATCAACGGGATCTGCGACAGGATCATCGTCATCCAGTACGGAGCCATGATCGCCGAGGGTGCGCCCGGCGAGGTGATGAAAAATCCCAAGATCATCGAGGCCTACCTGGGCACGATGCCGGCTGTGACGGAGGGGCACTAGCATGCTGAAATTGGAGAACGTCGAATCCGGCTACGACTTCTTGCAGGTCCTTTGGGACGTCTCCTTCCATGTAGACAAAGGGGAATTTGTGGCCCTGATCGGGCCCAATGGCGCCGGCAAGACCACCACCCTGCGAACCATCGCAGGGATGCTGAAGCCCCGGGCCGGCTCTGTCTTGTTCAAGGACCGGAATATCGCCGGGGTGCCGGCCTACAAAATCAGCCGCAGCGGCATCAGCTACGTTTCCGAGGAACTGAACCTGTTCACCAACATGACCGTGCGCGAGAACTTGCTGATGGGCGCCTACTATGTGCCGGACAAGCGCAAGCAGCATGAGACCCTGGACTTTACCTACCGGATCTTCCCCCGCCTGAAGGAAAGGGAAGACCAGTTGGCCGGGACCATGAGTGGTGGCGAGCGGAAGATGCTGGCAATCGCCCGGGGCGTGATGGCCAATCCGGAGCTCCTGCTTGTGGATGAGCCGTCCCTGGGACTGGCCCCCAACACGACGATGGGGGTGTTCGAGGCCCTGCTGGAACTTCGCAAGACCGGGGTAACCATCCTGCTGGTGGAGCAAAACGTCCACCTCACCTTGGACGTGACCGACCGGGCCTACGTGATTGAGAGCGGCAGGATCGTCATGAGCGGTGCCAGCAAGGAAATGAAGCAGGACCCCCACGTCCAGAGCGCCTATCTGGGCATCTGATTTTCTTAACGAGGAAAGGACTGGCAAGATGGCACCTTCAGCGAAAAGAAACAACACCTGGGCACTCCTGGGCGCTTCTCCGGCTGGCAAGGGGGTGGTGCTGTTTTCCCTCCTGCTAGCGGTGATGATCGGATTCACCAACGGCGCCGGCAGCCTGTTCAACGTGTTGGTGACGGGGGGCATGTGGGCGCTGCTGGCAGTCGGGCTGGCGCTGGTGTTCGGGGTGATGAACATCCCGACCTTCGCCCACGGCGAATCGTTCATGGTTGGGGCCTACGTGGGGTTCTACGTGTTCAACCCCATGCAGAACTACCTGCTGGACCACCCCAACCCCACCCTGATGCTCCTGGCGCCGCTCCTCGCCTGCCTCGGGGCCACCCTGGCCGGCGCGGTCCTGGGGGTCCTTACGGAGCGTCTGGCGGTGGCGCCCTTGCGCCGGCGCACCAAGGAGGGCTGGATCATGAACACCTTCCTGCTGACAGCCGGCATCTCCTTCATCATGATCAACGGCGCCACCATCGTCATGGGTGCCAATTTCAAAGGGATCCCCCGGTACTACGACTTCCACCCGGTCGAGATCCTCGGCATCCGCATGTCGGTGGACCGGCTGGTAGCCCTGGGCATTGCCGTCCTGATCATCGCAGCCCTGGTTTGGTTCATGAAGTGGACGCGCACGGGCCGGGCGATCCGGGCGGTGTCCCAGGACGAGATGGGGGCCCAGATGGTGGGCATCAACCTGAACTTCATCCACACCCTCACCTACGCCCTGGCCACGGCCATGGCGGCAGCGGCCGGGGCAGCCCTGCTGTTCATGTTCCAGGCCTACCCGACCGTGGGCCACGACCCCAATTACTACGCCTGGTTCGTGATCATGCTGGTGGGCTTCGGCAACATCTACGGGGCAGTGGTCGGCGGCTTCATCGTCGCCCTGCTCCAGGCGGCCACCCAGACATACATCGGGATCCAGTGGGCCGACGTTGTCCCCACTGCGGTGATGATCCTGATCCTGATCCTCGTTCCATCCGGGATCTTCGGAAGCGTCGTGAAGGGCGTCCACGAGCAGTCCTAACCCAGAGAAGAAAGGGAATCGTATGAGCAATGGAGATAAGGGCCAGGGAGTGATCACGCGGTCCCTAGGCCAGGTCGGTTTCACCCCCCTGGGCGTGGCGCTGTTCGTGCTGCTAGTGCTTTGCCCGTTCATCCCGCCGTTCAACAACGAGTACATCGTGCGTTGGGTCATCGTCGGCGCCTACTTCGCGGCCCAGGCGGTAGCCTTCGATTTCACCGCCGGGTTCATCAACGTGGTGCCTTTCGGGTTCGCCGCCATTGTGGGGACCGGCGCCTACACGTCGGCCATCTTCGCCAACCAGTCCCTGGGGCTGGCCTTCCACCCGGGCTTATCTCCGTGGGTGGGCATCTGGATCGGAGCGCTGGTGGCCGGGCTGATGGGGTTCGGCCTGGGGATCCTCACCCTCCGCCTGCGGGGCATATTCGCGGCAGTCATGTCCTGGTTTGTGGGCATCGCCCTGATGGGTCTGGCCCGGAACCTGACTTGGCTGACCCGGGGCCCCAGCGGCATGGCTCCCGTCACCTTCTTCAAGTCCACCTCCAACATTCCCTACCTGTACGTGATCCTGGCCATGCTGCTGGTGATCTACGTCAGCCTGAACCTGATGACCAAGTCCCACATCGGTTTGGCCTTCCGGGCCATGGGCCAGAACTACGATGCGGCCTGCGCATCGGGGATCAACCCTACCCGCTACCGGGTGCTGAACTTCACCGTTTCGTCCATGTTCGCGGGTTGGCTGGGAGGTTTCTACGCCCACTACCTGGGCTCATTGACCCCGGATTCCATCATGGACACCTCCAAGACCATCGAGATCCTGGCCATCGCCTACATCGGCGGCCGGGGCAGCCTATGGGGAGGAATCGTGGTGGCCTTCCCCATGGTCTTCCTGATGGAATTGATCCGCTCCCACTCTGGGATGCCCGGGCTGCAGTTCGTCATCTACGGCGTGCTTCTGATCCTGGTGATGATCTACTACCCGCTGGGCATCGCCGGCGTCTTCCAATGGATGAAGAAGCGCATCCTGCCCGCGTTCGCCCGGTAAGACGACCTGTCCACGGGAGGCGGCAATATGCGATTCAATCGTTTGATTTCGGCCATCGACAGCCATACCGAGGGGGAACCGACCCGGGTCGTGATCGGCGGAGTCCCGGTTATCCCGGGCGCCACCTTCGCGGACAAGTGGGCCTGGGCCAAGGCGAACCTGGACGACCTGCGCAAACTGCTGATGTTCGAGCCGCGCGGCAATTCGGTCATGTCCGGCAGCATCATCACCGCGCCCTGCACCCCCGGGGCGGACGTGGGGGTGATCTATATCGAGGTAAGCGGCTTCCTGCCTATGTGCGGGCACGGCACCATCGGCACCTGCACGGTGCTGGTGGAAGCGGGGCTTGTCCCGGTCACCGAACCTGTCACCCACATCGTGCTGGACACCCCGGCAGGACTGGTGCGGGCCGAGGTGCAGGTGGAGAACGGGGTGGCGAAGTCAGTCACGATCCAGAACGTGCCGTCGTTCCTTTACATGGCCGACCTGAAGGTGCAGGTTCCGGAACTGGGCGAGATCGTGCTGGATATCGCCTACGGCGGGAACTTCTATGCCATCGTGCCGGCCGCGAGCGTCGGGCTCGACCTGGTGCCCGGTGCCGCCAAGGAAATCGTCCGGAAAGGATCGCTGATCCGGGACGCCATATCCGAACAGGTGGAAGTCCAGCATCCAACCATCCCGGCCATCAACCGTTGCAGTCACGTGAGGTTCATTGCACCATCCCGTACGCCCAACGTTACGACCCGAAACGCGGTGCTTTATTCCGCCGAAGCCATTGACCGGTCGCCATGCGGAACGGGAACGTCCGCAGAGATGGCGGCAAGGTTCGCAAAGGGCCTGCAGCGGCTCGGGGAAGCAATGGTCAGCGAAAGCATCATCGGCAGTTTGTTCCAGGGAACCCTGGTCGAAACAACCCAGGTCGGGCCGTTCACGGCGGTGATCCCGACCATCCGGGGCAGGGCTTTCATTTCGGGGTTCCAAAATATCGTGCTGGACTCCCGGGATCCGTTCCCCAGGGGGTTCTACTTGGGCGAAAGCAGTCAGTGGGGCGCCGAATTCTAGCAACGGTCAAGACCAGAAAGGGTCGGATGGCGGCAGAAATTTACACGAGGTCGAAGGGCTTCACCGCAGTGGACCGGGTGGTGTTCGCCCTCAGTCAGGCCATGTTCAATGGCAGTCTCTGCCCCGGTGACCTGCTACGGGAGGAGAAGATCTCCAAGTGGTTCGACGTTTCCCGTAGTACCGTGCGGGAGGCCATCAGGGTCCTGACCGTGGACGGTCTGGTGACCCGCCAGCCCAACCGCACCGTGGTGGTCCGGCACCTGACCGTAGCAGAGGTGGACGACATCTTCCGTGCCCGCATGATCCTGGAGGGCGCCTGCGTGCGGGCGGCTGCCACGTGCTCTGATCGGACCCTCGAGGACCTGCTCCGGGAATTCCACGTCTATGAGACAGCGGTGTCCATCAACGATCCGCCCACCGCTGCGAATGCTCATGTGGAGTTCCACGCCAACCTGGTGCAGATCCTCTCCGGAAGCCATTGGCTGGCGGAGACTGAGCGGTCCATGCTGTGCCTCCTGCACCTCATCATGGGCACGGTCGAAGTCAGCGGCTGGGAACTCCAGGAGGAGATCAGGTCGCACCGGATGCTTTGCGAGTGCTGCTGCGCCAGGCAGATCGAAGAAGCCCTGGCTTACCTGAAGGATGGGCTGGACGCCTCTCAGGCCTTCGCGATCCGGTTCTCCATGGAAGCGCATGCACTGGCTAAGTCCCCGGGGGGATCCCTTTTCGAATTGAACCGCAAGGGCAGCCCCCGTTCCTGACCGCTTGGCAGCCTGATAGGTTTCAAGGAGCTCTGGTATGAAATCGGTCCACAATATTCAAGCTATCGATTCCCATACCATGGGTGAGCCCACCCGGATCGTCATCGGCGGAATGCCGAAAATCCCGGGCGGTACCATGGCCGCCAAGAAGGAATACCTGGAGAGGAACCTGGACCACCTCCGGACCGCGATCATGCTGGAGCCCAGGGGCCACAGCAACATGTTCGGATCCATCATCACCGAACCCTGCTCAAAAGAGGCGGACTTCGGCATCATCTTCATGGATTGCGGCGGCTATCTCAACATGTGTGGCCACGGCTCCATCGGGGCCATGACCGTGGCGGTGGAGACCGGCATGGTTGATCCGGTGGAGCCGATCACCCACATCAGGATGGATACCCCGGCTGGACTGATCCGGGGCGAGGTCAAGGTGGAACATGGCCGGGCCCGGGAGGTTTCCATCGTCAATGTGCCCTCCTTCATGTACCGGGCCGGAGTGCTCATTGACGTGCCCAAGCTCGGCTGCATTCCAGTGGACATCGCCTTCGGCGGCAGCTTCTTCATCCTGGTGGCGGCCGAGAGCCTGGGGCTGGAGGTCACCCTGGAGCACCTCCCGGAACTGCGGGCATTGGGCTTGAATATCCGGGATATCGTCAACCGCACGGTCCCGATCCAGCATCCGACCCTGGATCATATCCGCTCTGCCGATCTGGTGGAGATCTACGACAAGCCAACCAACCCCGCGGCACGATACAAGAACGTGGTGATCTTCGGCCATGGCAACGTCGACCGCTCACCCTGCGGCACCGGCACGAGCGCCAAGATGGCCGCCCTGCATGCGACTGGGAAGCTGGCCGTGGGCGAGGTGTTCGTCTACGAGAGCATCCTTGGGACCTTGTTCAAGGGCCGGGTCCTGGAGGAAGTCAAGGTCGGCGATTACGATGCAATCTCCCCCGAAATCACCGGCTCTGCCTTCATCACCGGTTTCAACCACTTCGTCATCGACCCCGACGACCCGTTGGCCTATGGATTCGTAATGAATTGAAGGGGTCGCACCCCAGGAGCTTCACGATGCCCAACTACCGGATCAAGGAACATCCCATTCTGGCGGTGCCGCCAGAGCCCACGGTCGGGTTCACCTGGCAAGGCAAGCCGATGCTGGCGCGGGAAGGGGAGACCATCGCCTCCGCCCTGTTCGCCAACGGCATCCGGGTGTTCG
>CAZVHQ010000102.1:0-9856 GCA_964627225.1 uncultured Mesoterricola sp.
GGCCGAACATGCGCGGGAAGGCGCAGTAGATGCTGTTGCCGGTGCGCAGGTGGTCGGGCTGCACGGAAATGCCCACGTCCTCGCCGTCCGGCCAGTGCTGCTGGCCCTGGGCGTCGAGGAAGTAGGCCTTGGCGCGGAAGTAGCCCACCTCGGTGAGCGCCAGGTCCAGCTCCCAGCCGTCCGCGCCACTTCGCAGCGGCAGGTCGCGCCAGGCGGCGCCGGCGAAGCTGCGGGGAACGCTGGAGGCCGCCCCGGACAGGCCGATGGTCTCCTCCCGGGTGCGGGCCGCCCGGGTCAGGTTGGTGCGCAGCAGGGCCCGGCAGCCTTCCCCGGCGGGCCGCTCCAGCGTGAAGCGGAGCCGGTCCCCCACATAACGGACAATCCGGCTGCCGGGAACGGGGGTCATTGCGGGACGGTCCATGATGCCTCGAAGCTACTGTTTCGTTTCGGCCGCCGGCAACCGGAAGATGAATGTGGAGCCTTTGCCCAGTTCCGTGTGCATGTCCACTTCGCCCTTCATCAGCACCGCCAGGTGCTTGACGATGGCCAGGCCCAGGCCGGTGCCGGGAATCCGGCGCACGCTCGGGGCCCGGTAGAAGCGTTCGAAGATCCGCTGGGCGTCGGTATCGGAGATGCCCGGGCCCTGGTCGGACACGGCCCATACCAGCCACGGGCCCTCCTGGGTCACCCGCACCTGGACGGCGGCGCCGGCCGGGCTGAACTTGATGGCATTGGACAGCAGGTTGTCCAGCAGCTGCACCAGCCTGAGGGGATCGGCCTGGAACGGGAAATCCTCGAGTTCGGGGGCCAGGTCCAGATCGAGCCTCACGTTGGCGGCTTCGGCCTGGGGCCGGGCGTTCTCCAGCGCGTCGGTGACGAACGAGCCCAGCCGGAGCGGCACCGGATCCAGGCGCAGCGCGCCGGTCTCGATGCGCGAGAGCTCGGAGATGTCGCCCAGCAGCATGGTCATCCGGTCCACCGCGCGCAGGATGATGCGCAGGCTGGAGTCGCCCTCGGGCAGCACCAGGGCGCCTTCCTGCAGGTTCTCCACGGCGATCCGGATGCCCGTGACCGGCGTCTTCAGCTCATGGCTGGCATTGGCGATGAACTTCTGCCGGGTGGTTTCCAGGGCCTCCTGGCGGGTGATGTCGTCCACCGTCACCAGCACCCAGGGATGGAACGACGCCTGCAGCGGGGCCTCGAACGGGATGGCCCGCACCCGCAGGATGCGGGGATTGCGCTTGAGGACCCATTCCGAGGCGGCGCCCTGGCAGGCATTGTCGATGTTGCGCAGGCTCTCCGGCTCGCGGAACGCCACCACCACCGGGTCGCCCAGCTCCAGGCTGCTGCTCGAACCCAGCAGAAGCTGGGCCGAAGGGTTGAACAGGCGCAGGTTGCGATCCTGGTCCAGCAGCAGCATGCCCGCGTTCAGGTGGGTGAGGATCTGCCGGCGGATCTGGTCCTCCGCCTCGGCCCGGGTGCGCAGCAGCAGGTTCTCTTCCTCCAGGGCGGCCCAGGCCTTGGGCAGCTTGCGCAGCAGGGCGTCGCCCTTGTCCTCCACCGGGATCACGGCGAGCACCTGGGCCATGGTGGAGCGGCTCTCCCGGGTGCGCGCGGCCAGCAGGATGCCCCCCGCCACGGCGGCGAACAGGCCCACCATCCGGAGCACCGGCTCCACCTCCCGCCCCAGCAGGGCGCCCCCGGCCACGGCCAGCGCGAAGGCCGCCCACGGTGTGGTCATGCGCTGGGACAGGTCGAGGTGCGCCTTGGGCATGGCTGGGAGGCTCCGGGTTGCAAACATCATTCTCCTGATTATGGGGGGGTTGAGGGTAACTTCCGGGTTAAATCGCCTTCTTTATTCCTATCTTTCGCTTAACTTCCTGCTTGTGGCGTTACAAACCATTTCTACACTTGGGGGTGGACCTAAATGGACCAAAATGGATTGAAGTGGTAATTAGTGGGCGATAGGCTGATCTTCCCATATCTCTGGGGAATCATTTGGAAAGGCGGTTCAGGTGCTGCGACTGCGCGGCAATGCACCGGCCACGGTGGACGAAAAGGGGCGGTTGAAGCTGCCCACCACCTTCAAGGCCGACCTCGAAGCCTTCGCGAGCAGCGAAGGCGGGGGCAGCCTGCGCCACTACCTCACCTCGCTGGACGGCAAGGGCGCCCGGCTGTATCCGCTGGCGGTCTGGGAAGCCATCGAGGCCCGGCTGGCCCAGGTGCCGGGCACCAACCCCGCCAAGCGGCGCTTCCTGGAAGTCACGGCCTACTACGGCTCCGAGGTGGAGCCCGACGCCCAGGGCCGGTTCGTGATCCCGCCGATCCTGCGCGAAGCCGCCCAGCTCACCGGCGAATTGGCCATCCTCGGCCAGATGGACCACCTGGCCATCTGGAACCGCGGTTCCTTCGAACGCCGGATGAGCGCCGAACCGCTCACCACCGATGATCTGGCCGCGCTCGCGGACCTGGGGATCTGACCATGACGCCCGCCGATACGCTGCATGTTCCGGTCCTGCTCCAGGAAGTGCTGGCCAACCTTCCCGTGCCCGCGGCCGGGCGGGTGCTGGACCTGACCCTGGGGCTGGGCGGCCATGCCGAGGCCATCCTGGCCCGGTCCGACGCCCAGACCCGCTACCTCGGCGTGGACCGGGACCCCCAGGCCCGGCAGCGGGCCCGGCTCCGGCTGGGCGGGGACGCCCGCCTGACCATCATCGCCGGCACCTACGAAGACATCTGGGACGACCCGGCCTTCCAGGAATGGCTCCGGGCCCAGGCTCCGGCCGGGCTGGACGCCGTGCTCATGGACCTGGGCGTCTCCAGCCTGCAATTGAAGGACCCGGAGCGCGGCTTCAGCTTCCAGGCCGAAGGCCCGCTGGACATGCGCATGGACCCGGAAGCCGGCGTCACCGCCCTGGAATGGCTGTCCGACCAGACCGACGCGACCCTGGCCGACGCCTTGTACGGCTACGGCGAGGAGCGGGCCTCGCGCCCCATCGCCCGGGCCATCCTGCGCTCGCTGCATGCCGGCACGCTCAACACCACCCTGGACCTGGCCGCCGCGGTCTACACCGTGCTGCCCCGGGAAGTGGCCCGCCGCAAGAAGCAGATCGATCCCGCCACCCGCACCTTCCAGGCCATCCGGATCGCCGTGAACGGCGAACTGTCCAGGCTGGCCCGGGCCATCACCCAGGCGGCGCTGAGCTTGAAGCCCGGCGGCCGCCTGGGGGTGATCTCCTTCCACAGCCTGGAAGACCGCATCGCCAAGCAGACCCTGCGCCGGCTCGCCGGCATCTACGACGGCCCGGGGCGCAGCGCCCCCGAGCCGCTGCCCAGGAAGCTGAGATTGATCCATTCCGGCGGGTTGAAGGCCAGCGAGACCGAGGCCAACGCCAACCCGCCTTCCCGTTCCGCCCGCCTGCGGATCGGGGAACGCCTTGATGACCCCCAACCCTCCAGGACCTCGCCATGAACGCCAAACTATACGTGCAGCGACCCGCGGCCTACCCCCAGCGCCAGGTGGAGGGCGAAGGTGTGCTACGGATGCTGCTCCTGGCTTTCGCCCTGGCCATGCCCATGGCCTCCATGGCCTATCTCAAGATCCAGCACACCCGGCTGAGCTACGAGATGAGCGAGATCCGCGGCCAGATCCGCCAGGAGGAGGAGGTCCGGCGCACCCTGCTGCTGGAGCGCTCCCGCTTCCAGCGCGACGAGGAGATCCAGGCCTACGCCGACAAGGCCGGGCTGATGCCGCGCAAGCAGAGCCACCTGGTGCCCAGGGCCTTCACCCAGGAAGACCAGCGCCTCGCCAAACTGGTGCCGCCGGGAGCGCCGTCCACCCAATCATTCTGATCCAGCGAAGCCCCCGCTGATATTCCAACCATTGGAATACATGCTGTTGGCTTATGGCATCAATCCTGCTGCCTGCTTCCTCGGCAGCGCTGGCTGGCAGGTCCGGTTCATGTGGGGGCAGCTCGCGCCATCCGATCTGGAGCCCATGATGACCATCCATCCTTATTGCCGGCTCATCCCCGGCGCCATGCTCATGGGCCTGCTGGCCTGCGCTTCCTCCACCCAGGGCCAAACCAGGCTGCATTTCCAGCGGAACGCCGAACTCGACCGGCTCGACCGGCAGGCCGGCATGCCCGACACGTGGCTGTCGCATTACTTGAATGCTGCGACCACATACATCGAGGGGCCGGATCCCGCCGCCGCGTCCAGCAGACAACGCCTTGCCGGGGAGCGGATAGAATAGTCATCAAGGAACGGCATGTCCGATTTCCTGAAGGAGAAGAACCAGCCTTGAGCTACGCATTCGGTTTCTCTTGTGGAATGACAAGGCGTTCGGCCCTGCTGGGCGCGGCCCTGGCGCTCGGTCTGGCCGCGGCGGCGCCGGCCGAGGAGAACATCGCCAGCTACCCCATCCAGCCGCCTGGAGTCGGTTCCATCACCGTGCTGGATCACCAGGGCCGCTTCGTCGGCCGCATCCTGCCGCAGAAGCGCTACTGGGTGCCCATCGACCGCATTCCCGCCTTCCTGCAGCAGGCGCTGCTGGCGGTGGAGGACGCGCGCTTCTACGAGCACGGCGGCATCGATATCCGCGGCATCGCCCGGGCCATGGTGAAGGACGTGGTCAAGGGCCGGATGGCCGAAGGCGGCTCCACCATCACCCAGCAGCTGATCAAGAACATGTTCCTCAGCCCCGAGGTCTCCATCGACCGGAAGGTCAAGGAAGCCCGCATGGCCATGGAGTTCGAAAAGAAGTACACCAAGCGGCAGATCCTGGAGATGTACTTCAACCAGATCTACTACGGCAACGGGGCCATGGGCATCGCCCAGGCGACCCGGCTCTACTTCAACAAGAGCGTGGAGGAGCTGAACCAGGCCGAATGCGTCATGCTCGCCGGCGTGCCCAAGAATCCGGGCCGCTACAACCCCCTGGGCAAGCCGGCCGACGTGGCCGGCCGCAGCGACGTGGTGCTCAAGCGGCTGGTGGACCTGCACATCATCACCGCCAGGCAGAGCCAGGTGCTGCGCGCCCATCGCGGCGCCGCGCAGGGGCCGGGGATCGCCCCGTACTACCTGGCCCAGATCCGCGGCAAGCTGATCGAACGCTATGGCGCCGAGGCCGTCGAACAGGGCGGCCTGGAGGTCACCTCCGCCATGGACCTGAACCTGCAGAGGCAGGCCGAGCAGGCGCTGCGCGAGGGCGTCCGGCGGATCTCCCCCGACCTGCAGGGCGCCCTGCTCTGCATGGACCCTGCCACCGGCGACGTGCTGGCGGCGGTGGGCGGGGTCGACGGCGGCCAGAACACCATCAACCGCGCCTTCTTCTCCAAGCGCCAGCCCGGCTCGGCCATCAAGCCGCTGATCTACGCGGCGGCCCTGGAAAAGGGCATCACGGCGAGCAGCATCTGGAACGACACGCCGGTGGCCTACCATTGGGGCAACAACCAGGTCTGGAAGCCCCAGAACTACGGCGGCGAGATGTTCGGCGACATCTCCCTCCGGCAGGCCCTGGCCCACTCGGACAACGTCATCACGGTGAAAGTCCTGGAGGCGATCGGCGTGCCGTACTTCGTCGATTTCGCCGCCCGGCTCGGCCTGCCGCTGCGCACCCAGAGCGGCCTGTCCCTGGCCCTGGGCACCGACGAAGTCACCCTGAACGACCTGGTGGAGGCCTACACGCCGCTGGTCACCGGCGGCACGCGGGCCCAGGCGCGCACCATCCTGCGCATCTATGACCGCAAGACCCGCACCACGGTCGAGCAGCCCCCGACCATCACCCCGGGCTTCACCCCCGCGGCCGCCTTCGTCACCACCCAGATGATGAAGGACGTGCTGACCTACGGCACCGCGAAATCGCTCCGGAAGTTCAGCCAGAGCCGTCCCGCGGCCGGCAAGACCGGCACCACCGACGAGTTCCGCGACGCCTGGTTCGTCGGCTTCACCCCCCAGCTCATCACCGGCGTCTGGGTCGGCCATGACCAGCCCCGGCCGGAGGGCAGGGGCTTCACCGGCGGAACCGTCGCCGCCCCCATCTGGCAGCGCTTCATGGCCAAGGCCCTGGCCGGGAAACCGGCGGCGGATTTCCCGAAACCCGATACGGTCGTGGCCGTCGCCATCGACCCCGGAACCGGGCGCCTGGCGGACGAGAACGATCCGAAAAAGCGGGAGGAATTCTACATCATGGGTACCGAGCCGAAGGCCGCCCAGCCCGAGCCGGCGCCTTTGCCGGCGGACGATGGCGCGGCGCCGCCGGAACCATAGCTTGGGAATGAAGGGATGGCGCCCGGCTTTTTCCGGTGCTAGCCTCTGCTCCGGGAGGCGCTTCCCATGGATACCTACGATCACCTGCGCATCGATGCCGGCGACCTGATCGAGGCCCTGGAATACCACCTGGACGACGCCTCCTGGCTGCTGGACCTGGAATCCGGCGAGGTGGTCTACGCCACGGACCTGCCGGAGGAGGAGGACCCGGACGATCCGGACCGGTTCCTGGTGATCCCCGCCATGGATTCCTTCGATTCCTTCCAGATCATGGAGGATTTCGTGGAAGGCCTGCCCGAGGGCGAAGCCTGCCGGGCGCTGGCCCGGGCTCTGCGTCTGCCCAGGCCGTTCCGCTGCTTCAAGGACACCCTGTTCGACTTCCCGGCCCTGCGCGAGCAATGGTTCAAGTTCCAACAGGACCGCATGCTGGAGTACGCCCAGAACTGGCTGGAGGACACCCTGCCCGGGGCCAGGCTGGGGTGATCCCGCGCCCAGCAGCCCGCGCGCTTGAGCTACCATGGTGATTGGAGATCCCGTGGCGCTCACCCATATCCTCAGCAGTCCGCATCCCCCCCGGCGCCTGCTTGGAAGGCCGGAACCGCAGGATCTGCTGGCGGGAAGGCTGCCCTGGATCCTGGGCGTGATGCTGCTTTGGGTGGTGATGATCCTGCTGCGCCTGGTCTGGCTGCAGGTGGTGGAGCACTCCTACTACCGGACCCGGGCGGAACACCAGCACACCGTGGTGGTGCCCATCGAGCCGATCCGGGGCGAGCTGCGCGACCGCAGGGGCGGTTCCCTGGCCATATCCCTGAAGGTGGAAAGCCTGTTCTGCACGCCGCCGGCGTTCTACCCGGATTACCGGGCGGGCAAGGGGGACTCGGTGCGCAACTGGGGCGAGCCCGACCGGGACGCCGCGCGCAAGGTCGCGTCCCAGCTGGCGCCCCTGCTGGATTCGCCGGTGTCGATGGTCCTGGAGAAGATCCTGCGGAAAAAGCCCTTCGTCTGGATGGCGCGACAGCTGTCCCCCGACCGGGCCGCCGGCATCCGGGCGCTCAAGCTGGACGGCGTGGATTTCCTGCCGGAAAGCAAGCGCCAGTACCCCCGGGGCAGCCTGGCCTGCGCCCTCTTGGGCTTCACCAACATCGACGGGGTCGGCCAGCTGGGCATCGAGCGGAGCTTCAACGAGCAGCTGGCGGGGCAGGAGGGCGAGCTCATCGCCCCCCGGGACGCCAAGGGGCGCCTGCTGATCCTCCAGGAAAACTTCTCCAAAATCCCGGTGAACGGCTCCACCCTCCAGCTCACCCTGGACGCCACCATCCAGCACCTGGTGGAGCAGGCCCTGGAGGAAGGCGTGGCGAAGAGCCACCCGGCCAACGCCTACGCGGTGGTGGTGGACCCCAACACCGGGGAGATCCTGGCCATGGCCGGGACCCCCACCTTCGACCCCAACCACATCATGCCGAAGAGGTTCATGCGCAGCGAATCCGAATGGTCCGCCGCCGACAAGGAGGACTACCGGCAGTACCAGGACCGGCAGCGGGCCGCCCGCAAGGTGCATCCGGTGGAGGACAGCTACGAGCCGGGGTCCACCATGAAGATCTTCACCACCTCCATCGCCCTGGAAGAGCGCAAGGTGCACCTGGGGGAGATGATCAACTGCGAAGGCGGCCGCTGGTACCACAACGGCGCCACCGTCACCGACGACCACCACTTCGGCCAGCTCAGCTTCGAGGAGATCCTCTGGCACAGCTCCAACATCGGCGCCGCCAAGATCGGCCTGCGCCTGGACCCGGCGGTGCATTACCAGTTCCTGCGCAAGTACGGATTCGGCGAACTCACCGGGCTCAACTTCCCGGGCGAGACCCCGGGCAGGCTGCTGGCCCCGGACCGCTGGAGCGGCACCAGTCAGCAGACCATGTGCTACGGCTACGGCCTGTCGGTGACGCCCCTGCAGATCCTCATGGCCGGCTGCGCCCTGGCCAACGGCGGCAGGCTCATGCAGCCGTATCTGGTGCAGAAGGTCTTCAACGACCAGGGGGTCCTGCTCCAGGAGTACCGGCCCGTGGTCAGGGCCCAGGTGCTCAGCGAGGAGACCTCGGCCATGATGCGGGAGACGCTCAAGGGGGTCATCACCAACGGGACGGCCCGGCTGGCCAAGCTGGACGGCGGGGTGGAAGCCTTCGGCAAGACCGGCACCGCGCGCAAGTTCATCAACGGGAGGTATGACCCCAAACGGCACTACGCCTCCTTCATGGGCTTCTTCCCGGCGGACAAGCCCCAGTACGGGATCCTGTTCATGCTGGACGATCCGGCCGGCAACGTGGAGGGCGGCACCGTGGCCGCGCCGCTGTTCAAGGAGGTGGCGGACGGGATCATGCGCTACCGGCTTTCCGGCCGGGACAGCGACCCCGAGCCGGACCTGAAGCTGGGCCTGCGCGACTGGCCGGTGAGCGAGAACGACGAGGCGGTGATGCACGTGGAGGTCGGCAAGGTGCCGGACCTGAAGGGGCTCACCCTGAAATCCGCGATCCACCGGGTGATCCTGGCCGGCGGCGAGCCCGAGCTGGAGGGCCTGGGCACGGTCGGCCAGAACGTGCTGCGGGTTCAGGAACAGAGCCCGCCGGCCGGGGCCGCGCTGGCACCGCAAGCCATCGTCAAGATCAAAGTGGGGGCACCATGAAGTTCGTCGACTGGATGAAGGGTGAGGACGTGCGGGGCGCCTCCGGGCTGCCGGAAGGCGCGGTGGAGGTGGAGCACATCACCTGCGACAGCCGGGACGCGAAGCCGGGCTGGGCCTTCGTCGCGCTCAAGGGCGGGCGCAGGGACGGCGCGGAGTTCGTCCCGGCGGCGCTGGCCCAGGGCGCCTCGGCGATCCTGGCCGACCGAGAACTGGCGCTGCCCGGGGTGGCGTCGGCCCGGCTTGGCGACGGCCGCACCACCATGGCGCTGCTGGCCCGGAAGCTGTACGGCAGCCCGGACCTGGCCCTGCCCCTGATCGGCGTCACCGGCACCAACGGCAAGACCACCACCACCACCCTGATCCGCCAGCTGCTGCGCGGCGCGGGCCTGGGCTGCGGGCTCATCGGCGGCGTGCTGAACGCCGCCGGCGACCGGGAAGAGCAGGCCCTGCTCACCACGCCGGAAAGCCCGGTGTTCTACCGCTGGCTGAAAGCCTCGGTGGACGCAGGCGACGCCGCCGCGGCGGTGGAAGTCTCCAGCCACAGCCTGATGCTGGCGCGGGTGCACGGCGCCCGCTTCAAGGTCGGCCTGTTCACCAACCTCACCCAGGACCATCTGGACTTCCACCTGGACATGGAGAGCTACTTCCAGGCCAAGGCCCGCCTGTTCGCCCAAAGCGAACGCGGCCTGGTGAACGGGGACGACCCCTACGGCCGGCGCCTGCTGGAGGCCGGCGGCCTGCGCTCCTACGGCCTGGAACACCCGGCCGACTACCGGGTCACCGACCTGTCCCTGAGCCCCACCGGCACCCGCTTCCGCCTGGCCACACCGGCGGGCGCCTGGGACGTGCGGAGCCCGCTGCTGGGCCGGTTCAACGTCTACAACCTGCTGGCGGCCCTGGCCGCCC
>CAZVHQ010000103.1:0-9663 GCA_964627225.1 uncultured Mesoterricola sp.
TAGATGTGGAAGAAGCAGAAGCCGCTGATGATGAAGAAGCCTTCCACCCCGTAGTGGCCGGCCTTGGCGGCGGTGTAGGCCATGAAGCGCCCCGGCTGGAACACCGGGTACCAGATGGTGAAGTGGTAGAACGCCACCGCCAGCGCCATCAGGCCCCGGAGCATGTCCAGGGACTCCACCCGGTCCTTGCGGGGGCCGGGGGCGGCGGGCTGGACCAGGGCCCGGACCCAGCCAGGGCGCGCCAGGCTACTGATAGCGCACCACGCCCTGACCCTTGACCAGCGCGCCCAGGACCCAGGGCGCTGCACCGGCGGCGCCAAGGCGCGCCAGCACCTCGGGGACCTCCCGGGCCCGGGCGATGAGCACCATCCCCACCCCCAGGTTGAAGGAGCGGCGGGCATCGGCCAGGGGCAGGCCGGCCTTGTCGATGAGGTAATGGAACAGCGCCGGAACGGTCCAGGACCCGGTGTCGATGGCCGCGTCCAGATGCCCGGGCAGCACCCGGGGCAGGTTGTCGGTGAGGCCGCCGCCGGTGATGTGCGCCATGCCCACGAGCTTCTGCTCCCGCACCAGCGGCAGCACCGGCTCCAGGTAGCTCTTGTGCACGGCCAGCAGGGCGGCGCCCACGGTCTGGCCGGTTCCGGGCAGCGGGTCGTCCACCTTCAGGCCCTCCAGCTCGAAGCAGACCTTCCGGGCCAGGGAGTAGCCGTTGGTGTGCAGCCCCGAGGACGGCAGGCCGATCAGCACATCGCCTTCGGCCATGGCCCCGGTGCGGGGCAGCAGCAGTTCCTCGTCCACCACCCCGACGATGGTGCCGGCCACGTCCACTTCGCCCTCGGCATAGACCCCGGGCATCTCCGCCATCTCCCCGCCCAGCAGGGCGCAGCCGGTGGCCTGGCAGGCCCCGGCCATGCCCTTGACGATCTGTTCGATGACGGCCGGCTCCAGGCGCTGGGCCGCCACGTAGTCCAGGAAGAACAGCGGCCGGGCCCCCTGGACCAGGATGTCGTTGATGCAGTGGTTCACCAGGTCGGCGCCCACGGTGTCCCAGGTATCGGCCAGCCGGGCCACTTTCATCTTGGTGCCCACCCCGTCCATGGAACTCACCAGGATCGGCCTGGCCTCCGGGAACTGGGCGGAGAACAGGCCCCCGAACAGGCCGATGTCGCTGCGCACCCCTGCCGTGCGGGTGGTCTTCACCAGCGGCTTGATCCGGGCCAGGGCGTCATCCTGGCGGTTGATGTCCACGCCTGCCGCCGCGTAGGTGACCTTGGTTTCGCTCATGGCTTCGCTCCCAAGCGATGATCCCATATTTTCCCCTATTGCCACGACCCCCCGATGCCGATGAACCAAGGGAAGGATCTGCCATGGACATCGGATCGGCTTCCGCCTTGAGCCTCTACAACTACCAGAGCACGCTGCAAAGCAGTGGCCAGTCCGCCGCGGTGCAGCAGGCCCTGGGCCAGGCCTACACCTCCCTGTCGGCGGCGACCGGATCCAGCAGCAGCGACCCCACCGCCGGATTGGCCGCGGCTTCCGGCGTCAGCGCCCTGGTGAGCGGCATCAGCACCGTCAACCAGACCATCCAGGCCGCTTCCGGAACCACGTCAAGCGCCGTCTCCGGGCTGCAAACCAGCGGCAACTTCGGGGGCCTGAACTCCACCTCGGCCATTTCGCTCCTGGCCGGCATGAACACCAGCCCCATCAGCAGCTCCGGCCTCCAGGGGTTCTCATCGGCCATCACTGCCAACTCCACCATCGCCATCGCCGCCTACCAGGCCCAGCAGGCCTATCCGACCTCCACCCCGGCGGCCCAGGCCAGCCCTTCCTCCACCCCGACCACCACCGTCACCGACACCGGAACCCAGCCGGCTGCCGTGCCGGCCCAGACGTCCCCCACCGCCCCCACCCAGGACCAGACCTCCGCCGCCCTGGTCCAGCAGGCTACCCAGACGGCCCTCAGCCCATCGTTCCTGAGCCTGCTCGCCTAAATCGCCCGTCGGTGGCACCCTGGTAGTCATACCGGGGGTAATCATGGCCTTCAATCGTGGAGAAGCAGTCCTGGCCGTGCGGGCCCTGCTGGAGGGCATGGGATTCGACCCGGAGGCCGCGGAGCTGAAGGAGACCCCGGCCCGGGTGGCGGACTACTGGGCGGAGCGCCTGGCGGGCTACGCCATGGATCCGGCCGAAGAACTGCGCGCGCTCCCCGGGGAGCTCAGCCCATGCCCGGTGATCCTGGAGCGGGTGCCCTTCGTGAGCACCTGCGAGCATCACCTGGCCCCGTTCTCCGGCTTCGCCACCATCGGCTACCTGCCCGGGGCCGGCGGCACCGTGGGGCTGTCCAAGCTGGTGCGGCTGGTGCAGGGCTTCGCCAACCGGCTGCAGGTCCAGGAGCGCATGACCCACCAGATCGCCGAAGCCATGGCCGAATGCCTGCGCCCGGCCGCCTGGGGCGTGAAGCTGATGGCGGTCCACACCTGCATGTCGCACCGGGGCGTGAAGACGCCCGATGTGCCGGTGAGCACGATGATCCTGGGCGGGCTTTGGCTCGCCGACCCCCCGGCCGCCTTCAAGTCCACCCGCGCTATCTACTCTGAGCCAACAATTTAATAATCAGTTGAAATCTCCCGGGGCAAATCGGGGTAGGATTAAACCGGCGCTTGAGCGCGAGTGGACGGAGGATTTCATGGCCTATTCAGCCAAGAATTACGATCATCTGAAAGGCGGGGCCCTCAAGGGCTTCAGCGACAGCCAGTTGGACCAGCACTTCACCCTTTACAAGGGTTACGTGGCCAAGCTCAACGAGATCGAAGAGAAGCTGGCCGGCATCGACAATTCCAAAGCCAACTATTCCTTCAACGAGTACAGCGAACTGAAGCGCCGGGAGGCCGTCCCCTTCAACGGCACCTTCCTGCATGAGCTCTATTTCGAGAACCTGGGCGCCAACTCGACCCTTTCCCCGGACCTGCTCAAGGCCCTGGAAGCCCAGGGCGGCAAGGAAAAGATCCTGGCCGACCTGAAAGCCGCGGCCCTCTGCGGCCCGGGCTGGTCCCTGCTGACCCGCAACCGCCGGGACGGCAAGCTGCACACCTACTTCATCGCCGAGCACCACCTGGGCCTGCCCATCGACCAGGATCTGCTGTTGGTGCTGGACAGCTGGGAACATGCCTTCATGGTCGACTACGGCATCAAGCGGCCCGACTACATCAACGCCTTCCTGGAGAACATCAACTGGGGCGAGGTTTCCCGCCGGTTCGCCAAGTAGCCCGGCCTATTTGCGGCAAAGCCCGCCCCCGTGGCGGGCTTTTTCATGCCCCAAGCAGCTCCCGCAGATAGTGCTCCAGCGCGTAGTCCAGCCAGCGGTAGCCCTTCAGGTTGCGGCTCAGGTAGCCCATGTGGCCGCCGAACGGCTCGGCGTGCAGGTGCACCGCCGCGGACAGCGTGCAGGCGCCCACATCGCCGCCGGGGGCGAAGGGGTCGTCCAGGGCGGTGAGGATGACCGTGGGCACCCGGATGCCGGCGAGGTGCGGACCGCTGGAGCACTGGGCGTAGTAGGCCTCCCGGCTGGGGAAGCCGCCCTGGGGGGCGGTGTAGACGGCGTCGAGGTCGCGCAGGGTGCCGGTGGCGGGCAGCGGCGCGGCACCGGGCCGGCGCATGATCTCGCGGCGCAGCCGGCGGACGAAATACTGGTCGTAGCACCGGTTGAAGCCCGTGACCAGGCGCCTGGAACAGGCTTCCAGGTCCACCGGCGGGTTCACCGCGATGGCCCGGTCCGGCCGTTCGGACCGGTCCCGCCCCAGGAGCAGCAGCAGCATGTTGGCGCTGATGGAGAAGCCCACGGCCACCTGCAGATGGCCGGGGAAACGGGCCCGGCCGAAGCGCAGCGCGGCCGCCAGGTCCCGGGTGGAGCCGCTGTTGTAGGAATGCCGGGACCAGCCGGCGCCCTCGCCGGCGCCCCGGTGGTTCACCGCCAGCACCGCGTGGCCCAGGCCGTGGAACCGGGCCGCGGCCCGCTGCAGGTAGTGGCCGTCCGCGCTGCCGCCCAGGCCGTGGAACAGGAGCACCAGCACGCCGGTCGTGCCTTCGAGCGCCCGCAGGGCCAGGGCGTCGCCATCGTCCAGGTCCAGCCGGATGCGCTCCCAGGGCAGCACCGGGGCGGCGCCGGGCAGGTAGTTGGCGGCGACGGTCTGCAGGTGGGCGCCCCGGGCCCAGAATGGCGGTTCGCAAGCCAAGCCGGGCCGTGCCAAGGTGCTATGATCCTGCTGTTCGCCCATGCCTTCCAGGCTACCCCGGAATCCGCGGCCGGCAAACCGGCACCATTCTTGATAAGTTTTCGGGGCAGTTGATCCGAAAATCAACTATTCTCTTTATTCAATGTTCGTCGTTACCCCCCACCCTTGCCGGTGGGCTTCTTCCGGAGGCCTCATGCGCCAATCCTCGACCCTCGTGCTCATCGCCGCCATGGCTCTGTCCATCCCCGCCATGGCCAAGCCGGCCTACGTCGCCAAGGCCAAGGCCGCGGGCATCACCAATGCCAGCTGCACCACCTGCCACACCAAGATGGGCTCCAAGGATCTCAACGAAGTCGGCAAGGTCGCCAAGGACACCACGAAGGATGGCTCCCCTGATTTCGCTGCCGTCAAGAAGGCGATCAAGTAGCTTCACGCCCTTCGTCAAGCAAGGCCCGGCGTTTGCCGGGCCTTTTTCGCTTCAAGGCAGGTCGAGGAACGCCGGGCCCACCGAGGTGATGTTGCCGGCCCCCAGGGTGAGCACCAGGTCCCCGGGCCGGGTGACGGCCGCCAGCGCCTCGGCCAGATCCTCCACCCGGGGCACGAAGGTGGCTTCCCGCTGGCCGTGGGCGAGGATCGCATCCACCACCGAGCGCCCGGTGAGGCCGGGGATGGGCGCTTCGCTGGCGGCGTAGATGTCGGTGACCAGCACCAGGTCGGCATCGAAGAAGGCCTGGCCGAATTCCTCCAGCAGGGCCTGGGTGCGGGTGTAGCGGTGCGGCTGGAAGGCCACCACCAGGCGCCGGTCCGGGAAGCCGTCGCGGGCGGCCCGCAGGGTCGCGGCGATCTCGGTGGGATGATGGCCGTAGTCGTCCACCACGATCACGCCGTTGCGCTCGCCGCGCTTCTGGAACCGGCGGTCGGCGCCGGTGAAGTTGGCCAGGCTGGCGCGGATCACTTCGCGCTCGACGCCCAGTTCCAGGGCCACGCCGATGGTGGCCAGGGCGTTGAGCACCATGTGGTGGCCCGGCACGCCCAGGGAGAACTCGCCCAGGTCCTGGCCGTAGGCGCGCACCTTGAAGTGGGAGCGCCAGCCGTCCATGCGGATGTCCAGGGCGCGCAGGTCCACCTGGGGATTGGTGCCGTAGGTGCGCACCTGGCGCTTGAGCCGGGGCCGCAGGGCGGCCACGTTGGGATCGTCCATGCAGACGAACACCGAACCGTAGAACGGCACCTTGTTGCCGAAGCTGGCGAAGGCGTCCATGATCTCGCCCAGGTCCTTGTAGTGGTCCAGGTGCTCCCGGTCGACGTTGGTGATCACGCCGATGGTGGGCGAAAGCAGCAGGAAACTGCCGTCGGATTCGTCCGCCTCGGCCACCAGGAACGGCCCCTTGCCCAGCTTGGCGTTGCTGCCGATGGCGCCCAGCTTGCCGCCGATGACGATGGTGGGGTCGATCCCGCCCTGGCTGAGCACCTGGGCCACCATGCTGGTGGTGGTGGTCTTGCCGTGGGAGCCGGCGACGGCGATACCGTACTTCATGCGCATCAGTTCCGCCAGCATCTCGCCGCGGGGGATCACCGGCACCTTGGCCGCCCGGGCGGCCACCACTTCCGGATTGTTGCCCTTCACGGCGCTGGAAATCACCACAACCTGGGCGTTCTCGATGCATTTCGCATCATGGCCGATGGTCACCTGCACCCCGAGGCTGGCCAGGCGCTGGGTGGTGGGGCTGTCCTTGAGGTCGGAACCGCTCACCTGATAGCCGAGGTTGACCAGCACCTCGGCGATGCCCGACATGCCGATCCCCCCGATCCCGACGAAGTGGATGTAACGAATCTTTCCAAACACCGTAAGCTCCCAGGTAACGTATCCAGAATACCTTCAAGCGGGATGGAGCACCGGATGAATGCATGGAACGGACTGAAGCGGAGTTGCTGCGCGGCGGTCCTGGCCATGGCCCTCGGCGCCCAGGGTGTCCCCTACGTCCTGGAACACTACGACAAGCATGAAGTCATGGTGCCCATGCGCGACGGCACCCGGCTGTTCACGGCGATCTACGAACCCAAGGACCACGGCCGCGCCTACCCGTTCCTGCTGGAGCGCACGCCCTACGGGGTGGCCCCCTACGGCCCCGGGGAGGTCATGGCCGATCTGGGCCCCTCCGCCCGGTTCGGCGAAGAGGGTTTCATCTTCGTCTACCAGGATGTGCGCGGCCGGATGATGAGCGAAGGCACCTTCCAGGACATGACCCCGGCCCTGCCCCACACCGGCGGCCCGGCCGTGGTGGACGAAAGCACCGACACCTACGACACCGTGGCCTGGCTGCTGGGCCACGTGGCCAACCACAACGGCAAGGTGGGCCAATGGGGCGTCAGCTACCCGGGCTTCTACGCCGCCGCCGGGCTGATCGACGCCCACCCGGCCATGCGCGCGGTTTCGCCCCAGGGCCCCATCATGGACTGGTTCATCGGCGACGATTTCCACCGCAACGGCGCCTTCTGGCTGCCCCACGCGTTCAACTTCCTGGCCGATTTCGGCCGGCCCCGGCCGCGCCCCACCACCGAGCAGCCGCCGCCCTTCAAGCACGGCACCCAGGACGGCTACGCCTTCTTCCTGGACCTGGGCCCCCTGGGCAACGCCGACGCGCGCTACTTCAAGGGCGGCATCCCCTTCTGGGAAGCGCTCATGGCCCACGGCAGCTACGACGCCTTCTGGCAGGCGCGCAACCTGAGGCCGCACCTGCGCGGCGTCCGCCCGGCGGTGCTGACCGTGGGCGGCTGGTACGACGCGGAGAACCTGTTCGGCGCCCTGCAGACCCACCTGGCCCTGGCCGCCCAGAGCCCGGCCACCGACCAGTTCCTGGTGGTGGGCCCCTGGGACCACGGCGGCTGGCGCCACGCCGGCGGCGCCCCTCCGGCGGAGTTCTTCCAGACCCGGATCGAATTCCCGTTCTTCATGCATCACCTGAAGGACGCCCCGGATCCCGGGCTGCCCCGGGCCACCGTGTTCGAGACCGGCGCCCAGCGCTGGCGCCGGCTGGACGCGTGGCCCCCCGGGAACCTGCGGCCGGTCCAGCTCTATTTCGAAAGCGGGGCGCGGCTGGGTTACGCGCCGCCCGCGCAGGCCGGGGCCGACGCCTACCCCAGCGATCCGGCCAGGCCGGTGCCCTACACCAACGGCATCGCCATCGGCATGGACCGGAACTACATGACCGCCGACCAGCGCTTCGCCGGGCGCCGGCCGGACGTGCTCTCCTACCGGACCGAGCCGCTGCCGGCGGACCTCACCCTGGCCGGCCCGATCCAGGCCGATCTCTGGGTGAGCACCTCGGGCACCGACTCGGACTGGGTGGTGAAGGTGATCGACGGCTACCCTGACGACCTGGCCGACTACCAGGCCGGCATGCAGAAGCTGGTGCGGGGCGAAGCGATGCGCGGCAAGTTCCGCGACAGCTTCGAGCACCCCGAGCCGTTCGTGCCGGGCCAGGCCACCGAGGTCAAGTTCACCCTCAATGACGTCTTCCACACCTTCCGCAAGGGGCACCGGCTCATGGTGCAGGTGCAGAGCTCCTGGTTCCCGCTCATGGACCGCAACCCCCAGGTGTTCACCGACATCTACCACGCCAGGGAGAGCGATTTCCGCAAGGCGGAGCAGCAGCTCTTCCATGGCCCCGGGCAGGCTTCGCACCTGGTCCTGCCGGTGCTGCCGTGAACCGGGCGGCACTGCTGGCGCTGCTCCTGGTCCTGGGCCGCCCGCTGCCGGCCCAGGGCGCCGCCTACCTGCGCGCCTACTACCACAAGCAGGAGGCGCGCATCGCCATGCGCGACGGGGTGCGCCTGTTCACCGCCATCTATACGCCCGTGGGCCCCGGCCCGTTCCCGGTGCTGCTGCACCGCACCTGCTACGGCATCGGCCCGTACGGGCCGGACGCCTTCCCCGACGAGCTCGGGCCCAGCGAGCTGCTGGCCCGGGAAGGCTTCATCTTCGTCTACCAGGACGTGCGCGGCAAGATGATGAGCGAGGGCACCTTCCAGGAGATGACCCCCCTGCAGGACGGCCGGGGCGTGGACGAGTCCACGGACGCCTACGACACCATCGACTGGGTGCTGAAACAGGTGCCGGGGAACAACGGCCGGGTGGGCGCCTGGGGCATCTCCTACCCGGGCTTCTACGCCGCCTGCGCGCTGGTGGGCGCCCATCCGGCGCTCAAGGCGGTCTCGCCCCAGGCCCCCATGTCCGACCTGTTCGCCGGCGACGACGACCACCACAACGGCGCCATGATGCTGGCCCAGACCTTCTGGTTCGACGCCGTCTACGCCGGGCCCCGGCCGTGGCCCACCGCCCTGGACCCCGAGCCGCCCGGGTTCACCCGGGCCCACCCCGACGCCTACCAGTTCTTCCTGGACCTGGGCGCCCTGCCGCACGCCGACGAGCGCTATTTCCATGGCCGGATGGCGGTCTGGACCGCCGAGATGGCCCACGGCAGCGACGACGCCTACTGGCAGGCCCGGGACCTGCGCCCGCACCTGAAGGACCTGCGTCCCGCGGTGCTGACCGTGGGCGGCTGGTTCGACCCGGAGGACCTGTTCGGCACCCTCCAGGTGGACCGGCGCGCCGGGCCGCGCGGCATCCTGGTGATGGGCCCCTGGGATCACGGCGGCTGGTCCTGGGATGACCCCGACCAGCTCGGCGACGCCAGCTTCGGCCCCGGCAGCGCGGCCTTTTTCCGCGAACGGATCGAAGCGCCGTTCTTCCGGCAGTACCTGAAGGGGGCGCCCGACCCCGGCCTGCCCCGGGCCACCGTGTTCGAAACCGGCAGCAACCGCTGGCGCCGCTTCGGCGCCTGGCCGCCGCCGAACGCCCGGCCCACCCCCTTGTACCTCCAGGCCGGCGGCCAGCTCGGCTTCCAGGCGCCCAGGGCGGCCTCCGGGGCCGATACCTTCGAAAGCGACCCCGCCCACCCGGTGCCCTACACCGCCAGCAGCGAAGCCCGGGTCTCCTCGTCCTTCATGGTGGAGGACCAGCGCTTCGCCGCCCGGCGCCCGGACGTGCTGGTCTACCGGAGCGCCGTGCTGGCCGCCCCGGTGACGGTCGCCGGTCCGGTCCAGGCCCGGCTGCGGGTGAGCACCACCGGCACCGACGCCGACTGGGTGGTGAAGCTGATCGACGTGCTGCCCGGGGAAAGCGGCGAACCGGAGGAGGAGGTTGGCGCGAAGGCGCTGGGCGGCTGCCAGCGCCTGGTGCGGGCCGAGGTGATGCGCGGCAAGTTCCGCCACAGCCTGGCGGCCCCGGAGCCGTTCGTGCCCGGCCAGCCCAGCGCCGTCGACTTCACCCTGAACGACATCTGCCACACCTTCGCCAAGGGCCACCGGATCATGGTGCAGATCCAGAGCTCCTGGTTCCCCCTGGTGGACCGCAACCCCCAGGTGTTCA
>CAZVHQ010000104.1:0-9245 GCA_964627225.1 uncultured Mesoterricola sp.
CCAAGGGAACGGCCCCCGGGCCCGCCAGGGCGCGGAGCCGTTGGCCTCCCAGAGGGCTCCGGGCAAGGGGCCACAGCCTGTCCATGGTGAGGGGAAAGGCATGCGCCAGGACCAGCTTGGCCCGCTCGCTCAAATCGGTGTAGGCCAGGAGGAAGGACCCCAGGAAGGGGTTGTCCAGCGGAGCCAAAGGGTCTGCCCGCGTGCTCCGCTGGGAAGGAAGCCTGTCCCGCTGGACGACCCCCTTGGCCCCGCCCCGGGGCAGATTGAGCACGTACTCTTCCAGGGTCCGGGCCAGGACGGCGCGGAACGGATCCAGCCCGAGGGCCTTGGAAAACCCGAGGTCCTGGGCCAGATCCAGCAACTCGGTGAGGAAGAAGATGTGGCTGCTTTCCTCCGGCAGCGTGGGGTCGGCGTTCATGGCTTCCCATACACTCAGTCCCTGCCAGTTACTGGCCCACTGGGGACCGTCCGGCCAGTACGCGAGGATGAGCCAGCCCTGGTCGGATACCTTCCAGTGGTTCCTCTGGTGCTGGAGCAGGCGTGAGGCCAGGGACAACTGCTCAAGGTCGCCTGAAAGCCGGTAGTAGAGCAACCGGGCCATGATCTCGACGTATGCATAGTTGGCAGGCACGGGGAGGCCCGCGTGGGCGTGGGTCAGGTACGATGGGTTGCGGAGGATCAGGCCCCCCGCCCCATCCTCCACGAAACAGTCCCCAGTGGTGGCCAGCACCCGGACGATGGTGGCCTTCCAGCGTTCCCGGCGTTCCCGGCGCTCCCGGTTCCGGCCTTCGGCGAAATAGTCGGTCTGGACCATGAACTTCAGGATGGGCAGCAGGAGGCCCGCCGTCTGGTCGGCATGGCGGATGGAAGGGAGTGCCTGGTCGCACCGGTAGAATCCCGGCTGGGGCATGGCCTTCCCCATGGGCACGATCCTCCCGTATGAATGGCCGTAGCGGGAGAATGCGTGGCGCAGATCCGCCAGGCTCCGCCCCGTGGGGTAGGCGTGGGATTCCAGGTCCTGGCCGTTCCACCAGCCCAGCCGGACCCCACCGGCGGGATCCTCCTCCACACGGAAATGGGTGGCAGCTTGGCCCATGGCGGGCCGGAGGTTCTGGACCCAGAGGCTGGGTTGTCCTTCCAGGTCTGGGATCAGGATGGGCATTCCCAGAGCCTGGGTGTTGGTGGGCCAACCGACCAGCATCTTCCGGGGCCCCGGTCGGCCGAAGTGGTCCTGGCGCGTGGGGTCCGGAAGGGTCGACACGGACACCGTCTTCACTTCGTCCAGGATCCAGTCGGCCGTACGGATGAAGTCCTCGGCGTAACGGGGATTCCGTGTCCTGCGGTAGGCCAGGCAAAGGGCCTCGAGGTAGAACCGCGAGTTCCACACGGCACTCTCATGTCCGTCCGGAGTGTCCTGGGGGAAGGTCACCTGTCGCTCCTGGAGGATCTCCAGGGCGAGATCGAAGGTTGGCATCCCCCCCCGGGGGACCTCCTGGCTCCACGCCATGGAAGCCGCCAGGGCCACCGCCAGAAAGCCTTGAAGAACCCCGCTAGCCCTCATCGAGGGAGAGCGGCATACGCCCATGGCCCATCCGCGGGGGGCGTTCACTTCCGACAGTGCTTGCAAGCGGCCTGGTAGGTGACGGCGAACTGCAGGGCGCGGTCCTTGTCCGTTCCAGGCCGGGCCGCCAGGACGCCCTTGGCGATGTCCAGGATCCGCGGTTCCCATTGCGCGAGTTCCACCCAGTTGTAGATGTTCGTGGTGTCCCCTTTCGAGGTGTTGACGAAATCGCCAAGGCAGGGGCGCTGCGCATCCCCGTTCCAGATCCTTGTCACGAAGGTGCGGGCGAAGCGACGAAGATCCTCCCCGGTGAAGACCACATGGCGGATGAGCGCCTCCTCGGCGAAGCCCACGTCGATGGCGCCATGCGCAACGTCCTCCATCCCGCAAACGTCCGTCACGGTGGGTTCCATGAAGTCACAGTAGTTCCATTCGACCACGTCGCCCACGGGCCGGAGGGCCCGCTTGAAATTCATCGCCATGGCCTTGGCTCGGCGGCGAAAGAGTTGGTTCTGCGAGACGTCCCCAAGAATCAGCCAGGCCGTTCCAAGGGCCAGGTACTGGTTGTGGGGCAGAATCCGGTTGGGGAACCGCTCCGTCGGCTCCGCGGACCAGCGGTAGGCTCCCGCGCCATCGCCGGTCTCGATCCAGTGTTGCTCATTCCCCAGGAGGAAGACGGTCTCAATGGTCTTCAGGTAGCCCTCTGCGCGGCTCCGGTAGGGGGCGAGGGCGGGATCTTTTATAGCGGCCTCGATGAACCGGGCGATGGGAATCAGGACCATGCCCTGGTGGACGATGTAAGGCAACGGGTTGGGCCCGGTTGTCTCGACCGTGAACAGGTCGCCGGTCAAGGGCTTGCCCTGGATACGAACCCTCACGCCCGGGAGGATGGCGATGTCCGAACCGTCCTTGTAGTTGCCGGGATCTCCCACTTGTAGGCCGGACAGGGCATCGGTGACCACGAACCGGGCCGGGGTGCGGAATTCCAGGATGTACCGGCGCTTGAGCACATTCTTTGCCTTGTCCGGATCGGTGATCCTGGGGCTGGGGACCTGGATGGAGCCCGTTCCCCGGTTGTACGCCGCTTCCGCCCGGATCAGAGCCCGCCCGTACAGGTCGGTCCGCCATGGATGGACCTGCTTGTCCGATCCCAGTGGAAGGTTGGCGAACATTCGGTCCGTGTGGTTGGCGAGCTGGTCCAGCCAATGGCGGTCCCCGGTGAGTTCGTAGAGCTCCCAGTAGCATCGGAGACGATAAGACTCATTCCAGCCGAGCGCCCCGGAATCAACGCTTCCCGATTCGCCCCGCCCGCTGTTGTAGACCTGGTCGGCCTGCCGGCAGGCGGCCACCAACGGAGCGGTGCCGCCGGCCTTAAGGAAAGGTTCGAGGAACTGGACAGTTCCGGACACCCCCGCCGCACCCAGGAACGTCGAAATCACGAAAATACGAAGGAAATCCATACCACCTCATATGGCCATGACTGCAGCTTGGTCGTTCGCTCGGCCATTCTCGGGCTTTGGCGCGGTGACCTTACCGTCAACTCACGGTTTCCCGGAAGAACCCCCATTATTTCGCCTCAGTGTTGGTAAGATCCTCTTTCATCGATTCAATCTCTTGCGGCGATTCGTACCGATAGGCGCGTAGGGTCATCAGGGTGAACAGGCCCGACATCGCCACCAAAAAAACCAAGCCCAGATTGGGCACGATAACCCATGGGCCAGTCAGATAGACCTCCGACCCGCACATGGCCGAGATGCCTAATAGCAATGGCATGGCCAACCAGGCCAACGACGGCCAGCGCTCCCGGATTTGGTGATGCAGATGGCTTCGGTCCCCTATATAAATCGGTTTCCCTTTTATCAGCCGAATGGTGATCACCATGACAACATCGATGATCGGGTAGGCGAAGATCCAGAGCAGGCTGTTGGGATTGGACCCCAAGAGGGCCTTCTGGGCATAAATGACCAGAATCAGGCCAATGGACAGGCTTCCACAATTTCCGAGAAAGAGCCGGGCTTTGGGAAAGTTCAACGACAGGCAGGCCAGCAAGGCACCGGCCATCATGGGATGCGGCATTCCTGCGCCCCAAAGGGAACCCACCACCACCAAGGCAAACCCCGTGGCAAGACCATTGGCCCCGTCGATGAGGTTGAAGCCTTGGGGGATGCACCAGAACAGCAGCACCAGGAGCCCTGACTCGAGCCATGCCATGGGGGGCACGGTGAACCCAAGCAGCGCGAACGCCGGGTGTCCGGGTGGCAGCCGATGCATCACGCCAGCCGCGAGCAGGAAGGAGATCATCAATCCCAGCAAGGCCTTGTTCCGCGCCGGAAGGTCCAGGAGATCATCCACAAGCCCGACCAGGGCCATGCTGATGATGGCCGCCAGTTCCAGCCTGGAGAACGGGAGGCCGAGTCCCCGGACCCGCGAAACAGCCAGGAGCGTGGTGATCAGCGCCAACCCGCCAACCAAAGGGGTGGGTCCATCATGTTGTCGCCGTCCCTGGGGCATATCGAGCAGACCTAGGTAGGGCGATGCCAAGACCCCCAGAAAGCAGAAGATAAGACAAACCAAAAATGAAACAATTAAATTGGTCACTAACATGATTAAATTATTCTCTTTAATCTTCCATTAAATTTACCAATCGAAAGCTTAATCCAATCTCCCCGTTTTTTCTACCGCGTTTGATTGATCACCCGCGGTTCGAACCGGTCGCCCTGCTTGCCCTACAGCCCTTCCCACACCCGCTGCAGCTTCCCCCCCACCCGCTCCAGGGCCGGCCGAAGGCGCTCCTTGAGCTTGGTCCTGGCTTCCAGCGGCAGCATCCGGGCCGCCTCCAGCCCCTGCAGCCGCAGCGGCGGCGACAGGGTGGCCCAGGCCTGGGCCAGGGCCTTGGCCCAGCTTTCGTCGCCCAGCCGGGCCCGGGGGGTCCAGCGCCAGGTCGAGCCCAGGCCCGGTTCGCGGAGCGCCGACAGCGCCAGGGCGGGTGAGCCGGCCCGCTGGGCGATGAGGCTGGCGGCCTCGGCGGCCTCCCGCTGGGCGAAGGGGTCGGCCAGCAGGGCCAGCAGGGCCGGCAGCGCGGCGGCGCCGCCCACGGCGCCCAGCGCGGCGGCCAGGGCGAAGCGCATGCCGTCGGTGGCACCCGCCAAGGCGGCAAGCAGGAAGGGCTCGTCGCCGGGCAGGATCGATTGCTGGAGGCCCTCCGCCGCCGCCCGCCGGGCGCCGACCCCGCCGGTGCGCAGGCCGTCCAGGTACGGGCTGAGGCGGTTCTCGGCCGGCTCGGGTTCATCGGTCCGGAGCGGCCGGACGCGGGTGACGGTCGGCTGCTCGGCATCCTGGCGGCTGAATCCGGGCAGCGGCTCTTCGCCCCAGCCGGCGGCTTCGGCGCTCTCCAGCCAAAGCGCCCACTCCTCGCCCAGGGCCGCCATGGACGGGATGCGCTTGCCGGGATCCGGCGCCAGGGACTGCATCAGGATCCGGGCCAGGCGCGGCGGGAAACCGATGCGCACGGTCGCCGGCGGCATCTGCACCTGGCTGTAGGAGCGCCCGGTGGTGTACTCGTAGAGGATCGCGCCCAGGGCATAGACGTCGCACCGGCCGTCCACGTTGCGCGGGTCGCCGTGCTGCTCGGGGGCCATGTAGCCGAGGGTCCCCACCACCATCTGCGAACGGGTGACCCGGGTGCCTTCGCCCCCTTCCCAAAGGCACACCCCGAAGTCGGTGACCTTGAGCCGCCCATCGGCGGCGAACAGCAGGTTGGAGGGCTTCAGGTCGCGGTGGATGACGCCGTTGTCGTGGGCCAGCTGCAGGGCGCCGGCCACCGGCTGGAGCCGGCGCAGGAGCCGGGCCGGCGCCTCGCCGAAGCACTGCTTGATGGTGCCGCCCGGCAACAGTTCCATGAGGATGTACGGGGTGCTGCCGGCCCGGCCGAAATCGATGACCTCCACCAGGTTCGGGTGACGCAGGTGCCTGAGCACTTCGCCTTCGCGCAGGAACCGCAGCACCAGCTCGGAATCGGCCGCCGCCTCCACCCGCAGGAACTTCACGGCCAGGGGGCGGTCCGGCCGGAACGGGTCCTCGGCCCGGTGGACGAAGGCCATGCCGCCTTCCCCCAGGCGCTCCAGCACCCGGATGCCGCCAATGCGTTTGGGCAACAGCACCGTCATCGGGGCCCGTCGAATTCCACCCGGTTGCGCCCCGCCGCCTTCGCCCGGTACAGCGCCATGTCGGCGCGGGCCAGCAGCGAGCCGCCATCCACGTCATTGCTGCCGTACTCCACCACCCCGAAACAGCAGGTGATCCGCAGGTCGTCCCGGTCGGGGACCGGCATGGGCTCGGCGGCCAGCGCCGCGCGCAGGCCCTCGGCCACGGTCAAGGCCTCCACGCCGCCGGTTTCGGGCAGGACCACCAGGAACTCCTCGCCGCCGATCCGGCCCACCAGGTCGCTGCCGCGCAGCCGGCCGCACACCACCGTGCTGAAGCAGCGCAGCACCAGGTCGCCGGCGGCATGGCCATAGCTGTCGTTGACTTCCTTGAAGTGGTCCAGGTCGCACATGATGATGGCGAGGGGCCGCTTGTAGCGCCGGGCCAGGTCGGTGTGCTTCTCCAGGAAGCGCAGCACCGACGAGCGGTTGCTCAGCTGGGTGAGCGGATCCACGGTCGCCTGGGCCAGCACCGCCTGGTGGTAGTTCTTTTCCAGCTCATCCATGTGCTTGAGCTTGAAAGCGTGCGTGCCCATCCGGATGACGTCGCCCTGGCGCAGCGAAACCGGGCCGTTCCGGGGATGGATCTGGCAGCCGTTGACGAAGGTGCCGTTGGTGGAGCCGAGATCCGACAGCAGCACGATGGGGGCGAGCCCCCGCTGGGTCACCAGCTCCAGCCTGGCATGGTGGCGGCTCACTTCGGGTTCCGGCAGGCGGATCTGGTTCTCCGGCGCCCGCCCCATGGACAGGCCTCCGGCCCCCAGCGGCAGCACTTCGCCGATGGGATTGCCCACATAGCGGATGAGCGCCCATTCCCCCGGCGCGGCAGGGTCACTCTCTCCCACCCCGAGGCCATTGAGGGTAGGCGGATCGGATTCCACGAAATCATCGAAGAGAGGCGGTTGCGTTGGCATGGTGGGCGAGGCGGCTGGAGACCCTCCATTGGACGCGCTATCCCCATGGATGTCAATATCATTGCGGATCCGAGACGACCCGGTCGCGACCGCCGCGCTTGGCGGCGTAGAGGGCTCCGTCGGCCCTGGCCAGCAGCGCCCCGCCGTCGCGGTCGTCCGCCGTGCGCTGGGCCACGCCGAGGCTGCAGGTGACCCGGAGGCTTTCCTGCCCCAGTTCGAAAGGGTACTCGCCGGTGGCCACGCGCACCCGCTCGGCCAGCAGCAGCGCCCCTTCCATGTCGGTTTCCGGCAGGATCAGGAGGAACTCCTCGCCGCCGATGCGGCCGGCCAGGTCGGTGGTGCGCAGGTTGTTCTTCACGCGCAGGCCGAACTCCTCCAGCACCAGGTCCCCCGCCCCGTGTCCCAGGGTGTCGTTGATCAGCTTGAAGTGGTCGAGGTCGCACATGATGACGGCCAGGGGCCGGTTGTGCCGCTGGCTCAGGTCGTAGCGGTTCTGCAGCTCCTCCAGGGTCGAGCGGCGGTTGTTCAGCCCGGTGAGCGGGTCGCGGGTGGTCTGGTCCAGCAGCACCGCGTAGAACGAGCGCTCCAGGGGATCCATGGCCACCAGCTTGAGCACGTGGTTGCCCACGGCGATGCGGTCGCCGGGCGCCAGCAGGGCCGGGCCGCTGAGCAGCTGGTCGTTCAGGTAGGTGCCGTTGGTGGACCCCTTGTCCTCGAGCACCACCTCGTTCCCCGGCGCGCCGCGCAGGGTGACCCAGGCATGGGTCCGGCTCACTTCGTCGTCCGGCAGGGGCAGGTCCACCCCGGGCGAACGGCCGATGACGTTGATGCCCGGGGCCAGCGGGAACACCCGCCCCAGGTGGGTGCCGGCATAGACCACCAGCACGTGCTCGGAGGGCAGCGGATCCGCTTCCTCGGGGAGGCGCCTGCGCATGGCCGTTTCCAGGTCGGGCCAGCCCGGGACGATGACGGTGGGCTCCGGTGCGTCGGGGTCCTGCGGCCATGGCAGGCCCGGGTCATCCTTGGGGTTGGGCATCAGGCTTCCTCCACGAAGCAGAAGACGATCGACGCGTCGGTCTTGCGGCGGGCCAGGATGAACAGCGCCCGTTTGGCTCCGTTGGCCTCGGGGCCGAGGGTCACCAGCAGCCGGCCGGTGGCCGGGTCATGGTTGAGCTGGCGGGTGCCCACGACGGGAATGCGGTACAGCCCGATCACGTCCAGGTTGCGGATATTCTCGCCGGTGGCGCGCACCAGCTGCAGGGTGTAGCGCATCCACAGGGCCTTGGAGACCTTGGTCAGATCCTCCCCGGCCACCGCCACGGGCAGGCCGAGCAGCCGATCCAGCGCCCGGTAGCTGCCCGGCGTGGCGAACCCGCTGAGCACGCGCCGCACGCCGGGCGCCGGGAAGGCCTCCCAGCCGCTCCGGACCCGGGTGGCCAGGCCCCCGAACGGCCCCTGGCGCGTCGCCACCCGGCGCGGCAAGGCCGGCACCTCCAGCCGGGCGCACTTTTCCGGGCGGAACACCGGCATTTCGCAGATCTTGGCGCCTGTCTCCCAGGTCGCCCAGCCGGGCTCCCCGGCCACGCTGGGCACGAAGGTCAGCACCGCCGGCACCGCCGGACCGCCGCCCAGCATGTCCTCGCCCCGGGCGGCGGCCACGCAGGGTTCGAAGGGCAGCCCCGGCGCGGCATCCAGCAGCGGGATCCGCCCCGGGAAACCCACCGCCCAGCCAATGGGCACCCCATGGGAAGCAGGCGACTTGAAGACCCGGCGAATGGTCTCCGCCAGGTCCGACATCGCCTCCCTCAGCCGCGCGCCGGCCATGGCTACTCCGGTCTGACCAGGGTCTGGAGGGCGGCGTAGACCCGCTCCAGCGGTTCCATCGGATCCATGTGGTAGGCCACTTCCTGGAGTTTCAGCAGGGCCTGGTCCTGGCCGGCGGCGTCCACGGCCAGGGCGAAGATCACCCGCAAGGGCGAGGCGCCCTCGCCGCCCTGGAGCAGCACCTCCCGGGGCGACACCCGGAACGTCTCGCCCACCCGCGGCATGGCGGTTTCCTGGGTTTTCTGCAGGGCCAGGGCCGGGCACTTGGCATCGCCGTTCCAGCCCCCGGCCATGTCCGCCGCGGGCAGGATGAACAGATCCGGGGTGGATTTCAGCTCCTTCAGGAGGGTCTTCTGGATGACCTCCTCCTTGAGGTGCGGCTCGAGCGCCTTGCCGTAGAGCACCCCCTGCAGTTTGGTGGGGGTGATCGGCTCGGTGTAGCGGAAGTCGATGGGGATTCCGGAGGTATCGGTGAGCAGCAGCCCCCCCAGATAGCTCGCGCCCTCTTTCATTGCCACGAAATAGGCCAGTTTGAGGGTTTCCGCCATGTTGTGTCCCACCCATCCAGTGAAGCCTAGGATAGCGCCCCCCGCCCAGCCTTGATGGTAAAACCTCTCGACGAAGGATCTTGTTTTTCCGCGCAAAACGGATATTCTAGGGTTGCCGACTGGGGAGTGGTCTAACGGTAGGACAACAGATTCTGATTCTGTCAGGTGAGGGTTCAAATCCTTCCTCCCCAACCAA
>CAZVHQ010000105.1:0-9062 GCA_964627225.1 uncultured Mesoterricola sp.
CCCATCCTGCAGCAGCGGGAGCAGTGGACCGACGGCGCCAACGCCTTCGCCCTGGCCCCCGGGGTGATCCTGATCTACAAGCGCAATTTCGCCACCGCCGCCGAGCTGTCGGCCGCGGGCTACCGGATGCTCGAGGCGGAAGCCCTGGTCAAGGACCCCGCCATCGACCTGCTGGACGGCGGCAAGGTCGCGATCCTGCTGGACAGCGCCGAACTGAGCCGGGCCCGGGGCGGCCCCCGCTGCATGACCATGCCGCTCTCGCGCCGCTGATCCCCCGTGGCGTCCCCCAACCCGAAAACCTTCCTCCGCTTCCTGGCCGAGCACTTCGACCTGGTGGAGGCGCTGTGCCTCTACACCACCCACACCCAGGGCGACGTGGAGGAGGCGCTGTCCCGCTTCGCCCGGGACAAGGGCCTGGCCCCCGCCGACCTGGTCCAGGCGGGCCTGCTCGACCTGGACGAAGTGCATGGCCGGTACGCCGTGGCCGGGTTCCTCAAGGCGTTCGTGGACCGGCTGCTGCAGCGCCGGCACCTGGTGGACGCCAAGCTGATCGCCGGGGCGGTCCAGGATCTGGTCAGCCTGCGGGAGATGCTGGAAACCAGCCTGGGGGTGCGTTCCTTCACCCGGGTCGCCGACCTGATCCTGAACATCCGCGAACGGGTGGACGAGCTGCACAGCGCCATCGAAGGCAACCTGGAAGCCATCCACCGGGCCACCGAGGAATACCGCAAGAGCCCGCCGCTCAGCTCCAAGCTGCGCTGGGGCCGCATCCGGGAACTCTGGGAAAGCTACGTGCTGCCCATGCAGGATATCTTCATGCCGGACGGCCCCTTCGACGAGGCCTCCATGAAGCTGCGCCAGGCCCTGGACCGGGCCGAGGAAAGCTCGCCTCTGAAGGTGATCGAGGACTTCCAGTGGGCCCGGTTCTACCTGCGCCGCCTGGGCAGCTACGCGTTCCGGGCCTACCAGGAGGCCGCCCACGAAGTGCAGCCGCTGTTCGACCAGGCCAAGCGCAACGCCCAGGTGGCCCTGGCCGCCAGCAGCCTGATCGCGGCCTACCACCGCCAGGCGCTGAACCAGGGCCGGGTGCCCGACGACAGCCAGTGGGACCGCTGGTTCGGGCTCATGGACCCCTGGGACGAGGGCCGCACCCGCAAGCCGTTCGGCACCGCCATCGCCACCTGGCTGGCCCAGACCTACTACTGCCGGCCCAACGTCCAGGAACTGGTGCTGGCGCCGCCGCCCAGGACCTTCCGCGTCCCCCTGTCGGACAAGGTGGTCGCCCACCATTTCCTGGCCGGGGGCGGGCAGGCTGCCGACCTGCTGCTGTGGCTGCGCCAGGAGTTCCCCGCCGCCAGCCTGCGGGAAACCCTGCGCGCCTATCACTTCCTGCTCAAGACCACCGAGGTGGCGCGGGACGGCCCGCGGCGCACGCTCCGGCACCCGGAGGCCGATCTCACATCCCATGCCATCCAAGGGAGCGTCCATGGACTCTCATGAACTTCCCATGCTGCAGACCATCTTCACGGAGCTGCGCAAGGGCCGGCACATCTGCCTGGAGGACGGCGCCACCTTCGAGGCCCTGGCCGCCGATCCCGAACGCTACCAGAGCCTGTTCGCGGCCCTCGGCCTGAACCTGGTCTGCCATGGCCGGGGCTTCTTCTACCTGGACGACGAATCCGCGCCGCGCACCGCCCAGCGCATGATCCTGTTCACCGCCATCCTGGTGGAGACCCTGGACGACCAGGGCGTGAACCTCGACGAGGAACTGACCCGGGTGCCCATCCTGCCCGACAAGCTGCCGCACCTGCAGCATGACAAGTACGCCCGGGTCATGGCCGAAGTGGACGTGACCAGCGAGGACGCCCTGCTGAAGGTGCTGGAAGCCATGAAGCGCTACGGCCTGGCCGAGCCGCTCAAGGACGGCAGCTGGCGCTTGCGCACCTCCGCCTACCGCCTGCTGGACATCCTGAACCTGGCCGGGCGCGCCCTGAAGCCCGTGGAGAGCAACTGATGGCGACGATCCCCGGCCCGCGCAAGCTCGTCCTCATCGACTCCGGAGTCTATCCATACGCGGAGATCGACCTGGAGGAGAGCGTCCACCTCTCCGGCCGCAACAACGCCGGCAAGTCCAGCCTGCTGAACGCCCTGCAGTTCCTGTACATCGACGACATCAAGTTGATGCACTTCCCCACCAGCAACTTCCAGGGCAAGACCAAGCCGTTCTACTTCAAGCCCGGCGGGCGCAGCAGCATCCTGGTGGAGGCCGATACCAAGTGGGGCATCCGCACGGTGGGCTTCCACGGCCTGGGTGCGGCTGCCGGCTGCGAATGGCAGCGCTTCGGCTTCGACGGCCCGTACCGCAAGGACGATTTCATCGACCCGGAAACCCTGCAGCCCCGGCCCTGGGAAGCGGTGCGGGCCAGGCTGGCGGACACCGGCTACGTGGAGCTGAGCCAGGCCCAGTTGCGCGCCGCCCTGCGCGGTTCCGCCGGGGACCGGAGCGGATTCCGCCTGGAACTGGTGCCCGGGGGCGGCAGCTACGATACCTTCATCGAAGTGTTCCGCCAGCTGCTCACCCTGCGCAAGAGCCGGCCCGACGACCTCAAGAACCTGCTCATCTCCGTGGTGGAACTGGAACTGGTCTCCGGCGACGAGCGCAACCGCGGCACCGTCGCGCTCAGCTCGGTGGTGGGCGAGGACTATGCCAAGGCCTACGCCGGCAACCAGCGCTACGAAAAGATCCGCGCCGCCGAAAAGATCGGCTTGAACCTGTTCGGCGACTACGACCGGCTGCGCCGGCTCCAGGCCGATCTGCCCCAGGCCTTGCGGCGGATCTACCGGGAGGCCTCCGGCCGGCTGGCCGATCGCGCCACCCGGGCCGAGGAGGCGCAGCGGGCGGCGGAGGAAGCCCGCCTGGCCGAAGGCGAATGGAAGCAGGTCCGCATCAACCTGGACCAGCAGATCAAGGCCCAGGAGCAGGAGCTGGGCCGGACCAAGGGCCGGCTGGAGGACGCCCAGGCCATGGACGAGCGGCTGCGGGCCGAACCCAGGGAGATGCAGGAGGCGCGCCTGCGCGACCTGCGCCAGGAGGCTGCCCAGGTGCGCATGGACCTGTCCGCCTACCAGGGCGCCCCGGATGGCGCCGCCGTCCTGCGGGCCCGGATCGCCAGGCATCGCCTGGACCAGCAGGCCTGCCTGCGGACCATCCAGCGCCTGAAGGCCCTGGACCAGCCCGGCGCGCGCCCCTCCTGGATGGACCTCCTGGAGGAATACCCCGACGAGGAGCGCGGCCCGCTGCTGCGGCTGGTGAACCCGGCCATCCTGACGCTGCCCGAGGGGCCGGAGGGCGTGGAGATCCTCGACCCCAGGGGCCTGGGCCGGCTGCTCTCGGCGGTGGCGGCGGCCGCCCGGGACGGCATCTTCCAAGGGTCCGGGCTGCGGGTGAACCTGGCGGCCCTGCCCTCCCCCGGCCTGTCCCTGGAGGACCCCACCGTGCGGGCCCGGGAGATCGAGAACTTCGAAACCCAGGCCGGGCACCTGGAACGGGAGATCAAGCGCCTGGAAGAGCTGGAGAAGAACAGCCGCAGCCGGGACCGGCTGGTGGAGTCCCTGGCAGCCCTGGACGCCCAGGAGCGCGCCCTGAGCCAGACCTTGTCGAACATCGCCGGCTGGGCCGAAGCCGCGGACAAGATCCCCGCCCTGGCCGGCCACCTGGCCGGGCTGGAAAGCGCCGCCGCCCGCCTGGAGGCGGCCCGGGAAGAGGCCCTCGACCAGCACGAGGCCAACCGCACCCGCGCCCGGGTGGAGGCCGGCCGCGCCGCGGCCCTGCTTGCGGAGGCCCAGGAACTGCGCGAGGCCGTGCTGGGCGACCTGGAGCAGCGCGCCCTGGCCCTGGGCCTCGACCTGTCCCCGGACGACCTGGATGCGGATGGCCCGGCCATGCCCGACCCGGAATTCGCCACCGCCAGGGGCCAGCTGGCCGAAGCCTGGCTCGAGGCCACCCGCCTGGACCAGTCCGTGGCCCGGCGCATGGAGGAGCTGGACCAGCAGTTGGACGGCATGACCGCCGGCGACCGGGACACCCGCATCGGGCAGATCCGCGACCTCATCGAAGGCCTGCCCGACCAGAAGGCCCAGCTGGACGCCACCTGGCAGCATATCGCGGTCATCGCCAAGACCTCCTTCTCCAACCTGCTGCGCGACTTCGAGACCCTGGCCGCCCGGGTCGCCCGGCTCAACCGGGCCATGGCCAAGTTCTCGGTCTCCAACCTCTCCGGCATCCAGCTGCGGCTGGTGGAGAACACCGCGCGCACCACCGTGCTCAGGCAGTTCACCCAGGAGGAGGGCCTGTTCGCCGACCGCGGCCTGGCGGAAAAGGCCAAGCTGCAGGTGGGTGACTGGATCAGCCAGGGGGAGGTGTTCCGCCTGTTCGACCTGTTCCGGGTCGAACTGGAAGTGAGCAAGGACGGCGAAAAGGAAGTCTACGCCTCCCTGGACGCCGAAAGCACCGGCACCGCCATCACCCTCAAGGTGGTCTTCCTGGCCCACCTCCTGCGCGACCTCTACCGGGCCCGGAGCGAAGTGCGGCTGCTGATCTTCGTCGATGAAGTGGACACCCTCGATGACATGAACCAGGAAACCATCCGCGAATGCGCCAAGGAACTGGGCTTCACCCTCATCATGGCCTCGCCCAACCCGGCCAACGCCAACCGGCTCTACTTCCTGCGGCCCGAAGGCAAGGTCACCTACATCTATCCGGAGGAATCCCTGGAGGTGGTGTTCAAGGATTAGATTCCAGCCAGGCCCGCACCGTGCTGCGGGTGCTTTCGAAGGCCAGCTCGGGAAGCTCGTCCCGGCTGAACCAGCGCGCCTCATCCGCGTCGTCGCCCGCGGCCAGCACCCCGCCCACGGCCCGGCCCTGGTAGAGGATGACGATGACCTTGTCGGCGGCGTTGAAACTCAGGCCCAGCATCCGTTCGATCACGATGTCCAGGCCGGTCTCCTCCTTCATCTCGCGGATGGCGGCGGCTTCGGGCGGTTCGCCGAGTTCCACGAACCCGGCGGCCAGGGCCCAGCGGCCCTTTTCCGGCGCCACGCTGCGTTTCACCAGCAGCACCCGGGCGCCGTCGGCCAGGAACACCACCGCGGCCACCCGGGGATTGGCGAAATGGATGAAGCCGCACCCCGGGCAAACCGGCCGCAACGCGCCATGGCGCACCACCGTGGCCATGCGGCCACCGCAGCGCGAGCAGAACGGCACAGCCGTTTCCGGACTCAGACCTGTTCCCCTTCGCCGGCCGCGTCACTGGGCTGGGGCTTGCCGGGCAGGAACGCGTCGAGCGCCTGGTTGATCACATCGGTGTACTTCAACGGCGAAGAAACCCGCTCCGGTCCCTCGTTGTAGGTTTTCATGTAGGTGTCCAGCATCTCCCGCACCCCCGGCGCGATCTCGGTGACCACACGCTTGACCTGGGGTTTCTTCTTGCCGCTCGCCTTGTGCTTGGTGGTCATCACAGCCCCCTTCCAGTCAGGTATTGCACCAGTGCCAGGTTGACCACGTGGGCCAGCTTGTACTTCGGCGTTATCCGGCCCGCATCCTCATTGTAGGCCTTGAGATAGGCTTCGATCCGCTCCCAATTCGTCCGGGGAATCTCCACGTGGAGCTTGGTGGATTTCGGTTTGGCGTTCTTCACGGCCTTCACCATGGCGCACCTCCATGCACTGCGCCAGGCAGCGGCGCATGGGCTATTGCAATACATTCATGTTCTTTTTGCAAACATTATTTGCATGTTTTGCAATCACAGAGCACGAACGGGAGCGCGGATCGCGCCAAGGGTTAATGATTGGGGCTACTGATCGATCGGTTCGAAGTGCACCACGGTGATCCAATCCTTCAGCATTTTCGCCAACGTCTTCGCGTCGCCAAGCTCAAACTCATGGTTCAATTCGAAGCTCAGGGTGCCCTGGTTCAAAAGCGAATTGTTGTCCTTCGGCTTGATCTCAATCAAACGGCGCTTGCCATCGTGGGTCTCAGCCACATCAAAATCGCAGGTCGCACTCCCGAACTGTGCCATTGTGCCCTCCAAACTACTACCATGCGGAATTATAGCGCGCCGTTCAGGCCCGGCCCGTTCCTCGACCGCTCCATACGCCAGCGTATCCATTGCATTGATAGTAGTTAAAGAAGGACCGTGGGTTCGTTACACAAAAGTAACAACCGCCTCAGCCCTCCCGTTCCCGCGCCGGGACATTGGCGGCGGATCGGGCCGTTCGGCAGGGCAGGAAGGTCACCCCGAGCTACTCCGGCACATCGGGCAGGTCGTCCATTTCATCCGGATCGGAGGTCAGCGGCCGAGTGATGGTGGTCACATAATTGGACAACCGCCTGGTATATTCCACCGGAGCGTCCAGGAATTTGATCCCGGTCGAGATGAAGCCGGTCTTCGCTTTCCCTTGGTGCATCCAGGCGACCCTGGCGGTGATCGATCCCTTCGGCAGGCCGGGATTGATGAATTCCCAGCCCTCCAGCAGCGATTTATCGCTCAACCCGCCCGCCGCATGAGCGGGGAGCTGGATGCAGCAGCCTTCCGCACCCAGGTTGGAAACCCGGATGCGGTCGTAGGCTTGCCCTCCCAGCAGGAACCGGGCCTTGCACTGGGGTTCGACCGAGACGCGCGAATGGAGCCTTTTTTCCACCTTCCACCTCCCGTTCCTTGGATGATTCCAATCCGGAATTGTTCCCAGGGAAATCCGGGCCGCCCCGTGGCTTTTCCAGGACGACGGTCACGCGCCTCCGTCCGGCCCTCCGGGTTCACCGGCCGCCTTGCGCAGGATCGCCATGAAACCGGCCAGCAATGGCGAGCGGTTCTCGGCCAGGTGGACGGCGGAGATCTCGATGAACTCTTCCGGCGGGGCCAGGGAGACGAAGGCCACGCCGCTGTGCATCAACTTGCGCGCCGCCGCGGGCACCAGGGACACGCCGAAACCCGCGGCGACAAAGCCGATCACGCTCTGCAGCTCCAGGGCCTCCTGGGCGATGTTCGGGCTGAAGCCGGCCCTGAAACAGGCGCCGAGCACCAGGTCCAGGCCGCCCAAGGCCTGGCTGCGGGGAACCGCGATGAAGGGGTCGGCCGCCAGCGACCGGAGCGGAATGCGCTTCCTGGCTGCCAGCGGATGCTCCGCGGGCAGAACCGCCACCAGCGGTTCGCGCATGAAGCTGGTCATGGCCAGGCCGGAGGCCTGGACCGGCGGGCGCAGGAAGCCGATCTGGATGCGGTTCTCCTGGAGAGCGGCCAATTGCTCGCCGGCACCCATCTCCTGCAGGGTGATGGACACCAGGGGGTAGCGCGCCCGGTAGGCCCGCAGCACCGCGGGAAGCGTCTCTCCGAAGGCCACCGAGCTGACCATGCCCACGGCGAGCCGGCCGGCCTCGCCCCGGCCCATGTGCTGGACCTGGCCGACGGCGCGCTCCACCTGGGCCAGCACCTCCCGGGCCGAAACCAGGAACTGCCGGCCGGGTTCCGTCAACGCCACATGGCGCTTGGTCCGAACCAGCAGCGGCACGCCCAGTTCCTCTTCCAGGCGGCGGATCTGCTGGCTCAGGGGTGGCTGGGCCATGTGCAGGCGAAGCGCAGCCCGGGTGAAGTGCAGCTCTTCCGCCACGGCGACGAAATAACGCAGGAGGCGCAATTCCATTCATATCTCCCTGATATTAGATGATCCCTAATTTGATATTTAACATCCTATTGGGAAATTGGAATAATGGAATCAGCTTGGAGCCTGCCTCCCCGCCCGTACAAGGGTCCCCATGTCTGTCGCCACCAGCGCCTCCAGCCCGCTTTCCGCCCCGCGCCAAGGGGCTGCGGAGCTTGAGCGGCGACGGCAGTGGAACCTGTGGATGATCGCGGCATCCGTCATGATCGCGACCTTCATGGTGGTGCTGGATTCTTCGGTGGCCAACGTGGCTCTGCCGCACATCGCCGGGAACCTCTCGGCCGCCACCGACGAATCCACCTGGGTCCTGACCAGCTATCTCGTTTCCAATGCCATCATGCTGCCCACGACCGGGTGGATCAGCCGGCGCATGGGCCGCAAGCGCCTGCTGATGGCCTCCATCGTGGCGTTCACCGCCGCTTCCATGCTGTGCGGCATGGCGACCACGTTGCCGATGCTCATCGCCGCCCGGGTGCTCCAGGGCATCGGCGGGGGCGGGATGCTCCCCCTGTCCCAGGCCATCCTGCTGGAGAGCTTCCCTCCCCGCCAGCACGGCACCGCCATGGCCGTCTACGGCCTCGGCATCGTGGTCGCCCCGATCATCGGCCCGACCCTGGGCGGCTGGATCACCGACAGCTTTTCCTGGCGCTGGATCTTCTTCATCAACCTGCCGGTGGGCCTGCTCGCCTTGGCCATGGCCAGGAAGTACATCGTGGACCCGCATTACCTCAAGGAGGCCTTTCGCGGCTCCATCGATTACCTGGGCCTGGCCTTGATGGCCATCTGGGTGGGCGCCTTGCAGCTGGTGCTGGACAAGGGGCAGGAGGCGGACTGGTTCGGTTCCCCATGGATCTGCTGGCTGGCCGCGGCGGCTGTGATCGGGCTGGCGGGATTCATCTGGCGCGAGTGGGTGCACCCCGAGCCGATTGTGCGTTTGCGGGTGCTGGGCGACCGCAATTTCGGCGTGGGGACCCTGGTGAACACCATCTACGGCTTCGTGCTCTACGGGTTCACCGCCATGCTGCCCCTGTTTCTCCAGACCTTGATGGGTTATCCGGCCCTGGACAGCGGCCTGGCCGTGAGTCCGCGCGGCGTCGGCTCGATCGTGGCGATGATCGTGATGGGCAAGTTGAGCAATCGGGTGGATGGGCGGGTGCTGCTGGCCTTCGGCTTCGGCCTGCTCGGCTTTTCCGCGCTGCTGCTGAGCCGGATCAACCTCGAAATATCCATGGTCTCGGTGGTGCTGCCGAACCTGATGAACGGCTTCGCCACGGGCTGCATCTTCGTCCCCCTCACCACCATGACCATGGGGCGGCTGGCCAGGGAGGAGATCGGCAACGCCGCGG
>CAZVHQ010000106.1:0-8996 GCA_964627225.1 uncultured Mesoterricola sp.
CGGGCCCCGGCCCGCCCTTCCCTTGTACGGGCGCGCGGCCTTGCCAAGGCCGGGCGGAGACGTATCTTAGTAACAATTTATTTCTCTTCTGGCGGTATTCCTGGAGCCTGACGTGCATTTATCTTTTCGAACCGGCGTCAAGCTGCTGCTTTTCGCCACCTGCCTTCCGGTGCTGCTGATCTACGCATAGCAACCAGCATCTCCCGGCTATGGCCTTGCCGGCCACTTCTCGATACTCTCAACAAGGTGTCCAGGAGTGTTCATGCCGGGTTGGAATGGAAAGCGATTTGCCGCTTATGGCTTGCTGGCGGGGCTGGGCGCCGGGCTCCAGGTCGGGTGCCATCGCGCCACGAAACCGGATGATCTTACCCAGCCGCCGCAGCTGAGCTACCAGACGCAGACCATCGTGGCCACCCAGAATGTCCCGTACACCAGCGTTGTGCCGGATGCCCAGGCCTGGGTCTACACCCTCGGGGTGGGGAGCTGGGTATATTCCGGCTTCACGTTCGCGGTGCAGCCCCCCCTGCCGGGCGGTCTCAGCCTGGACAGCTCCACCGGGGTGATCAGCGGGACGCCGGCGGCCACGACCGATGGCAACGCCCCCTACAACATCTCCGTGAACAATTCCATTACGTCCGGCACCTATAAGGGCGGGGGCGGGACCACGACCTTCCAGGTGTCCCTGGGCGTCCAGGCCAGTTCGCCGGTGACCCTGGATTATGCCGGAACCGGCGCCGTGTCCACGGTGGTGGGCGGTTCGGTCGCGCTGAATCCGCCGGTGGTGGGGAACGGGACGGCCACCGGGTTCGGGATCAGCCCGGCCCTGCCCGCGGGCCTTACCCTCAACATCCTCACCGGTGCCATTACCGGCAGCCCGACGGCCGTCAGCGACCCTGCCGGGAACTACCTGCTCACCGTCACCACCCCGACCGGCAGCGCCAACGCTCCCCTCACCCTGCTGGTCCTGCCCGTCTCCGCGCTGCCGGTGGCGGCCCCGCTGGGGCTCAGCTACCCCGCCCTCGGGACCGTCACGGCGGGAACCCCGTACACCAGTCCCGCGCCCACCCTGACCGCGCCCGCCACGGCCGTGGTCTACACCGTGGTCGACGCCGCGGCGAATCCCCTGCCCCAGGGGCTGGCCCTGAACCCGCTTTCCGGCGTGATCTCGGGTACGCCCGCCGTGGCCGGCACGACCCTCTGCACCATCGCCGCCAGCAATGCCGGCGGCAACAGCCAGGTGGATTTGACAATCACAGTGGGAAACTAGACCGACTCCCGGAAGGTCACCTTGTTGATCTCGGCGAAGGTCGTGATCCCCAGCCTGACCTTCTCCACGGCGCTCTCCCGGAGGGTCTGCATGCCGTGGGCCCGGGCGGCGGCCTTGATCTCCCGGACCGAGGCCCGGCGCGTGATGAGCTCGCGGATATCGTCGTTCATGCCCATGAACTCGATGATCGCCTGCCGGCCGCGGAAGCCGGTACCGTTGCACTCCACGCAGCCGACCCGGTCAAACAGCGTGGCGGTCCGGCCCCAGGCCTGGTCCAGGCCGTTCTCCAGCAGCTCGGCCTCGGTGGCCGGCGGCAGCGGGCGCTTGCACTTGACGCATAGGGTGCGGACCAGGCGCTGGGCCAGGATGCAGTTCAAGGCCGAAACGAAGTTGTAGACTTCAACCCCCATGTGCTGGAACCGGCTGAGCACGTCCAGGGTGTGGTTGGCGTGCACCGTGGTGAACACCAGATGGCCGGTGAGCGCGGACTGGATGGCGATCTGGGCGGTCTCCGAGTCGCGGATCTCGCCCACCAGGATCTTGTCCGGGTCGTGGCGCAGGATCGAGCGCAGGCCCACCGCGAAGGTGAGGCCCTTCTTCTCGTTCACCGGGATCTGGGTGACCCCCTCCAGTTGGTACTCCACCGGGTCCTCGATGGTGATCAGCTTGTCCTCGGAGCTGCGGATCTCGCTGAGCACGGCGTACAGGGTGGTGGTCTTGCCGCTGCCGGTGGGCCCGGTGACCAGGAACATGCCGTAGGGTTCCCGGGCGAAGCGGCGCAGCTTGATCAGCTCGCTGGGGGAAAAACCCAGGATCTCCAGGTTCAGGCTCTTGAACTCCTCGCTGAGGTTCTCCTTGTCCAGGATGCGGATGACCGCGTCCTCGCCGTGGATGGTGGGCATGATGCTCACCCGGAAATCGATGGCCCGGCCGCGCACCTTGAGCTTGAAGCGGCCGTCCTGGGGCTTGCGCTTCTCGGCGATGTCCAGCTCGGACATGACCTTGATGCGGCTGATGATGGGCGAGGCGAAGCGCTTGTCGATGGGGTCGGCCGCCGGGTACAGGCTGCCGTCGATGCGGTACTTGATCTGGAAGCCGTTGCTGGTGGTCTCCATGTGGATGTCCGAGGCCCGCCGCTGCAGCGCGTTGAAGATGGCCGTGTCGACCAGCCGGATGATGGGCGCCTCCTCCTTGTCGGTGAGGTTCTCCAGGTCCAGCTCCTCCTCCACGTCTTCCTCCCGGAGCACCTGGACCCGCAGCGCCTCGCCGGCCTCGTCCATGACCTTCTGGCCGCTTTCGGACTTCTTGAGCACCACCTGGATCTGCGCCATGGGCGCGGCTGCGAAGCGCAACGGGCGCTTCAGGTGCATCCGGAGCAGATCCTGGGCCACCACGTCGAGCGGATCGGCCATGGCCAGCCACAGGTAACCGTCCCGCTCGTGCACCGGAACAAAACGGTGTTTCAACATCAGATCCAGGGGAATGGCCTGGAACAAGGCGAAATCCACCGGCTCCCGGGTCAGGTCCAGGGTCGGGTAGATGGAGGAGGGGCGCGTTTCCGCCTTGGGCAATTCGTCCGCAGGCAGGCTGTGACTGAGGCCGGGGGGCAATGTTGAAATGCTGGGGGAGGTTTGGGCGGTGTTTTCGGGTATCATGGCTAGATGTTAATGCTTTGGGTGAGCACGTGGGTTAAAAGGTGAACGTTCTTCCTTAGATCCGCGTGGAATCATCTTGGACCTCCCTCTGGGGTGGGCCTGATGCTGTAGACTTTTCCAATAACTCCGCCTGGGAGGCACCATGCGCGGCTACGTCCCCGTCCTACTGCTCATCCTGATCGCCTTCGCCTTGCCGATCGTGATCCTGGGCATCTGTTCCATGCTCCGGCCGCACTTCCCCAGCGCGGCCAAGTACTCGACCTACGAATGCGGGATCAAGACCACGGGCGAGGCCCGGCAGCAGTTCTCGGTACGCTACTACTTGGTCGCGGTGATGTTCCTCGTCTTCGATGTGGAGACCGTGTTCCTGATGCCATGGGCCATCCAGATGAAGGAACTGGCAGTCTTCGGTCTCCTGGAGATCGGCATCTTCCTGTTTCTTCTGTTGTTCGGCTACGGCTACATCTGGTCCAAAGGAGCCCTTACATGGGAATGATGAATCAGCCCACCGCGATGGAGCACCTGCTCATCACGACAAAAGTGGAAAAAATCATCAACTGGTCCAGGGCCACCAGTGTCTGGCCGGTGACGTTCGGCCTGGCCTGCTGTGCCATCGAAATGATGGCCACCGGGGCCGCCCGGTTCGACATTGACCGGTTCGGCTGCGGGATCTTCCGGGCCACCCCCCGGCAAAGCGATCTCATGATCGTGGCCGGAACCGTCACCTACAAGATGGCCCCCATCATCAAGCAACTCTACGACCAGATGCCGGAGCCCAAATGGGTGATCGCCCTGGGCAGCTGCGCCACCGCAGGCGGGCCGTTCGACAGCTATCACACCATCCAGGGGGTGGACAAGATCGTCCCGGTGGATGTCTACATCCCCGGCTGCCCGCCGCGGCCGGAAAGCCTGATCTACGGCTTCCTGAAGCTCCAGGACAAGATCATGACCAGCAGCATCGCGGACCGGTACAAGGAAATCTTTGAGGCGGTGGGTTAGCCATGGCGACAGACAAGGACCCGATCCAGGAAGACCGCTACGTCTATGACCTCAAGGCCGCGCCCAATCGCCAGGTGACCCTGCCCAAGACCGTTCCCCTGCCCGGCCTGAAGACCTACCTGGAAGAGCAGGCCGCCGCCGCCGCCGCCGAGGAGGCCAAGTGGCAGAAGGCCCTGGCCGACTTCGAGACGGCCAAGGCCAAGGCCGAAGCCGAGGGCAAGGATGCGCCCAAGAAGCCGGTGCGCCCGGTGCCCAAGCCCGACACCAATGACCTGAAATTTCCCGCGCCGGCCGCGGCCACCGACCCCGACCTGCTGCATCTCCAGGAGGTGCTCGGCGCCAAGGTGGAGGAGATCTTCCAGCAGGCCGGGGAGCTCACCTGCCAGGTGGCCAAGGAGGCCATCCTGGAGGTCCTGACCCTGTGCCGGGACGATGCCGCCCTCGGCTATGAGATGCTCGCCGACGAGACCGCCACCCACTACCCGGCGGCCAAGGATTTCGCCTTTTCCGTGGTCTACCACCTCACCAGCATCCGCCGGAGCAAGCGGCTTCGCCTGCGCATCCTGGTGCCCGAGGGCTTCGAGCCGGAGACCGCCGTGCCGGTCTACCCGACCGCCAACTGGCTGGAGCGGGAGATCTGGGACATGCTGGGGATACGCTTCCGCAACCACCCGGACATGACCCGCATCCTCTGCCCCGAGGATTGGGAAGCGCACGCGCTGCGCAAGGAGTATCCGACCCGGGGGCTGGGCCAGCGCGACATTGATTTCCGGCAGGACCGTAGCGGCGTGCTCATGCGCATGGCCATGGAAAAAGCCGGCAACATGGGGATCAACCTCGCCCCCCCCAGAGCGGAATAACGCAATCGATTTAGGAGTTCCTTGTGTTCAAGAACGAGGAAATGGAAATCAATATGGGACCGCAGCACCCTTCGACCCACGGGGTGCTGAGGCTCAAGCTCAAGCTGGACGGGGAGATCGTCACCTCCTGCCGGCCGGTGATCGGCTACCTGCACCGCGGGGTGGAGAAGATCTGCGAGAACAAGACGTTCTTCCAGGGCCAGGTGTGGACCGACCGCATGGACTACACCTCCGCCGTGGCCAACAACCTGGGCTGGGCCGAGGCGGTGGAGAAGCTGTTCGGCATCAGCGTGCCCAGGCGGGCCAAGTACATCCGCACCATGCTGAACGAGTTCAACCGGGTGGCCTCGCATCTGGTCTGGCTGGGCACCCACGCCATGGACATCGGCGCCTTGACGGTGTTCCTCTACACCTTCCGGGAACGGGAGGACATCCTGGACATCTTCGAGGCCTTCTGCGGGGCCCGTCTCACCACCACGGCCTTCCGCATCGGCGGGCTGCGGGAGGACCTGCCGCCCGGGATCGAAAAGCAGATCCGGGCCTTCCTCGCCAAGTTCCTGGACTGCCTGAACGAATATGAAACACTTCTGACCGAGAACCGGATCTGGAAGAAGCGCACCATCGGCACGGGCCTGCTCAATTCCGCCGACGCCATCGCCATGGGCGTGACCGGCCCGGTGCTGCGCGCGGCCGGCGTGCCGTTCGACGTGCGCAAGGCCTTCCCCTACGCCTCCTACGCGGAGATGGATTTCGAGGTGCCGACCCGGACCGAGGGTGACAACTACGCCCGGTACCTGGTGCGCCTGGCCGAGATGCGCCAGAGCCACCGGATCATCCAGCAGTGCCTGGACGGGCTGCCCGAAGGTCCGGTCATGGCCAAGATCCCCAGGATCCTCCGGTCCGAGGTGAACGAGGTCTACCATCCCACCGAGGCGCCCAAGGGAGAGCTGGGCTACTACCTGGTCGGGGAGAAGGGCTCCCTCAATCCGTACCGCTTCCATGTGCGGGGACCCGGCTTCATCAACCTCCAGGCCCTGCCCATGATGGTGAAGGGCGGCCTGGTCGCCGACTGCATCGCCACCATCGGCACGCTTGACGTGGTTTTGGGAGAGATCGACCGATGAACCCCACCGCTTCCATGACCCTGCTCCAGATCAGCGTGATGGCGATCCTCCAGACCATCGCCGTGCTGATCTTCATCTTCATCGTGGTTCCGCTCACCACCTTCGCCGAGCGCAAGGTGCTGGGCTACGTGCAGGACCGCCTGGGCTCCGTCCGCCTCGCCGGGCACCTGGTCGGGTTCACCGGCTGGATGAACCGGGTCATGTGGGGCATGGGCAGGCTGCCCTTCGTTTCCATCCTGCGCGGACTGCCCCAGTTCATCGGCGACATCGTCAAGCTGTTCGTGAAGGAGGACATCGTCCCGGAGAAGTCGGACCACTTCATCTTCAGGATCGCGCCGGCCATCTCGATGATCGCCTCCGTGGCGGTGTTCGCCGGCATCAGCTTCTACCCCGGGGCCCTCTTCACCTTCCCCAAGGCCGTCCCCATCGTCGGCGGGCTGCCCTTCACCGGCTTCATCAGCAACATGAACATCGGCCTGCTGTTCATCCTGGGGGTCTCCTCGGTGGGCGTCTACGGGATCGTGCTGGGCGGCTGGGCATCCAATTCCAGGTTTCCCCTGCTGGGCGGGCTGCGTTCGGCCGCCCAGATCGTCAGCTATGAGGTGCCCCTGACCCTCAGCCTCATGGCTCCGGTGATCCTCACCGGCACCCTGAACTTCAACGACATGACCCGCAAGCTCTCCACGGAGATGCCCCTGGTCGCCACCCCGCTCCTGTTCGTGGGCTTCTTCATCTACCTCACCTGCGGTTTCGCGGAGACCAACCGCCTGCCCTTCGACATGCCCGAGGCCGAGAACGAACTGGTGGCCGGGTTCCATACGGAATATGCCGGGATGCGGTTCGGGTTCTTCTACCTGGCCGAGTACATCAACATGATCGTCGTGTCGGCCCTCGCCAGTTCCTTCTTCCTGGGCGGGCCCTTCCTGCTCCCCTTCGGTCTGCACCGGTTCATCCTGCACGTTCCCGTCATCGGTCCCCCGAGCGCCATCTGGTTCGTGGCCAAGATCCTGTTCCTGCTCTTCGTCTACATCTGGGTCCGCGGCACCATTCCCCGCTACCGGTATGACCAGGTGATGGCGATCGCGTGGAAATACCTCATCCCGTTCACGCTGGTCCTTCTGATGCTGGCCGCCATCATCCGCTACGCGGCCTAGGGGAGTCCGACCATGAACAAGTTCCTGAAAACGCTGATTCCCATCGATATCTACAAGGGCCTGAAGGTCACCGGCACCCACTTCATGAAGGTGTTCTGCACCGCCAACCGGCGCAAGGTGCCGCTGCACCGGGTGCAGGAGTATCCGGAAGTGAAAGCCAAGGTGGCGCCCCGCTACCGCGGCCGGCTGACCATGCTCAAGGACGAGCAGGGCGAGATCAAGTGCGTCTGCTGCCTGGCCTGCGAAAAGATCTGCCCGACCCAGGTGATCACCATCGAATCCGGCAAGAAGGAGGGGCGCAAGACCAAGATCCCGGTGCGCTACGACTTCGAGATGGAGCGCTGCATCTTCTGCGAGTTCTGCGTGGAGAGCTGCGGCTTCGACTCCATCATCCTCAACCACCAGTTCGAGCTGGCGGCGTACAATCGGGAAGACTTCTCCATCGGACTGCTGGGCCAATCCCAGAACATGTTCCAACTGACCCCGGTCGGCAGGTTCTCCTACTCCGACTCGGACAAGGACTGAATCCCCCTTTCCCCAAACAAGGCCTCCCATGGACTCATTGCTAGCACTGATCGGCAACCACCTGTTCCACCTGTTGGGTCTCATGGCCGTGGGCGGGGCGCTGGGCCTGATCTTCTCCAAGAATGCCATCCACAGCGTCCTCGGCTTCCTGTTCTGCATGCTGTGCGTGGCCGGCTGCTACCTCACGCTTTCCGCCGAGTTCCTGGCGGTGGCCCAGCTGTTGGTCTACGCCGGCGGCATCGTGGTGCTGTTCCTGTTCGTGGTCATGCTGGTCGAGGTGACCAAGTACAAGGAGAAGGGCCTGTTCCAGACCCAGGCGCCGTGGGCCATCGGGATGGTTTCGGTGGGCGCGGTGGCCATCATCAGCGTGTTCTGGCGCACCTTTTTCCCGGCCGACGCCGTCAAGGCGCTGACCCTCAGCCCGGAGCTGGCCCAGGGGCTGGACGTGGCCAACCAGAACGCCCAGGCGGTGAGCCGGGGCCTGTTCGCCCAGTTCCTGCTGCCCTTTGAAATCCTGTCGGTGATCCTGCTGGTGGCCCTGGTGGGCGCCGTGGTCCTGGCCAAGTCGGAACGGGTGTGACATGCCTTCGATGAACGCGGTCCTCTTCCTCTCCTTCCTGCTGTTCTCGGTGGGGGTGGCCGGTGTGCTGATCCGGCGCAACGTGCTGATCATCCTCATGTGCGTGGAACTCATGCTGAATGCCGCCAACCTCAACCTGGTGGCCTTCGCCAGGCACAGCGGCACCGTGAACGGCCAGGCCTTCGCCCTGCTGGTGATGGGCCTGGCGGCGGCAGAAGTGGCCATCGGCCTGGCCCTGGTGGTGGCGCTCTACCGGAAGAAGGACACCATCCAGGTGGATCAGATCAACCTTCTCAAGGGTTGAGCACAGGCTTGGGCGACCCCTCAGGAACCAGATTTCGGGTGAACGAATGATCATGCAATCCACAGTCAGTTCAGCTTTAAGCCTGCCGATCCACAGCTCGGTGCTCTGGCTCATCCCCTTTCTGCCGCTGTTCGGCGCCATCCTGAACGGGGCGACCGGGCGCTGGGTCAAGAGCAGCAAGCTGGTGGACGCCATCGCCCTGGGCTCGGTGGCGCTCTCCTTCCTGCTGGTGCTGTGCTGTTTCGCCCGGCTGCTGGGCCAGGCCCCGGAGAACCGCTCGGTGAACCAGACCCTGTGGACCTGGTTCGATCTCGGCGGCGCCCACGTGCTCGGCGGCGTCACCCAGAACACCATGGCCTGGGCCTACAAGTTCGATCCGCTGTCCGGGGCGATGGCGCTCCTGGTGACCGGGGTGGGCTTCCTCATCCACCTGTTCTCCACCGGCTACATGGGCGAAGAGCGCAACAACGGCACCTACTACCGCTTCATGGCCTACCTGAACCTGTTCGTGTTCTCCATGCTCAACCT
>CAZVHQ010000107.1:0-8451 GCA_964627225.1 uncultured Mesoterricola sp.
GACGGCATGTGGAGCCTGGAAGAGGTGGAATGCCTGGCCTCCTGCGGCAGCGCCCCCTGCCTCCAGGTGAACGAGGCGGTATACGACGAATTCGTGGACGAGGCCAAGCTGGAAGCCATCCTGGACGCCTGCCGCCGCGGCGACTACAGCCCATGGGGGGAGTGAGCATGGCCCGCATCCGCGTCAAGCCCGACCCGCAACGCTACAGCTTCGACGGCTTCGGCTCGGCCCAGTACCCCAACCTCATGCTGCTGGGCGCCGGGGACCTGGACAACTGGACCCTGAAGACCTACCAGACCCGATGGGAAGGCTACGCGGCCCTGGCCAAGGCCCTGAAGATGGAGCCGGCGGCGGTGACCGCGGAGGTGAAGCTGTCCGATCTGCGCGGCCGCGGCGGGGCGGGCTTCCGCACCGGCATGAAATGGGGCTTCATGCCCAAGGACACGCCGGAACGCAAGGTCACCCGCTACGTGGTGTGCAACGCCGACGAAGGCGAGCCGGGCACGTTCAAGGACCGTGCCATCCTGGAATACAACCCGCACCAGCTGATCGAGGGCCTGGTCATCGCCGCCTGGGCCATGCAGTGCCAACTGGGATTCATCTATGTGCGCGGCGAATTCGCTTGGCTGGTGGACAAGCTTGAGGCCGCCCTGCAGCAGGCCCGCGACGCCGGCTTCCTGGGCAAAAACATCCTGGGCACCGGCTGGGATTTCGATCTGCTCACCTACCGCGGCGCCGGAGCCTACATCTGCGGCGAGGAGACCGCGCTGCTGAACAGCCTGGAGGGCCGGCGCGGCGAACCCAGGGTCAAGCCGCCGTTCCCTGCCCAGGCCGGCGCCTTCGGCAAGCCCACCACCGTCAACAACGTGGAAACCCTGGCCACGGTGCCGGTGATCCTGCGCATGGGCGGGGCGGCCTACGCCAGGCTCGGCACCCCGGGCAACACCGGGACGCGCATCTACTCCCTGTCGGGACACATCAAGCGCCCGGGCCTGTACGAGCTGCCCCTGGGCCTGCCGCTGGACTTCATCCTGAACGATCTGGCCGGCGGCTCCAGCACCGGCCGGAAGATCAAGGCGGTCATCCCGGGCGGCTGCAGCGCCCCGCTGTTCGACGCCAAGGATTTCGACTGCCCCATGGACTTCGACACGGTCAAGGCGCGCGGTTCCATGGCCGGCTCCGGCGGCATCATCGTCATGGACGAGGGCACCTGCATGGTCCGCATGGTCCAGCGCCTGACCCGCTTCTATGCCCACGAAAGCTGCGGCCAATGCACCCCCTGCCGGGAAGGCTGCAACTGGATGGAGATGATCCTGAGCCGGATCGAGGGGGGCGCGGGCCGCCCGGGCGACCTGGACCTGCTGGCCAGCCTGCCGCCCCGGATCAACATGCGCACGCTCTGCGCCCTGGGCGACGCTGCCTGCGGCCCGGTGGAATCGGCCATGACCAAGTTCCGGGACGAGTTCGAGCACCACATCGCCCACCGGGAATGCCTGGCCGGCAAGTAAGGCGAGCTTCCTGGAGATCTCCACCCTATTGAAGGGCTTCTGGCTGCTGGCCAGGCGGGGGTGGGCTTGCAGGCACTCCAGGGCGCGGGCTGTGGTTTATTCCTGCTCCAGCAGCACCAGGGCGTTGCCCGGCACGGTGGTCTGCCCATAGGCGCGCCACAGGGGGGGGTAGGCTGCGGGCTGGACCACGGCATCCTGCCACACCGCCGAACGCTTCAGCAGCAGGCCGCCCGGCTGGGGGGCGCTGCTGAGGCGGAAGTCGAAGGGGCCCTGGCGGGTTTCCAGGGTGCGCGGCTGGTAGGCGATCCGGTAGCCGTCGGGCAGCCTCAGCGAAAGCACCGCGTCCAGGCCGAAGCTGGCCGGCACCAGGAAGGGGTGCTTGACCGTGGGCAGTGCGGGATCGACCGGGGTCTCGCCCAGGGGGATCAGGTTCCCGGGCAGGTTCAGGATCATCATGTCGCCCTGGCGGCAGGCGAACTCGGGGATGCGGATGGCCATGGTCACCACCGGGGGCCGGGTCAGGTCGAGCAGATCGGAAACACTGAACGCCTCAATGCTGGCGCCCTTCTTGATGTGGTCGGCGGCGCTCTGGAACAGCACCTTGCGGTCCTCCTCGTTGCGGCCGAACAGCATGCCCCGGATCTGGTGGTCGAACAGCCCGCCGTACTCCAGGGTGATGGTGCCGGTGAGGTCGCCCGCGGCGTCCAGGACCATGTCCCAGTTGGCCCGGACGAACTGCTGCCGCTCGTCCACCGGGGGGGTGGTGACGGCCTGGCCGCCGCGGGCGCCGATCAGCAGGCCGGGCCGGCCGGCGTTGAGGGCGGTCAGCTGGCCCAGCCGCCCCAGGTTCTGGTTCAGGTCATAGAAACGCCGGCCCGAGGGCAGGCTGACCTGGGCCAGGATGTCCTGGTACTCGCCGAGGATGGCCAGGCCGGAAAGCCTGGCCCGCAGCTCCCGGATGAACACCGGCTGGGCGGACAGCCCCACGGCTTCCAGCAGCGACTGGAACAGGGTGAACTTGTCCCGGGTATCGGCGTAGCGGTTGGCCAGGATGGTCCCGGCCCGGGTCGGCAGGTAGCCCACCCGGCCCAGGCCCAGGGGCACGCTCTGGATCTCCTTGATGACGAACAGGGCCAGCCGTTCCACCTTGGCCTCGGGCGTCGCCAGGCCGGCGGTGAGCTCCTGGGCCTTGGCCCGGACGGCAGGGTCGGGCCGGCTGGCGGCCTGGAAGCGGGTGTACAGCCAGCGGCCCAGCGCGCCCCGGTCCCTGGCCACGGTCCAGACGACCCGCGGCACCACTTCCTCTTCGGGGACCATGCCGTTCTCGTGCACCAGCTGGGGCTGGTCGCGCACCAGCCAGGTGTATTCCATCCCGCTGGCGATCCGCCGCTGGCTGGGCGCGGGCGCCTGGTTGAACATCTCGAATTTCAAGCCGGCGTGGGCGGGAACCTTCAGGGTGAGGGATTTCCGCAGGACGGGCTCATCGCCGCCCAGCAGCTCCTCGCCCATGAAGGGTTCTAAGCCTTCGGCCGGCTTGGCGCCGGGCAGCGGCTTGACCCGGTATTTCAGTTCCATCACCGCGCCGGGCTGGACCCCGGGGAAGGAGATGACCTTGAGCCGCGCGTTGGAATAGAACGGCGCCGCGGCGGCCTCGGGGTCCGATACCTCCATGATGCCGTTGGCCTCGGGCGCCCGGGTGCCGCCGCCGGGCAGGTGGGTGGCGGCCACCAGCACCTCGCAGCTCTGGATATCCGCGCGGAACGGGATCTTCTGGTCGCTGAGCTGGCGCATGGCGCGGTCCTGCAGGATCTTGACCAGCAGGTGGCCCTCGGTGGTGGTCCGGCCCTGGCGGTCCAGGGTCACCACCGTTTCGTCCAGCAGCACCACGGCCCCCGCCTGGGGGTAGAGCGCCGCGTCGGCGGGCTGCTTGAGGGCGGCGGCGACGGCGGCGGGGTCGGCCGCGGCCAGGGTGAGTCCGCACAGGAGGGCCAGGACCGGGAACAAGGGCTTCACTGGGCGCCTCCCTTCAGGATGATCTTGCCGTCGCGCAGCCGGCCGCGCTGCTCCAGCAGATGGCGCAGGCCCTGGTAGGCCGCGCCCGAGTAGTAAATGGCCGAGGCGGTAAAGGTCTCGGCGTAGGCCAGGCCGTCCTGGGCGGCCACGCAGGAGCGGCTCAGGGCGGCGCCGCCGTCCTTGAGGTCAACCGGCGCCGGCAGGGAGCGGACCGTGTAGCCGGGGGGCAGCTTGATGGTTTCCCGGATGCGCGATTCCACGGTGGCTTCCAGCATCAGCGGATAGGTGCGCCTGGGCGCGGTGGCCCCGGCCAGCAGCGAGCCGAGCAGCAGGTCCAGGCGGCCGCCCTGGCCCGGGGTGGTGAAGACCAGGTAGTCGCCGGCCCGGGTGCCCTGGTCCGGGGCAGACAGGGTGAAGGACATGCGCACCGGGTGGTTGAGGTCGTCCAGATCAGGCAGGACCAGGTCCTTGAGCGACCCGCCCGGCAGGATGCGGCCGGCCAGGGTGGTGAAGAACATCTCCCGGCGGGCCGGCGGCATGCTGTTCAGGTACTGCCGGAACACCAGGTCGTAGATGCCGGTGGGTTCCATCACCACCTTGGTGCCCAGGGCGCCGTCGGCCCCCAGCACCGTCTCCAGGCTGATGTCCATGCGGTTCTCGCTGGGCGGCGCCAGGGGCGTGGACTGGATGTCTTCGCCCTCGGGGGTGCAGACCAGGGCGTACTTGTACTGATCCGAATAGGGCAGGTACTGGCGGGAGTCCTCGGCGGTGGGGTCCAGGAAGCTGAACGACCCGCCGACCCGGCGGATGGCGACGATGGCGTGGTTGAACTGGATGCCCGGGATGTCCACGTCGCGCCTGACCCCGGAGGTGATCAGCACGTTGTAGGCGTCAACCCCGATGGAGCGCAGCAGGGTCACCAGGAACTGGGCCTTGTCGCGGCACACGCCGTACTTGCGCTGGTAGGTCTGCTCGGCCGAGACCGGCTTGAAGCCGGCCTTCTCGCCGGTGAAGGCGGTCTCCACATAGCGGATGTTGCGCGCGGACCAGAAGTACAGGGCCTGGATCTTGGCTTCCTGGGTGGTCTTGCCGGCGGTGACCTCGGCCACCAGCCGGGTCAGCTCCGGGGTCATCTGCTGGCCGTCGCTGGAGAGCCTGGCGAACCAGCGCGACACGTCCTGCCAGCGGGCGATGGTGGACAGCGCCAGCACCGGCGTCACTTCCTGGGCTGGCGGCATCCCGGGCTCGGGGATCAGCTGGGGCTGCTCGCCCACCTGCCACTGGTAGGTGACCCGGCCGTCGCGCTCCTGGCGGGTGAAGCCGGCTTCGCCCCGGTAGACCTTCCAGGCCAGGGGCATGGCGGCCGGCAGGGTCACGCTGTAGCTCTGGCGCAGGACCGGCTGATCGCCCTGGAGCGATTCCAGCAGGGAGAAGGTGTGGTCCATGGGCGGCGCGTTGCGCCGCACCTCGGTGTCCACTTCCACGGTGGAACCCACCCGCAGCTGGGGGAAGGAGATCAGCACCAGGCGCACGTTCTGCAGGTAGAAGGGGCCGTGGGCGGGCATGGGGATGTCCTTGATGTTGTCCTGGCCGACAGCCGTCACCTGCCCGTCGGGACCGATCACCACCGCACGCTTGACCAGCACCGTGTCGTACTTCTCGTAGTAGCTGTCGCCGTACTTGGAGAGCGGCTCGATCCCTGGCTCCTGCAGGATGGTGGCCCGGTAATGGGTGGTGGACAGGTACTTGCCGTCCGCCTGCACGTCGAAGGTCTCGCGGTTGTCCTCCACCACGGCCATGGCCTGGGGGAACCGGGTCGCCAGGGACTTCCAGTCCGCGTCCGCCCGCAGGGCGAGGGTGGTCAATCCGAACACCAGCCAGGAAAGGATTCGCTTCATGGTGACTCCAGGAACAATTAGTTTATCCGCGGCACAGGTCTGCTTGGAGAAAATCGGCAGACGGATCGGCGATCAGGAGGATGCGGCACCGTCCGTTCGCCAGGAAGCCCGTAGCTGGGCCACGGCCAGGGCCGGATCCGGGGCGGACCAGAGGGCCCGGATCAGCGCCACCCCATCCAGGCGTGCATGCTTCAGCTGGGCGGCGTTGGCCGTGCTGATCCCGCCCAGGGCGAGCACCCGGCCCGCCACCGGCGGCATGGCGTCCAGCACGGCGCGCAACTTCCCGGGCCCCCAGGCCGGCCCCTTGCCGGGGACCGGAAAGATCGGCGAAAGGATCAGCTGGTGGGCGCCGGAGCGCTCCGGCACCTGGTCCGGGTCATGGATGGGGCGGGACAGGGTCAGCAGGCCGTGCGGCACCTGAGGGTAGGCCTCGGGCGCGTGCAGCCCGCAGCGCCCGGCCAGGGCCACATCCAGCCGGCCGTTGATCCATAGCCCGAGACCGGGCGCCAGGTCGCGCAACCAACGCACCGCCACCAGGAGCTCCCGGGGATCCATCCCGGGTTCCCGGATCATGAACGCGTCAATGCCGGAGCCAGCCACCCGCTCCCAACGGGCCCGGTCCAACCCCTCGCCTGGCGTGATCGCTAATATGTGCATGAGCTAATTATTAATTCCTCGGGCATGGAAAGCCATGCCGTCCTGGTCATCTATGATGATACTAGACTTCAGGGCCGGGCTCGCCCGGGCATGTTCATGGCTGCTGGGCCAGCACGCGCTCCCGGTCCAGGGCCGGCAGGATGCGCCAGTTGTCGTCGGTGGCGGGGGTGAGCGCCGGCCGGGACAGGACGTATTCCAGAAGCAGGTTGCGGAACGGCTCATGGCTCGGGAAGTCGGCCCGCCCGGTCCAGCCCATGGCCTCCAGGTAGCCGCCGGCGCCGGCCAGCCGGTTCGCGGGCAAGCCCAGGGTGAGAACCTGGTCCTCCTTGACCGGCTGGCCCTGGAGCTTGAGTTCCACCACCCGCATGCCCGGAGGGCGGGAGATGTCGAGCACGTAGGCGCAGCCGTCCAGGGTGTCGTAATCCTCGGGTTCGACGGCCTTGGAGAACAGCTCGGGGTTGTGGCTGTAGTTGTAGAAACGGGCAGCGTGCTCGAGATAGGCCCGGAGCTGGTGCCCGGTGATCCGGATCCGGGCGATCCGGTCATCCTCCGGGAAGAGGGCGTAGAACTGGCGGACCGAGGTGGGGCCCCTGGGGATGAAGATCTTCGCGCCGGGGGTGGGCAGGGCGGTGATCTGGGCCCCGCTGGCCTGCCGGGCCACGGTGTGCAGCAGGTGCATCAGCGCGGTGTCCTCCATGCGCGACCAGCGGCCGTCCAGATCCGTGCCCAGGTTGGTGGCGAAGGTGTTCAGGTAGGTTTCGGTGGCAGCCCGCAGCGGGGCGGTGAGTTCCAGCACCCCGGCATCGGGCGTTTCGGCCGGCGGCATGATGCGCAGGCGGCGGGACTGGAGTTCCCACCTGCCCCTGCGGGCCCGCTCGAACACGAAGTCGCCCACCCCGAGGGCCTGGCCCTTGACCCCGGCCTGGAGGATGGCCACCCCGTTGGATTCCATGCTCACCTGCTGGCGGCTGCGGCCCGCCAGGATCAGATCGATGCCCGGCACCTGGGCGGCGAGGCACAGGGCCTGGTTCAGGGGGTCGGCGCAGGGCTCCTTGCCGAGCCCCCCGTGCAGGGCGACGATCACCATGTCCACCTTCTCTTTATCCTTCAGGACCGGGATGAGCGCCTTGGCGGTGGTCACCGGGTCCTGGTACGTCAGCTCCTCGCCCACGTCCGGGCGGGACGGCATGGACGCGAGCCCGACGATCGCCACCTGCACCCCGCCCACATCCAGCTTGACGTAGGGGGTGAACACCCGCCGGCCGTCGGCCGAGAACACCACATTGGCCGCGAGCCAGGGGAACTGGGCCTGCTCTTCCATGGCCCGCAGCCGGGTGAGCCCCTGGGCGAATTCGCGCCCGCCCACCACCATGGCGTTGTAGCCCAGGGAATTCATGATGGCCATGGACGGTTCCGGCAGCTTGGCATTCAGGCGGGACCACACATAGTTGATCGGTTCACCCTGGGTGGCGTCGCCGCAGTCCACCAGCACCGTGTTGCCGTTGGCCGCCCGCAGCCCGCGGATAAGGGTGGCCAGCCTGGCCCAACCCTGGTTGGCCGGTTGGAGCGTGAAGCTGTCCTGGGGCAGGACGCTGCCTTGGACATCCGTGGTCGTGAGCACCTGGAGACGCACCTGCTGGGCGTTGAGGCTCAAGGCGCACAGAAGTATACCCAACCAACGGACCACCATTTCCTCCCGAGAACAGCATGACCTCTACCATATCCGCCCTGGGCGGAAAAGGCCCGGCCCGGTCGCACTTTGCTTGGACAGCCCGCACTCAGCAGGTACACTGGCCTTTCACCCAGGAGCTCACATGCAAGAAGTCCAGATCAAGGCCCCCAAGCACGAATTCACCCTGCTTTGTGACGATATCCGCCAGGAGATGGGCGGCAAGACTTCCCTCATGGGCCTTTACGACCACCACATCGTCGTGCCCCAGATCCCCTTCGTGCTGCCCAAGGTGTGTTTCTACACCCGCTTCTCGCGCATGGACGGGACCTTCAAGTTCAGTTTCTCGATCGTTTCGCCCAACGGTGAGCGCAAGGACATCATCCGCGACAGCGACGTGGAAATCCCCGACGGCGCCAAGGAGGGCACCTTCAATGTGATCGCCTCCCCCTTCGAAGTCGCCGGCGAAGGCGTGTTCGAAGTCATCATCGGCCTGACCAAGGGCGCCGACCGTTTTGAGTATGTCTACAAGTTCGCCATCTCCGACGGCAGCCGGCTGCAGGCCGACTACGAGAAAGCCATGGCGGAAGGCCAGAAGGGCACCGTCAACTAGCCCGGGTTCCGCACGAAAGTCACTAACTAGCTTTGTTGCCAATCCCGAGGTCCCGTTTTAGTGCCTATGGCCTCGGATTTTAGCGAGGTTCAG
>CAZVHQ010000108.1:0-8340 GCA_964627225.1 uncultured Mesoterricola sp.
CTACTACTACCTGATCCAGGGCTTCACCTTCGCCATCCTGGTGGTGGCGGCCAACACCGCCTACGCCGACTTCCCGCGGCTGGCCGCGCTGCACGCCAAGGACGGCTTCCTGCCCCAGCAGTTCACCAGCATGGGCGACCGGCTGGTGTTCTCCAACGGCATCCTGATCCTTTCCGTGCTGTCCGGCACCCTGGTCTTCCTGTTCCACGCCAACACCGACGTGCTGCTGCCGCTGTACGCCCTGGGCGTGTTCCTGGGCTTCACCATCAGCCAGTCCGGCATGGTGGTGCACTGGTTCCGCAAGCGCGGCAGGCATTGGCACGCCAAGGCGGCGGTGAACGGCGTGGGCGGCGTCGCCTCGGCGGTCGTCATGCTCGATATCGCCGTCACCAAGTTCATCGGCGGCGCCTGGATCGTCATCGCCCTGGTGCCGGTCCTGGTCACGCTGTTCTTCAACATCCACCGCCACTACATCAAGGTGAAATCGACCCTGGCCGCCAGCCGCACCGATGCCTTCCTGCCGAGCAAGCACCATGCCCTGGTGCTGGTGTCCAGCCTGCACGCCGGCGTGGTCCAGGCCCTGGCCTACGCCCGGCTCATTTCCGGCAACCGGGTGGAGGCGCTCACCGTCGATCTGGGTTCGGACGGCTTCCACGAAAGCCCGGCCATGCAGAAGCTCCGGGCCGACTGGGCCTACTACGGCATGGGCGTGCCGCTGCGCAGCGTGCCGAGCCCGTACCGGCGCATCGTCGAGCCGATCCTGGACGAAGTGGACCGGTTCCGCCTGGTCGAGCCCGAGGTGTGCCTGACGGTGATCCTGCCCGAATTCGTCACGCCCAAATGGTGGCAGCGCATCCTGCACAACCAGATGGCGTTCCGGATCAAGGCGCAGCTGATGCTGAAGCCGGGCGTCATCGTCACCTCGGTGCGCATGCATCTGCCGGATTGACGGAACCGGCCTCTGCTGTCCACGGTAGAATGCAGCATCGCGCGACGGGAGGTGTGGTTTGACTGGGCATCAGCATGCTTATGGCGCGGATGTCGTGGTCTTCGGCGCGGGCCCGGCGGGGATCGCCGCCGCCATCGCCGCTGCCCGGGAAGGCCTGGAGGTCCATCTGGTCGAACTGCAGAACCGGATCGGCGGGGTCATGGCCTCATGCCCGGGCATGATGCTGGGTGGAGGCTACCCATGCAAGAAGAGCATCGGCGGCTTCTTCGAGGAATTCGTAACGCGCATGGTTTCCGCAAACCCGCCTGTGGCGGAACGCAGGGTCTGCAGCCTGGCCAACTTTGGCGATGAAGTCGTATATGATCCTGAATATGCAGTCGCCATTCTGGAGGACCTGCTGGAAAAATCCGGCGTCAAGCTGCTCATCAACCATATCCCGTCGGAATTGATGATCGAGCATGATTCCATCCACGGAATTGAAGTGATTCATTCCCAGGGATGCGACCTGATGATTCCGAAGATGGTCATCGACTGCACCGGGAATGGCGACATTGCATCAAGGGCCGGGGTGCCCAGCCAGGTGGGCAATGACGCGGGCTTGATGATGGGCGTTTCTCTGACCTTTTTCATGGAGGACGTCGATTGGGACAAGGCGTTCGCCGAGGCTTCGGACCCCTATTTCACCCAGTACGCGGCCAGGGGCATCGCCCAGGGCCGGATTCACGAGTCCATTCCGCAGATCTACATGTTGAAGGGTTTCCGGAAGGGCAGCGTCTTCTTCAACACGGTGACCGTCACGGGAATCGACGGCCGGAGCAGCGAGAGCGTCATGGCGGGCACCCGTATCGCGAGACGGCGTGTCCTTGATTTGGCAAGGTTCTGCAAGGAGGAGCTGCCGGGATTCGAGCACAGCCACCTGGCGCATGTGGGTCCGGCGGTGGGCGTCCGCGAAACCCGGAAACTCGAAGGCATGTATCGGCTTACCTACGATGACGTGGCCAGGGGCACCCGGTTCGAAGACGGGATCGTGGCTTGCGACAACCCGCTGGACGAGGTGTTCAGGAATGAGGAAACGACCCTGTATTCCCACGAAGCGGCACTGAAGAAGGGAAGCTATTACACCATCCCCTTCAGAACCTTGGTACCGAAGCGGATCAGGAACCTGCTGTTTGCCGGAAGAAACATGTCGGTTGATTGCAAAGCGTTCGCGTCGGTCAGAGGGATGCCCCAGTGCATGGCCATGGGCCAAAGCGCGGGGATCGGCGCCGCTGTCGCCATCCAGGACGGCTGTGACGTCCAAGTCATTAATATAAAAAAATTAATAAAAAAATTAATTGCGTTGGGAGTCCATGGCATCGGGAATCATCCGTTGAATTAAGGGTTTACCAACCGGGCGGGCAGCTCCAATGAACCTGGAACCTGACCGAAAGCCGCCCTCACGAGGAGGCATGGTGCGGCCTGTGCCCGCCAGGCCCGGAGGGTTTCATGGTGCCATTCCGTTCGCTGCTTTTCCTGGCCGTCGCCCTTGCGGCAGCCCCGGTCCAGGCCTGGGTCGGCCAACTGTTCAACCAGTCCGGAAACGATTGGCTGCTGAGCCTGCATCCGGCTCCCCCGGGTCAGGTCAACGCGCCCCTCATGGCCGGCCTGGACGGTGCTCTGCATCCGGAGCAGCTCACCCCGTTGGAGGCCGGGGGGGACACGGTGGCCATCCCCCGGGGCCAGATCCTCATCTTCTGGTTCCGGGACGCGTCGTATTCGCAGGCCCATCCCCTGGAGCGGGTGACCTTCGACCTGGTGGACCGGGACGGCCAGACCGGAGCGGTGGGCGCCTATTCGCGCCCCAGGCAGGTCCTCGACGAGGCCTGGGCCGAGTGGGACGCCACCTGCCCCAGCCCGTACGGCCAGTTCCAGGTCGGCATCCACCACCGGCTGCTGATCCTGCCGGCTTGAGTCCCGGCGTGGGTTCGAATGGAACCTGACAAAAGGTGAGGGCGGACTTTGGGGTCCGCCCTCTTCACATCCTACTGCGCTTCTCCCAGATAGGCCTTGCGCACGCCATCATCCGCCAGGAGCTTCCTGCCTTCGCCCGCCATGGTGATGCGGCCTGTCTCCAGCACGTAGCCGAAGTGGGCCACTTCCAGGGCTGCCTTGGCATTCTGCTCCACGAGGAGGATCGTGGTGCCTTCGGCATTGATCGCCTTGATGATGTCAAAGATGCCTTTCACGACAAGGGGGGCGAGACCCAGAGAGGGCTCGTCCATCATGAGGAGCTTGGGCCTGGTCATCATGGCGCGACCGACCGCCAGCATCTGCTGCTCGCCGCCCGAGAGGGTGCCGGCTTTCTGCCGCATCCGGTTCTTGAGGATCGGGAAAAGCGAGAAGATGCGCTGGCGGTCGGATTCGATGGCCGCTTTGTCGCTGCGTGCATAGGCGCCCAGGCTCAGGTTCTCGTCCACCGTCAGGTTGGCGAATACCCGCCGGCCTTCCGGTACGAGGACGACGCCCGATTCCACGATATCCTTTGTGGCCTTGCCATTCAGGGGCTCGCCGTTCCAGGTGATGCTGCCCGCGCTCGTCTTCACGAGCCCGACGATGGACTTCAGGGTGGTGCTCTTGCCCGCGCCATTCGCCCCGATCAAGGTCACGATCTTGCCCTCGGGCACTTCCAGGGAAATGCCTTGCAGGGCGTGGATGCCGCCGTAGTAAACGGAAATATTGTCGATCTTGAGCATCAATCCACCCCCAGGTAGGCTTCGATGACTTTCGGGTCGCGGCGGATCACATCGGGAGTGCCATTTGCGATCGTCACACCGTAGTCGAGCACGTACATGCGCGAGCACACGCCCATGACCACCTGCATGTGGTGCTCGATGAGGAGGATGGACAGGTCGAATCGCTCGCGGATGCGGAGGATGAACTCCATGAGCTCGATCGATTCCTGGGGGTTCATGCCGGCAGCGGGCTCGTCGAGGAGGAGAAGGCTGGGCCGGGATGCCAGGGCGCGCGCGATCTCGAGTCTGCGCTGCTTGCCGTAGGGCAGGCTCGTGGCCTGTTCGTTGGCCAACTCGGCCAGTTCCGTTTCCCTGAGGAGATCCATGGCGAATTCGTGGGTCTCCTTCGCGCGTTTATGGTAACCCGGCGTGCCCAGCACGGAGGTGATCCAGTTGGGCCTCTCCTGGACCGTGCTGCCGACCATGACATTCTCGAGCACGCTCATCGTGGAGAACAGCCTGATGTTCTGGAAGGTCCTGGCGATGCCGGCCTCCGTGATGCGGTGCGCCGGCTTGCCGGTGATGTCCTTGTCCTCGAAGACGATCCTGCCCTCGGTAGGTTCGTAGACGCCGGTGATCATATTGAAGGCCGTGGTCTTGCCTGCGCCGTTGGGTCCGATCAGGCCCACGATCTCGCCCTTGTCGATCTCCAGCTTCAGATCGGAGACGGCGGTCAACCCGCCGAAGCGCATGGTGGCGCCCTGGGTGACGAGCTTCATGCCAGACCTCCCTTCTTGCTGCGCGGAAGGAGCCCCGCCTTGGCCAGGCGTTCCCAGCTCAGCTCCCGGTCGCCCATGAGCCCACGCTGCCGGAATATGACGACGATCATGAGCAGGGCGGAGAACACGACCATCCGCAGTCCCGGTATGCCGTCCGTCTTCACAAAGAGGAAGTTGAGCGGTTCGTCCAGGAAGCGCATGGCTTCCATGAGGACCGTGACCCCGATGGAGCCGATGACGGAACCCGTGATCGAGCCATTGCCGCCCAGGACGACGATGAGGAGAATATTGAACGTGAGCATGAAGGTGAACATCTTGGGGTCGATCGTGGTGATCATATGGCCCAGCAAGGCGCCGCCCACACCCGCGATGAAACTGGAGATCGTGAAGGATACGACCTTGACGCGGAAGACGTTCACCCCCATCGCTTCAGCCGCGATCTCATCGTCGCGCACCGCCTTGAGCTGACGTCCATAGCTCGACCGCACCAGGCGGGACATGAAGTATACGGTCAGCAGGGCCACGCCCCAGACCACCCAGGTGGTGGAATATTTCGGGATGCTCTTCAGCCCCTGGGCGCCGTTGGTCAGGCCCTGGAGGTTGGTGATGACCACGCGGATGATCTCGGCGAAGCCAAGGGTTGCGATCCCCAGGTAATCGTCCCGGAGCCTGAGGATAGGCAGGCCAATGATCAGACCGGCGATGGCCGCGCAGATGCCGGCTGTGATCAGCGCGAGGCCGAAGGGCAGGGTCAGGTTTTGGAGCCAGGGCGCCAGAGGTTCCAGGAAGAAGTTCATGTCCTTGATATCGGGACTCATGGTCAGGAGGGCGCTCACGTAGGCGCCCACGGCCATGAACCCGGCGCAGCCCAAGGAAAAGAGGCCAGTGAAGCCGTTGACCAGGTTGAGCGAGAGGGCCAGGACGATGTAGATCGCTGAAAGGTTGAGGATGCGCATGACGTAATTGCCAAGGGTGCCATCCGCCAACCAGAGCAGGAATGCGAAGACCGCCAGGGCGCCCAGGGTCATGATCGTGTCGCGTGTCTTCATGGCATCACACCTTGACAGTCTGGCGGCTGCCCAGGAGCCCAGCGGGCTTGAGCAGAAGGACCAGGATGAGGAGGATGAAGGAGAATGCGTCCCGGTAACCCGTGAGTTGGGGCAGGAAAGCCACGACCATGATCTCGATGAAGCCCAGAAGGAAGCCGCCCAGCACGGCGCCGCCAATATTGCCGATGCCACCGATGACCGCCGCGATGAAACATTTGAGGCCGGGCATGATTCCCATCAGGGGATTCAGCTGGGGATATTTGATCGCCCACATGATGCCGCCCAGGGCGGCCAGCGCGGAGCCGATGCCGAAGGTGATGGAGATGACGCCGTTGACGCTGATCGCCATCAGGCGGGAGGCTTCCACGTCCGTGGACACAGCGCGCATGGCCATGCCGGTTTTCGTTTTGTGCACCACGTAGAGCAGCACCACGAGCATGATGGCCGTGATCACGGGGATGAACAGGCTCACCGAGAGCACGGAAACCGATCCGAAGGTGACGACCGTGTCGAACAGGGGAAGGGACGGAAAGCTCTTCGGCCGGCCGCCGAAGATGACCACGCCCAGGCTTTCAAGGAAGAAGGAGGCGCCGATGGCGCTGATCATGAGCGAGATGCGCGGCGAATCCCGCAAGGGGCGATAAGCCACCCGCTCCAGGCCGACCCCGAAGAGGGCCGTCAAGGCGATGGCTACGATGATCGCCACCCACCAGGGCATGATCGCGGCGGCGATCAGGTAGAAGGCGGCATAGGAGCCAAGCATGAAGATATCGCCATGGGCGAAGTTGATGAGCCGCAGGATGCCGTAGACCATCGTGTAGCCGATGGCGATAAGGGAATACAGGCTCCCGAGACTTGCCGCGTTGGCAAGTTGCTGGAAAAAGGTGGCAAGATTCATAAAGGGTTCCTCCGCAGGAAAAATGAAAAACGCTTGGTATTCATTTCCCTGCAGATACCACGGCTATTGGGGCAAAGAAGGCATTGGGGCCGCCGGGGCCGGACACCCCGTGGGCCTGGGCCTGTGCTGCTTCCCAGGTCGAGCGACCCCAATGCCATTCTAGGAACCAACTGCGGCATATGTAGTGAAATGAGCCATCAGCCTCAGGGATTGACCGTCGTCTTGAACACGAACCTGCCACCCTTCACTTCCTTGATGACAGCGCTCTTGACGGGGTCATTGCTGCTGGCGGTGAAGGTGACATAGCCAGAGGCGCCGGGGAACTTGTTCGTCGCGGCGATGGCGTCGCGGATCTTGGAGGGATCGATGCTGCCGGCGCGCTTGACCGCATCGAGGGCGAGCAGGTAGCCGTCGAAGCCCAGGACCGCGGTGCCCGAGGGCAGCTTGCCGTACTTCTTCCTGTACTCGGTCACGAAGGTCTTCGAGTTCGGGGTCAGGGGGGCGTCATTGTCGAAGAAGGTGGACAGGACGGCGTTCTCGACGGAGGCTTTGCCGACTTTGATGAACTCCGCGATCTCCCAGGTGTCGCCGCCCAGGAAGGGGGTCTTGATCCCGAGCTCACGGGCCTGCTTGATGATCAAGGCGCTTTCCGTGTAGTTGCCGGGTGCGAAGATGACATCAGCTTTGAGGCTCTTGACCTGGGTGAGCTGCGCGGAGAAGTCCTGGTCGCCGGTGTTGTAGTTGAGCGTGCCGACGATGGCACCCTTGTCGCCAGTGAGCTTGACGAAGGAATCGGTGAAGTACTTGGCCAATCCCACGGAGTAGTCGTTGGACACTTCGCGGATGATGACCGCCTTCTTGGCGTTGAGGTTCTTCTTCGCGTAGGTGGCCATCACCGTCCCCTGGAACGGGTCGATGAAGCAGACGCGGAAATAGTAGGGGTTGCCCTTGGTGACCAGGGGATTCGTGCAGGACAGCCCGATGGCCGGGACCTTGGCTCCCATGAAGATGGGACCGGCGGCCATGGAAAGGCCGGACCCCCAGGAGCCCAGGATGACCTGGACCTTGTCGCGGTCGACCAGGGCCTGGCCGGCGTTGGCTGCTTCGACCTTGTCCGACTTGTTGTCAGCGACCTTGAGCACGGTCTTATAGGTCTTGCTGCCGACCTTGACCGTCGGGTACAGGGACTGGGCAAGGCGGATGCCGTCCAGCTCTTCTGCGCCGCCGGCCGCGTTCGCGCCAGTAAGGGGTTCAAAAACCCCGATCTTGATGACGTCCTCGGCAAAGGCGGCGCACGAGAACAGGCTTAGAGCGGTTACCGTCACGACAGGCAAGCGACGATTCTTCATCAATACCTCCGGTTGGATTGCGCTTCCTGGGAAGCTGTGTAAGTGAATAAAAAAAGTAATTACTCATCAATCGAAAATCGGTTGACGGTTCGGCAAACCATTGGGTTGCGAGCGCCACTGCGAGATCCTCGACGGTGGCAAAACGCATTCATAAGCAAGCCTTCGGCTTGCGCCTGAAGGAGGGTCCTCGGCGTTTCATTCACAAAAACGCTGCGGTCTAAATCTGGAACCCGTGCTGGACACTGCTGTGTATCGACATCCAGAACGTGGCTGGTAACTACGTCAAAGAGCTTGCACCCATCCTATCAAAAAAAAACCACCTTGAATCCACCGATCTCGCCAATATGTGAGGAACAGCACACGGCAGTGGGCCGATGAGGTCGCCAAGCAGCCACAGGACTGGACTCCCTGGAATACCGGGAGGCCTTGACCCAGGTGGAGGCGGTGCGAATCCAGACGGCATTGGCTGCGCACGCCACTGCCGATCGGAAGTTCGAATCTTCCCCGCCGACAAAAAACGAGGACGGTCTGGGGCGACCGTCCTCTTTCATTCGTATTGGTCGGCGCGAGAAGATTCGAACTTCGGTTCGCTGGCGCTCACCCCG
>CAZVHQ010000109.1:0-8313 GCA_964627225.1 uncultured Mesoterricola sp.
CAGCCATGACCACCGCCAAGTCCACTGTTGATCGACTCGTCGTCGCCCTGGACGTGCCCACCTCCGGGGAAGCCGTCGCCCTGGCCCGCCAGCTCAAGGGCCGGGTGGGCATGCTCAAGATCGGCCTGGAGCTGTTCTGCGCCCAGGGCCCGGCCTTCATCCGGGAGATCCAGGCCTTCGCCCCGGTGTTCCTCGACCTCAAGCTGCATGACATCCCCACCACGGTGCACCGGGCCCTGGAGGCGCTGCTGCCGCTGGACCCGGCCCTGATCGACATCCACACCCAGGGCGGGCCGGCCATGATCGAGGCGGCCGCCGAGGCGGTGCGCGCCCACCGCCAGCGGGGCGGCAGGACCCAGCTGCTGGGGGTCACCGTGCTGACCAGCCTGGACCGCGAAGCCCTGACCCGCCTGGGCCTGGCCGCCGAACCGGGCGACATGGCGCTGCACCTGGCCCGGCTGGCCAAGGAATGCGGCTGCGACGGCGTGGTCTGCTCGGCCCAGGAGGCCGCCAGCGTGCGGGACGCCTGCGGCGATGGGTTCCACCGGCTCACCCCGGGCATCCGCCCGCGGGGCGGCGCGGTGCAGGACCAGGCCCGGGTGGTCAGCCCGGCCCAGGCCCTCCGGGACGGTTCCACCTGGCTGGTGGTCGGGCGCCCCATCACCCGCGCCCAGGACCCGGCCGCCGCCGCGGACGCGATCCTGGCGGAAATGGAAGAAGCCTGAAACCGATGTCCGCAACCTCGCCCCTGGTCTTCCGGCCCAGCATTGCCCAGCGCACCCTGTCGGTCCTGCTTTGCGCGGGTTCCTGGCTGGTGGGGGTCCGGGGCCTGTTTCTCCTGATCAACAACCTGCCCCGGCTCATGGCCGCGCAGCGCCAGGCCAGCGTGGCGGGGGAACCCACCTTCCTCCTCTGGGTCTGGATCGTCGCCTCGGTGACGCTATGCCTGCTGGCCGGGACCCTGCTGCTGTTCTCCGCGCTGGGGCTGATCCTGATCGAAGGCACCCAGATCATGGTGGATGAATCCGGCATCACGGTGGAACACGCGGGCCTGCCCAGGCCCCTGGCGATTCGCCTGGGAGCCGGTCACCTGCCCTGGAAGCACGTGCTGGGGTTGGAAAAGGGGAAGGTGTTCTTCATCCTGCGGGGCGGCCTGCCCAAGGGCGAGCCCAGCAACCTGCTCTCCGAGCGCTACGCCAAAGCGACCTTGAAGTTCCTGCTGGTGGACCAGCTGGAGCGCCTGATCCTGATCATCCTGGAGCGCAGCTCCAACCTTACCTTCTCATGACTGCGCCGCGCGGCATCCACTACCGGCGCCGTTGGTTCTACGTGCTCTGGGTCGGCCTGCTGCTGCTGAGCGCGGGCGCCCTGGCGCTCTGGGAACGGCCCCAGGCGGTGGACCTGGCCTCCCTGGTGGTCCAGGTCCAGGTCCGCCAGGCGCCGCCCGGAACCCAGGTCCAGGCGTGGGCCGGACCGTGGGCCCGGTGGCAGGGCCCGCTCTGGTCCGGCGCCGGGGCCGCCTCGACCACCCTGCTGGCCGATGGCTTGACCCCCCTGCCCTTGATCACGATCCCGATCGCCCAGCGGCGCTGGGTGAAGGGCACCATTCCCCGGGACACATGGGAACTGGTGATGCTGAGGTTCGCCGCTCCGCTTGAACCACCCCGGTATTTCGCCCTTCCGCTCTCCAAGGACATCCGGACCGGCCTCCTGCGTCCCAGGGGCAAGGTGCTGACCACCATTCAAACGTCATGGCTCAGCCTCCAGACCAGTGGAAAAGCCCCAGATCGGATACCCTAGAAAGAAAAGATAACCGAGAAGGGTTGATTGCCATGAATCCGTTCCTCCCCGTGCTGCTCACCCTGGCCCTCCCTGCCGTCCAGGGCTTTCCCGACCGGTTCAAGGAGAACCGTGCCGCGTGGGAGGAGAACCTGGACAAGGGCCAGGGCGCTCCCGTACGCAAGGCCACGGAGGAACTCCTCCAGCAGGAGGGGGCTACCGTCAACACCTCGGACTACAACTCCATGCATGCCATGGTGGCGGTGCTCAACCTGGCCGCCCGGGCCTGCGTGGTGGAAGGGGCCTGGGAGGACGCGGTCGGCCACCTGGAGAAGGCCAGCCAGGCCGCCACCGACAACGTCGCCACCGCCGAAGGCACCTTCGCCAAGCTGGTGACCCAGCACCAGGACAAGCTCAAGGAGTGGCGCGAGGAGACGGCGCAGCAGGAAAAGCGCCTGCAGGCCCTGGATGCCCTGGAGGGGCTGAACGCGGACCAGATCAAGCTGCGCGGGCAGATCCGCGGGTTCCTGGACGAGCACCGCAAGGCCATCGCCCAGAGTGAGAAATCCCTGAAGGAGATCGACGCGCTGCTGGTCCTGCTCAAGAAGGAGCAGGAGACCTATGCCGCCTCCCTGGCCGAGTGGCAAGGGTTCCTGGCCAAGGAGCGCTCGGACATCACCCGGCTAGGCAGCAAGGCCGCCTACGTGGCCGAGAAGCTGGAGCAGGTCAAGGCGGACGACGCCAGGCCCCGCACCGAGCGGCTCGCCTATGGACGCCGCCTGCTGGGCCTGGATCCGGCCAACCAGGAATGCCAGCGTTTCGTCGACGGTCTGGAAGGCAAGGACGAAACGCCGGTACCGGCCAAGAAGGTCAAGCGCGCCAAGTCCGCTCAGAACACGACGCCATAGGTGAGCCGGAGGAAATCCGCCGGCGGGGTGGCCGGGTTGCTCGCATTGGGCTGGCTGTCGGTGTCATAGCCGGTCAGGGTCTTGTGGAAAGCCACTTCCACATTGGTGCGCCAGCGGCCGAAGGGCCGGAAGCTGTAACCGACCCCGCCCAATCCGCCCAGGCGGGTCCTGTTGAGGGTGTAGCCGTTCCAGTTCGGGTCGCCGTAGCTGCTGCTGAACCGCTCCAGGTCCATGGACAGGCCGCCCACCAGGTAGACGCCCCGGTGGCGGTAGGCGTCGCCGGCACCCGGGAAGTACTGCGCCTCCCCGCCCAGGCTGAGCAGGTCGTGCTGAAGGTTGTAGCTCTGGTAGCCGGGGGCGGTGTCCTCCCCCGAGGTGCTCTGGCCGTAGACATCCAGGCGCAGGGCGAACCGCTGGTCCAAGGGGAAGCTGACGGTGAACTGCCCGCCCACGGTCGTATCGTAGCTTTCGGTGGAAGCCACTCCCCCCTGGCCGGCGGGATAGTAAGTGCTGCTGTTGAATCCTCCGGTGGGGATCGAAAGGCTGAGGCCGAGGCCGAAATGCGGGTCCTGGGCGGCCAGTGGCGCCCCCAGGGCCAGGACAAGAGCAAGGGTGGCGACGCGCACGTTTTCCATGAAGCCTCCTGCCTGTTCGACCCTTGAAATTTGAAAAGGGTTTAGAGAGAGAGTTTGGGCTTGCACGGTTCAAGGGTGGCACCGCCAGGGCAGAGCGGGCTACCCTAGTTCCAAACGGAGTGGACCATGGCTTGGAAAAAGGATCTCGCTAAATTGAAACAGGATCTGGGCAAGGAGGAGGGTCTTCCGCCAGGCAAATCCGCACCGCCGCCGAAGGCCAAACCGCTCCACCCGGTCTCCCAGTCCATTGAAGAGGAAGACAACATTTTCCTGAGCGCCATGGGGCTGCGCCCCAAGGCCGGCCCGGCCGAGCCCGTGGCCGCCCTGGTGAAGGATGAGCCGCCCGCGTTCATCCAGCCCAAACCGGCGCCCCTGGCCGGCAAGGTGGAATTCAGCACCGCCATGGGCGACCTGAAAGGGCTGAAACCCCTGGCCCAGCCGGCCGTCCAGGAAAAGCCCGCGGCGCCGGTGCCGGTGCCGGAAGCACCCGTTCCCCCTCCGCCCGCCCCGCCCGAACCAGCGCCCGTGGACGCCGCGCCGGAAATCAAGGAAGCGCCCGCGGCGCCGCCCCAGGTCCAGATCCAGCTGGCGGCGGGCATGGCCATCGTCGTGGACGGCAGCCTGGACCTCAAGGGCCACGCCAGGAGCGACGCCGAGGAGCGCCTCAAGGAACGCATCCTGGACGGCTACGCCCTGGGCTGGCGGACGCTCCACGTGGTGGTGGGAGCCTCGGCGGAGCTGCGCCAGATGGTCCTGGACCTGCTCATGAGTCCTGCCGGGCACTGCGTCGCGCGCTACGCCCAGGCGCCGGTGCCCATGGGCGGAGCCCAGGCCTGGATTCTCTATTTCCGTGGCCCTGGCACACCCGAAAACTAGAGGAGAACCAAATCAGCTGTTCGCACTATAATTCCCCCAAGCTTCCGGGGAGAACCTCATGTATCAGAGGAAAAGGCTTCGCGCTTTTGCGGTGATCCCGTTCATGGCCCTTGGGCTGCTTGCTCAAGCCCCTGACAGCGCGGTATCCAGCGGCACGGGCGCGGCTGCTCCCGGCCAGGCGGTCAAGGTGGCGTCCCATTCGTCCCGCTGGGAGTACCCCCGTGAAGTGACTCCGGAGGCCGGGCAGGAGGTCCATATCGTGCAGAAGGGCGACACCCTGTGGGACCTGGGCAATCAATATCTCGGCAACCCCTTCTCCTGGCCGCAGATCTGGGAACTCAACAAATGGGTGAAGGATCCGCACTGGATCTACCCCGGCGACCCGATCCTGGTGGAGGCCTCCCGCGGGGCGGTGGGCAAGCCCAAGAACAGCGATCAGAACCTGGCGCCCCGGGACGTCGCGGATCTGCAGCCGGACCTGCGGCGGGTCGCCAAGCCGAGCCAGGATGAATACGCCTTCTCCTTCCAGGACTTCATCCAGATGCCCTACCTGGTTCCAGGCACTGGCGAGGCCTACCTCAAGCAGATCGGCGCCCTCAAGATCGTCGGCCAGGAGGACAAGACCAAGGACCTGCTGGCCGACGGTGACATCCTCTACCTCAGCGGTGGCGCGGACAAGGGCGTGAAGCCTGGGGACCGGCTGGTGGTGACCCAGGTCGTCGTCCGGAAGTTCTACCATCCCAGTGACAAGCGCCGCCAGAAAGTCCTGGGCGATATCATCGAGCAGTTCGGCATCGTCCGCATCACCGAGGTCCATCCGTCCAATTCGGTGGCCATCATCGAACGATCCCTGGACGGGATCACCAGCGCAGGCTACGCGGCGCCTTATACCGAGCCGACCGCCATCGTCAACGCGCTGCGCACGGACATCACCAGCCCGATCGCGCTCAAGGAACCGTCCTCCACGATCATTTTCATCCGGATGAACAAGGCCGTGGCCGGAGGCGGCGACCTGGTCATCATCGACCGCGGCAGCGCCGATGGCTACCATGTGGGCGACGTCCTGTTGACCGCCCGGCCGGTCCCCCTGGTGGCCGACCAGAAGCCGAGCTCCACCCGGGAAATGACCAACTACTACCTGGGCCAGCTCATCGTGATCAGGGCCGGCGAACGCAACGCCACCTGCCGCATCCTGCGCAGCAAGAGCGAAGTGATGGTGGGCGACATCCTCACCCGCTGATCCTGAGTTCCAGGACGTTCCGCGCTCCCCTGCTGGGCAACCGGTAGGGGTGGGCCTGGACGTCAAAGCCGACGGGTGCCTCCCAGGGGCCCTGGGGACCCTTGAGGGCCCAGAAAGGGGCCCCGGGCTCGCCATGGCGGCGCCACCACCCGCCAAGCAGCTCGAGGGTGCCCACCGCCTTCGCCACGCCGGCCTGGGCCCGCAGGGGCGGCATCGCCTCGGCCCGGCCCACCATGGGTGTGAGATTGGCCAGGCCCAGTTCCAGGGCCGCCTGCCGCACAAATGCGATTTTTTTATTGGATTTGTCAATGGCGATCAGCTCCAGGTCCGGCCGGGCAAGGGCGATCAGCACCGCGGGAATGCCCATTCCCGTGCCGAAATCCGCCACCCTGGAATGGGCCGGGAGGGGCAGCAGAAAAGGCAGCAGGGCCGCGGAATCCAGGATCAATTCTTCCATCCGCTCGGCCTTTTCCAGAGAGGTGAGGGCGTGGGTCCTGCTCCACCGGTCGAGCAGATCAAGATAGCGGGTAATGGGTTCCAGAGTCCATTCGGGCAGTGTTGGTTCCATCCGTCCAAAATACCCGCCATCCGGCACTCTGGCCAAAAGAAACCGCAACCTCCACGGTCGACGGGAGCCTGCCTGGCCACTGACACAAGCCGGAGATGATTCATCGTTTATGGGAAGTCCCGAAGGCCTGCCGGTCTTTTTTAAAGAAAGGGTACAAATACTATTGCCGGTATTGACAAAAAGAATTTCCCTTCAAATACTGAACCAATCAGCATGACTCTTTTTGAGCGAGGATCGAATGAGCGAAAATGCGACCCCCTTTAAGATTGATTGGTCCAGTCGAAGCAAACTCAGAGGGCCTGGAGAGCGATCCCTCGGAGACCTGCTGATTAAACTGCGCAACCATTTGGCTCCCGCGGCCGAAGGAATTTCCATCACTTATCTCGACGACCGTGCCATGCGGAAGCTGAATCGGGAACACCGCGGGATCAACCAAACCACCGATATCTTGAGCTTCCCCGCAAATCCCGAAAAAGGTGCTTTCCAGCACCTCGGCGATCTGGTGGTCAGCCTGCCCGTAGCCGAAAAGATGGCGAAGAAGCTGGGCGTCAGCCGGCGCAGGGAAGTGGAGACCCTGGTCATCCATGGTTTCCTTCACCTCTGCAAGCATGACCATGCGGTGGACGACGGCGAGATGATGGCCCTCCAGGCCAAGCTGGAGCGGGAGCTGCTCGATTCGGAACCCCTGCTCATGTCGGTCAAGCGCGGCCGCAAGCCGGGCAGCAAGGTGAAGAAGCTCAAGGACGGCAGCCGCGTGGTGGTGACCGGGAGGGCGGCCAATGCGATCGTCCGCAAGGAGGCCCTGAAGAAGGCCAAGCCGGTGAAGAAGGCGGTCAAGGTGGCCAAGAAGGTCGTGGAAAAGCCCAAGCGCTCCCCCGGCAGGCCGCGCAAGGTCGCCCAGGCCGAGGCCCCCGCCCCGCGCCGCACGGTCCGGCGCAAGCGCACCCCCCGGCTGCGCACGGGCGTGCTCGGCTAGCACTCGAATCCTGCCTTTCGGAACTGGCCTGGGAAGGAAAGTCCCGGTAAGATAGGCATTCGGCCCTTTTTGCGGCCCCACCCCGGGAGTCCCTGTGTTGAATCTTCTTTCGGGCCTTGGCGTTGCTATCGTCATGGCTCTATTGCTTTCGCTGTTGAAGATCAATTTCTGGATCACGCTGCCGCTCGGCTTGCTGGCAGGTGTGGGGTTGTTCATCTACCTGGGCCGCAAGGTGCAGAACCAGCTGGAGCAGATCTTCAACCGCGCCGGCGAGGCCATGAAGAAGCAGCAGTTCGATCCGGCCATCGAGATCATGAAGGAAGGCTACCGCTTCAACAAGTGGCAGTTCCTGGTGAAGGGGTCCATCGACGGGCAGATCGGCGTGGTGCAGTACCTGCGCAAGAAGAACACCGAAGCGGAACCGCTGCTGCGTTCCGCCAGCTACCAGCACTACATCGCCAAGGCGATGCTGGGCATCCTCCAGTGGAAGCGCGGCGAAAAGAAGCAGGCCAGGACCACCTTCCAGCTGGCGCTCAAGTCGGGCAAGAAGGAAAGCCTGCTCTACGCGGTGTACGCCTATGTGCTCAACGAGATGAAGGACCGGGAAAAGGCTGTGGCGATCCTCAACCAGGGACTCGCCGTCTGCAAGGATGACGAGCGCCTGCTGGTCAACCGGAACAACCTGCAGAACAACAAACCTATGAAGATGAAGGTTTATGGGGACCAGTGGTACCAGTTCATGCTGGAGCGCCCGATGGTTCGGCAGGAACCGCCGCCCTTTGCCCGTATTTCGAAACGCGCCCTGCGCGGCTGAATCACTATATTTGTTTCTTGGAGTTCCGCATGTCCGGGCACAGCAAATGGTCAACCATCAAGCACAAGAAGGGCGCCTTGGACGCCAAGCGCGGGAAGGTGTTCACCCGGGTCCTCAAGGAGATCACCGTGGCGGCCCGTCTGGGCGGCGGCGACGTGGGCGCCAATGCCCGGCTCCGGCTGGCGGTGGACGCGGCCAAGGCCAGCAACATGCCCAAGGAGAACTGGGAGCGCGCCATCAAGAAGGGCACCGGCGAGCTTGAGGGCGTCTCCTACGAGGAGGTGACCTATGAGGGCTACGGTCCCGGCGGCGCGGCCGTCATCGTCGAGGCCCTGACCGACAACAAGAACCGCACCACCCCCGAGATCCGCAGCTCCTTCACCAAGTTCGGCACCGAGCTGGGCGCCATCAATTCCGTCGCCTACATGTTCGTCAAGCAGGGCCAGATCGTGGTGGAGCCGGAAGTGCCCGAGGACAAGGTCATGGAAGTGGCCCTGGAGGCCGGCGCCGACGACGT
>CAZVHQ010000110.1:0-8275 GCA_964627225.1 uncultured Mesoterricola sp.
GCTAGATGGTCCGCGTTGACATCCACGCCGAGCGCTCCGGGGAGATGGTTCATCACCACCGCGCCCTGGACGTCGGTGCTGACCAGCATTCGCCAGCCTTTGGCATCGCGCAGGAACCGGTAGCTCAGGGCGATGCCGGCCGCGAGCGCGGCATCGATTTCTTTGCGGCCATAGTCGAAGGTCGCCGCGAAGGACAGATGCGTTTCCGTGCGCTCCGGGTCGAGCAGGGCGTTGGGCAGGCGAAGCTTCACCGCATAGGTCCCATTGCCCTTCGGGGTCAGCTGGCAGCCTTGGCAACCGGCGGTCTCGTCCTTGGACCCCAGGACGAACACCTCGTCGCTCCGGGCCGCCTGCCAGTCCTGCTTCCAGGCGGCATGGTCCGGGTAGCCGTTCCCAGGGAGATGGTGCTGGGCATGGAACAGCTTGCCGCCGCCGAAGCACAGCCGGAGGTTGCCGCTTTCCTGGTCCTGCTGCAGCTGGCGCAGCTGGTCGGTGAGACGCCCCATTCGGCGCTGCTGCTCATGCCGTTTCCGCGAGCCGGCGGGCAGGTCATTCACGGCCTTCTCCAGCCTGGACAGGAGGATCCCGATATCGGCGATGCGCAGCTTGCGGACTTCGATCAGGCTGCCGATCTTGCCTTTGACCGACCGGGATAGCGCATTGTACTGCCTGGCAGTGAGCCCGAACCGGGCGCTGAAGTCGGATTTGAGCTGATCCAGGTTCCCGCCCTTGGCCGCCGCCGCGAACAGGGTCCGCTCGGCCTTGCCGTACAAGGCGGCGTAGGCATCGAGCCGCCCGGCGGGGCCGGGGTCAAGGACAAGGCGAGTATGAACGGTGCGGATCATGCGCCCATCGCCTCCAGTGCGCGTTCCGCGCGTCGTTTGGCGGATCGCTTGCCATAGAGGCGCGAACAGAAGGAAGTCAGCACCTCGGTCATATCCCGAACCAGGTCATCGTCCAATTCCTTTTCATCCACGACCAGGATGTCCCGCCCCTGGGCTTTGAGGGCGGACTCGAGATACTCGAACCCGAACCGGCACAGGCGATCACGGTGTTCCACGACGATGGTCCTGATCTCCGGCGTCCGTAGCAGGCTCGTCAGTCGGGTCCGATGGCCGTTCAGCCCCGATCCGACCTCGGCCACCGTCCGGGTGACGGAGAGCCCCTGCCTGGCGGCGAACACCACCAACCGCCCAAGCTGACGATCCAGATCGGCCTTCTGGTCAGCACTGGAAACCCGGGCATAAAGGGCTACTTCTCCCTCAGGTCGCCGGTCAGACTCCGGATGCACCAGGATGGTCCCGGTTGCCGTCTGCTCGGCCTGGACGGGGAGGTTCCCGTCCCGGAACCATCTCCAGGCCGTTTCGTAACGGATTCCTTGTTGTTTTGCCCAATCGGAAAGTTTCATAATAGAAATCTATAATTCGCCATATACCATAATGCTTTTTGCTACAGTTCGCAACCCTCTACAAAGATGATCCGAAAGGAGCGGATCCCTTCGGCAATCAACTGTACATCCAGGAAATCAGGTTAGCGCCGCAGTACGAGGGGCGGGGCATCGCCACCCAGGCCATGGAGGTCCTGATGGACGCGTTCAGGCCCGCCAGGTTCGACACCTGCCAATGCGTGATCCGCAACACCAATTTCAGATCAATCGGCTTGTTCACCAAGCTTGGCTTCACCTGCCGGGGGCCGGTGCAGGGCATCGGCACCGCCGATCATTCGGTATATGCCCGACCGAAGGTTCTGGCGCATCCGCCCGAGCTGGAAGGCAGGGAAGCAGGTCCCGGCGCTGGTTCGGCCGCGGCCGCCGCGGCCTCGTCTCCGGCTGGATTCGCTGGCGCGAATTGAGCCGGATGGATCGAGGGATAGGTGGTCAGAGCGAGGGTCCCATAAGCCGTTGTCTAGAATTAACCTGAACAGATCCTTGCGGCCCCGGCATAAGGGGCCGTAGTGGAATAACCTGAACTGCACAGGTTATTCCGCAACGCCCCCCAATCCCTAGGATCTTCGCACCGCCATGATCTCCAGGCGCGTCTTCCCCGCAGGCCGCTGCCAAGCCACCTCGTCGCCGGGCTCGGCATTCAGCAGCGCCTCCGCCAGCGGCGACACCCAACTGATCCGGCCGGCGCCGGGCTCTGCCTCGTCCTCCCCAACGATGGTGAGCGCTTCGGCGCTGCCGTCCTCGTGGCGGACTTCCACGGTCATTCCGAAGCGGACCCGGTCAAGCGCCTGGGCTGCGGGATCCACCAGGATGGCCCGCTGCAACCGCCCCTCCACCCAGCGCAGGTCCCGCTGCAGGAGCGCCAGCTCGTGCGGATCCGCGGAAGGGCCGATCGACCGCAGGCGGGCCGCCAAGTCCGCAGCCTGGACTCGCAGCCGCTGGAGTCCCGCGGGCGTGACGTAGTTGGGACGGGGGCTTTGGGGGCGCTCGGGCAGCACCTCCGGGCGGTCCGCATCGTCGGAATCCTTCATGAAGGCTCGGTTCACAACCACACTCCGGGATCGGGGGACGGCAGCCTTCAGCCGTGAGCCGGGGAGCCGAATCCCTGGTTCAGCTCTATCATCATGCCGTCAGTCTCCAAGGCAGCTTCGCCAGGTGCGCCAGACCCGCGGCCGTGAAGTTGCCGGAATCGATTTCGAGCCGCACCAGCGGCTTGCCCTGGAGGCAGGCCAGGGTCCGGTCGGTGATCCCGGGGCAATGGTTCACCATGAGCTTGAGCCGTTCCAGCCTGGCCGCGCGGGACAGGAGGGCGTCCAGATGGCCGTCGGTGGGGTCATCCTTGCCTCCCCTTCCGGGCCAGCTTTTCTGGATCAGGTTCAGGGTCCGCAGGTTCTCGGCCGGGAAGGCAACCAGGGCCGGGTCGTAGGAAAGGTTCGCCAGGCTCAGTTCCTCCAGGGGCAGCCCGGCCAGATGGGCGAACCCCGCGGAGGTGAGCTTGCACCTGTCGCGTGCCTTGTCGTCACCGAGGCTGAGGGCCTTCAGCGACATCCCCCTCAGGTTGCCCAGGCCGGCATCGGTGATGCGAGGGCAGCGCGTGAGGTCCAGGCGCTCCGGGGTCCTGGGCAGGGCGGCCAGGAGCGCATCGGGGAGCCGGCTGCATCCGGAGAGATCCAGCGCCTTCAAGGCGCCCAGCTCCTGGAACAGGGGGATCCAGGCCTGGTCCACCCTGGACTGGCCGGCAAGGTTCAGCTCGGTGATGGTCGCCCGGTTCCGGAGCAGAAAGGCCCTCAGGGAGGCCAGCCCCTTCCGGGAAGTGTTCCGGGCATCGACCCGCCCCTGCCCCGCGAACGCCGCTTGCCGGAAATGGGCGGAGGTTTGCGCCAGCCGGCCCAGGTCCTCATGGGGCGACGCTACTTGCCTGCCATCCCGGTCTTCGAACTCAATGCCCATGGCAACCGTGCCGGGGACCTTGGCTTTGCTGTGGACCCGGCACCGGCCGATGATCTCCTGGCCTTCGGCGCAATCCACCTCATGGCAGACGTACCTGCCCAAGCCCCAGGCGCCGCCAGGGGTCAGCTCACCGGTGGCTGCAAGGGGCCAGATCGGCGCGCCAGCATCCTCGATCACCACGTATCGGCCCGGGGTATGCATGCCGATGCGATCGTAGCGCCAGATCTTCGCGGGTTGCTGCGGATCGAAGACGGTGTCGCGATCGAGCTCCCAGGTGCATGGCCATGCCGGGGATCTGGGAGAATCGCGCCTGCGCTCCGCGGCCATCCCCAGCGCCGGCCTCGGGCAGGTCATGGGTCAAGCACTCGGCCAGGAAGCGGGCCTGGCCATTCCGGTCCAGCACCCAGACCTGGCAATGCGGGGCTCTCCCTGAGCCCAAATTCTTGAATTCCGCCGCCAGCGCCGCGATGGGCGCATCGGCGGCGCCGCCGGCCGGCAGGGCGGCGGCGGCCGTCCAATGCCCACCCTCGGGAGGGGGCACCGGAAAGTCCCTCCGGCGCCCTTTCTGGTCGAGGATCGAGACCGTCGTCCGATGCCATTGATCCCCGGGAACCCGGTGGGTCACCAGCCATTTGGCCGCCAGCGCCCCATCGCCCGACCTCCATTCGAACCTGGACAGGTCCACCCAATCCATGTTCGCCAACCTGTCCGTCATCGACGCAGCGTGGCCAGGCCCCTTCGCGTCGCGGCCCGCAAGCTGGAACCGGTTGGGCAGGTCCGCAGCCCGCTTCACTCGCCCCTGCGCCCTGGGCCCGACCTGGATGGGCGCTGTGGCGGAACGGGCAGGATTGTTGACATCCTCCACCTCGACCCATTGGAGGACCCCAGGCGCCGCCGCCGGAATGCGGCAGGTGATCTGGGCGGCGCCGCCGTCGTGGAGAAGCGTGCGATTCCGGAGGGAATCGCCCCACCACCAGCGCCAACGGGGCCGGGCCTCCGGCTGGGGGTCCCGGGGTCCAGGCGCACGGTGAGCCGGCATTCATCCTCCGGAAGCAATCCGATGCTGCCATGAGCGACCGTGACCTGGGGCCTGGCGACAGCGGTGAGGCCGCCCAGGACCAGCAGGGACAGGACGCCCGGGCGCCAGGGGGAAAAGGGGGAACGACGGGTCATTCAGACCTCCATGATTAATAAATCATGTTCGAAGGGATTAAAAAGTTCCCCATCGGCCGTTTCCTGATGCAGGTTGAAGGACAAGCCGTCATGACGCACCTTGCCACCGCCCTCGCCGCTGCTGGTTTCATCGGCATGGACCTTGGCTGTCGGTTTCGCCTGGACCCGGAGGCGCGACCACGGCATCAGCTTGACCGCTCGCGGCCAGGGCCCTGGCGATGAAGCCGGAGGCCTTCAGCTCTTCGATGAAGGCGTCCAGGTATGGCGCGGCCGTCTCGCGCCCTTTCGGGAAGGCGATCGCCTGGCGGATGGACATGAAACGGCCCGGCAGGATCCGGACCCCGGGATGGGAATCGGCGAACAGGGCGAGCGGCTGGCGCACGCCCGCGGCGGCTTCGAGTTGGTCCCGCAGGAAGAGTTCCAGGGCCTCGGCGGAGCTGGGCGCTGCCACCCGCTTGGCCTGTTTCAGTTCCCGAGCGAGGAAGAGGTCGTAGGCGCTGCCCAGCCCCACCGCCACGCGGACGCCAGCCTGGTCCACTTCATCGATGGAGCGCAGCTTGGAGCCGGCCGGAACCAGGTAGGTGCCTTCGATGACCACGTAGGGATGAGTGAAGGTGACCGTGCCGGCCCGGACCGGGTCGATGGCCAGGAAGGCGAGGTCCCAGGCGTCCGCAGGCAGGGATGTAATGACCTTGCCGGCGCCGTCGTAGGTGAGGAAATCGATGGGTAGATGCAGTCTCCGGCCCAGTTCGCGGGCCAGTTCGGCCGCGACGCCGCGGGGTTCAGCGGAGCCCGGCGGCTGCTGGGCCAGGACCGGGTTGCCCAGGTTGATGGCGACCCGCAGCCGGCCGCCCGGGGCGAGGGTGCGGATGACGGCGGCAGACGGCTCGCCGGCCGTGGGGCCCAGGGCCTGCACGCTGACCAGGATCATGCAGGCGAGTGAGGTGAGGAGCGGCATGGGCTTCCTCCTGAAGTCAGGACTGGGGCAAGGCAGCCGTGGCGTACGGGGCCTGCAAGGGATGCTAGCCTTGAATGATGCGGCCGGTGCGACCAGTATGGCTGCGATAGGAGAAACCCACATGACAGCCGTCATTGCGGTCCTGGCTGCCGGCGCCATGGGCAGCGCGGTTGGGCGCCGTCTGGTGGAGCATGGGGCCCGCGTGCTGACCTCTCTGGACGGGCGCAGTGCCGCCACCCGAAGCCGGGCCCTGGCCGCGGGCATGATCGAAGCCGGCGACGACCAGATCGCCGGGGCCGACATCATCCTGTCCATCCTGCCCCCGGCGGAGGCGGTGGCCCTGGCCCAACGCCTGGCCCCCGCCCTGTGCCGCAGCGGGAAGCAGGTGATCTACGTGGATTGCAACGCGGTCAACGTGGCCACCGTGCAACGGGTCGCCGGCATCCTCGCCGCCACCCCGGCCCGATTCGTGGACGGCGCCATCATCGGCGCCCCGCCCAGGCCGGGAACACCCGGGCCGACCTTCTACTTCGCCGGCGAACCGGCCGCGGATCTGGGCTGCCTGCAAGCCCTCGGCCTGCGGACCCGCACGCTCGACGGCACCGTCGGCGCGGCTTCGGCCCTCAAGATGGCCTATGCCGGCATCACCAAGGGGCTCACCGCCCTGGCTGCCGCGATGGTGCTCGCCGCCAGCCGGGCCGGCGCCGCCGAGGCCCTGCACCGGGAACTCGCCGCCAGCCAGCCGCAGCTGTTCAAGCGCTTCCAGTCGGCCTTGCCGGACATGGCGCCCAAGGCCGATCGCTGGGTCGCCGAAATGCGGGAGATCGCCGGCTTCGCCGGGGAAGACAGCGCCGTTGCCCGGATCTACCAGGGCATCGCCGATCTCTATGAGCGGCTGGGAGCCGATCAACGCGGGGAGCGGCTTGAGTTCGGCCTGATCGATTCCTTTCTGGGCTTGGCCGCCCCGGGCAATGCGGATCCCTAGCTCCTATGGCCGGCGCTCGCCTTGACCCTGGTGGCCGTGCTCTCCCATGTGCCTGCCCATGGGGCGATCATGTCCGCCGCCCCTCATGCCCCCGGCCATGTGACCATCGTGGTGCCAATTGTTGTAGCGCCCGGCAGGCATCCGCCTCAGTCCGCCCGGCACGTTGCGGCCATCGACCCAGCCGAAGTTATCCTGGGGTGAACGGGCCCGGTACCAACCATCCGGACGGCGGTTCCAGTACCAGCCGCCCTGGAAGAACACTTCACCTTGGTAGCCTTCCACCACCTGGATGCCCGGTGCAACGACCACCAGGGATGGGGCCGCAGGCAGGCCGAGTTCGATTCCGACGTGGACCTGGGCCTGGGCTGCCGTAGAACACAGGCCCAGGATGACGGCTAGCGGTAGTGCGTAGGATTTCATGTTCGGTTCTCCTGGAAGGGTGGGGCGCAGTTTGGACTCGGCCTGGACAGCTTCGAGTTGCTTTGAAGCCTTGGCGATGGTTCAAGCAGTAGCAGCTTCTATGCCGTTCAATAACAGCTTGTTAATTGAACGTTTACGCAACCTTGATGGGTCCGGTCGAATGCGGAGTGGCTTCAGCCTGAATTACCAATTCATTCAATGCGATCGATTCCGGCTTGAGGGGCCAGCAACGGGAGTGCTTGATGGAATAACGTCTCTTGGCTATTTTCTCGATCAGGACCGAGGTTTTTAACGGATATGCGTGCCCAGGCGCGCACCGCCAAAGCCTCCCGCCCGGCCGCCCCAGCCTCCCGACCGGCCGCCAAAGCCTCTTGCCCGTCCACTCGTCTGGCCGCCGAAGCCTCCGCCCCGGCCTCCCGACCGGCCGCCCCAGCCGCCCCGTCCATCGTACCGGTAACCGCCGGCAAAGCCACCCCAGCGGCCGTAGCCGTTACCCCACCAGCCGTAGTGGCCCCACCCCAGCCCGCCGAAGAAGGGCAGCGGCCCCCAGCCCCAGATCCAGGGCGCTGAAACCCAGCACCAGCCGTAGGGGGGATCGTAGAGATACATGTCCGGGGGGGCGTCGCCCGGCCCCACGTGGACGTACCTGTCCCCGTAAGGCATCCACACCCAGCCGTACTGATCGGTATAGACCCACTGGCCGGTGGCGTCCGGCTGGGCTGGGGCACCAGCGGTTGCGGCCGGCGGCTCGGGGATCACCCTGGGGGCCGGCGGAGGCGTCTGGCTGGGGGCAGGCGTGACTGGCTGGATCGTATCGCCCGGGTTCTGGGCGGGAGCATCAGCCTGGCCGGCCTGCGCGGCGAGCGAAAGGGTTGCGGTGATCGCGAGGACGATAAGAGCTGCTTGACGGCTTCGCACGGCAGCACCTCCAGCTGATTGGACCTTTCAACGGTGGAAAGGTTGAATGGGGCCCGAATGGCTGATGCCCATGATGCTCTCTTTGCCCATTAACCCAGTTCCACCGGGATCGGTTCGGGACCCTCGTCACCGTGGCCACTCATGACGGACCCCGCGTTCCGCGGCAGCCGGGCGCAGACCGGCGAGGCCAGGATGGAGATGAGGGTGACCCCGAGGAACGCCACCGAGAAGTCGGAAAGGTGGGGGATCCGGTGCCCGGCAAGGGCCATGGAGAGGGCCAGCAGCGCCGACGAGACGCAGATGCCCATGGACAGCATCAGCTGCTGGAAGGTGGCGTAGTAGCTGGTGGCGGAACTCATGCGCTGGTGGGGGATGTCGGCGTAGGCGACGGTGTTGTAGGCGGTGAACTGGAGCGACTGGAAGAACC
>CAZVHQ010000111.1:0-8137 GCA_964627225.1 uncultured Mesoterricola sp.
TATGAGCCTACGGGATTGTCATTCGGTATTCAGGCAGCCCTGCCGGAAAGACACGTTCTACCTCGGGTTGTGTTACGCAGCAGGCAGGGGTGTTCCACAAGATTATTCCAGGGCAGTCGTGTGGTACCTGAGAGCAGCGTTACTTGGGGACACGAGAGCCAAGTTCTACCTCGGTCTTTGCTATGCAAAAGGTCAGGGTGTCCAGCAGGATTTTGCCGAAGCGGTGAAGTGGCATCGGCAGGCGGCAGAACAAGGGGACGCAAAAGCCCAACGATCCCTTGGCCTCCACTTCGCAGGAGGTTGGGGCGTCTCGCAAGATTTTGCGAAGGCTGTTGATTGGTTCCAAAAGGCCGCAGCACAAGGGGACGCGAAAGCCCAGTTCTACCTGGGGCTTTGTTTCGCACGAGGTCAAGGCGTCCCGCAAAATGACGTCGAAGCGGTGAAGTGGCATCGGAAGGCTGCGGAGCAGGGAGTTGCAAGGGCCCAGAAAAACCTTGGTGACGAATATTACTATGGCCAAGGCGTTCCGCAGGACTATGCGGAGGCCGTGAAATGGTTCCTGAAAGCCGCGGAACAGGGAGACGCGGATTCTCAGCTCAACCTCGGCCTATGCTACGCCCAGGGCCAAGGGGTCCCGCAGGACAAGTTCGAAGGTTTGAAATGGTCATGGAAGGCGGCTCAACAAGGGAATGCATTTGCACAGTTCAACCTTGGGCTTTCTTTCGTTCATGGGGATGGTATTTCTCAGAACTATACCCAAGCCGTGGGGTGGTTCAGGATGGCTGCAGAACAAGGGGATACCAATGCCCAGTTCCATCTTGGAATCTGTTACGACGAGGGCAAGGGAGTCCCACAGGACCATGCCAAGGCGATGATTTGGTACCAGAAGGCCGCCGAGAAGGGGGATGCCTTTGCTCAGGATCGACTCGGAGTTCTCTATGAAGATGATCAGGACGATGCGCAAGCTATCACCGATGCGGTGAATGCGATCCTGAACAGCGCATACCAAGATGACGTGGATACTCAGGAACAAACTAGCGCAGGGCAGGATGACCCAGATGCTCGGGAACAAATCAGTTCGGAACAAGATGACATAGATGGTCAGGAACAAATCGGCACGGAGCAAGATGATGTTGATGCTCAGGAACAGATTGGCCCCGACAACGAGAATCCAGACCAAACCCCGCTTACCCGCCGCAGTCTTTTCGAGCACCTTCTCCACTTCCACCCTGAAAATGCACGGATAGATCGGGTAAAAAAGGCCGTGGAACCGGAACTGAGTGCATTTTGCTTCGACCCATCGCCCAAAGTTATCCGGGCACTTTTTAAGAATCCCAGAGCTGGGCTCCTTCATGCACGATTGGTGGCGGCCCATCACCCCACGGCGATGGGACTTGAGATCGTGGGACTCAACCATGCCTTTTCCAGTGATTCAGGGGTGCGCCGAGCCCTTCTCCGTAATCCAGTGCTATCTTCAAGTCTATTTCACGACCTGTGGGGCTCCCAGCGGCTTCAGGAGCAATTCCTGGTGGCAATTTCCCACGAGGTTCCGGAGCAGACCCGGGCCATGGCACGGAAACTGCTCCGTGCGGCTTTCACTCTTAGAGCGGCGGCCGAGAAAATGGCACTGATTCTGAATACTGAAGGGCGATGCCTGACTTTGCTCAGTAGAGTTTCCTTGGATGGCACCACCACAGAGTTTTTATGCCATCGCACCTATTCGTCCGCCCTTTTGATCCAGAACATTGCTTCTTGGAGCGGAACGCCATCCGAACTGATCAATCACCTTCTGGGCCAGGAAATCGTACGCCACAATGTCCAACTCCGCATGATGCTGGAGCGGCGAAAAAATTGAATGCAATAGCAACCCAGACCGCTGGCTTGATCACTGTATTTTGAGTGGTCCTGCAATCGATTTGGCGAAGGAAACGGTAAGACCGGCAAAAGGAAGAATGTCCTCAACTCGGCTCGATGTCCCTCAGATCTTTCCCCGGCTTGAATCGGATGCTCTGGCCCTTGGGGATGTCCACGCTGGCACCTGTCTTGATGTTTCGGCCCATGCCGCTCTTGCGGGGCCATGGTTCGAACACGCCGAAGCCCTTGGGCACCGGCCAGAACTGACCCGTTATGTGTTGCAACGCATAATGGGTCAGTTTTGACGAGCGCCCAAGCCGAAGCCTCTGATCTCGATGCGGTGCCCGTTCAGGAGAGCCTGCTTCATGCGGTCGGTGAGGAGATCGACCACCTGCAAGGCCGTGGCCTTGGAAACAGGCAGGGTCTGCATCAAGGTGGTGGCGATGTCGATCTTGATCATGGTTGCCTCGGTCTCAAGGGGAGAAGGCTAGATAACTGAACGCATTAGATAGGGTTGGCGTCCGACACTAGCATGGTGGATATCACAGTGGAAGGACTTTTTTAAGCAGAAATGTCTCAAATCAGAGGAGATGGGAAGGGCCAAGCACACGTTCGGCATCGCTTGCGTCTCGATCTGACCAGACTGGGTGACTTGGAAGACCGCCAAAGGCCCTGCCCAAAATCCACACCAAATCCACACAGAGGGGCTGTCAGTTTGCTTCCCGAGATGTGGAGGGAGCAGGGGCTGGAGGCTACCTGAACCGTTCCATTTTCTCGTGTGGATTTCGTGGGACTCCAGAAGCAGGCGCAGTTAAACAAAGGACTTACGAGCATTCCACAATCCCAGAAAACGCCCGAAACGCCGAAAACTTCGACAAATGAAAACCCCCTAACTGTTGTCAGTTAAGGGGTTTAGGTGGTGGCTGGATGCGGACTCGAACCGCAGACCTAGGGATTATGAGACCCTCGCTCTAACCACCTGAGCTACCCAGCCGGAACAGCTAGTCTAGCTAGTTTGGGACTGAAGATCCACGATGGATTTCGCTGGAGCGAGAACTCTTTCGTAGACGCTCTCGTACAGGTCGATCACCGGGCCCTCGTCGAAGGTGGTCAGCGCCCGCTCCTGGGCGGAAAGGCCCATCTTCTTGCGCAGGGGGGCATCGCGCAAGAGGGTGACGGCGTCCTGGGCCATGGCCTGCACGTCGCCCAGCGGCTCCAGGTAGCCGTCCACGCCGTGGCGCACCACTTCGGGGAGGCCGCCCACCCGGGTGGCGACGACCGGGACCTGGTGCGCCATGGCCTCCAGGGCTGCCAGGCCGAAGCTTTCGGTGGCGCTGGGCAGGAGGAAGACATCGGTGCAGGCCAGCACCGAGTCGATGTCCAGCTGCTTGCCGGTGAAGCGCACCTCGTTCTCGAAGCCATGGTCCCGAGCGAAGGCTTCGGCCTCGGCGCGGTCCGGGCCGTCGCCCACCATCACCAGCCGGGCCGGGTGCTCCCGGCGCACCAGTTCGAACACCCGCATGACGTCCATCACCCGCTTGACCGGGCGGAAGTTGGAGATGTGGGTGAGGATCGAGGCGGTGCAGGGGGCCAGCCACTTGCGGCATTCCGGCGGAGGGCCGGTGGGCGCGGTGACGAAGTTGGGGATGACGTCGATCGGCCGGGGGACCTTGAAGGTCCGGTAGGTCTCCTCCCGGAGGTACTCGGAGACCGAGGTCACCGCGTCGCTTTCGCGGATCGCCAGGCGCACCATGGACAGGTAGCTGGGGTCGGAACCGACCACGGTGATGTCGGTGCCGTGCAGGGTGGTCACCACCTTCAGCTTGCCCTCCAGGGCCATGCGCGCCAGCAGGGCGGCGGAGGCGTGCGGGATGGCGTAGTGGGCGTGCATGATCTCCAGGCCGTGGTGGGCGGCGACGTCGGCCATCTTGGAGGCCAGGGCGATGGAGTAGGGGGCGGCCTCGAACAGCGGATAGGTGCTGGCGGTGACTTCGTGGAAGAAGATCCGGTCCTCGAAGCCCACCAGCCGGGGCGGGATGGACGGGCTGAGCAGGTGGACTTCGTGACCCCGGGCGGCCAGGGCCTTGCCCACTTCCGTGGCGACGACGCCGGATCCGCCGAAGGTTGAGTAGCAGGAGATGCCGATTCGCATGGACTTTTTTTACTCCACATCTGGGGGAATGTCTAAGTTACGAGTGATCCCGTCCCCGAGGAGGTCTCAGGATCGCAGAGATGGGATTATGATGGGGCATTGAAAGGTCCTTCCATATGCCATTTGTCATCACCCTTGCGGATTGGGCAATCCAGATCCTGATCTATCTTATTGTCATCACCAGCCTGCTTTCCTGGTTCCACCCGCGTCCCGGCAACCCATGGGTGCGCCTGCTCCACGCGGTGGTCGACCCGGTGCTGCACCCCATCCGGACCCTCCTGCCCTCGGCCATGGGCATGGATTTCAGTCCCATGGTGGCCATCCTGATCCTCTGGATGCTCCAACGCCTGCTTCAGCGGGGCCTTTCATAGTGAGAAAACCATGAAATTCACGCCACTGGACATCCAACGACGGGAATTCGAAAAGGCCTTCCGGGGGCTGAACGAGGGGGAGGTGCGCACCTTCCTGCACGAGGTCGCCGGCGAATGGGAAGAGGTCCAGGTGGAGAACCAGCGCCTGCGCACCGAGATCATCGATCTGCGCGAGCACCTGCGGGAGTACCAGGACCAGGACCGGATCTTCCGGGAGACCCTGCTGCACGCGCAGCGCACCAAGGAGGAGATCCTGGACACGGTGAACCGGGAAAAAGCCTTGATCCTGAAAGAAGCAGATTTCAAGGCCGACGAGCTGATCCGGGAGGCCCAGGGCCACGTGGTGGAGCTGGAGACCCAGATCCGCAGCCTGAAGCTGGAGCGGGTGCGCTTCCTGCAGGACATGGATTCGCTGCTGGCCCGGTCCAAGCGCTTCCTGCAGGAGGAGGCCCCGGAGATGTTCCCGCCCCCGGATGTCACCCGCAAACTGGACGAGCGGGAAGCGGCCCGGCTGGATGCGGCCGCCCCTCCCTTCCCCCCGAACGGGCCGAGGCCCGCCCAGGTGACGGTCCGCAAGATCAAGGAGTAATTACAGCCCCAGCAGCGCGCGCGCCTCGGCCTCCATGCGGTCCAGCAGCTCCGGGGTGGTTCGGCTCTGCAGATAGACCTTCAGCTTGGGCTCGGTGCCGCTGGGGCGGAAGGCGGCGAAGGCGCCGGATTCCAGGCGGAACTTGAGCACGTTGGAACGGTCGATGGGCCGGGCCGCGAGCCGGTTGTCGGGGCGGTCCAGGATCGGTTCCACCTGGCTGCCGCTGTGCCATGCCCCGGTCTGGAAATCCTCCCAGGTCCGCACCGGCTCGCCGGCGAAGGCGGTCAGGCCGGCCTCGCGGATGCGGGTCATGGCCGCGGCGAAGCGCACGGCGCCGCCGGGGCGCGGGTCCTCCAGGTTGACCAGGCGGTTGTGGAAGGTGCCCACCCGCCGTTCCAGCGCGGCCACGGCCTGGTACGGGTTCATCCCCAGCGCCTTGTAGTGGCCGAGCATCTCGCCCACCACCAGGGCGGCCAGGACGCCGTCCTTGTCGCGCATCTCGTTGGAGAGCTGCATGCCGAAGGATTCCTCGGCACCGAAGGCGTAGCTTTCCGAGCGGGCCGCCAGGGCGTCCATGCAGGTGGCGATGTATTTGAAGCCGGTGAGCGTCCACATCACTTCCAGGCCGTGGCTGCGGGCCACTTCGGCCAGGAAATCGGAGGTGACCACGGTGGTGACCACGACCCCCTTCAGGCCCTTCTGGGTGCAGAGGTAGTCCAGGGTCAAGGCGGCCAGGGCGTTGCCGCTCATCAGTTCCCACTCGCCGTCGCGCGGGGCCACCAGGCCGATGCGGTCGGCGTCGGGATCGTTGGACAGGACCACCTCGGCGCCCAGGCGCCGGGCGTCGGCCAGCGGAGCCTGGTAGGCGGCGATCTCCTCGGGGTTGGGCCGGGGCGCGGTGGGGAAGGTGCCGTCCTGGATGGCCTGTGAGGCGCAGATCTGCAGCGGCAGCCCGGCGCGCCGGAACAGCTCAGGCACGAAGGCGATGCCGGTGCCGTGGAACGGCGTGTAGACGATCCGGGCCGGGTGGAAGACGTCGGGCAGCTGACGCAAGCTGAGGCCCAGTTCGAGGTAGGCTTCCTCCAGTTCGGCGGGAATGGGCAGGATGGCCCCAGGCTTGGGCTCGGGGGGCGCCGGCGGCACCGCGGGCAGCCGGGCCATGGCCGCTTCCACTTCGCTGTCCCAAGGCGCCATCACCTGGCCGCCGAGATCGTTATAGGCTTTGTAGCCGTTGTATTCCTTCGGATTGTGGGAGGCGGTGATGATGGCGGCGCAGGCGGCGCCGAGCTTGCGCATGGCAAAGCACAGGAACGGGGTGGGCAGGGGCTTGGTGCCCAGGTAGACCTGGTAGCCGGCCGCGGCCAGCACCCGCGCGGCCTCCAGCGCGAAGCTGTCGGATTGCAGGCGGGTGTCGTAACCGACCAGCGCCGTGCGGGGCCCGGGCGCGTGCGCCCGGGCGACCTGGGCCAGGGCCAGGGTGGTCCGCCGGATGTTGGGCTTGTTCATCCGCCGCAGGCCGGCCGCCATGATCCCGCGCAGGCCGCCGGTGCCGAACGCCAGGGGCTCGAAGAACCGGTCCTGGATTTCCGCCAGCGCGGCGAGGTCGCCCGCTTCGGCGGCCTGGACGATGGGTTCCAGTTCCGCCCGCAGGTCGGGTTCCAGGTCGGGGGAGGCGAGGTACTCGCGGGCGGCGATGACGGACATGGTTGCCTTTCGGGAAAATGGAGCGAAGCTGGTAGGGCTCAAAGGAGCCATCCAGCATACCACCCGGGCACAGCGATATTTCCCCATCCCGGGCCGGTATTCGGCATATGATATGTTAGGTTTATAGCTTAATCGCTTTCCGCTCTTTTTTCAACCGGTTCGAACGCTTGGTCCAGTCCCCCCAGCGCCGCCACGCCGTCCTCGGAGCCCTCGGCCTCCTGAGGTGGAGGCTGTGGCCGGCGCCGGGACCGGGCTGGCGCAGAGGACGCTGGGCGGCGCGCTGGTGCCGGTGCCGGGCCACCGAGGAGTTCCTGCCGGCGCCGCCGCGCAAGCTGATGGCGGCCGAAGGCTTCCCGCCCATCCGCTCCGCCCGGCAGGCCCTGGGCCACCGGGTCGGGCTTTCCCTGGGGCCGCGCCCAGCGCGCGGCCCCAGGCCGGAACCGTAAGCGCCCTCCTCGTCCAGGTGTTTTGGAGGTGATTGCCGAACTGTTCACCAATTTAATGGGTTGTTTCACTGGCCTGACTGGGTATTGAGTCTCAGCAACTCGACGAGACGCTTCGAACCCTTTCATCAATAGGGCTTGGTCCTTCGGAAACGAAGCAAATTGCCCATGGTGAATTATTTTCAGGAAATAGCAATTTCGGGGTTGACCCACCCGGGAAGTAAGGCGAACCTTGAGTTGCGTCAACAACAGGAAAGGGGGTTGGGATGGATAATTGTGATCATGCCGAGCCTCCGTCGTGTGGCCTCCTCCTGAGGTTCTGACCGTTCGGCGGCGAGAGCGCTAGGGCTCATTCGGGCGGCATGGCCGGCCCGGGTTCGTTGCCTGGACGATAGGACATTGGGTGGGGGATACGATTGATGCCGGCCTTGGGCCGGATCAAGCCCGGAGGCCCCTTGCATGGCGCTTCGTCGACCCATGCCGGGGCAGCAGCAATAGCCTATTTGTTAACGCAATCCGCACCGTTCGTCCTGGGACCTGTGAGGTTCCCCAAGGAGGTAGCTATGATCCCGCAAGCAGAAACTCTCAATTCCGTGATGGACCTGGATTCCGCCCTCAACCTGCGTGCAGGAAAGGGTTTCGTGGTCATCCATCCCCTGCACGACGCACCCGAAGTCAAGTGCAATGCCGACCACCTCGGGCCGATGAAGCTGACCCCGGGCTGCCGGATCGCCCTCATCGCCGTCCGCGCTTATCTGGTGGCCATCATGCTCATGGGTGGGTACCGGATAGTGACACTGGTGAGCGCCATCAGGCACTGAATCCCCTCTGACGACAACCAAACCAACCTGCGGAACCGATCTACGTCCGGCTGCTCAGGAATTTCTGCGAGCAAAGACGCGTTGGAATGCTCTCGCCATGGTCAATAGAATTGATTGCTCAGAAACCACCCCGGTCACGCCAGCCGGCCCCGGGGACTTCCTCAGCCGGACCCGTGTGGTGAAGTCCCCCTGGATGGTGCGCG
>CAZVHQ010000112.1:0-8077 GCA_964627225.1 uncultured Mesoterricola sp.
TGGAGACCGACCATGTCGCATACCATCACCGAGTCCTGCGTCGCCTGCGGCGCCTGCATCAGCGAATGCCCCACGGAGGCCATCAAGGAAGGCGATCCCATCTACGTCATCGACCCGGAAGTGTGCATCGATTGCGGCGCCTGCGCCGACACCTGCCCTTCGGAAGCCATCGTCGCCGGCTAGCCCCGGCCCAGGCTTGGCGCTGCCCCGTCCGCCCGTGCCAGCACGGGCAGGCGGAGTACGCCTCAACCGCGGGGAGCAGCCATGGCTGACCTGGTCATCCGCGGCGCCCGGGAGCACAACCTCCAGGGGTTCGATCTGGCCATCCCCCGCGGCCGGCTCACCGTGGTCACCGGGGTGTCCGGTTCCGGCAAGTCGTCCCTGGCCTTCGATACGATCTTCCGGGAAGGCCAGCGGCGCTTCCTGGAAACCCTGCCGGCCTTCACCCGGCAGTTCGCCGGTGGCGGCGGCCGCGCGGAACTGACCAGCATCACCGGGCTCGGCCCGGCCGTGGCCGTGGGCCAGCGGGTCGGGCTGGACAACCCGCGTTCCACCGTGGGCACCCTGACCGAAGTGTGGGATCTGCTGCGCCTGCTGTTCGCCCGGCTGGGCACGGCGGACGGTGGGCCGAAGCCGCGCCGCGGGCTGTTCTCCTTCAACGGGACCGAGGGCGCCTGCCCGGTCTGCCAGGGGCTCGGGGTGGAAGACCGGCTGGACCTGGATCTGCTGGTGGCCGATCCGGCCCGGTCGATCCGCGGCGGCGCGTTGCGGGTGAGCACGCCCAACGGCTACCTGATGTACTCCCAGGTCACCCTGGCGGTGCTGGACCAGGTGCTGCGCGCCCACGGCGGTTCGGTGGACATCCCGTGGGCCGAATTGGCCGAAGAAGTCCGCCAGGTGGTGCTGTACGGCTCGGACCGGCTGAGCATCCCCTTCGGCAAGCACCCGCTGGAATCCCGCCTGCGCTGGCAGGGCATCACCGCGCGCCCGCGCCAGGAGGGCTGCTACCGCGGCCTGGTGCCGACCATGGAAGCCATCCTGAAGGGCAAGCGCAACGACTCCATCCTGCGCTTCGTGCGCACCAGCCGCTGCTCCGCCTGCGGCGGCGCGCGGCTCCGGCCCGAGGCCCTGGCGGTGCGCTGGCAGGGCCTGCGCATTGTCGATTGCGCGGCCCTGACCGCTGCCGAACTGGCCAGCCGGCTCGAAGCCCTGCGCCCGGAACCCTGGGAAGCGGCCGTGCTGGAGCCGATCCGCGCCGAGATCCTGGCCCGCTGCCGCCTGATGACTGAACTGGGCCTGGACTACCTGGCCTTCGAGCGCCCGGCGCCCACCCTCTCCCTGGGCGAAGTCCAGCGCCTGCGCATGCTGGGGCTGGCCCTGGGCGAGCTGCGCGGGCTGGTGGTGGTGCTGGACGAGCCCTCCGCCGGCCTGCACCCCCATGACGTGGGCCGGCTGGTGCGGGTGCTGCGCCGGCTGCGCGACCAGGGCCAGACGGTGATCGTGGTGGACCACGACCCGGTCATCGTGCGCTGCGCGGATTGGCTGGTGGACCTGGGCCCCGGCCCCGGCGCCGAGGGCGGGCGCCTGCTATGGAGCGGCCCGCCGCCGCCCGCGGGCGACAGCCCCACGGCGCGCTGGCTGCGCGCCCCGGAACGCCCGCCGTTCCGGGCGGTGCGGCCAGGTGCCGGGCTGCTGCGGCCGGACGGCCTGCGCCGCAACAACCTGCAGGGGGTGGCCGTCGAGCTGAAGCTGGAAGCCCTCAACGTCATCTCGGGCATCTCCGGGGCCGGCAAGACTTCGCTGCTGGAGGCGATCACCCTGCGCCTTTCCGCCGGTGCCCGCCGCCTGGTCAGCGTCGACGCCAACCCCATCGGCCGCACGCCCCGCTCCAACCCGGCCACCTACACCGGCGCCTTCGACCTGATCCGCGACCTGTTCGCCGCCACCCCGGAAGCCCGGGCCCTGGGCCTGGGCAAGGGCCACTTCACCTTCAACACCGCCGGCGGCCGCTGCGAAGCCTGCGAAGGGGCCGGGGTGATCGAAGTGGGCATGCGCCACCTGGGCCGGCTCACCCGCACCTGCGAAGCCTGCGCCGGCCGGCGCTTCCACCCCGACGTGCTGGCGGTGCGCTACCGCGGCCGCAGCGTGGCCGACCTGCTGGAAGGCAGCATCGAGCAGGCGGCGGCCTGTTTCCACGACCATCCCGGGCTGGCGCGGATCTTCGGCGCCCTGCTGGACTGCGGCCTGGGCCACCTGCCCCTGGGCCAGCCGGCCACCACCCTGTCCGGCGGCGAGGCCCAGCGGGTGAAGCTGGCCGCCGAACTGGCCCGGGCCGCCGCCGGCCCTTCCATGATCGCCCTGGACGAGCCCACCACCGGCCTGCACGCCGCCGACACCGCGGTGCTGCTGGCCGCCTGGGACCGGCTGCTGGCCGCGGGCCACACCCTGCTGGTGGTGGACAACGACCAGGACGTGCTGCGCGCGGCCGACCAGGTCATCGACCTGGGGCCGGGCAGCGGCCCCCGGGGCGGGCGGGTGGTGGTGGCCGGGACCCCGGCCGAAGTGGCCGCCTGCGCCGCTTCCCGCACCGGCAACGCCCTGGCCGGGACCGTGCCGCCGCCGGAACCCGGAACGCTGGTCCAGGCGCCGCTGGAGGCGCCCATGGAACTGCGCGGGGTCACCACCCACAACCTGAAGGGCCTGGACCTGGACTTCCCGGCCCAGGGCCTCACCGTGGTGACCGGACCCTCCGGCTGCGGCAAGTCCTCGCTGGTGTTCGACACCCTGCTGGCCGAGGCCCAGAACCGGTTCGCCGACCTGGTGGCGCCCTGGGCCCGGCGCCTGCTGCCCCGGCGCGGCGGGGCGGAGCTGGAGGCGGCCCGGGGCCTGCGCGCCGCCGTGGCCGTGCCCCAGCATGGCGGCCGGCGCAATCCCCGTTCGCGCATGGGCACGGTCACCGGGCTGTTCGACCTGGCGCGGCTGCTCTACGCCCGGGCCGGAAGCCGCCCCGGCGCCTGGGCCGCGGCCTTCTCGCCCAATGCCCAGGCCGGCGCCTGCCCCCAGTGCAAGGGCCTGGGCTTCATCCAGGCCTGCGCCCCCGAGCGGCTGGTGACCCACCCCGAGCGCTCCCTGGAAGCCGGCGCCCTGGACGGCACCCGCTACGGCGCCTACCTGGGCGAACCCGGCGGCCAGTTCGTCGCCACCCTGCGGGCCGTGGGCCAGGCCCTGGGGCTGGATTTCTCCCGGCCCTGGCGCGAGCTGGAACCCCGGGCGCGGGACGTCGCCATGGCCGGATGCGGCGACCGGCCGTTCACCGTGGCCTGGCACTACCAGCGCGGCAAGTCCGAAGGGGTGCACCAGCTGACCACCCCCTGGGCCGGCTTCGCCGGCCTGGTGGACCGGGAGTACGAGCGGACCCACGCCGATCCCAAGGGCGAGGCCCTGGAGCCGCTGCTCGCCGAGCGCACCTGCCCGGCCTGCCTGGGTGAGCGGCTCAATCCCGAATCCCGGGCGGTCACCTTCGCCGGCCTGCGCTTCCCGGAACTGGCCCGCATGCCGGTGCAGGAAGCGCTGCGCTGGTTCAGCGCAGGGCCGGGGGCCGAGGCCGGCGGGCCGGTCGCGCAGCAGCTGCGCCCGCTTCTGCTCCGGCGCCTGCGCGCCCTGGACCGCGCCGGCCTCGGCTACCTGGCCCCCGACCGGGAGATGGCCACCCTGTCCGGCGGCGAGGCCCAGCGGGTGCGCCTGGCCGCGACCCTGGACGAGGGCCTGTCCGGAGTCGCCTACATCCTGGATGAACCCACCCGCGGCCTGCACCCGCGCGACACCGAGCGGCTGGCCGGCCTGCTGCGCGCCCTGGCCGATGCCGGCAACGCGGTGGTGGTGGTGGAGCACGACCCCGGCATCATCCGCCGGGCCGACCGGGTCATCGAGCTGGGCCCGGGCGCCGGCCCCGAAGGCGGCCGCATCATGGCCGAAGGCGCCCCGTGCCCCGCCCAGCGCCGGCCCAGCGCGCCGGCCGGCGGCGGATTCCGGCCCGGGGTCACCGTGCGCGGGGCCTGCCTGCATAACCTGCGCGGCTTCGACGTGACCTTCCCGGCGGGCGCCCTGGTGGCGGTCACCGGCGTTTCCGGCAGCGGCAAGTCCACCCTGGTGCAGGACGTGCTGGCCGGCTCCATGCGGGCCCAGGCACCCTGCGGCTGCGCCGGGCTGGAGTGGCACCAGCCGGTCCCGGCGCTGCTGGCCCAGGACCAGGACGACCCGGCCGCGGGCGGCCAGAGCACCGTCGCCACCCTCACCGGCGTCATGGACCCGCTGCGGCGCCGCTTCGCCGCCACCCCCGAAGCCCGGGCGAAGCACTGGAGCGCCCGGCAGTTCTCCACCGCCGTGCCCGGCGGCCGCTGCGAAACCTGCCAGGGCCGGGGCGTCGTCACCGTGGCCCTGGATCTGCTGCCGGACGTCACCCTCGGCTGCGAAGACTGCCAGGGGCGGCGCTTCCAGCCGGAGCTGCTGGCCTGCCGGGTCGGCGGGCTCAACATCGCCGAAGTGCTGGAAAGCACCGTGCAGGACCTGGCCGGCCGGTTCCGGGCCGACCGGGCCATCGCCGCGCCGCTCCAGGCCCTGGCCGATATCGGCCTGGGCTACCTGACCCTTGGCCAGGAGGCCGCCGCCCTGTCGGCGGGCGAGGGCCAGCGGCTGCGCCTGGCCGGCCTGCTGGCCCAGGCCGCGGCTGCCCCGGCCGCCGTGCTGCTGGACGAGCCCACCCGCGGACTGGGGCCGGGCGAGGTGGACCGGCTGGTCGGCATCCTGCGCCGGCTGGTCCGGGCCGGTCATCTGGTGGTCGCGGTGGAACACAACCTGGACTTCATCGCCGGCGCCGACTGGATCATCGACCTGGGCCCCGAGGGCGGGGCGGACGGCGGCGCGCTCGTGGTCCAGGGCCCCCCCGCCGCCGTGGCGGCCTGCGCCGAATCGATGACCGGGCAGGCCTTGGCCATTGCAGGAACCGAACCGCCGCTGAAGGCATAATCCGGCAAGGCTCGAAGGTGCCTTGCCATGTCCGCCCGCGCGCCCAGCAAGATGATCCGGGAATCCCTTGCGCCTTGAGGGTGCCGGCCCGCGCCGCCTGGCCATGGCCCTGCTGGGAGCCTGGGCGCTTCCGGCCGCCGGGTCCGAGGCCGGCGCCCGGGTGGAGGTGACCGCCCCCCTGCCCGAAGAATCCCTGGTCATCGTCCTGGACCCCAGGAACCCGCGCCAGCCGGTACCGGCCCAGGATGGCGCCGAGTGCCTGCGGCTGATCCCCGGTTTCGCCCTGGTGCGCAAGGGCGGGACCGACGGCGACCCGGTCCTGCGCGGCATGGCCGGCTCCCGGCTCGGCATTCTGGTGGATGGCGAGGAAACGCCCGGCGGCTGCGGCGGGCGCATGGACCCGCCCACCGCCTATGTCTTCCCCGAAGCCTACGACCGCGTCCAGGTGGTGAAGGGCCCCCAGACCGTCCTGTACGGACCGGGCAACTCGGCGGGCACCGTGCTGTTCCAGCGCACCCCGCCGAACTGGGAGCAGCCCGGCTGGGCGGCGGCCGGCAGCTGGATGCTGGGCGGCTTCGGCCGGGCCGACCGCGTCCTGGACGTCCAGGCCGGCACGCCCACCTGCTACGCCCGGGGTGTCGCCCTGGATTCCCGCTGCGGCGATTACCGCGCCGGCGACGGCCGGCCGGTCCACTCCCGCTACCGGCGCTGGAGCGCCCACGGCGCCCTGGGCTGGACCCCAAGCCCAAGCACCCGCCTCTCACTGCACGGCACCCGCAGCGACGGCCATGCCGACTACGCCGACCGGGGCATGGACGGCGTCAGCTTCCTGCGCCGCAACCTCGGCCTGGCCTTCGAGGCCCGGGACTGCTCGCCCCTGGTGGGCAAGCTGGCGTTCCAGGCCTACCTCAACGACATCGACCACGTGATGGACAACGGCACCCTGCGCGCCTTCGCGCCCACCCCCGGCCTCCCGGAACCCATGGCCAACAACCCCCGGCGCACCACCCGGGGCGCCCGGCTCGCCGTCAGCCTGTACCCCGGGCAGGCGGCCGAGTGGGTGCTGGGCGCCGATTGGCGCCACAGCCGGCACGACGTGCGCCGGACCCGGCTCGCCTGGTCCCAGCCGGTGGCGGCCCAGCCCAGGAGCCCCGATGCCACCCTGGCCAGCACCGGCCTGTTCGGCGAATGGACCCTGGCCCGGGCTGGCGGCGGCCGGCTGGTGGCCGGCCTGCGGGTGGACCGGTGGCAGGCCGAGGATCTGCGTGCCCAGCCCCATCCCGCCGCCCGGGACCTGCTCCTGCCGAGCGGCTTCGCCCGCCATGAATGGGCGCTGGACCCCGGCACCACCTTGTTCGCCGGCCTCGGCCAGGCGCGGCGCGCTCCGGACTACTGGGAACTGATCCCCGTGGAAGGCGTCTCCGCCCCCAGCGCCTTCCAGCTCCGGCCGGAGCGCACCACCCAGCTGGATCTCGGCGCCACCCGCCGCACCGGCCGGGTGACCGCCTCCGTCTCCGGGTTCTACGCCGCCATTTCAGACTACATCCTCATCCAGACGGCCTACCCGAAGCCAGCCCCATCCGGCGCCCCGCGCACCGCCACCGTCGCCCGCAACATCGCCGCCCGCACCTGGGGCGGCGAGCTGGCTTGGTCCGCGGCCCTGAGCGCCCCGCTCCGGCTGGACGCCAGCCTGGCCTATGTCCGGGGCGAGAACCGCAGCGACGGCCTGCCCCTGGGCCAGATGCCGCCGCTGGAGGCCCGGCTCGGGCTGGCCTGGACCGGGGCGGCCTGGTCCGCCGGAACCCTGGCGCGCTTGTGCGCCGCCCAGGACCGCTACGCCGTGAACCAGGGCACCATCGCCGGCCAGGATCTGGGCTGCACCCCCGGCTTCGCCGTGTTCTCGGTGAACGCCGGGTGGAAACCCGCCGGCGCCAAGGGCCTCCAGCTCAGCTGCGGGATCGACAACCTGTTCGACCGCGCCTACGCCGAAGCCATCAGCCGCCGCGCCAGCCCCATTCCCGGCTACCCGGCCGCGCCGGTCCGGATCGAGGAACCGGGCCGCATGATCTGGCTCAAGGCCGGCTTCAAGTTCCAATAAGCCTTGTGAGGGCTGGCTCGCCCGCCAGATGCCAGGCCAGCAGGATCATCTGGGCCGTGCGCTGGCCGGCCAGTTCCAGCTGCTCGCGAACCACCGGCCCCTGGCGCCGGTTGAACTCGATCCAGTACCCCGGGGTGACCGCCTCACCCTGGGCACTGGGGGTGTCGGCCTCCCGGTCGTCGCGCAGCAGGGGGGCCACCAGGGCATTGGCCTGCCTGAGCCAGGCCCACGGGGCCGCCAAGCCCTGGCCGTCCAGGACGGCGGTGCGGGCCGCCGGTTCCCAGGGGCCCAGCAACTCCACCAGACCGGTCTCCCAGCGGCGGTGCACGCCATTCTGGCGGGTGGCCTGGCCGTTGTAATTGGCGCAGGTGTGCAGGGGCACGCTCAGGTCACCCACGTAATGACAGAGGATGGCCGCTTCCCAGGCCACCCGGCCCGGGTCGCCGGCGGCCCAGGCCCGGGCCAGGCTGCGCACCCGGTCCTGGATCACCCAGGGCACCTGGCCGTTCTTGTCGAACCCGGCGTCGCCCAGCCGGCTCCTGGCGGCCTCGATCGCCCTGGGCACCCCGTCGGGCCCGCCGTAGGCATCCGCATCCAGGAAGTGCCGCGGCCCCTCCTGGGGGTCGGTCTCCTTCCAGGCGTCGGGATCGTTGCAGTGGTCCCGCAGGGTGGCCGCCTGGCCCTGGAACCAGGGGGCGAGCGCCGGAGGGAGATCCCGGAGCGCGCAGGCGGCCACGAACTCGTGGCCCCTCCGGCCCCAGGCCGCGAGCGGCGCACAACAGGCGAGCGCCAGGAAAAACGGCAGAAGTCGCATGGCAGTCCTTTGGCGAAAGCGTCTGAAAAGGGGGGTAGGTGGAACCCGAAGTGTCGCCCAAGGCGACCTCCCTTTGCAACCCCAGGGTGCCGGTTTATTCCATGATGAGTATATATAATAACTGATTCAGTATGTGCTAA
>CAZVHQ010000113.1:0-7928 GCA_964627225.1 uncultured Mesoterricola sp.
TTCCAGGTGCCGGGCCGGGCGCTCAAGGTCCTTTTCCGGGAAGGCGAGCCGGTGCACAAGGGACAGGTCCTGGCGACCTTGGACGCCGAGAATCTCACCCATGCCATGGCGGCCGCCCGTGCCCAGGTGGCGGCCGCCAAAGCGGGTGCTGACCAGGCCGAACAGGAATACCACCGCATGAAACAACTGTTCGACAGCCAGAGTCTGGCGCCCAACGATTTCGCGAAATTCACCGCCAACCGGGATGCCACCCGCCAGCAGTTCGAGCAGGCGGTCGCCGCTGAAGGGGTCGCCCGCAAGAACCTGACCGAGGCCCAGCTCCAGGCCCCCATCAGCGGGTTCATCGCCAAGCGGATGCTGGAGCCCGGCGTCATGGTGGGCCCGGGCCAGCCCGTCTTCGAAATCGCGCAGATGGATCCCATCGAGGTGAACGTCGGCGTCCCGGAGACCGACATCCGCCTGGTTCAGGTGGGGCAGGCCGCCGGCGTCACCGTCCCGGCGCTGCCGGGCAAGACCTTCGAGGGCCGGGTGCGGGTGGTGAACGTCTCCGCGGATCCGGCCACCCGCACCTACATGACCCGCGTTTCGGTGCCGAACCATGACCGTGAATTGAAGTTGGGCATGGTGGCGGAGGTTGCCATCACCGGCGCACACAAACTGGACATGCTATGCCTGCCCCTGGCCTCCATCGTGCGCGATCCCCAGGGCGCCACCCTGGTGTACCAGTATTTCCCAGACCAGGGACGGGTCTATGGCAAGCGGGTGGAAGTGGGAGTGGTCCTGGGCACCCAGGTGCAGATCCGCTCCGGCCTGAAGGGGGACGAAAGCGTCGTCGTGGCGGGCCAGCAGGCCCTGCGCGACGGCATGGCCGCCCAGCCCACCGCTGAGGAGAACTGACCATGACGCGCCTCATCAAAGCCTGCCTTCGCTACCCCACCCTCACCGTGATCCTGACCGTGATGGCAGTCCTCGTTGGGATTCGGGCACTTATCGGGATGCCCCGCACCGAGGACCCCACCATCACCATCCGCACCGGCATCGTGGCGGCGGCCTACCCGGGCGCCACCTCCGAGCAGGTGCAGAAGCAGGTCGTCAAAACCCTGGAGGAGCACATCTTCAAGTACCCGGAGGTGGACAAGGCCAAGACCTACTCCACCAGCCGCCCGGGGGTCTGCGTCATCAACGTGGAACTGGGGAAGAGGGTCAAGAATCCCGATGTGTTCTGGTCCAAACTGCGCCACGAAATGTACATGGTCAAGGCTACCGAGCTCCCGCCGCAGGTGCTGGGCCCGATCGTCGACTCCGATTTCGGCGACACGGTGGCCATGCTCATCTCCGTGAGCGGCGACCGTTACGGCTACCGGGAGCTGAAGGACTACGTGGACAAGATCAAGGACACCCTGCGCACCGTGCCGTCGGTGGGCAAGATCGCCCTCTACGGCAATCAGAAGGAGCAGATCTGGATCACCAGCAACCTGGAACGCATGAGCCAATATTTCACCGACCCGAGCAAGGTCGCGGCGGCCCTGGACCAGCGCAACTCGGTCCTGGACGCCGGCAGCGTGCGCACCGGTGAGGAGCGGATTCCCGTCCACACCACGTCCCTGTTCAACAGCGAGGACGAGATCCGCAAAGTCATGGTGGGCATGTCCCCCACCGGCCAGCCCAGCTATATCGGCGATTTCGCCCAGGTGGAGCGACGCTACCAGGACCCGGAATTCAAGGTGCGCTACGACGGCAAGCCGGCCCTGATGATCTCTGTGGAGATGCAGAAGGGGAACAATATCGTCGAGATGGGCGACCAGGTGGCGCGCGCCCTGGATCGACTCAGGCCCCAGCTGCCACCTGACCTGAAGCTGGACTATATCGCCAACCAGCCCAAGGTGGTGGGGGAGCGCATGAACGACCTGGGCCGGGAGTTCCTCATCGCCATCCTCTGCGCGATCGCGGTGACGCTCGTGCTGCTGCCCATGCGGGTGGCGCTCATCGCCGCCCTGGCCATCCCCACCACCATGCTCGCCACCCTCGGGGTGATGAACGCCAGCGGCCTGCAATTGAACCAGGTGTCCATGGCGGCGCTGATCCTGGTGCTGGGCATCGTGGTGGACAACGCGATCGTCATCGCCGACAACTATGTGGAGCTGCTGGACCACAAGGTGCCACCCCTGGAGGCCGCCTGGCGCGCCCCGAAGGAGGTGCTGGTGCCGGTGCTGGCGGCCACCCTCACCATCATCGCCTCCTTCCTGCCCCTGCTGATCATCTCCGGTTCGGCGGGCGAATTCATCATGGCGTTGCCCATCACCGTGGCGGTGGCGCTCTCGGTCTCCTTCCTCGTGGCCGTATATGTCACCCCGCTGCTGTGCCGCACCTTCATCCACAAAGGTCTGCATGATCACAGCTCCGAGGCGGCCGGCAAGAAGCCAAGGCGCAGCGCCCTGGATCTGCTTCAGGCCGGCTACAACAAGGCCATCGTCCTGTTCATGGCCAGGCCCGCCCTGGCCGTGGGGACGGGGACGGTAGCCATCGCCCTGGGCATCCTGCTGTTCCCGCACGTGCACCAGCAGTTCTTCCCTTTCGCCGAGCGCAACCAGTTCGTCATCGACGTGTGGATGCCCGAGGGCAGCCGCTTCGAGGCCACCGGCGTAGTGATGCAGCGGATTGAAGGAGAGCTGCTCCGTGACAAACGGGTGACCCATTGCGCCAGTTTCGTGGGCCAGAGCTCGCCGCGTTTCTACTACAATGTGAACCCCCAGCAGCCCGATCCGGCTTATGGCCAATTCGTCGTCAACACCATCGACGTGAAGGCCACTACCGCACTGGTGGAAGACCTGAGGCCGCGCCTGGCGCGGCTGGCCCCCGAAGCCAGGGTGCTGGTGCAGGAACTGCAGCAGGGTGCTGTCATGGAAGCGCCGGTGGAATACCGGATCAGCGGTGACGACCCGGACCGGCTCAAGGCCATCGGGGTCCAGGTCGGGGACATCCTCCGGGCCGATCCGCGCGCCCAGTTCATCCATACCAATTACCACAATGATTCGCCGGTGCTGGACGTCAACCTGGACACCGATCTGGCCGATCGTCTGGGCCTGACCCATGCGGAGACGTCCAAGATCCTCCAGGGGGCCTTCGATGGCGCGCCGGTAAGCACCTTCTGGGAGGGTGATCGCGCGGTTGACATCCTCCTGCGGGTGGATCCGGCGCACCGGGGGTCCTTCGGCGACCTGCGCGACACGTATGTGAACGCCATGGTTTCCGGGACCCGGGTGCCCCTGCGCGCAGTCGCCGACCTGGCCCCGGCCTGGCAGACCAGCCGGATTGTGCGCCGCAACGGCGTGCCCACCCTCACCGTGCGCTGCCTGGTGGCACCCGGAAACTATGCCTCGGACATCCTCAAGGACACCCTCCCCAAGGTCCGGACCCTGGCCCTGCCGGCCGGGTACCGGGTGAGCCTGGGCGGCGAGTGGGAAAACCAGGACGAGACCTTCCCCGAGATGATCACGGCCCTGGGCATCAGCCTCCTGGCCATCTTCCTGGTCCTGATGATCCAGTTCCGCAACATCGTCGAGCCTCTGGTGGTCATGCTCTCCATTCCCCTGTCCCTGTTCGGGACGGTAGTGGGCCTCCTCGTCACCCACAACGCCTTCGGCTTCACCGCCTTCATGGGCATGATCGCCCTGTGCGGCATCGTGGTCCGCAACGCCATCATCCTCATCGACTACATCAAGGAGCGGATGAAGGGGGGCGTCCCCCTGGCGGAGGCGGCGACCCAGGCCGGAGAGCGCCGACTGCGCCCGATCTTCCTCACCACCATGGCCGCCGCGGTGGGGGTCACCCCCATGATCCTGTCTGGTTCCAAGCTATGGAGTCCCCTCGCCAGCGTGCTGGCGGTGGGCCTGATCTTCTCGATGTTCTTCACCCTGCTGGTGGTCCCCGTGATCTACGTGCTCGTGTTCCGCAAACGCGCCGGTTCCATGGTGAACCCGGCCGCGGTATCCCTGGTGTTGGCCCTGTGCCTGGCCATGGGCTCCACCCTCAAGGCCGCCGATGCGCCCGCTCCCAGGCCCCTGACCCTGGAGCAGGCGGTGGCCAGCGCCATCCAGAACAGCGCCGGGGTCCGCCTCGCCCGGGACAAGGTGCAGGAGGCCCAGGCCAAGCGCCAGACCGCCCGGGCCGACTTCGAGCCCCAGCTCAGCACCGACGGCAGCCTGCAACATATCAACACCACCGAACTGGTGAAGGTGCCCGCCGGTTCCCTGGGCACGGTTCCCGGCCTGGGGCCCTTCCCGCAAAATGACGTCACCCTGGGCCAGGGCAAGCAGAACCTGTGGGTGCAGAACCTGACCCTGGCCCAGCCGATCGCCCAGCTGGTGAAGATCCACCACGGCTACGAGGCGGCATCCGCCGAGGAACTGGCCGCCCAGGACGAACTGCGCCAGATGGAGGCCGACATCGCCTGCAAGACCCACCAGGTATACTTCGGCCTGCTGATCGCCCGCGCCAGGCGGGATGCGGCCGCCGCCGCAGTCGCCGCCGCCCGGGCCGGCGACCAGGACGCCCAGGACGCGGTGCGGGCCGGGAGCGCCCTGAGCGTGCTGCAGATCGGAAGCCGGGCCCAGCTCCTGCAAAGCCGGCAGAAGCAGCTCGCCGAACAAGCCGAGGCCCTGGACCTCGAAGCGGAACTGAACGACCTGATGGGGCAGCCCATCGACACGCCCCTGGATCCGGCCTCCGTTCCGGTGGAGGCCAGGGACCTGCCAACCCGGGACGCCCTCCTGGAGGACGCCCTGAAGAACAACCCCGGGCTGGCCCGGGCCCAGGCCACCGTCCAGCGGAGCCGCAGCGCCCTGAACGCCGGCAAGGCCGAATACATCCCGGACGTGAACGTGTTCGTCCGTCAGACCCACCAGGAAGGGCTGCCGTTCGTCATAAGCAACTTCACCTCCGTCGGCGTAAGCATGTCCTGGTCGATCTTCGACGGCGGCCGCAAGGCGAGCGTGGTGCACCAGCGCAACGCCCTGGTGGCCCAGGCCTGCGACGACCGCGACCGGCTCCGCCAGCGGGTGGAGGTTGACCTCGGCAAGCTCCTGCGGAAGGTGGAGACCTGCAAGCTCCAGGCCGACGCCGCGGAAGAAGCCTGCGCCCTACGGAATGAGGAGGCGCGCCTGGCGGAAAACCAGCTGCGGGCCGGTACGATTTCCGCGGCGAAACAGGCCGGAATCGATGCTACCGCCAAGGCTGCCCAGGCCGACCTCCTCGCGGCGCGCCTGGGACTCGACCTGGCCTATGCCGAACTGGATCAACTGCTCGGCCGATATTGATGCGGAAATCCATGGACACCTCCCGAAAGACCGACGGGGTCGAAAGGCGCTTGGTCCCGGGGTCTCCCGGGCGTGACGGAGCAACGAAATCCCGGTTGCTGTGCCGGCCGCCTTCTGCCGGATCTCAATCCCCCGGTCCGGTTAAGATCGAGAGTGCCCCCCATCGGACAACCATGAGCGAACTCCTCCCCGATCCCCAGGCGTCTCCGACCCCGATCCGGGCACCCGAAACCCGGAGGATGCGTCTCGGCAAAGGCCCGAGACACCTCCTTGCCCTGCTGGCCGAGCAGAGGGCGCGGAACCTCCAGCTGGAGCGGGACCGGGACCATCTGGCCCTGGTCCTCCGGCTCAACAATCTCCTGGTCAGCCAACTGGAGCCGGAGCGCTTGTTCCAGGCCATGTCCAACGCACTCTGGCAGGAGATCCGCCATGAATTCATGGGGCTGAGCCTCCTGGAACCGGGCGGCGAATTCGAACATGTGCTCTTCCTTCACACCCCGGAGGGAAGGGAGATTCCCAATGAACCCCTTCGTGGCCGTTTGATCGGCATGCCCACGGAACAGGCCGTGCGGACAGGACAGGTGGATGTCCTTGGCCCGGAGCGGATCCGGCAAGTGAACGCCCAGATCAAGCACCATCTGGAAGCGGCGGGCATCCGGTCCTTGTGCTGCGTGCCCATGCTCTCGAGGGGTGAAACGCTAGGTTGCCTCAGTTTCGGGAGCCTGGAAGAAGGCCATTTCACGCCGGAGGAAACCCGCCTGCTGGGGCAGATCGGCGTCCAATTGGCGATCGCCCTGGACAATGCCCTGGTCTACCGGGACCTCCAGGTAGTGAAGGACAAACTCGCCGAGGAGAAGCACTTCCTCCAGGAGGAAGTCGAAAGTGATTTCGCCACCCGGGAGATCGTCGGCAAGAGTCCGGCGCTGATGCGCGTCCTCGACCAGATCCAGACCGTGGCGCCTTCGGACGCCACGGTCCTGCTTCTGGGCGAAACGGGAACGGGCAAGGAACTGCTGGCGAGGACCATCCAGAAGCAAAGCCGGCGCCGGGATCGACCCTTCGTGAAGCTCAACTGCTCGGCCATTCCCCTTGGACTCGTCGAGAGCGAACTGTTCGGCCACGAGCGCGGGGCCTTCACGGGCGCCATCCAGCGGAAGCTGGGACGTTTCGAATTGGCCCATCAGGGAACGCTCTTCCTGGACGAGGTGGGCGATCTGCCCCTGGAACTCCAGCCCAAGCTGCTCCGGGCCATCCAGGAGCGGGAGTTCGAGCGCCTGGGCAGCACGGTGACCCAGAAGGTGGACGTGAGGATCATCGCGGCCACCCACCACCAGCTATCCGCCATGGTGGAGGGCGGCCGGTTCCGGCAGGACCTGTTCTACCGGCTCAGCGTCTTCCCGATCCAGGTTCCGCCGCTCCGGGAGAGGAAAGAGGACATCCCGGGCCTTGTCGCCTTCTTCACCCAGAAATTCGCCAGGCAACTGAACCGCAGGATCGAACACATTCCGGCCTCGGCCATGGAACGGCTGGTCGCTTGGTCCTGGCCCGGCAACATCAGGGAACTCCAGAACATCATCGAACGGTCTGTCATCCTGAGCCAGGGCGCGGAATTGAAGGTTCCGCTCGCCGACCTCGAGCCCCCTCAGGGGAGGGAGGCCCCTCCCCCTTCCCGGTTTCTGAAAGAGGTTGAGCGCGAGGAGATCCGGAAGGCCTTGCGGGATTGCGGCGGCGTCATTGGCGGGCCCGAAGGCGCCGCCGCGCGCCTGGGCCTGAAGCGCTCGACCTTGAACTCCCGGCTGAAGAAAATGGGGATTCTGCGGGCTGAACGGAATTAGCGAAAATTCGCCACCGGGCCGAAAATTCGCCATTCGAGTTCGCCACCTGGGCCCCGGAGAACAATTCTGGACATATAATCATTGATTTAATTTTGCTTATAAACGAATCCGGTTTGGCATTTATCATGCTCAGGTACGCCTGCCCCAGGGAAGGAAGGCGTTCCAATGCTGCGCATCCATGTCGAAGAAACACAGAACCCGGATAGGGTCGGGACGCGCGCAGCCTCGACCTTGAACCCGTCTCCTTGTCGGCCTCCCTCGCCTCCTTTGACCCGGAGGGGGCGCAGGCGAGCACCAGCAGCGCCGCCCCCCCAGCGGATCAGCGAGATCGTCTGGGCTGTGCGCGCCATCAATGAACGAATCGCGCAACTGGGCAGCCATTTCTCCTATCAAACCTGCTCACGGTGAGGTAATGACATGACATCGCACTTGACCCGGAAAGAACGGGAACAACGGCGCGACCTCCTCCTGGAAGCCGCAGGGCGGGTGTTTGGCCGGAAACCCTTCGACGAGGCGTCCATGCATGAGATAGCCGACGAAGCCCAGATCGGCGTCCAGGGGTTCTACGAATACTTCCCTTCCAAACAAGCGCTCTACGAAGAACTTTTCATCAATCGTGCCCAGGAGTTTCAGGCCAGTGCCCAAAATATTGCTGATACGGGTCTCGCCCCCGAGGAGGAGATCCGTGCCCTCACGTTCGCGCTGGTGAGGCACTTCCACGACCATCCATCCGCGCTCCCGATTTTTGTTCGCTCACGGTCGGCCTTCGACTGGGGAA
>CAZVHQ010000114.1:0-7885 GCA_964627225.1 uncultured Mesoterricola sp.
GGGTATACCCAACTTGGCGAGGAATCATGAACGTGGCCCGCATCTACCTCCGAGTCAGCACCGACGAACAGGACCTCACCCGGCAGGCTGAAATCGAGCACAGCACCCGAGCAGCCGGCTACTACGTTGCCGGCGTTTACCGGGAGAAGGCCTCGGGCGCCCGGGCCGACCGCCCCGAGCTGCTACGCATGATCGCTGACCTGCAATCCGGGGAAGTGGTGGTTGCCGAGAAGATCGACCGCATCAGCCGACTCCCTTTGGCCGAGGCCGAACAGCTGATCGCGTCCATCCGGGCCAAGGGCGCGAAACTGGCCATCCCGGGCGTGGTCGATTGGTCCGATCTCGCGGCCGGAGCTGAGGGCGTGGCCAGGATCGTGCTGGAGTCGGTCCAGGAGATGTTGCTCAAACTGGCGCTGCAAATGGCTCGGGACGACTATGAGACCCGACGTGAACGGCAGCGCCAAGGTGTCCAACTGGCCAAGGCCACCGGGAAGTACAAGGGCCGGGTACCGGATGCTTCGACCCATCAGCACATCATCGCGTTGCGCGGCTCTGGCCAGAGCATCAAGCGCACCGCGGAACTGGCTGGGTGTAGCGAAAGCCAGGTAAAGCGCATCTGGGCGCTCCACTTGACCGATGTCTCTGCGGCGGCGTGCGTACAAGCGCAATCTTAGCCAGGCCGATCTTCAAGGCCGTTTTCCCAGAAAAGGCATTCCCATGCCCCGACGCGACTATCTGACCGCCCTCCAACAGGCTGCTCTTGTTGCCCTCCCTGAAGATGAGGGCGAATTCATCCGCCGCTATTCCCTTACCACGCCTGATCTGGCCCTCATCCAGCAAAGGCGCGGTGATGCCAACCGTTTGGGGTTCGCCGTCCAGCTCTGCCACCTCCGCTTTCCTGGGCAGGTTCTGGGGCCGAGAGAAAGCCCAGACCCGCGTTTGCCAAACTTCGTGGCCCATCAGCTTGGCCTCGACCCGGGCGGATGGGCCGAGTACGCCCAACGGGACGAAACGCGCCGGGAGCACCTTCAGCTCATCCTTGCCGCCGGTGGCTACCGCCAATTCTCGGTGGCCTTCTATCGAGAGCTGGCCGTCTGGCTGCTTCCCCTGGCCATGCAGAGCGATCAGGGCATGGTGTTGGCCCAGGCAGTCCTGGAGGAACTTAGAAACCGAAAGGTCATCGTTCCGCCCATTCCGGTGATCGGGCGGCTCTGTTCCGAGACCGGCACCCGGGCCTTGCGCCAGATTTACCGGGCCCTGACGGAACCCCTTGGGTCCACCCGCAGGATGCGCTTGGATGCTCTGTTTCAGCCAAAGGAAGCAACCCCGGGAAGCGTTTTGACCTGGTTGCGCCAGCCCGTGGCGGCCACGGGGCCGCACCACCTGATGGATTTGATCGAGCGATTGCGCTGCATTCGGGATCTCGACCTGCCGCAGGAGTTGGCCAACGCGGTCCACCAGAACCGTCTGCTGAAGCTGGCCCGAACTGCGGAACAGTCCACGAGCCAGCACCTCGGGCGGTTTGAGGATGACCAGCGCCATGCCCTTTTGGTGTCACTGCTGCTGGAGACCCGCGCCACCCTGACGGACGAATGCCTCGCCATGCACGACCGCATCATGGGGGCGCTATTCGCGCGGGCGAAGCGGCGCCACCTGGAGGCCTTCGCCGATTCAGCGCAGACCATCAACGAGAAGGTGCGGCTGTTCGCCAAGGTCGGGCACGCCTTGGTAGAAGCCCGGAAAAGCGGCTTGGATCCCTTCACCGCCATCGAAACTGTGATGCCCTGGGAAGCTTTCGAGGCCAGCGTGACCGAGGCTGCCAGCATCGCTAAGCCCGGCGCGGACGACTCCCTCGGTCTGATCGGAACCTCGTATTCGCAGATCCGGCGGTATGCTCCGGCGCTCCTGGAGACCTTTGAATTCAAGGCCGCGCCCGTGGCGGAAGAGCTGCTGAAGGCGATTCTGCTCCTCCGGAAGCTGGACGCGGCCGGGACCCGCGACATTCCGGAAGACGCGCCTTCGGGCTTCATCCGGAAACGTTGGGAGCCCCTGGTTCGCGGTGATGGCGGGCTTGAGCGCCGGTTCTACGAACTCTGCGTCCTTTCGGAGATGAAGAACGCCCTTCGGTCAGGGGATCTCTGGATTGCCGGGAGCAGGCAGTTCAAGGATTTCGAGGACTACCTCCTCACGCCACCCGCATTCAGCGCCCTGAAGGCGGAGGGGCTGCCGCTGCCCGTGGAGCCGGCCGGAGAGCGGTACGTGGGGATGCGCCTGGAACTCCTTCGGGAGGAGCTGATCAAGGTCAATGCCCTCGCCGAGAAAGGGGCTCTGCCGGATGTCACCTTCACCCAGGGGGGCCTCAAGGTGACTCCCCTGACCAACCTCGTCCCCGAGGAGGCAGATGCGGCCATGCGGAAGGTCTATGACCTGATACCGCACATCCGCGTCACGGAGCTGCTGCTGGAGGTTGACCGCTGGACGGGCTTCTCCCGACATTTCACGCACCTGAAGAGCGGGGAGCCTGCCTCGGATCCCCGGCTGCTGCTCACGGCGGTTCTGGCCGATGGGATCAACCTCGGCTTGTCGAAGATGGCGGAGGCCTGCCCCGAGGCCAGCTACGCCAAGCTCTCCTGGCTTGCGGCCTGGCATATTCGGGACGAAACCTATACCAAGGCCCTGGTCGAACTGGTCAATTCCCAGCATCAGCAACCGCTGGCCCGGATCTGGGGTGGGGGGACAACGTCCTCCTCGGATGGTCAGCGTTACCGGGCCGGAGGCCGTGGGGAGCCTGGCGGGCAGGTAAACCTGAAATACGGCACCGACCCGTCGGTCATGGTCTACACCCACATCTCGGATCGGTACGCCCCGTTCCACAGCCGGGTCATCAACGCCACGGCCAGGGATGCCACCTATGTCTTGGATGGCCTGCTCTACCACGAGTCGGACCTTCGGATTGAGGAGCACTACACGGACACCGCCGGCTTCACCGACCACGTCTTTGGGATGTGCCACCTCCTGGGCCACCGCTTCGCGCCCCGGATCCGGGATCTCGCGGACAAGAAGCTCTACCTCCCGGATCGGGATGGCGCCTATCCGGCGCTGTCCAGCATGGTCGGCGGGACGATTCAGAAGGCACATCTCCTGGCCCACTGGGATGAAGTGCTCCGGCTGGCCGCTTCAATCCGGAACGGCACCGTCACGGCGTCGCTCATGCTCCGGAAGCTGGGCAGCTATCCCCGGCAGAACGGCCTGGCGGTGGCCCTGCGGGAAGTGGGGCGGGTCGAACGGACCTTGTTCGTCCTCCAGTGGCTTCAGGATCCGGCGTTGCGCCGGCGGGTCCAGGTTGGGCTGAACAAAGGCGAGGCCCGCAACGCCCTGGCCCGCGCCGTGTTCTTCAACCGCCTGGGGGAGATGCGGGACCGGGGCTTTGAGAACCAGAACCACCGGGCCAGCGGGCTCAACCTGGTGGTGGCCGCCATCATCCTCTGGAACACCGTCTACCTGGAACGGGCCTTGGAGGTGCTCCGGAAACGCGGCGACCCCATCCGGGAGGACCTCGTCCCCCACCTATCTCCTCTGGGCTGGGAGCACATCAACCTCACGGGTGACTATGTTTGGAGCCTCAGCAGCCAGGTTGCCCAAGGCCACCTGCGATCAATGAGCTATTCTTAGCGTACGTAAATTTCCGTTTGGTGCGGTGACCCCGTGCTCACAGCGTTCGGACAGCTCTGGGAACCTGGTGGACCTGGTCCGCTGAACACGCCAACAGTGGGCCAGGGGACCAACGGAGCAGAGGGCCAGGCCGAGGGTATGCGTGCACGCATATGGGCCAGTCCGGTTGATGGGCTGAACCCGAGGGTGGTCCAGTCCTCTGAGACGGTGGACGTGGCGATCCGCTCCGAGATGGTGTGGCATAGTTGATCCACACCCACATTTCCCAGGAGAGTTTGATGCGCTTGCCGATGCTGTCCATCTCCTGCCTGTCCATGCTCTTCCTTGCCGGGTGTGGAAAGCCAGAGATCGTCCCTATGAATGGAGACACCTACCTGGTGAGCAAGAGAAGCGCCCAGGTTTCATCCTAGGGCCGGTCAAGGCCTGGACGCGGCGATCCGCGCATAGTTGGACGGCGTAGAATCCACCCATTTCCATGAGGCTGCCATGCACACCCAGGAAGAGACGGAAGCCGGTTCATGACGGGCCGGGGGTAGCCACTCCCCACGAAGCCGAGGGGGTGTGTACACTCACCCCCTCGGATTCTCACGGGTTACCTCGTCCAAGCCCTAAACGGGGGTCGTAATGGTTGGGTTCCCGGCTGCTTGATCCCTGGTTACACCGTTGTTGGTATTACCCCTACTGAAATAGTTGAGATTGTGGCCCAGGTGGGATACCCGTGGGGCTGGGGTAAATAACCTGGTAGTCGTTTGCAATTGTTTTAAATATGACGATTTTGTCAAATCCGTTTGAATGGACGGGCGCAGTTAATGCATCAGGGATTTTCTGGTCCATGGCGTGGTTCCAAAAATCCATACATAATAGGAGCCAATTTTGAGTCATATGTCCATATAAACCTTTTGCCAGTTTCTCTTCTTTATCACTAATACGAGAAAAAAGTATTTTCTCATTTAACGGATCAACTGAAGAATAGTTGCTTATTGTCCACCTGAAATCGTAAGAATTGGAACGATCGTAAATCTGTACCAAGGAAAATGTATTTTCAAATGGGTGCAATAATGATAGCCCTATCTGAATACCATCTTTGACGATTGGAGAGTGATTTGCCACGGCTGCTCGTACGGTCAATGCCAAAAACTGAGCCAGGCCGGGTTGATTTAGGCGCGTAATTCCACTTCGCTCTTTGAATGAAACGAAAACCCTATACCTGTTGGATGAATTTGCCTCGAATAGTGAACGCGCCATATCAACAAGTTGTAACTGAAATATTGACTGGCGGGCGACCCCCAGCAGATCATTCCCATCGTCTCGGTATAGTTGCGCTAATTCAATGCCCAAGGATGTGTTTTTATCGAACCTGATGAAAAAGTCTGGCTCCTGCCCGGGGATGCCCTTTTTCAATATCCCTGGGGGGAAAAGAGGGTAGATAGCTCTGAAACCCTCTATGTAGCGCCACTCAAGAGCTTCATTGCTAAGGGGGGGGGGCTTCTCAGAGGATTTGGACATGAAAGCTTCTCCTCTACCACGATTGGATGGCAGAATACCCTGCGAACCGCCCACAGAGCTATAGCTCGCGCCCCCCGTCTTTTTGTAGGAAACGGAGCAGGGACCCGTTGGTGCCGCGGCTGCGTAAAATTTCTTCTGTAAGTACGCCCCCCGGGCCGCCGCCGGCGGCCGGGTAGCAAAGGGGCCATTGGCTCCAGTAGGTTGGAAGTGTCTAAGCAACCGCCTACGAAAGGAAACCAATGGCCGAGTTGAAGTTTGAGGTCCCTGAGGGGGCTGTGGAAGGACTGTTTTCGCAACCGGGGGGTGAAGGCTTCCGGGTGCTGGTAGAAACCGTGGTCCAAGCCCTGATTGAAAGGCAGGCTGATGAGCATTTCAATGCCCCCTGGAATGCGAGGGGGATCGAGCGGCCCAATGGCTACCGGAACGGGTTCAAGTCCCGCAGCTTCCAGACGGTGGCCGGCGCCCTGGACCTGTCGGTGCCCCAGGCGAGGAACGGCTCCTTCAAACCGGCGATCTTCGAGCGTTGGCAGCGTTCGGAGCGGGCGATGATGGCTGCCTGTGTGGACATGGTCCTGATGGGCGTTTCGAACCGGAAGGTGACCCGGCTTGCCGAGGAGGCCTTCGGGGCTGCGGTGAGCCCCGGCCTGGTCTCCCAGCTGGTGAAGGACCTGGATCCGGCGGTGGAGGCATTCAATACTCGGCCGCTGGGGAGGTATCGCTACCTCCTCGTGGATGCCCGGTTCGACAAGGTCCGGGAGGGCAAGCGGGTAGTGAGTCGGGCCTTCTTGTGGGCGATGGGCGTCAACGAGGAGGGCGAGCGGGAGGTGCTCGGGTTCCTGGATTGGGGCGGCGAGACAGAGGTGGCCTGGGAGAGCCTTTTCGCAACCCTGAAGCGGCGGGGCCTCAAGGGCGTGGAGTTGCTGGTTTCGGACGCCCACGAGGGGCTCTGCGAGGCGGCCATGAAGGCCTTCCCCGGAGCGAGCTGGCAGGAGTGCCAAGCTCATTTCCTCCGACGTGCCATTGAGGAAGTACGCAAGGACGATCAAAAGGCCTTCCGCAACGACGTGCGCATGATCCTGCAGGCCGCGGACCGGGCGGAATGTGACGACCTCCTCAAGCGGCTTCAGGAACGTTGGGATGCAAAAGTGCCGAAGGCCGTGGCCTATGTGGAGGAGCACCTGGAAGGCTTGGTCGCGATCCTGGCCCTGCCGGAGAGCCACCACAAGCGGCTGCGGACAACCAACAGCGTGGAACGGGTGAACCAGGAGCTGAAGCGCAAAGGCCGCCTGGTGCGCATCTGGGGCAACGCCGAGGCCCGGGCCCGGATCTATGGCGCGCTGCTGATGGAGCAGCACGAGGCCTGGATGGGGACGGTCTGGTTGAACATGAAGGACAAGGTCTGATGCCCTTCTGGATCCTGGCGGCCTTGGTTGCCCTCGCAGGCCTTGCTCGGGCATGGAAAGCCTGTGGACTGCGCCCGTTCCCATGGAAAGCGTGTGGACTGCGCTTCGCGCACCGGCGTCGGTCGGGGGCGTTCCGCCCCCTCCCCGCCTGCCCACGCCCTTTCCACGGGGCCCCAGGGCGCACCGGCCCTGCGGGCCTGCCCACAAGCTTTCCACGCCCTCGGCCGTCGGCTGGAGACCGCTTCGCGTTCTCCACAAGGCCCTCTGCTGGATTAACTGATTATCATCAGCAGCATCATGGCGGCGGTTTCGGTCGGGCTCCGCCCTCCCTCCCGCCGCCTCCCCAACGAAACGCCTACTGGAACGAACTTACAGAAAGTTCTTTACGCAACTGGTGCCGCCTGGTTGCAAACCTCCGTGGCCGTAATGGACGAGAAGGTTATGGTCTTGGGATCAGAGAGCAGATCCGCATGGGTGCGTTGACGCACCCATGCGGTTTTGGGGCAGGATGATGCAGAGGGCACCCGCGCAAAAACAGTTAGCAATTCGGGGTGGCGGGACCCGCATCCCGCCCCTGACTGGCCGCCGGTGGCCCACCCTGAATTGCGGGGTTGAACAAGCTCGTTCCGCAGCGGGGCCGACGTGATGGTCTACGAGACTCTTCTGGCTGGACTTCGGAACCAGATCGACGCCCAGGTGGAGTTGGTCAAAGCACTAACCGATGCCTGCCAACTTGCGAACAAGCACAAGGGCTCTGGTCTCGATGCGCTCATTGAGCCCGTTGCCGTCGAAGCCCTGGCTGAGCTTGCGCAAGAGAACGCTAAGCTGAAGGATCAAATGGCCTTCTACGATGAGGTCGTGCGGAAGCGGGATATTGAACAAGCAAAAGCTGGCAAGTAGCTATTCCCAAAACCCGGAGGATGCCCCATACCCATTATCGGGAGATTGAAACGGCCAATGGGCTTCCCTGAGCAGCGATTTTCGCGGACCCCAATGGCCTAACGTGACCGGCTAGCCAAGAGGGTCGCCATCCTTCTGGAAACCATTCCTGGCGCTGACCTCCGGGAAATTGGCGAGAGCCTGTTCTATTCAAATATTAGCAAGAATGGCAATTACAACCATTTCGTCCAATTCTTATCCAAGGTGTTGACGGCGCGAGCCCATGAGGTTTGACCGGCCCTAACTGGTATTGACGAAAGGGATTCGCCGAATCAGGTCCCGAGAAGTATTTTTGCGATTTTTTGAATTATCCCTTGATTTAACTTTGGAATGTTTTATATTTTAATTGCCATGACTACTAACCC
>CAZVHQ010000115.1:0-7754 GCA_964627225.1 uncultured Mesoterricola sp.
CTATTTACTGGTAGCCCCAAGGGGAATCGAACCCCTGTTAACGCCGTGAGAGGGCGCCGTCCTAACCGCTAGACGATGGAGCCGCGGTAACGTCGAATGGTTATCTTAGCGTCACGGGGCGCTTTGGGGAAGTGGTTTTCAACCGCGGCGCAGGGTGATGACGGTGATCTCCGGCGGCGCGCCGACCCGGATCGGCAGGCCGACCACGCCCAGGCCGCGGTTGACGTAGAGCGACTGGCCATCCTGCTGGTACAGGCCCTGGGTGTACCGGCCCAGGAGGAGGGCGCTGGAGACGCCGGGGATGAGGTTCACTTGGCCGCCATGGGTGTGGCCGGAAAGGGTCAGCGGGGCGCCGGTCCTGCGCGCCAGGTGCCAGTCGCTGGGGCGGTGGCTGAGGCACAGGCGCCAGGCGTCGCCGGGAAGGCCCTGCACGGCCAGGTCGGGCCGGGGGCCGGGGCCGAAGGCGATGTCGCGGAAGTGGCCGTGCCTGGCCATGGGATCCTGGAGGCCCACCAGGGCCAGGGTGCCCGCCTTGCGGGTCACCAGGACGCTGCGGTTCTCCAGGAACTGGATGCCGATGCTCTCCAGGGCGCGCCAGATGGGGCGGGGATCGGTGAAATAGTCGTGGTTGCCCAGGATGGCGTAGCAGCCCAGGGGGGCGCGGAAGCCGCGGAAGGCGTCCATCACGACGTTCGCTTCGCCCGGCAGGCTATCGACGATGTCGCCGGTGATCAGCAGGACCTCGGGCCGCTCGCCTTCGGCCAGGCGCCGCCAGCGCTGCACCTGCTCGGGCCGCACCAGCGGGCCGGCATGCAGGTCGGAGATCTGCACCATGCGCAAGCCGTCCAGCCCGGGCGGGAGGTCGGGAAAACTCAGCTCCTGGCGGATGATGTCGGGATCGGAGCGCGCCTCCAAAGTGCCGCGCATCACGCCGTAGCCGGCCAGGGTCACGCCCACGACGCTGGTCTGGCGCAGGAACTTGCGGCGCTGGGGGCTTTCCAGGGGCTCCGCGGCCTGTACACGCCACAGGTGGGTCCAGCGCCAGACCAGGCTGGCCACGGCCCAGACCAGCAGGTCCATGACCGTGAGCATCTGGAAATAGGCGCCGGCCCGGGCCCAGGGCCGGAGCCAGCCGGCGGAACCGGCTCCGCCGGTGAGACGGAAGGCCATGTAGGCCGCCAGGGGAAGGTGGATCAGCACCAGCGCCAGCACCACCCAGCGGTCGAAGCGGGGATGGAACAACTGATGCAGCAGACGCCGGTGAAGGACCTGCAAGCCGACGATCAGGGTGATGAAGATCAGGAAGATCAAATGCCAAACTCCCTTCGGTGCTGGCGGGCGTCAAGGGAGATTGTGCACGAAGCCCTCTCAGGGCTCAAGATGCATGGAGGGTTTCCATCTCGCCCACCAGCCGGTCGAAGGCCTTGAGCGCCGCCGCCACGGGCTGGGGGGTGGTGAGGTCCACGCCGGCGGCCTTGAGGGTGTCCAGGGGGAACCGGCTGCTGCCGGAGCCCAGGAACCCCAGGTAGCGCTCCCGGGCCGGCGCGCCTTCGGCCAGCACGGCTTCGGACAGGGCCATGGAGGCGACGATGCCGGTGGCGTACTGGTAGACGTAGAAGTCGTAGTAGAAGTGGGGAATGCCGCTCCACTCGGACTGGATGTAGTCATCCACCCGCACCACGCCCTGGTCGTGGCCGTAGTAGAGCCGGGTCAGCTCCAGGTAGGTGGCGTTCAGCCAGTCGGGGGTGAGCGACTGGCCCTGCTCCACCCGCTCGTGCATGGCCAGCTCGAAGTCGGCGAACAGGGTCTGGCGGAACAGGGTGCCCCGCAGGGTCTCCAGGTAGTTGTCCAGGAGGAACAGCTTGAGGGTGCGGTCCCGCTCGGTCTCCAGGAGCGCGTGCATGAGCATGTTCTCGTTGAAGGTGCTGGCGATCTCGGCGAGGAAGATGGGGTAGTCCGCGGTGGGATAGGGCTGGGCCTGTTCGGACAGGTGCGAGTGCATGGCGTGGCCCAGCTCGTGGGCCAGGGTGGATACGTTGTGGAAGGTGCCATCGTAGTTCATCTTGACGAACGGATGGACGCCGTGGACGCCGCTGGAGTAGGCTCCGGACTGCTTGCCCCGGTTGGGGTAGACGTCGATCCAGCCGCCGGTGAAGGCGCGCTCCAGGACCTGGGTGTAGGGCGCGCCCAGGGGTCCGGTGGCGCGCAGCACCAGGGCTCTGGCTTCCTCGAACGGGTAGGTCCGGGTGACCGTGCTCACGGCGGAGGCATACAGATCCGCGTAGCGCAGCTCCGACAGGCCGAGCATCGATTTGCGCAGGCGCAGGAGGCGGTGCAGCGGCGCCAGGTTGGCGCGCACGGTGGCCACCAGGTTGCGGTACACCGCCGGCTCGATGGCGTCCGGATAGAGGGCCGCTTCCAGGCAGGAGGGGTAGTGGTGCACCTGGGCGTGGAACAGGTCCTGCTTGATGCCGGCGTCCAGCAGGGTGGCGAGGGTGTTTTCAAAGCGCTTCTGCCCGGTCCAGTAGGTCTCCATCACCAGCTGGCGGTCGGCGGCAACCGGCGCGGCGCGGTGCTTCTGGTAGTTGGCCGTGCTGAGCAGCACCTGCTCGCCGGTGGACAGGGTCACCTCCGGCCGGGGCAGGTCCAGGTCGGTGAGCATGCCGGCGGCGCTGGACGGCGCCTGGGCGAACAGTCCCGCGGTGGCCACCACCCGCGCTTCACCTTCGGGCAGGATGTGCCCCTTCATGCGCAGGACCTTCAGGAAGCCGACCCGGTGCGGCACCAGCCGGGGATCGCTCTGGATGAAGCTTTCCACCCGGGCCTCGCCCAGTTCCAGGAGGGCCGGCTCCATGAAGGCGAGCTTGGACCCCAGGCCCACCATGAAGCTCTGCACTTCGCCCTTCATGGCCTGGAAGCGGTTGTCGCCCAGGTCCATATCGGCCTGGAGGGCGGCGTAGTGGGCCAGCCGGGAACCCAGGCGGTTCACCTGCTCCAGGCGCTCCATGAAGTCGCCCATGGCCTTGGCGGAAGCGGTCCAGTCCTGGGCCAGCAGGTCGAGGGTCGCGGCGAGCGCCCGCACTTCCTCGAAGCCCGCGCGCCAGCCGGCTTCATCCGGAAAGATGTCGGTGATCCGCCACTTGAACGCCTCGGGCACCTCGGAACGTTCGGTGCTGGAATAATCGGGGATGGCAATCATGGGGACTCCTGGTCCTCAAGTGTACCCGCCCCGCCGATGGATCAGTTGGTCCCCCGAACCGTGAGCTTTTGCACCATGAGGTCGGCTTCCTTGAGCTGGGTCGGCGTCATGTGGTTCTTCACCTGCTGGAGGGGTTCGGCGGCATCGGCATCACCCCCGGCCTGGGCCTGCATCAACCAAACATAAGCCTGGACCAGATCCCTGGGCACCCCTTCACCCACGGCGTACATCACGCCCATGCAGCCCTGGGCATAGGGTTCGCCCTGCTCCGCCGCCAGCCGGAACCACTTGATGGATTCCACCAGGTCCCTGGGCCCGCCCTGCCCCAGGAAGCACATGGCGCCCAGCTTGGCCTGGGCGTCCGCGTGCCCGCGCTCCGAGGCCTTGCGCAGCCACACCTGGGCCTGCTCCCAGTCCAGGGGGGCGCCATCGCCCCAGTAGTACATCACCCCCAGCCGGGCCTGGGCGTTCAGGTCGCCCCTTTCCGCGGATTCGCGCACCTGGGCCAATTCTTTGCTCTGGTCCCTGCTCTCTTCCTTCTCGGGGGTCTGGGCAAGGGGGATGTCGGCCAGATTCTGCTGGCTCAGGCGGGCTGTCTTTTCGAGCGGCGGCATGCCGGCCAGGAGGGTGGTGAAGGGGACGGCAATCAACAGTAGGGTACGCAGCATACCCGCTCCTTGTCCGGCCATGCGCCCAACCCTGGTTTCCTGGGTCGCCCGGACGGGGAACGGGGATTGAGAGCGAGATGGCTAAATGAAAATTTAATAATTAATTTTCAATGAAATCAAGGTGGGGAGCGCCTTGATTGAATCCCAATATAAGCAGTCAAGATTAGCCTGCCAGCCTTTTTTTAGCTGAGAGCATTGGCCTTTGGTTGGATTTTTACGTTATCCATGTTAAGACGCCTAGATCGATTCAACGCCCGTCTCGACGTTTGATCTTTTTTTACGGCATTTTAATTTCATCAGTAGGTCCAGCTCAGGCCGCAGCCCGCCTCCTTGACCATGCGGTCCGAAAGGTCGGGATCAAAGCGCAGGTTCAACTCCGGGCCCGCCTTGACCCGGGCCACGGTGCCGTCCTGGCCCTGGAACTCGATCTGCAGCGGGAGCGAGCCGTGGTACATGCGCAGGAGCGGCAGCAGCCGGTCGGGATACCGGCCCTTGGGCAGCTTCACCACGGCGCCGCTGAAGCCCTTGCCCTGGAAGTCCTCCAGGCTCTCCAGCCCGGTGACGAACAGCTTGATGACGGTCTGCTCCTCCTCCTCCTCCTCGGTCCCGTTGCCGTTGCCGTTGCCGCCGGCGGTCTCCACCTTCAGTTCGCCCTTCACCCGCAGGAGGGCGTCGGGCAGGGCCAGATGGCGGAAGAGTTCGAAGGTGCGCGTGCGCTTGCGGGTGGCGGGGTCGAAGTGGGCGGCCATGAGCAGGGCCTCCACCTTGTCGGTGAGGTCCTCCAGGTAGAGGATGGCCCAGGGTTCGCCCTTGGCGTTGGTCTTGAATGAAACGTTGCTTACCATCGCGCCCAGGCTCACCTCGTCCCGGTCCTTGGTGCGGCCGGCGGCGACCGCCTCCTTGAGGGCGGCGATGGAGCCCACGGTGTGCACCTGCAGGGCGTCCTTGAACTCCTCCAGGGGGTGGCCGGACACGTAGAGGCCCAGGGTTTCCCGCTCGTTGCGCAGGCGCTCCTTGCGCGTCCAGAACTCCACGTCCTCGGGCAGCGCCCAGTTGTCGGCCAGGCTGGCCATCTCCGCTTCGTCGAACAGGGAGGTCATGCCGGTGTCGATGCCGCCCTTGCCGGCATTCTCCAGGGCCGAGGGCAGGCCGGCCACCAGGGCGGCCCGGTTGGTCTCCATGCTGTCGAAGGCGCCGGCCTTGATCAGCGATTCCCAGACCCGCCGGTTGGCCTTCTGCAGATCGGTGGCCTTGAGGGCGTGGAAGAAGTCCTTGAAGCCGCCCTCCTCGGCGCGGGCCGCCAGGATCGCCTCCAGGGCCGCCTCGCCCAGGCCCTTGACCGCGGCGAAGCCGAAGCGGATCTGGTTCGGGCCGGTGATGGTGAAGTCCAGCTCGCTCTGGTTGATGTCGGGCCCCAGCACCTCCAGGCCCAGCTCGCGGCAGTTCTGGATGTACTTGACCACGTCGTCGGTGCGGCCGGACTTGGTGGAGAGCAGGCCGGCCATGAACTCGGTGCGGTAGTTGGCCTTGAGGTAGCCGGTTTCGTAGGCGATCAGGGCGTAGGCGGCCGAATGTGACTTGTTGAATCCGTAACCAGCAAAGAATTCAATAAGATCGAACAGTTCGGAGACCTTGGCCCGGTCGTAGCCGCGGGCGGCGCCCTGGTCGATGAACTTGGACTTCTCCTTGGCCATCTTGGCGAAGTCCTTCTTGCCCATGGCCCGGCGCAGCATGTCGGCTTCGCCCAGGGAGTACCCGGCGATCAGGCTGGCGATCTGCATCACCTGTTCCTGGTACAGGATCACGCCGTAGGTGGGGGCGAGGATCGGCTCCAGGGTGGGGAACATGTAGGTGATCGGCTCGCGGCCGTGCCGGCGGTTGACGTAGGTGTCGCCCATGCCGGCGCCCAGCGGGCCGGGACGGAACAGGGCGTTGAGGGCGATCAGGTCGTCGAACCGGTCGGGCTTGAGGTTGCGCAGCAGCTGCTTCATGCCGCCGGACTCGAACTGGAAGACGCCGTCGGTGTCGCCCTGGGAGAACAGGTCGAAGGTCTTCGGGTCGTCGAAGGTGCGGATGGTCAGCATGTCCACCGGCTTGCCGTTGGTCTTGGCGATGTACTCCTGGGTCTTGGCGATCTGGGTGAGGGTCTCCAGGCCGAGGAAGTCCATCTTGAGCAGGCCGGCGCGCTCGGCGTCGGTCATGGAGTACTGCACCATCACCTTGCCGTCCTTGTCCCGGGACAGCGGGGCGAACTTGGTGAGGTCGTCCGGGGCGATGATGACGCCGGCGGCATGGATGCCGGTGTTGCGCGCCAGGCCCTCCAGCCGGGCCGACAGGTCCAGGATGTTCTTCACCTCCGGGTCGGACTCGTAGAGCTCGCGCAGCTTGTCGCTCTGCTCCAGGGCCTGGGCCACGGTGATCGGCTTGCCGGGCTCCTGGGGCACCAGCTTGGTGAGGTTGTTGGCAAAGGCGAAGTCCTTTTCGAACACCCGGGCCACGTCCTTGATCACGGCCTTGGTCTTCAGCTGGTTGATGGTGACGATGTTGCTCACCCGGTCCTTGCCGTAGGTCTCGGTGACGTAGTCGATCACCTTCTGCCGGCCGTCCCGGCAGAAGTCGATGTCCACGTCGGGCATGGAGATCCGCTCGGGGTTCAGGAACCGCTCGAACAGCAGGTCGTACTGCATGGGGTCGATGTCGGTGATGTGCATGGACCAGGCGACGATGCTGCCGGCGGCGCTGCCGCGGCCGGGGCCCACGGGCACGCCCATCTCCCTGGCCTTGCGGATGAAGTCCCAGACCAGCAGGAAGTAGCCGGGGAAGCCCATGCTGAGGATGGTGTCCAGTTCGAAGGCCAGCCGGGCCCGGTACTTGTCCTCGGTGTACTTGAGCACGCCGCGCTGCCAGAGCGTCCGGCATTCCTCGATGCGCTCCTCGAAGGCGGCCCGCGCCACTTCCAGGAAGTAGCTCTGCAGGGTGTGGCCGGGGGGCACCGGGAACTGGGGGGTGACCGGCTTGCGGGTGATGGGGTAGAGGTCGATCTTGGCGGCGATCTCCAGGGTGCGCTCCAGCACCTCCGGGTGGTCCTTGAACACCGCGGCCATCTCCTCGGGGGTCTTGGCGTAGAACTGGTCGGTGGAGAAGCGCATGCGCTTGGCGGCGCTCTTGAAGGTCTTGGTGCCGATGCACAGCAGGGTGTCATGCAGGTCGGCGTCCTCGTGGTTGAGGTAGTGCGAGTCGTTGGTGGCCACCAGGGGGATGCCGGTGCGCCGGGACAGCTCGTACTGCGAGGGGATGATCAGCCGCTCGGCCTCGAAGCCCTGGTCCTGGATCTCCAGGTAGAAGTCCTCGCCGAAGATGTTCTGGTAGTCCCGGGCGATGCGCTCGGCGGCGTCGATGTTGCCGGAGAGCAGCCGGGCCTGCACTTCGCCGCCCAGGCAGGCGGTGAGGGCGATGATGCCTTCGCTGCACTCGCGCAGCAGCTCCTTGTCGACCCGCGGCTTGTAGTAGAAGCCTTCGGTGAAGCCGCGCGAGACCAGCTTGGAGAGGTTGCGGAAGCCCACCGGGTTCTTGGCCAGCAGCACCAGGTGATAGCCGGCGTCCCGGGAGCCGGAGGGGTCCAGGCAGTCCTCCATGCCTTCGGCGTTCATGGCGGCGTTGTCCAGCTTGCGGTCGTGCCGGGAGCGCGGCGCCACGTACACCTCGCAGCCCAGGATCGGCTTCACCCCCAGGTTGCCGTCGACGTCGCGGGTCTTTTCGCAGGCGTCGACCAGCTTCATCATGCCGAACATGTTGCCGTGGTCGGTGACGGCCACCGAGCCCATGCCCGAGGCCTGGCACTTCTTCACCAGGTCGGGGATGCGGGTGAGGCCGTCGAGCAGGGAGTA
>CAZVHQ010000116.1:0-7732 GCA_964627225.1 uncultured Mesoterricola sp.
CTCCGTCCCCTCGCGGGGCCGAACGCGTTGTTCGCTTGGTTTCATTACAGCCTCTTGCGAGGCTCAAAGCATTTCCGTTCTCTTTATCCGGCTTTCAAAGACGCCCGGACGATCACGACTCACCCTTGCGGGTCAGTCCGCTTTCTTTCCGTTTGCCGCAACCTCGATCGCGGCAGAAATTAAGATTACCCTACCACCACTGGATTGCAAGCAATTTTCTTTGGGAAAGGCACTGGAAATGCGCCTCGGGACGCGCCGATGACGCTGCCGGGCCGTCTGAACGGCTTGAATCATATGGGATTTCCCAAAACCCGTAGACTCTCATCAGCCACCTGATTTTCTTTTCCGAAAGCGGCCGGAAACAGGTTCGGACCGTCGTACGGTCGCCATGTCCAGGTCTGCCATACGCTCGCCGGCAGCACCACGGGGGCGGCTTCGGCGTTGGCCGTCTGCAAGGCGAGATCACGGAGGATGCGCACGACGTTGGCACCCCCATCCGTCTTGAGCAGAATGCGGACCTCAAGAATCCGAACATCGTCCAGCTGAGTTCCATTGCCGACGAAAAGCATGGCATCCGCGTCATCTTCGGCGGAGGGGCGATCCTGCGGATTGAGGGCAGGTACTGTCTATAGGAGCGGGTGTCTGGTGGCGATGCCAGGGGTGCGCGGACGCTGGCGAGGCACGGCCTATGTCGCTGCCGCCGCCCTGCTGCTAAGTTCTGCAGGGTTGTTCATCAAGGTCTTGAACCTGGGCGCCTTCCAGATCAACTTCTACCGCTCTCTGGTGGCTGCCTTGACCATCGTGGTGGTGCGGCGCCTGCGCGGACAACCCGTCGCTTTCCGCCTTGATCCTCTCTCTTTGGCCTGCTACCTGACTTACGCGGCGATGCCGATTCTCTTCGTCGCCTCCACGATGCTCACCACAGCCGCCAATGCCATCTTCCTGCAATACACGGCGCCGATTTTTCTGCTATTCATGGAGCCCTGGCTGGACAAGCGGCCCGTTTCCCACAGGGAACTGGGCGCTGTGGCCGCGGGCGTTGGTGGCATATTTGGGAGTCGGCGAACGGCCATCAGGTTTCGCGCTCATGGGTGGTGCCATTCTTCTCGGGACTGTGGTCTGGTTCAACCTGACGGAGGGCGCCACTCCTGAAAATCCATCATCGGAATATCCGCTCGACGAGCGATCTGGACTGGAAGGCCCATGATCTGGACCCCCATCAGGAAACACCACGCGCCTTGCTGGGTTTTCCTGGGGAAACGTCCAATCCCTGATGTTACTAATTAATCATGCGGTTACCCTGCCGTTGAGGTTCTATGGCTCATGACCCTACGTTAAAATGGAATTTAGTTATATTAATATATTAAATATGTAAAAAAGATCAGGTTCACGGATGTTTTTGGCCGATTTCAGAGGATAACTGCATCCAAGCGGAAATCAAACCACAAAAGAATGGGCGGCCCGGGCCGCCCATTCTCATGCTTCTTCCTGGGTCCTCATTTGCGCTTCAAGTTCTCCTGGAGCCAGCAGCCGGCGCTCTGCGGGCGGGACTTGTTTCCCAGGAACGCATCCAGTTCGGCCTGCACCTCGCCCGGCAGGCACTGGGTGCAGGCGTCGTAATCGCAGCAGACCGTGCAGGCCCGTTTGTAGGCGTGGAAGCCTTTCAGCTCGATATCCGGGCTCAGGAAGCCGGCCTTGGCGGGTTCGTCGCGCATCAGGTCTGTGCTCAGATATTTCTTGTTGTCGTCAGCGAAGACCGTGACCACGACGGCATCATCACCCATCTGCTGCTGGACCATGAGGGCCCCCAGCAGGTTGGCGCCGCTGGAGATGCCGACCCCAAGCCCCAGTTGCCGGGCCAGCTTCTGGGCCATCAGGATGGAATCGCCGTCGTCCACGGCGACGACCGGATCCAGGTGGTCCAGCTTCATGAGAGCCGGGATGAATTCGTCCGAGATGCCCTGGATCCGATGCTTCCCGACCTTGCAGCCGGTGCTGAGGGTGGGCGAGTTGGCTGGTTCCAGGGGATGCACCCGAACGGGGGGATGCACCTCCTTCAGGTAGTTGCCCACCCCCATGATCGTACCGCCGGTGCCGACGCCGGCCACGAAGGCGTCCGGCTTCAGCCCCAGGGTGCGCAACTGCCACCAGATCTCCGGTCCGGTCGTGGTGGCGTGCGCTTCGGAATTGTCCTCGTTGGCGAACTGCTCGGGCAGGAAGCACCCGGGGTTCTGGGCGGCGAACGCTTCGGCCATGCTGATGCTGCCCAGGAAGCCGCCCTCTTCCTTGGTCACCAGGCGGATATCGGCACCCAGGCTGCGGATGAGGTCCTTGCGCTCCTGGCTCATCCAGTTCGGCATGAAGATCGTGACCGGGTGGCCCATGGCCCGGCCCAGGGCCGAGAAGGAAATGCCCGTGTTGCCGCTGGTGGCCTCGGCGATGGGCGCGCCCGGCGCCAGAACGCCGCGTTCATAGCCCTTGCGCAGGATGTGCAGGGCCATGCGGTCCTTGATGCTGCCGGTCATGTTGAGGTTTTCAGCCTTGGCGTAGAGCCGCCGGGGCTTGCCCCGGTATTCCAGGTCGATGGCCAGGAGCGGCGTATTGCCGACCAGGTTGCGCAGTTCGCGCAGGCGTTCGTTCACGGTTTCCAGCATCGTGGGTTCCTCCGCTTATTTTTTGCGTCTTTGCATTTCGGCAATTTCGGCCACGCCGCGGATGGCCGCGTCGATGTGGGCTTCGGTGTTGAAGGCGCCGATCCCGAAGCGGACCGCGCCGTGCAGCTTGTCGGTGCCCAGGTGCTCGTGGACCATGGGGGTGCAATGCAGCCCGGTCCGGCAGGCGATGTTGTAGTCCACGTCAAGCATGGTGCCGGTGTCCATGGCCTCCAGTCCGTCGACGTTGAAGGAGAGCACGCTGATGCGCTGCTTGCCCGGGACGTCGTCGGCGCAATACAGGGTGACGCCTTCGATGGGCTTCAATCCGTCCCGGAGCCGGGTCCACAGGGCCATCTCGTGGCGGTGGATGGCCTCGAGGCCGTGCGCCTCGACCCACTTGACGCCGGCGTTCAGCCCGGCGATGCCCGGCAGGTTCGGCGTGCCGTACTCCATGCGGTAGGGGTATTCGTCCAGGTGCATGCGCTGGGCGCTCTTCACTCCGGTGCCGCCGGCGCGGGTGCGGGCGATCTCGACACCTTCCCGCACGTACATCCCGCCGGTGCCCATGGGGCCCATCAGGCTCTTGTGCCCGGTGAAGCAGATGACATCGGCGCCAAGCTCGTCCACCTTGACCGGCACCATGCCCGCGGTCTGGCTGACGTCCACAATCAGGTGGATGCCGCGCTCACGACAGGCCTTGCCGACCGTGGCGACATCCTGCACGGTGCCGATGACGTTGGACCCATGATTCATGACCACGGTGGTGGTGTTCGGCTTGAAGCGGCGGATCATCTCCTGGGGGTCCACCCAGCCCTGTGCGTCGAAGTCCACCCAGTCGACCTCGACCCCTTCCTGTTCGAGCATCCAAAGGGGACGCAGGGTCGCGTTGTGCTCCACGTGGGTGCTCACCACGTGGTCGCCCTTCTTGATCAGGCCGAAGATGGCCAGGTTCAGGGCATCGGTGGAATTGGCCCCGAACACCAGGCGGTTGGCATCGGTGCCGCCGAAGAAGCCGCACAGCAGCTTGCGGGTCTCGGCCACCAGGTTGCCGGCTTCCAGGCAGAGATCAAAGCCGCTGCGGCCGGGATTCACGCCGTAGGTGCGGTAGAAGGTGTCCATGAAGACATAGACCTCTTCGGGCTTCGGGAAAGAGGTGGCGCCGTTGTCCAGGTACATCAGCCCGGTCGTGGGTGGCAGGTCAAGCGCCAGGTATGGGGAAGGCAGTGCGGTGGAAGCCATATGTCACCTATGAGAAATCACGAATTGGGCACCAAGGCGTCCGCCACCATTTCAGCGACCGTCTTGATCTGGACATTGAGCTGGTATTCCTTGTTCAGTTCCGAGAGCTGATCGATGCAGTTGTGGCAGGGCGCCACCACGATCCGGGCGCCGGAGGCCTTGATCTGTTGGGCCTTCATGCCGCCGGCCTGGAGCCGCCGGGACTTGTAGCGCGCCATGGCCAGCTGCCCCCCGCCTCCGCCGCAGCAGAAGTTGTGCTCCCGGTTGGGGGTCATCTCGGTGAAGGTGGTCACGGCCTGGCGCAGCACCCGGCGCTGGGCTTCGCAGATCCCGCCGTGGCGCACCAGGTTGCAAGGGTCATGCAGGGTCACCGGGATGGGGTTCCTGGCCGGGTCCAGCCGGATCCGGCCATCCCGCACGTAGTCGTCCATCAGTTCCAGGATGCTCTTCACTTCGAACGGGAAGTTCTGCCGGAGCCACTCCGGGCCCTCCCAGCGGGCCGCCGCGAAGCCGTGGCCGCATTCGCCGATCACCAGGGTCTTGCAGCCCAGGCGCGCCATGGCGTCCACCAGGTTCTGGGTGATGCGCCCGGCCTGCTCGTCGTTGCAATTGAACAGGCCGTAGTTGGTCAGGTCCCAGCCGTTGTCGGCGGTCATCGTCCAGTCCTCCCTGGCCGCCCAGAACACCTTGGCGCTGGCCTGGAGGGACAGCGGAAAGAATTTCGGTTCGCGCGGATTGACCGTGAACAGGACCTTCGCCCCCTGCTTGTCCAGGGGCAGCTTCGCCTCGGGATCGCCGGTCTCCATCTGCAGTTCCTCTTCGATCCACTGCACGGTCTCGACCCAGTCCTGCCGGGTCATGGCCATGTTGTTGCCGTGCTCCAGGGAGTTGTCGACCGTGGCCTGCAGGTCGGACGGCACCAGGCCCATGGCGCCCAGGGCCGCCCGGGCCGCCCGGAAAATCTTCGGGAGGGCGATCCCGACGGTGCAGTTGACCGAACAGCGCCCGCACAGGCTGCAACGGCCGAACACGGCATCCACCCAGGCCTTGGCCATCTCCCGGTCGAGCGGCCTGGCTCCCACCAGGGCCGGAGCGAGCCGCCCCATGGTGGTGAAGTTGCGCTTGAACACCGAAGCGATCAGCTCCAGCTTGCGGGCCGGGACGTTGTCCAGGGTGGGATCCATGCGGTGGTAGTGGCAGGAGCTGGCGCAAAGGCCGCAGTGCACGCAGCTGTTCAGGTACGAGGCATCGGCCTGCTTCAGCTTGGCGCGGAACACCGCCAGGCCGCGCTGGAAGTCGGCTTCGCCAAGCCCGTCAAGGCGGCTTTCAAGCTGGTCGAGTTCAGGCATGGAAGCTCCCGCCGGGAGGGAAGGTTCCGCGCCGGCCGAAGAACGCGCCGAAGTGGTACCGGGTGGTGAAGAAGAAGAAGCAGTGCCGGATCTTGCCCATGGGCGCGTAGACCAGCAGTAGGATGGCCTCGGTCAGCCAGGCCCCGGCCAGGGCCGCGCTGAAGCTCGCGGCGAACGCCAGCAGGGCGAAGGCGGTACACAGCAGGTTGGCGACAAAATCATCCGGGCAGGACAGGCCGCGCAATTCCCTGTTCACCAGCCGCTTGGCCAGCAGCGCCGCCCCGGCGAAGGCTCCCGCCAAGGTGAGCAGGCGCGCCAGGGTCATCGCCAGACCGGCGGGCCGCAGCCCGGCCAAGGTCAAGAGCAGCATGCCCAGGGCGGTGATCACCCCGGCGTGGAACACCATGCCAGCCCCATAGGAAGGCAGGTTCAGCATCACGCTTTCCTTGGCCCAGGGCGCCATGCCCTTGGTGAAGGCGTAGCGCACGCCCCGGCGGAAGTCGCCGGCCGGCTTGGCGAAGGTACTGGCCGGGCCGAATGCTTTGGCTTTGCGGTGCATGCTGCCCAGGGCCAGGATGGCCCAGGCCAGCGCGAGCAGGACGCCCAGGTGCAACGGAGACATGGCTACACGCAGCCGTCGGGCTTGGGCAGGCCGGCCAGCTTGCAGGCGCCCTTGGCGGGGCCGCTGGGGAACAGCTCGTAGATGCGCTTGAGGGGCACGCCGGTGCTCTTGCACATGGAGCGCACCATGGGCGCGTTCTGGGTCTCCAGGTAATGCCCGCGGATGAACCGCAGCACCGCCCAATGGTCGTCGGTGAGCGTGTCCAGGCCTTCCTCGGCCTTGGCCAGCACCACGGCGAGCTCCTCGTTCCACAAGGATGGATCCGCCAGGAAACCTTCCTCATTCAATTGCACGTTCTGACCGTTGAAAACGATGGTCGCCATCACAGCTCCGGGAGATTGCACTGCGCCTCTGATTGATTGAGATCCGATGTGTTATTTTGTTCGTAAGAAACTGGAGATTGTGTGCATGACAATATGGGTCCCAGATATCGGCAAATCCAACCAGCCGACCTACTTGGCCATCGCCGACGCCATTGGTGAGGCGGTCAGGCTGGGCCAGTTGCGGCCCGGGGACATCCTGCCCACCCACCGGCTGCTGGCGGATCTGATGGGGGTGAATGTCAGCACCATCACCCGGGCCTACCGGGAAGCCGGACGCCGGCGCCTGGTGGGCGGCGAGGTGGGCCGGGGCACCTTCGTGCTGGGCGTGGCTTCGGAGGCCGCGCTGTTCGCCTTGCAGCACCGGCCCGAAGGCGGGGTGATCGACCTTTCCCTCAACATGCCGCCGGTGGCGCTGCGCGACCATGATCTTGCCAAGGCCATTGGCCGGATGGATCCCACCCAGGCGGCCCGCTACCTGCACTACCCCAGCCCCGACGAGGTCCTGGTGCATCGCCAGGCTGCCGTGGGCTGGCTGAAGCGGCGCGGAATCGAGGCAGACCTCGAAGGCATCGTGGTCTGCGCCGGCGCCCAGCATGCCATGGACACCGCCATCAGCTTCTTCCGGGAGCAGGAGGAACTGGCTTGCGAAGCGCTGGTCTATCCGGGCCTGAAGGCGGCCGCCCGGCACTGGCAGCGCCGGCTGCACCCGCTGGCCATGGACGAGCAGGGCCTGCTGCCGGAGGCGCTGGAAGCGGCCTTCCGGAGCGGGCTGCGCCTGGCCGTGGTCTCGCCCACCCTGCACAATCCCACCACCGCCACCATGGGCCTCGCCCGGCGCCGGCGGATCATCGAGATCGCCAGGAAGTGGGATGCCACCCTGGTGGAAGAGGATGTCTACGGGCTGCTGCCGGAGACCAGCTGCCCGCCCCTGGTCAGCCTGGCGCCGGAGCGGGTGCTCTACCTCACCGGGCTGTCCAAGACCGTCGCCCCGGGACTCCGCATCGGCTACCTGATGCTCCCGGCCCGGCTGCGCGAACGCATGCGCGAAGCCGAGCACCACACCACCTGGTATGTCTCGGCCCTGACCATGGCCCTGGCGACCCAGTGGCTGACCGACGGCACTGCTTGGCGCCGCCTGCTGGCCCAGCGGCGCGAGCTGGCGGCGCGCCACCGGCTTTGCCAGCTGCACCTGCAAGGCTTAACCTGGCGCGGCGAGCCGCATTGCCCGCATGTATGGGTGGTCGCGCCGCCCGGCGGTTCCGCGGCCTTCGCCAAGCGGGCGCTGGCCGCCGGCGTCGTGGTGGTACCTTCCAGCGTGCTGGCCGCGGGCCGGCAGTCCGGGGCGGACGGGATCCGCATCTCCATCGGTGCAGCGCCCGACCGCCGGACGCTGACCGAGGGACTGGCCAGGCTCGCGCGGTTGCTGGACCGGTGAAACGATGCCGGTGTTACCGGTTCCCTGGACGGTTGGTTTTCTACAACATGGGAGGACGCAAAAAGCCCCCCAGTTCGAGCTGGGGGGCTTCAGATTTTTAACGTCGCGGC
>CAZVHQ010000117.1:0-7648 GCA_964627225.1 uncultured Mesoterricola sp.
GTGGGAGTCGCCGCCGGTGCCGACGGTGTCGGGCAGCAGCAGGCGGTTCAGCCAGCTGTGGATGATGCCGTCCGCCGGGCGCAGCGAAACGCCGGTGCGGCTGGTCATGAACAGCGGCAGGGTGTGCTGCACCTTGATGTCCACCGGCTTCGGGTAGGCGGCGGTGTGGCAGAACGACTGCATCACCATGTCCGCCGAGAAGGTGAGGCAGGCCAGGTCCTTCAGCTCGTCCCGGGTCATTGGGCCGGTGGTGTCCTGGCTGCCGACGGTGGTCATGTGCGGTTCGCAGTAGGCGCCGGGCCGCACGCCCACGCCTTCGGGCAGGCCGCAGGCGCGGCCCACCATCTTCTGGGCCAGGGTGTAGCCCTTGCCGGTGTCCCGGGGCACCGGGCTGGGCCGGAACAGGGTCGAGGGCGGCAGGCCCAGGGCCTTGCGCGCCCTGGCGGTGAGGCCGCGGCCGACGATCAGCGGGATGCGGCCGCCGGCGCGCACTTCGTCGAACAGCACCTCGGACTTCACCTTGAATTCGGCGATCAGCTCCGAACCCTTCAGCGCCTTGCCTTCGAAGGGGCGCAGCTCCACCACGTCGCCGGTCTCCATGCGGCTGACGTCCAGTTCGATCGGCAGGGCGCCGGCGTCCTCCATGGTGTTGTAGAAGATCGGGGCGATCTTGCCGCCCAGGCAGACCCCGCCGAAGCGTTTGTTGGGCACGCAGGGGATGTCCTGGCCGGTCCACCAGAGCACCGAGTTGGTGGCGGACTTGCGGCTGGAGCCGGTGCCCACCACGTCGCCCACGTAGGCGACCGGGTGGCCCTTGGCCATGAGCGCGGCGAGCAGCTTGATCGGGCCCAGCCTGCCGGGCTCGTCCGGGGTGATGCCGGGACGGGCGTTCTTGAGCATGGCCAGGGCGTGCAGCGGGATATCCGGGCGGCTCCAGGCGTCCGGAGCCGGCGACAGGTCGTCGGTGTTGGTCTCGCCGCCTACCTTGAAGATGGTTACGGTCAGGCTGTGCGGGACTTCCGGGCGGCAGGTGAACCATTCGCCTTCGGCCCAGGAGCGCAGCACCGCCTGGGCGTTGCCGTTGCCCCGGTCGGCCAGGGCCTTCAGCGGGTCGAAATAGTCGAAGATCAGCAGGGTCTTCTTCAGACCCTCGGCGGCGATGGCGCCGACCAGCGGGTCCTTGAGCAGGGCCAGCAGCGGCTTGATGTTGAACCCGCCCAGCATGGTGCCTAGGAGCCGGGTGGCCTCGGCGCGGTCCACCAGCGGGCTGGCCAGCTCGCCCCAGGCCAGCCGGGCCAGGAACTCGGCCTTCACTCCGGCGGCATCGTCGACCCCGGCGGGCACCCGGTGCGTCAGCAGCTCCAGGATGGCCTGCGCCTCGCCGGCGGGGGGCCGCTGGACCAGTTCCATGAGCTCCACCGTCTGCTGGGGATCCAGCGGAAGGGGCGGGATGCCCAGAGCGGCCCGTTCGGCGGCGTGTTGGCGGTATTCAGCAAGCATGGCTGCTCCTTCGGGTTGATCAGGAAATAAAGCTTACGCCATTCAGGGTCTGTTGAATTTAACCAATCATTCAATTGCAGTGGGTACAATCTGGCATATTTTATCTTTGAAGGGACTTTTCAAGTCCCGACGCTTGGGAGAGGTGGCATTTGCGGAAGATCTGCGAACCAGAACGGGTCTGCACCAAGGTGGTCGCCCACTACCAGAACGGCAAGGTGGTCAAGGGCCTGACCACGGATTTCAACCCCTACGGGGAACGCTTCCACATCTTGGAGGCAGGCGCGGGGAGCCAGGAAATCGTGGTGGCGGAACTCAAGGGCGTCTATTTCGTCAAGGACCTGGATGGCGATCTGGGCCACGCGAAATCCAACATCTTCGATCCCGCGGACCAGACCCCCGGACGCAAGGTCCGCGTCCTGTTCAAGGATGGCGAAGTCCTGATGGGCTACACCCCGGATTACCTGGCCACCCGCCCGGGCTTCTTCGTGCTGCCCGCCGATCTGCGCTCCAATGCGGACCGCTGCTACATCGTCAGCGCGGCCACCGAGCGGATCTCGCTCATCGGCGCCTGACCCAGGTGACGGGCGGCAATTTATAGGAGATGTATTTTCTTGAAAGGGTGGAGTACCCTTTCTGGTGGGATGCCGCCTGTGGTTGAAAGTTTCAAATTAACAATTAACTGTTTGTCCAAATGGCAGTCCCGCTGCGCGCTGCCAGCCTTGCTGCTTGCGCTGGCTGCCGTGCCGCTGTCCGGGCAGGGCCTTCCTGCGGTTCCGGGTCTGGGTTTCCTGCCCGGCGGCGAGGACCGGCTCACGCTGCGCGGCAACGTCCACCCTGCCGTGCGCGACCTGATGCCCCTGGACCGGGCCGATCCCGGCCTGCCGATGGAGCGGATGATCCTAAGCCTCCGGATGCGGCCCGAGGCCAAGGCCCAGCTGGAGCAGCTGCTGGTCGACCAGCAGGATGCCGCCTCGCCCCGCTACCACCGGTGGCTCACCCCGGACGAATTCGCCGCCCGTTTCGGGCCCAGCCCGTCTGATCTCGCCACGGTGAGCGGGTGGCTGCGCGACCAGGGCTTCACCATCGACCAGGTGGCGCGCGGCGGCATGTCGATCCAGTTCTCCGGCGACGTGGGCCGGGCGGAGGGGGCCTTCCGCACGCCGATCATGGAATACCTGGTCCAGGGCGTGAAACGCCAGGCCAACGCCGCCGATCCCAGCATCCCCGCCGGCCTGGCACCGATGGTGGCCGGGGTGGTCAGCCTGCACAACATCCCGCGCAAGGCGGCCAACTCGGGCCTGCGTCCGCTCGCGCCCCAGTACACCTACAGCGACGGGAGCCACTACCTGGGCCCCGGCGACTTCGCCACCATCTACGATGTGAACCCCCTCTATGACGCCGGCATCGACGGCGCCGGCGTCAGCATCGCCATCGCCGGGCGGACCCATCCCAACACGGCCAATTGGCAGACTTTCCGCACCACCATGGGGCTGCCGGACAACCCTCCGGCCTTCATCCTCAATGGGGCGGACCCCGGCGACCTGGGCTCCGACGAGGACGGGGAAGCCGATCTGGATGTGGAATGGTCCGGCGCCGTGGCCCGGAACGCCTCGATCGAGTTCGTGTGTTCCAAGAGCACCACCACCGATGGGATCGACCTGTCGGCCCAGGACATCGTGGACAACAAACTCGCGGACATCATCAACGTCAGCTTCAGCCTCTGCGAAAACGCTCTCGGGAGCGGGAACAGCTTCTACAACAACCTCTGGCAACAGGCCGCCGCCGAGGGCATCTCGGTGTTCGTCGCCTCGGGCGACAGCGGGGCCGCCGGCTGCGATTCCCCCTCCAGCACCTCCGGGACGGTGCAGGGCGTCAACGGGATGGGCTCCACGCCCTACAATACCTGCGTGGGGGGCACCGAGTTCAACGAAGGGTCGGGTTCCTACTGGTCCTTGGGCAGCAGCCCCAGCTTCGGCACCAGCTCTGCCTTGAGCTATATTCCCGAAGTGGTATGGAACGAAGCCGCCGCCAGCGGCGCGGACGCCGGGCTATGGTCCTCGGGTGGCGGGGTTTCGGAGCTCTATCCCAAGCCCTCCTGGCAGGTGGCTCCGGGCGTGCCCGGCGGGGATCACCGGTATGTGCCCGATGTCTCGTTGTCCGCGGCGGGCCATGACGGCTATCTGGTGTATTCCACCGGGTCCCAGGGGAACGGCTTTTATGCGGTGGGCGGGACCTCGGCCTCCAGCCCCTCCTTCGCCGGGTTGATGGCGCTCATCGTCCAGAAGGCCGGCGGCGCCCAGGGCAATGCCAATCCGACGCTCTACCAGCTCGGCAATGCCCAGTACACCACCGGCATCGGCGTATTCCACGACATCACGGCCGGCAACAACAGCGTGCCGGGGGTGGCCGGGTTCAGCGCCGGCACCGGCTACGACGAAGCCACCGGCCTGGGGTCCGTGGACGCCACCGCGCTGCTGAACAACTGGGTGACCAGCGTCACCACGCCGGTCAGTTCCGTCGGCCTGCTGCCCGGGAGGTCCGCCGTCTTCACGGCCCAGGTGACCGGAGCGACCAGCCCGGGCCTGACCTGGAGCTGCACCGGAGGCGCCAGCATCATCGCCGGGACCCCCTCCACCAGCGCCACCTTCTCCGCCTCCACTGCCGGCACCTACACCGTCACCGCCACCAGCGCCGCCGCGCCCATGCGCAGCGCCAGCATCACGGTGCTGGTGCATGAGGATCTCATGGGCTCCGGGACGACCGTCACCGGCCTGGATATCCTGGATGTGCTGGGACACCTGGGGCAATCCGGAGCGGCCGCCGACGTGACGGGCGATGGCGTCGTGACTTCGGCGGACCTCACCCTCATGCTGCAACTTCTCGGGTGGCAATGATGCGACGGCGGAACCTCCTTTGCGGCGGCGCGGCCCTGCTGGTCACCCTCGGCTGCGGCGGCAGGGACGGCGGCAGCAGCGCCCCGCCCAGGAGCACCACGCCGGCCACCGAGCTGCTCTACCAGGCCAGCCTCGCCGACACTTCCGCCTGGCGGCTCGAACTGGACCCGGCCAGTACCGGCCAGCATCTGCTGCTGGACCTGCTGGCGCCCGCCGGCACCTCGGGGCAGGGGTTCACCGTGGTGCTGGGCACCGACCCCGGCAACGCCGTCTGGTCCACGGTGGACGGCAGCCACTACGCGGTGCAGAGCCTGTTCAGCGCGCCCCTGGTCAACCTCGCCAGCGTTTCGGGCGGCGAACTGCGGATCGTGTTCGGCCAGGCGCCGGGCACGGCCGTGAGCTACGCCGGCCCGGTGGTCCAGGTCGCCCTGGACCTGGCCCCCGGGGCCACCGTCGGCGACGTGGTGCTCACGGCCAGTGAAAGCGGCACCCTCGGAACCAGCTCGACGCCGACCCTGGTGACGGTCTCGGTCGGCAGCCTCCAGGCCGAATAAGCTCATTCGAATTTCGAAGGGAACGGCGGGTTCGCTTGACTCGCCCCGGCCCCATCGAGAATAGTCAAAGTCCATGCTGCGCCTTCCCGTTCCCTTCGCCTCTCCCGCCGGCCCAGCCGGCCGTTTCCTGATTACCGGCCTCGGCGCGGGGGCCTGCCGGCAGTAACAGCGCACGCAGCAACCCACCCGCCCCGCACCCCAGAGGTCGCGGGGCTTTTCCTTTTGGAGCTCGCCCATGTCCACCAGCCCAGAATCGGAGGCCCTGGAAGTCTTCCAGGGCATCCTCACCGCCCCGGTCTACGACGTGGCGGTCACCTCGCCCCTGGAGGAGGCGCACCTGCTGTCGGCGGCGCTGGGCCACCGGATCTGGTTCAAGCGGGAGGACCTGCAGCCGGTGTTCTCGTTCAAGCTGCGCGGCGCCTACACCATGATGGCCCGGCTGGGCGCGGACCAGCTGGCCCGGGGCGTGGTGGCGGCCTCGGCCGGCAACCATGCCCAGGGCGTGGCCCTGGCGGCCGGCAAGCTGGGCTGCAGGGCGGTGATCGTCATGCCGGTGACCACCCCGGCCATCAAGGTGGAGGCGGTGCGCCGGCTGGGCGGCGAGGTGCGGCTGCACGGCAACGCCTTCGACGACGCCGCCGCCTATGCCCGGCAGGTGGCCGAGGCCGAGGGGCTCACCCAGATCCCGCCCTTCGACCACCCCGACGTGATCGCCGGGCAGGGCACCGTGGCCATGGAGCTGCTGCGCCAGAGGCCGCGCGGGCTGGACGCGGTGTTCATCCCGGTGGGCGGCGGCGGGCTGATCGCCGGCATGGCCACCTGCCTCAAGCGGCTGCAGCCAGGCATCCGGGTGATCGGGGTGGAACCGGCCGATTCCGACTGCATGGCCCGCAGCCTGGAGGCGGGCCGGCCGGTGCGGCTGGAACACGCCGGCACCTTTGCCGACGGCGTGGCGGTGCGCCAGGTGGGAGGCCTGCCGTTCCGGCTCTGCCGGGACACGGTGGACGAGATGGTGCGGGTGAGCACCGACGAGATCTGCGCGGCCATCAAGGACGTGTTCGCCGAGAACCGCACGGTGCTGGAACCTAGCGGAGCCCTGTCGGTGGCCGGGCTGCGCAAGTGGGCGGCCGGAAGGCAGGGCCTGGACCTGGCGGCGGTGCTGTCCGGGGCCAACCTCAACTTCGACCGGCTGCGCTTCGTGGCCGAGCGGGCCGGGTCGGGCGAACACCGGGAGGCCCTGTTCGCCGTGACCATCCCCGAGCGCCCCGGCAGCTTCAGGGCGTTCTGCGAGCTTCTGGGGGCCCGGGCCATCACCGAGTTCAACTACCGCTACTCGGATCCCCGGATGGCGCGGATCTTCGTGGGCATCCAGGTGGCGGACCCGGGCGAGCGGGAGGCGCTCATGGCCCTGTTCCAGGCCCACGGCCTGGGGGCGGTGGACCTCAGCGACAACGAGATGGCCAAGCTGCACCTGCGCCACCTGGCCTGGGGCTTCACCCCCGACCCGGAGCTGGAGCGGGTCTACCGGTTCGAGTTTCCGGAACGGCCCGGCGCGCTGCTGCGCTTCCTCACCTGCATGAGCGTCGGATGGAACATCACCCTGTTCCATTACCGCAACTTCGGCTCCGACATGGGCCGGGTGCTGGCGGGCATGGAAGTGCCCCGGGAGGATGAGACGGCGTTCCGCGCCTTCCTGGAGGACCTGGGCTACGCCTGGACCGACGAGAAGGACAACCCGGCTTACAAGTTCCTCCTGGCCTAGGGGGAGGCTCTGACGTACAATATCCTGTACCTGGGGAGAGTCCCGCATGGATGCCATCAGCTATTCCAGTGCCCGCGCCAAGTTCGCCGCGACCATGGAACGGGTGTGTACCGACCACGATCCGCTCATCATTACCCGTGCCAAGGCCCCGTCCGTGGTCATGCTCTCCCTGGAAGACTACCGGTCCCTGGAGGAGACAGCCTATCTGCTTCGCAGCCCCACCAACGCCCGCCGCCTCCTTGCCGGCATCGACCAGCTTGAGGGGGGAAGCGGCCTTGAGCGGGAATGGCCCGAATGAGGCGGGTGTTCGCCGATCAAGCCTGGGAAGACTATCTCTTCTGGCAACAGGAAGACCCCCAGAAAACCGAAAAGATCCATGCGCTGATCAAGGATATCCGGCGCGATCCTTTCAAGGGGCTGGGCAAGCCTGAACCTCTGAAAGGCTCGCTTTCAGGCTACTGGTCCCGGCGCATCACCGACGAACACCGGGTGGTGTACAAGATCTCGGGCGGAGACCTGTTGATCGCCCAGCTTCGCTATCACCATTGACCGTCACTCGATCCGGTCCTTTTCCCGGATCTCCACCCGGCGGATCTTGCCGCTGATGGTCTTGGGCAGCTCCGTCACGAACTCGATGAGGCGGGGATACTTGTAGGGCGCGGTGACCTTCTTGACGTGCTCCTGCAGCTCCAGCACCAGCGCCTCGCCGGGCTGGGCCTTGGCGGTCAGCACGACGGTGGCCTTGACCACCTGGCCGCGCAGCGGGTCCGGGGCCGCGGTGACGGCGCATTCCATGACGGCCGGGTGCTCCAGCAGGGCGCTTTCCACCTCGAACGGGCCGATGCGGTAGCCGGAACTCTTGATCACGTCGTCCTTGCGGCCGACGAACCAGTAGTAGCCGTCCTCGTCGCGCCAGGCGGTGTCGCCGGTGTGGTAGA
>CAZVHQ010000118.1:0-7485 GCA_964627225.1 uncultured Mesoterricola sp.
TGATTCTGTCAGGTGAGGGTTCAAATCCTTCCTCCCCAACCAACAAGCAGTAGGACTCGCAGCCATCTTCACGGGTGGCTGCTTTTTTCGTTACCGCATCCTGGCGAAAACCCAGGCCCGCGGGAAGCGCCGCCGGATGCCCGAGTGGCATGCTGCCCGCCGCAACCGGGAACCAGACCGCGGAGGAGGTTTCCCAGTGAACAAGCTACCCTCATTGCAACTGAGACTATATTTGACCTAAGTACTGCCCATTATGAGCCTCACATTCAAACCCTTTCCACACTGGCCGTTCTATCAACAGACCGAGTCCGCCGATGGGTCCCTCCCTGGGGTACCGGAGGACCAGATCCGGAGCAGCCGGATACGGACCGCCCTGAGCCTGCTGCTGGTGCCACTCATGGATGGCGGATCATGACCCTCGAGGAGCAGGGAAGCGCTTACCTCAAGTCGCTGCACCTGCTCTATGTGGAGGACGACCCTGACACCCGGGAGCAGATGGCGCTACTCCTCGCGCGCTGGGTCGGGAAGGTCGTCATCGCCACCGACGGGGCGGAAGGGCTGGCCGCCTTCAGGGCGCAACCAGCCCAGGTGGTCATCACCGATATCTGGATGCCCCGCATGGACGGCCTCGTCATGTCCCAGGAGATCCGCAAACTGGACCCGGACGTGTTCATCATCGTCACCACCTGCTTCGACGACCGGGATAGCCTGACCCGTTCCATCGCCACCGAGGTGGATCAGTATGTCCTGAAGCCCATCAAGCGGACCCAGTTGGAATTCGCCCTGCTTAGCAGCGCGCGCCGCCAGCGGAACCTCGCTCCGGTCCGGACCGCCGCGAACGCGCTCGACGCCGATGCCGTGAGCCGCCTGGACCGGCTCACGGCGCGAGAACGGGAGGTCTTGGCCCGCATCGGCCGCGGCCATTCTTCCCGGGAGATCGGCCTGGACCTGGGCATCAGCGTCAAGACCGTGCAGGCCCACCAGGCCAATCTCATGCTCAAACTCGGGCTGCACAAGAGCACGGCCTTGACCGCCCTGGCGATCCGGGCCGGAATCTTCTGACCGCCGAGCTGGGTAGGGAAATTACCCTAGGCCGAATTACTTATGCTAACTTTAATAATTTAAACTATTTACACGATCTTGGGATAGCCGTAGCATGGGGCATCCAAACGCCAAAGCTCTTTCATTCAGGAAAAGGAACCCTCGTATCAAGGTGTGCGCAGTCCAGTTCTTTATGCGTGCCCTTTTTTCCTCAGACAGCGAACTCATTATGATTTGTATATTGAAACCGTGGGCGCGCCCTTCCCCTAGAGCGTCGATCTCGACTGGCTTGGCTTGGGCATCCGTGCCGTCGTGGACCGGAGCGCGGCCAGCCCCACTGAATCCGAGACCACCTTCTTCTGAGAGGCTCCATGGTCAAGACCATCATGATCATCGATGACTCGGTCAGCCTGAGGCAGGTGGTAGCCATCGCCCTGACCTCGGCCGGCTATGAGGTCATTGAGGCATGCGATGGCCAGGACGCCTTGGCCAAACTCACCGGACGGAAGGTCCACCTCATGATCTGCGATGTGAACATGCCGAACCTGGATGGCATCGGCTTCCTGCTGGCGCTCCGGCAGCTTCCCGAGCGCAAGTTCACCCCGGTCATCATGCTCACCACCGAAGCCGGCGAGGGCCGGAAACGCCAGGGCCAGGCCGCCGGCGCCCGGGCCTGGGTGGTGAAACCCTTCAAGCCGGAACAGCTGCTGGCGGCCGTCGCAAAGCTGGTCCTGCCCTGACCCACTGCACTGCTGTATCCCATTGAATATTTCGACCTGATCCAGGCCTCCGGGCCAGGGGGATGTTATGTTCCGAATCGAACCTTCAAGCCAAGCGAACGAGCCGTGCCTGCGGCTGCACGGGGAATTGACCATCTACGCTATGACCGAAGCCCGGCAGCAGCTCAGCGCCGCCCTGGACCAGCAGCCCTCGCTCACGCTGAACCTGGCGGGGGTGGAGGAACTGGACACGGCCGGGGTCCAACTGCTGGCCTGGCTAAAGCAGGAGGCAGCGCGGCGCGGCAGGACCCTGACCTATTCGGGCCACAGTCCGGCCGTCCTGGAGGTCATGGATCTCCTGCAGGTGGCCGCCTTGTTCGGCGACCCGATGCTCATCGCTCCATCCGTCTCGTAGAGGCATGGCCATGTACCTGGATCAGGCAAGACAGACTTACATCATCGAAGCCAGGGAGCTGCTCGAATCCATGGAGGAGGCCCTGCTTTCGCTGGAAGCGCCGGGCGACCCGCAGGAGGCCATCAACGCCATGTTCCGGGCGGTCCACACCATCAAGGGGTCGGCGGGGCTGTTCGGCCTGGATGGGATCGTCCAGTTCGCCCACACCGTGGAGAGCGCCCTGGACCAGGTGCGCCGCCACCCGGTGCGGCCGGACCCGGAATGGGTCGGCATCCTGCTGGAATGCCACGATCACCTGGCCCAGCTGATCGCGGGCCTCCAGGCGGGGCTGCCGGAGACCGCCGAGGGCCGGCTGGACGGCGAACGGATCCTCGCCCGGCTCGCGCCGCAGGAAGCCGGGCTGGCCAAGACGGAGCGGGCCGTTCCCTGCCAGGACCCGCCCGGGCGGGACTGCTGGCACCTCTCCATCCGGTTCTGCCCGGACGTCCTGCGCAATGGCATGGAACCGCTCTCGTTCGTGCGCTACCTGGGCACCCTGGGCGAGGTCGTCCACCTGGCCTCCATCCTCAACCACCTGCCCGAAGGGGATGCCTTCAACCCCGAGGACTGCCGGCTCGGGCTGGAAATCGATTTGGACACCCGGGCCGACCGCAGGACCCTCGAAGACGTGTTCGAATTCGTCCGGGAGGGCAGCCAGATCCGCCTCATCCCGCCGCACGCGAAGATCGAGGAATACCTTCAGCTCATCCGGGAACTGCCCGAGGAGCCCAGCTTCCTGGGCGAGATCCTGGTGGCCGGAGGCTGCCTGACCGAGCGCGAGCTGGAGGCGGCGCTCGAGATCCAACACCAGGAGAGCCGCACGGTGCCGGGGCGCAGGCTTGGCGCCATCGTCATCCAGGAGAACGCCGTGCCTCCGCCGGTAGTGGCCGCCGCCCTGGAAAAGCAGAAGATCGGCCGGGAGCACCAGAACCAGGACCTGAAGGTGGTGAAGGTCTCAGCGGAAAAGCTGGACCGGCTGGTGGACCTGGTGGGCGAACTGGTGATCGCCGGCGCCGCAGCCCATGTGCAGGCCGGCGCCAGCGCCAACGGCAGACTGCTCGAAGCCAGTGTCACCGTGAACAAACTGGTGGAGGAGATCCGGGACATCGCCCTGGGCCTGCGCATGGTGCAGATCGGCGACTGCTTCAGCCGGTTCCGGCGCATCGTGCGGGACGTGTCCAAGGAGCTGGGCAAGGCCATCGACCTGGAGATCCACGGGGCGGACACGGAGCTGGACAAGAGCATCGTCGAAAAGCTCAGCGACCCTTTGATGCACATCGTGCGCAACGCCGTCGACCATGGCATCGAGCCCGCGGAGCTTCGGCGCGCCAGGGGCAAGCCGGCCTCGGGCACCCTGACCCTGCAGGCCGCCCACGAGTCCGGCAGCATCGTCATTGAGGTGAGCGACGATGGCGGCGGACTGGACAAGGCCGCCATCCTGGCCAAGGCCATCGAGCGTGGCATGGTCAAGGAGGATGCCCGCCCCACCGACCAGGAGATCATCAACCTGATCTTCGAGCCGGGCTTCTCCACCGCGGCAACCGTGAGCAACCTCTCCGGCCGGGGCGTGGGCATGGATGTGGTGCGGCGCAACCTCGACGAGCTGCGCGGCGTCATCGAGGTGGAGACCGAGCCGGGCTTTGGCACCACCTTCCGCCTGAGGCTGCCGCTCACCCTCGCCATCATCGACGGCTTCCGGGTGGAGGTCGCCGGCGCCGCCTATGTGGTGCCCCTGGACCTGGTCATCGAATGCCTGGACCTGGCCCCCTTCCTGGAATCCGAAGCGAACCACCTGGTCAACCTGAGGGGCGAAGTGCTGCCTTTCCTCAGGCTACGGGAGGCGTTCGGCATGGCCGGCGCGCCGCCGTCCCGGGAGCGGGTGGTGGTGGTCCAGTGCGGCGATATCCGGGCCGGTATCGTGGTGGACCGCCTCCTGGGCGAATTCCAGACCGTCATCAAGCCCCTGGGCGGACTGTTCCGCAACCTCAGAGGGGTGGGCGGATCCACCATCCTCGGCTCCGGGGAAGTGGCGTTGATTCTTGATGTGCCCCAGCTGGTGCAGTTGGCCGGAGCCGGACGATCCCGGTGCCTGACCGCGCCGCTGTGACCGGCTGGCCGCCTTTCCCCACCCCCTTTCCATCCCATTCCTGGAGGTCCCATGCTTGACAACCTTTCCTTCAAATCCAAGTTGGGCTGCGGCTTCGCCCTGATCTGCGGCCTGATGGTCATCCAGGCCGGCATCACCTACACGAAGGTCAACATCATGAGCGGGGCGTCGAAGGTCATCCTCGATGACCGCCTGCCCAAATTGGTGCTGGGCGATGAGGTGACCAAGAACGCCCTGGAGAACGGCATTCTGGTGCGCAAGCTGCTGCTGGTCGATGCCGCCGGGCTGGACGAGGTCAAGCAGGAGATCGAAGCCAACCGGGCCAAGGACAATGATCTACTGAACCAATTCGAAAAGGAACTGAACACCGAAAAGGGACGCAACCTGTTTGCCGCCCTCAAGGCCGCCCGGGCCAACCTCAACTACGGCCATCTCTACCAGCTCGCCTACAGCGACCGCAAGGCCGCCACCAGCTATGTTCTGACCGAGTACGCCAAGGACAACGCAGCCTTGATATCGGCCCTGGGCAACACGACGGCCTACCTGGAGGAGATCATGCACACCTCCGGCGATATGGCCAAGCAGGCGTCCGAATCCGCCATCACGACCACGGTGGCCGTCACCCTGGTCGCGCTCGGGGTGTCGCTGGTCGTGGCGCTCTGGTTGATCAGGAACCTCCTGGGCGAGCTCGGCGGCGAGCCCAAGCTGGCCCAGGAAGTCGCCCAGCAGGTGGCGCACGGTGACCTGAAGGTGGACATCAAGCTCAAAGCAGGGGACACCACCAGCCTGATGGCCGCCATCAAGAACATGGTGGAAAAAATCACCGGTGTGGTGGGACAGGTGCAGCAGGCCTCCGGCAACTTGGTGGGGGCCTCGGAGCAGCTCAGCACCACCGCCCAGGCCCTGAGCCAAGGCGCCAGCGAACAGTCCGCCAGCGTGGAAGAGACCAGCGCCTCCATGGAACAGATCAGCGCCTCCATCGCCCAGAACAACGAGAACGCCAAGGTGACCGGGGACATCGCCACCCGCACCGCCAAGGAGACCGTGGTGGGCGGCGGGGCGGTGCAGGAGACCGTGGGCGCCATGAAGCAAATCGCCCAGAAGATCGCCATCATCGACGACATCGCCTACCAGACCAACCTGCTGGCTCTGAACGCCGCCATCGAGGCGGGCCGGGCCGGGGAGCATGGCAAGGGGTTCGCGGTGGTGGCCGCCGAGGTGCGCAAGCTCGCCGAACGCAGCCAGGTGGCCGCCGAGGAGATCAGCCGGCTGGCCGGCAGCAGCGTGGAACTGGCGGAGAAGGCCGGCACCCTCCTGGGCACGATCGTCCCTTCCATCCAGAAGACGGCCGATCTGGTCCAGGAAATCTCGGCCGCCTCCTCTGAACAGAATGCGGGAGTGGGCCAGATCAACAGCGCCATCAGCCAGATCAGTCAAGCGGTCCAGCAGAATGCCGCCGCCTCGGAGGAACTCGCCTCCACCTCGGAGGAAATGAGCGCCCAGGCGATGGAGCTGCAATCGGCAATGGCCTTCTTCTCCATCGCGGACAACGGCCAGGCCGGGCACGGGAGCGAGGCCCAGCGTCGTCCGGCCCGGACCACGCCCAAGCGGCCCGGAGCGCCCCAGGGGCTGCGCCTGACGGAACTGGCCGAGGGGACCTTCACCAAATTTTGAAGTTTAGGAGTAAGCCATGGCGGAATTGATCAAGTTCAGCAAACGCCAGACCCAGGCCCTTGCCACGGCTCCCGTGGAAAGCCGGGAACAATACCTGGCCTTCACTCTGGGGGGTGAAACCTTTGCCATGGATATCCGCGCCATCCGGGAAGTGATCCAGTTCGGCAGTCTCACCCAGGTGCCTCTCATGCCCCCTTTCATCCGGGGGGTGATCAACCTGAGGGGCTCGGTGGTCCCGGTGATCGACCTGTTCGTGCGCTTCGACCGCCCCCCGACCGCGGTGAGCCACCGGACCTGCATCGTGATCCTGGAGCTTGCCCAGGGGGAACAGTCCGCGGAGTTGGGGGTGATGGTGGACAACGTGAGCGAAGTCCTGTCCATCGGCGCCAGCGAGATCGAACCGGCCCCCGCCTTCGGCAGCGACCTCCGCTCTGAATTCATCGCCGGCGTGGCCAGGGTGAAGGACCGGTTTGTCATCCTCCTGGACGTGAACCACGTCCTGTCCATCGAGGAACTGGCCGGCCTTGCCGGCGGGCCGGGCTCCGCCTCATGATCCTCGCGGGGCCACCGGGAACGCTCCTGCTCCTGGCCCTGGGCGGAGCCGCGGCCCTGGCCTGGCACCGGAGGGCCATGGCCAGGCTCCGGACCGGCTGCCGCCGGATCAGGGCCGAAAACCGGCTCCTGGCCCAGCTGGCCAATGCCATCATCCTGACCGTGGATGAGGCGGACCATCTGCGCGACTGCAACGACCGGGCCCTGGACGCCTATGGCTACAGCCGGACCGAGCTGCTGGCCCTCACCTGGAACGACCTCAGGGCCCCGGAAGCGGAAGCAGACATGGCCAGCCCATGCGCCAGGGTGAGCCGGGAGGGGGCGGCCAGGTTCGAAACGATCCACCGGCGGAAAGATGGTTCGACCTTTCCGGTGGAAGTCGGCTGCGCGACCTTCCAGGCAAATGGGCAGCCATGGGTGCAGAGCATTCTCCGGGACATCAGCGAACGCAAGGGCACGGACATCACCGAGCAGAAGCGGGTGGAAGCGGAACTGCGCGAAAACACGGCCCAGAAATTGGCCATCATCAGGGCGATTCCAGATCTCGTCTTCACCTTCAGCCGGGACGGGACCTACACCGCCATCTATGCCTCCGACCCGAGCCTGCTCTATATGCCCATGGAGCGCCTGCTCCATCGGAATGTCGCAGCGGTGCTGCCCGGGCCGGTGGCCGATCTGTTCCGCCGGGGCATCGGCGCTGCGCTGGATTTCAATGCCGTCCAGGAGCTGGACTACCAGCTTGCGGTCGACGGGGAAGACAAGTTCTTCGAGGGCAGAGTGGCGCCCTTCACCAGGGACTCCGTCGTGGCCATCGTGCGCGATGTGACCGAGCGCAAGCACGCGGAGCAAAGGCAGCGTGATCTCAGGATCCAGTTCAACCAGGCCCAGAAGATGGAAAGCCTGGGCAGTCTGGCGGGAGGCATCGCCCACGACATGAA
>CAZVHQ010000119.1:0-7453 GCA_964627225.1 uncultured Mesoterricola sp.
CCGCCACGAAGGCCACGCACGGCTTCATGACCGAGGCCGGGGTCACCAGGGCGCTATAGCCGCCCAGAACGCCTTCGGCTTCCAGCCGCTTGATGCGGTCGATGATGGTCGGCCGGCTCACCCCCAGCCGCTCCGCCAACTCCGCGTGGCTGATCCGCCCCTCTTTCTGGAGGGCTGCCACCAGGCGGCAGTTGAGGTCATCCGCCATCAAGTTCTTAACCATTGGTCCGCCTCGCGAACCTTCATATTATGACAAATGTTCGGTAATTCAGCGCCGCCGCCTATACTTCCTGAAAGGTTCTCGCCCCACAGCGCAGCCAACCGTCAAGAGGACACCATGGATTTCATCCGCCCGTTCACCGAGCGCAGTTTTTTCCTCATCGCCGGGCCGTGCGTCATCGAGTCCCGGGAACACACCCATTTCCTGGCCTCCCAGCTCCAGGACCTGGCCGAGGCCCGGGGCATCCCGTTCATCTTCAAGGCCAGTTTCGACAAGGCCAACCGCACTTCCCTGAGCAGCTTCCGCGGCTCGTCCATGGCCGAGGGCCTGGACATCCTTTCCGAGGTGCGCTCCCGGATCGGCGTGCCGGTGCTCACCGACGTGCACGAATCGGCCCAGTGCGCGGCGGTGGCCGAGGCGGTGGATGTGCTGCAGATCCCCGCCTTCCTGTGCCGGCAGACCGATCTGCTGCTCGCGGCCGCGGCCACCGGCCGGCCGGTGAACCTCAAGAAAGGCCAGTTCCTGGCCCCATGGGATCTCAAGCACGGGGTGGAAAAGCTGCGCAGCGTCGCCGACCACGGCCCGGTGTGGGTCACCGAGCGGGGCTCGAGCTTCGGCTACGGCAACCTGGTGGTGGACTTCCAGGCGTTCCCGCACCTGCGCCGGACCGGCTGCCCGGTGATCTTCGACGCCACCCACAGCGTGCAAAAGCCCGGCGCCCTGGGCAGCGCCACCGGCGGCGCCCGGGAGATGATCCCCACCCTGGCCCGGGCCGCGGCCACGGCGGTGGACGGCTTCTTCTTCGAGGTGCACGAGGACCCGGCCAAGGCCCTCAGCGACGGCCCGAACGCCATCCGCCTGGACCAGTTCGGCGCGCTGCTGGACCAGCTGCTGGGGATCTGGCGGCTCGCCCGGAAGGCCACCTTGGCGGATCCGGCCCATCTTGAAAATCCATGAAATTTCCCAGACCATGCATGATGGGCAAAGGCGTCTTGACGGCATCGGCAAAGGCAGCATATTGATTGCTCCTCCGGGAGCATCGATGATCCGAGCCCGAGACCCATCCCGAGCGTTCCTGCGCGCCCTGGCCTGCCATGCGGTGCCCATGGCCTGGACCACCAACGTGGAAACCAGCCGGCTGGAGAATCATAGCGCCCAGGACACCTGGGTGCTGACCATCGCCGGGCGGGCGGGAGGGCTCCAGCCGGTGGGCGAAACCAGGATCATGGCGGCGGGCACGGCCAGGGTCCTGGCGGTCCTGCTGCACGCGGGCGACACCTTCGCCCTGGAGCCTGGGACTGCGGTCGATCTGGAGATCACCCCGGAGCAGGACGCCATCGCCATCGGCTTCTCCCTGCGGGGCGCCAAGGACGGTCCGGCCTCCGGCTGCCGGTTCCAGGTGGCGCAAAGCGGGCTGGCGGCGCCGGCGGCGCTCGAAGTGCTGGCCGAGTGCGCCGTGGTGCGGCTGGAGCACGCTCATTTCGGCTATCCGCAGGAGGGTGCCTGGATCAGCATCGTCCGGTCGCACTGAACCTTCCCCCACCCGTTTGGGTCCCGGCTACCCTGATCAGATGGCCCTCCCTGCCCCGCCCATCGCCACCCTGCTCGACCGGTTGCGCCAGGCCTACCCGGACGCCCGCTGCGCGCTGGATCACCGGGATCCCTACCAGCTGGTGGTGGCCACCGTGCTGAGCGCCCAGTGCACCGACGCCCGGGTGAACGTCACCACGCCGGCCTTCTTCGCCCGGTTTCCCGATCCGGCCAGCCTGGCGGCGGGGGATCCGGCCGAAGTGGAAGCGCTCATCCGGTCCACCGGGTTCTTCCGCAACAAGGCCAAGAACCTGCAGGGCATGGCCATGGCCCTCCTGGAGCGTCACGGCGGCCAGGTGCCGGCGCTGAAGGAGGACCTGGCCCGGCTCCCCGGGGTGGGGCCGAAGACGGCCAACGTGGTGCTGGCCAACGCCTTCGGGGTTCCCGCCCTGGCGGTGGACACCCACATCTTCCGGGTGGCGCGGCGCCTGGGGCTGTCCTCGGGCAACACGCCGGACCGGGTGGAGGCGGATCTGTGCCGGCTCTTCCCGGCCGAATGCTGGATCGAACTGCACCATCAGCTCATCTTCCATGGGCGAAGGGTGTGCCATGCGCGCAAGCCGGACTGTTCCGGCTGCCCGCTGCGGGCGCTGTGCCCCACCGGCCGGGGCGACATCCCCGATCCCCACACCGGCCTGGCCCTGGCGGCCGCCGCCCCATCGATGCCCGCGGCCGCGACGTTGCCGGACGCCGCGGCGCAAGGGCCGGCGCGGATCGTCTCCCTGGTGCCCAGCGTCACCGAGCTGCTGGTGCAGTGGGGCCTGGCGGCGCGCCTGGCGGGGCGCACGACGTTCTGCGTGGAGCCCAAGTGGATCCGGGCTTCGGTCCCGTCGGTGGGCGGCACCAAGAACCCCGATATCCCGCGCATCCTTTCGCTGCGGCCCGACCTGGTGATCATGGAGCAGGATGAGAACACCCTGCAGGCGGCCGAAGCGCTGCGGGCGGCCGGCCTTGAGCTCCTGGTGCTGCGCATCCACTCCCTGAAGGACTGCCTGGAGGCGTTCCGCCAGCTGGGCGCCGCCGTGGGCCTGCCGGCCCTGGGCCAGGCCCGGGCCGAGGCCCTCAAAGCCATGCTCAAGGCCCGCCCCCGAAAGGGCCCCCGGACCCTGACCTTGATCTGGAAGGACCCCTGGATGAGCGCAGGGCCGGACACCTATGTGTCGGACCTGGTGCGCCAGTCCGGCCTGACGCCCATCGGTCCGGACCGCTACCCCACCTTGACCGACGCCGAACTGGACGCCCTGGACCCCCAGGTGCTCCTGCTGCCGGACGAGCCCTACCGCTTCACCGCCCGGCACCAGACCGAACTGCAGCGGCGCTTCCCGTTTGCCTCGGTGCGCCGGCTGGATGGGCGGTACTTGACCTGGTACCTCAGCCGCACCGAGCAGGCGCTGGCCGCGCTGGGCGCCGACACGCCCTAGACGGGCGGCTCGCCGAAGCGCTCAAGGATCGCGTCCAGGGCACGCCGGAGGTCCGGGTAGGTGGAGCCTGCCCGGGTCATGCGCAGGGCCATCTCGTTCAGGCCGCCGGGCGTCGCGGCCTCGTGGGCGAGGGCGCCGAACCCGGCGGCGCCCTCGCTTTCCGCCAGGCCGGCCAGGGAGGCGAACATGGATGCCGTGTAGCGCTGGCTCGCAGTCGGATCCGCGCCGCCCGCCACGCACCACGCATGGATGAGCTCCATCTGGGCGTAGAAGGGCGAGATCAGGCCGGTGATGGCCCAGAGCAGATGCAGCTCCCGCTCATCGCGCACCGGCATCGGTTCGCCCAGGGCCCGCAGGCGCTCGGCGACCTCGGCGTCCGCCGGGAAGAAGGGAACCAGGCCCAGGCGCTTGGCCACATAGGGCAGCGGCAGGACCTTGAACACCCGCCGGGCGGGCCGGACCAGCCCGGCCAGGACCCGCAGGGGGATGACGGGGATGAACGACAGGACCGTGTGTTCCGGGCGGAATCGCAGGGATTCCAGCAGGTCCGGCGCCACGCCCGGGCGCACCGCCAGCAGCACGATATCGCTGTGTTCCAGCACCTCCTGGTTGGAGCCGGCCCGGGTCACCTGGGCGAAGCGCCCGGCCAGGCTCCTGGACTTCTGCTCGTTCCGCGGGGACACCAGGATCTGGCATGGGGTTCCGGAGGTGCAGAAGCCCTCGACCACCGCCGAGGCGATGTTGCCGGTGCCGATGCAGCCCAGCCGGATGATTTCCGGTGCGGTCATGATTTCAGCCTTTCAGGAATTTCAACATCTCCGCCGGCTTCTGGAAACCCAGCAGGCGGCGCAGCTCCTTGCCGTCGCCATCCAGCAGGAGCACGGTGGGGTAGCTCAGGATGCCCAGCTTCGGGGCCAGGTCCTTGCGGATCTTGTAGGTGTCGATGCGCACCGCCACGGCGTTGGCCTGGAGCCAGGCGGACACCTGGGGATCGGGCCAGGTGGTCTCGTCCAGCTCCTTGCACTGGGCGCACCAGTCCGCATAGGTATCCACCAGCACCGGCTTGCCGGTGGCCTTGGCCTGGGCCAGGGCGGTTTCCAGGTCCTGCTCCAGCCAAAAGGGTGCGGGCTTGGCGGCGGCCTGGGGCTGGCTGCCGGCCGCGGGCAGCAGGTTCAGGTCCAGTCCGGCCTCCACCCCGCGCAGGCCGAGGGCGAGGCCCAGGGCCAGGGCCAGGAAGGCCAGCCCCTTGCTGAACCCGGCGGCCAGCGACTCGGCCGGGCGGAACGCGCCCAGGATCGGCGCCGCCACCAGCAGGGTGACACTCCAGAGCGCCAGTTCCAGCCACGCCGGCAGGACCAGCCGGACGTTCCAGACCGCGAAGCCCAGCACCACCAGGCCCATGCCCTGCTTGAGCCGTATCAGCCAGTCCCCCGAGCGGGGCAGGGTGGCGGAGAACACCCCCACCGCCATGAACAGGACCCCCATGCCCAGGGCGAAAGTGAACAGCAGGGCGGCTCCCAGCAGGACCCGGCCGTCCTGGGCGATGGCCACCAGCACGGCGCCGATGAAGGGGCCCACGCAGGGCGCCGAGATCGGCCCCAGCACCAGCCCCATGGCGAAGGCCCCGGCCAGGCCCCGGCGCGGGGAACCCTGCAGGCGCGCCTGGAGCCGTTCCGGCAGGCGGAATTCGAAGGCGCCGAACAGGCTCAAGGCGAACAGGGCGAACAGGATGGAGACCGGGATGAGGAATCCGGGCGACTGGGCCAGGGCGCCGAAGGCCGCGCCGGTCACCGCCGCCAGCACGCCCAGGGCCGTGTAGGTCACCGCCATGCCCGCCACCAGCGCGGCCGACAGGGTCAGGCCCCGGGCCTTGCCGCCCCCTTTGGCGCCGATGATGGCCATGGTGATGGCGATCATCGGGTAGACGCAGGGGGTGATGGAGGCCGCCAGGCCGAAACCGAACGCCGCCATGAAGAGCCAGAACAGGTTGCGCCGCGCCGGCCCGGGCGACGGCGCGCCGGAGGGGATGTCGGCGGCGTTCACGCGCAGGGTTCGTTCCTTGGGCGGGTAGCAGATGCCGCCGTCGCCTTCGGTGCAGGGCTGGTAGGTGACCACCAGGTCCAGCGCCGGCGGCAGCCCGGAGCCGGCCAGGGGAATGGCGACCCGGCCATGCCAGATGCCGTCGCCCAGCTCGTCCTTGGCGTCGGTGGGCGGCAACGGGCCGGCCTTCAGGCTGCCCGGGGTGCCCGGTTTCAGTGCGACGGTCATGAAGGCGGCCTTCAGGTGCGCGCCCTGGGGCACCGTCACGAGCACCGAGCCGGCCTGGAAGGCCACCGCCACGTCCTTGTCCGGATCGAACCGGGTGCCGGCGCACAGCAGGCAGGCCAGGAAGAACCATCCAACGATTCCTGCGGTCAAGCGGCGCATGCATCCCCCTGGTGCCTGTGAGCGATCATGTCTTAACCGATCGGGAAGGACAACCGTGTGGAGTAGACTGAGGGCACTGTGGACACGCTCCTGACCCTCCGCCGCCCGTTCGTGGCGGACCATTTCCACGACCTGCCCGGTTTCGTGGAGGAGCGCCATGGCCATAACTGGGAGGCGGAGGCCACGTTCCCCATCGGCCCCGCGCAGCCCGAAGCGGGCTGCGCGGCGGTGCTGGAGGCCTGGGTCGCCCAGGTGGACTACAGCCTGCTCAACGCCCAGGCCAGCCTCAAGGGCCGGAACCCCACCGCCGAGCTGCTGGCCGAGTGGCTGTTCCGGTTCCTGGATGAGCGCGGCCAGCCGGCGGTGAGCGTGAAGATCCGGGAGAAGGCCAACTACTGGGCAGCCTGTGGAAGGTCCGACTCTTGAAGGCGGGGGCCGGCCTCAGCCTCGGCATCCTCGCCCTGGGCACCCTGACCCTGCTCCGTTGTGAACGCCAAGCGCCCCCGCCCGTGGTCCGGCCGCCCCTGCCCACGGTGCCCCCGACGCCCCTGGAGCCCTGGCGCTGGCACTTCGCGGGCGGAATCCTGGTCATCCAGGGCGAGCTGAACGAGTCCACCGAACTGATCCTGAAGGGCCCCACGCTTTCCGAATCCTGGCTGGCGCCCGCGGGCCCGGTGCGCTGGGAACTGCTTCGGCCGCCCCCCGGGGAGGTGGCCGAACTCCGCTCCGGGGACGGCAAGCTGCTGGCCACCTGGGATTTCGACGCCAAGCCTCCGGCGCCGCCGGTGGCCAAAGTCGAGCCGCCCAAACCTCCGGTGCCGCCTCCACCACCGCCCCCGGTGCGCATCGTGCCGCCCGGCCCGTGGGCCAAGACCGAACCGCACCTGCCGCTGCCGCGGTCCAAGCCCGTCCCGCCGCCTCCCATCGCCAAGGTCGAGCCGCCCAAACCCGCTCCGGCACCACCCCCGCCCCCGGTTCGCATCGTGCCGCCCGGCCCGTGGGCCAAGACCGAACCGCACCTGCCGCTGCCGCGGTCCAAGCCCGTCCCGCCGCCTCCCATCGCCAAGGTCGAGCCGCCCAAACCCGCTCCGGCACCACCCCCGCCCCCGGTTCGCATCGTGCCGCCCGGCCCGTGGGCCAAGACCGAACCGCACCTGCCGCTGCCGCGGTCCAAGCCCGTCCCGCCGCCTCCCATCGCCAAGGTCGAGCCGCCCAAACCCGCTCCGGCACCACCCCCGCCCCCGGTTCGCATCGTGCCGCCCGGCCCGTGGGCCAAGACCGAACCGCACCTGCCGCTGCCGCGGTCCAAGCCCGTCCCGCCGCCTCCCATCGCCAAGGTCGAGCCGCCCAAACCCGCTCCGGCACCACCCCCGCCCCCGGTTCGCATCGTGCCGCCCGGTCCGTGGGCCAAGACCGAACCGCATCTGCCGCTGCCGCGGTCCAAGCCCGTCCCGCCGCCTCCCGTGGCCAAGGTCGAACCGCTCAAACCCGCTCCGGCACCACCCCCGCCTCCGGTACGTATCGTGCCGCCCGGCCCATGGGCGAAGATCGAGCCGCACCTGCCGCTGCCGCGGTCCAAGCCCGTCCCGCCGCCTCCCGTGGCCAAGGTCGAACCGCTCAAACCCGCTCCGGCACCACCCCCGCCTCCGGTACGTATCGTGCCGCCCGGCCCATGGGCGAAGATCGAGCCGCACCTGCCGCTGCCGCGGTCCAAGCCCGTCCCGCCGCCTCCCGTGGCCAAGGTCGAACCGCTCAAACCCGCTCCGGCACCACCCCCGCCTCCGGTACGTATCGT
>CAZVHQ010000120.1:0-7403 GCA_964627225.1 uncultured Mesoterricola sp.
CTGGACAAGACCTTCACCACCTTCGGCTTCGACACCGCCGTGGCGTTCGCCACCGAATGCCTGGACCGGCTGCACAGCACCGCCGAAAGCCACCAGCGGGTCATGGTGGTGGAGATGATGGGCCGCTACGCCGGCTGGATCGCGCTGCACGCGGGCATCGCCGGCAGCGCCCATTCCATCCTCATCCCCGAGATCCCCTTCGACCTGGACAAGGTGGCCGCCAAGGTCCGCGCCCGGGACCGCCAGGGGCGCATGTACTCCCTGGTGGTGGTGGCCGAGGGGGCCAAGCCGAAGGACGGCGAGCGCAACATCCTCGAAGCGGCCGAGATCGGCCACCAGGAGCGCCTGGGCGGCGTGGGCGAGCTGGTGGCCAAGGCGCTCCAGGCCCGGACCGGCAAGGAATCCCGGGTGGTGGTGCTGGGCCACCTGCTCCGGGGCGGCAGCCCGACCACCTTCGACCGGCTCGCGGCCCTGCGCTTCGGCGCCGCCGCGGTGCGGGCCCTGGAAGAGGGCCAGAGCGGGATCATGGTGGCCCTGGCCAACAGCTGCGTGAACTACGTGCCCCTGGAGGACGTGGCCGGGCGCATGCGCTGCGTGCCGCTGGACGGCGACACGCTGCAGACCGGGCGCGATCTGGGGATCTGCTTCGGCGATTGAGGCCGGCACGGAGGCCCGGTTGCGGGCCTCCCTTCGCGAAAGGCATACCATGTCCAGTGGTCCCCGCATCCTGATCGTCGGAGGCGTCGCCGGCGGCGCCAGCGCGGCGGCCCGCGCCCGCAGGCTCTGCGAGGGGGCGGACATCGTGCTCTTCGAGCGGGGGCCCCATGTCTCCTTCGCCAATTGCGGCCTGCCGTACCACATCGGCGGCGTCATCGCCGGCCGCTCCAGCCTGCTGATCCAGACGCCCGAGAGTCTGGGCGACCGGTTCGACCTCGATGTGCGGGTCCGTACCGAAGTGCTGTCCATCGACCGCCAGGCCCGGACCGTGGTGGCCCGGAACCTCAAGACCGGCCGCTCCGTCGTGGAACCGTACGACGCCCTGGTGCTGAGCCCCGGGGCCGAGGCCATCCGGCCCGGCATTCCCGGCGCCGATGGCGAGGGGATCTTCACGCTGCGCAACATGGGCGACATGGACGCCATCCTGGCGGCCGCGCTGCGGGCACCGGCGGGGCGGGCCCTGGTCGTGGGGGCCGGCTACATCGGCCTGGAACTGGCCGAGCAGTTCCGGCACCGCGGCCTGCAGGTCACCCTGGTGGAGAAGCTGTCCCACGTGCTGGCCGGGGCCGACCCGGAAATGACCTTCCCGCTCCAGGAAGAGCTGGTCCGGCAGGGGGTGGATCTGCGCCTGGGGCGCTCGGTCACCGCCTTCCAGGGAACCGGCGGAAACCTGGCGGCGCTCCTGGACGATGGCAGCCGCGTTTCCTGCGCCCTGGCCGTGCTGAGCGTGGGGGTGCGGCCGGAAACCCGGCTGGCCGTGGCGGCGGGCCTGGCCATCGGCAGCACCGGCGGCATCCTGGTGGACGACCGGATGCGCACCAGCGATCCTTGTATCTTCGCGGTGGGCGACGCGGTGGAGGTGCGCGATTTCGTCAGCGGCGAGCCGGCGCTCATTCCCCTGGCCGGCCCGGCCAACCGCCAGGGGCGCATCGCCGCGGAGGTCATCCTCGGGCGCGACAGCCGGTACCATGCCTCCCAGGGCACCGCCATCTGCAAGGTGTTCGACCTGGGCTTCGCCATGACCGGGCTCGGCGAAGCCGCGCTGCACCGCCAGGGCAGGGCCTACCGGCGCATCTACGTGTATCCTGCGGACCATGCGGACTATTATCCCGGCGCGCAGCCGTTGGCCCTGAAGCTGCTGTTCGAACCGGACCGCGGGGCCATCCTTGGGGCCCAGGCGGTGGGCGCGGCGGGCGTGGACAAGCGCATCGACGTGATCGCCGTGGCCCTGCGCGCCGGCCTCACGGTGTTCGATCTGGAGGATCTGGAACTCTGCTACGCACCCCCCTACGGCAGCGCCAAGGATGCGGTCAACATGGCCGGCTTCGTGGCCGCCAACGTGCTGCGCGGCGACGTGGCGCTCTGGGAGCCGGAGGAACTGGCCGGATTGTCGGAAGGGCAGCAGCTGCTGGACGTGCGCACGTTCCAGGAACATGCCCAGGGCGGAATCCCCGGGGCCGACTGCGCGCCGCTGGAGGAGCTGCGGGAGCGCCTGATCGATCTGCCCAGGGACAAGGAGCTGCTGGTGTTCTGCCGGTCGGGCCTGCGCGGCTACATCGCCGCGCGGCTGCTGTCCCAGCACGGCTTCAAGGTCCGCAACCTGTCGGGGGGATACCTCCGATACGCCATGTGGCACGGCACCCACGCCCCGGCCGCCAAGGCCCGATAGCCGGCTCGCTGGTCGCCCGCGTTCAGCATGCGGGATTGACAAAGGGGCTTTCGATTGTATTCTTCAACAGGTCAAGCGGTTGTGAGCTAAGCATTCATTAATAATATAAATTTGTTTCTTGCTGTCATGCATTTCGAAAAAAAATCCGGATCCCCCTGATTCGGCAGAAATTTGACAGGCCTTACTTGAATAGAGATCCGGAACGACATGGTTGGCTTGGGTTCCTTGTTTTGGCTGAAAGCATCGGGCGTCGTCCTCCTGGCGGCGGTCCTGAACGGCATGCTGGGTTATGGTTTTTCCTCCCTCTGCGCGCCGCTGGCCCTTTCGCTGGCCGGGCCGAAGGTCGCGAATCCTGTGCTGGTGCTGCTTGGCCTGGCCTTGAACCTGTCGTCGCTGCTGGCCTGCCGGACCGGGCTGGCGCGGGTCCAGGGGCGATTGCGCTGGATGGCGGTGGCCCTCTTGCCGGGGATATTCCTCGGCGGCGCCTTGCTCGGCCGGCTTCGTTCAGGGCCCGTGCGGGTGGGCACCTGCGTCCTGCTCCTGGTCTTCCTGCTCGCCCGGGGGCTGCACCCGGCGGGCAGGCCGCCACGGCCGGAGCGCCAGACGAAAGACGGGCTGTTCGGCTTCGGGGCGGGCCTGGTGTTCGGGCTCACGACCCTTTCGGGGCCGCTGTTCGGCATGTATTTCCAGGACCGGGGCCTGCCGAAGGGCGATTACCGGGCGGCCATCAGCCTGATCCGGATGGTCGAATCGGTGATTTCCGTCCTGGCCTACCTGGTGCTGGGCCTGATGACCTGGACCACCCTCCGGGCGGTGCTTCCGGTCCTGCCCCTGGTGATCCTGGGGCCATGGCTGGGGGCCAGGCTTTGCCAGCTGTTTTCCGAGTTCGCCTTCGGGCTGGTGGCCGGCGGCTTCAACGCCTTCGCCATGAGCTTCGCCCTGGGCCATGCCCTGGCGACGTCGCTCCCCCTGCCGGCCTGGGGCCTGGGCGTCTTCTGGAGCCTGTCCACCGCCCTGGGGGTGGCCTTGCCGTTCCGGCGCCGGGCAGCGGGCCCGTCCAGGGAGAGCCCTTGAGCCCGGATGTCCAGGAACTGAACGCCAGTGCCGCCGGGTGCCGGCCGGAGGCGATCCTGGCCCTGGCCCTGCGCGCCTTCCATCCCCGCATCGCCTGTGCCTGCAGCCTGGGCCTCGAGGACGTCGTGCTGCTGGACATGCTGTCCCGCTGCGAACTCCGCCCCAGGATCTTCTTCCTGGATACCGGGCGCCTGCACCAGGAGACCTACGACACCCTGGCGGCCGTGCGGGCGCGCTACGCCATGCCCATCGAGGTGTTCTGCCCCGACGCCGCGGCCGTGGCGGCGCTGATGACGGCCAAGGGGCCCAATTCCTTCTACGCGAGCCTGGCAAACCGCCACGAATGCTGCGCCATCCGCAAGAAGGAACCGCTGGGCCGGGCCCTGGCCGGGGCGGACGCCTGGATCACCGGCCTGCGGCGCGAACAGGGCCCCACCCGGTCGGCGGTGCGGCCCTTCCAGGTGGACGAGGACAATGGCGGCCTGGTGAAGGTGAATCCCCTGGCGGACTGGACCCTGGAGCAGGTGCTGGAGCATGTCCGCAGCCATCAGGTCCCATACAACCCGCTGCACGACCAGGGCTTCCCCTCCATTGGCTGCGCGCCCTGCAGCCGCGCGGTGCGGCCCGGCGAGGACCCCCGCTCCGGCCGCTGGTGGTGGGAGGAGCCCGGAACCCGGGAATGCGGGCTGCACGCCGGGCCCCACGCGAAGGCACGCCGATGATCACCTTGACTGGCAACCTCACCCAGCTGGACGTCCTGGAATCCGAGGGCATCCACATCCTCCGGGAGGTGGCCGGGCAGTGCCGGAATCCCGCCCTGATGTTTTCCGGGGGCAAGGATTCGGTATGCCTGCTGCGGCTGGCGGAAAAGGCCTTCCGCCCCGGCGCCTTCCCGTTCCCCATGCTGCACGTGGATACCGGCCACAACTTCGAGGAGGTGCTCCAGTTCCGGGACCGCCGGGTGGGCGAGCTGGGGGAGCGGCTGATCGTGCGCTCGGTGGAGGATTCCATCCGGGCCGGCAAGGTGGTCCTGCGCCACCCGCTGCAGCCGCGCAATCCGTTCCAGACCGTGACCCTGCTCGACGCCATCGCCGAATTCGGGTTCGACGCCTGCATCGGCGGGGCGAGGCGGGACGAGGAGAAGGCCCGGGCCAAGGAGCGCATCTTCTCCTTCCGGGACAGCTTCGGCGCCTGGGATCCGCGCCGGCAGCGGCCGGAACTGTGGAACCTCTACAACGCCCGCTGCTTCCCCGGCGAGAACATGCGGGTCTTCCCGCTCTCCAACTGGACCGAGCTGGACGTCTGGCGCTACATCGAGCGGGAGCGCCTGGCCCTGCCCGGGCTCTATTTCGCCCACCGGCGCGCGGTGGTGCGCCGCGGCGGCGCCCTGGTGCCGGTCACCCCGGTCACGCCCGCGCGGCCGGGGGAAATGGTGGAGCAGCTGTCGGTGCGCTTCCGCACGGTGGGCGACATCACCTGCACGGCGGCCGTGGCCTCGGGGGCCGCCACCGTCGAGGCCATCATCCGGGAGACCGCGGCGGCCTCCCTGACCGAACGCGGCGCCACCCGGCTGGATGACCAGGGTTCCGAAGCCGCCATGGAAGAACGGAAAAAGGAGGGCTATTTCTGATGGTCACCACCCCGGATCGCGGCGTGCTGCGCTTCATCACCTGCGGCAGCGTGGACGACGGCAAAAGCACGCTCATCGGCCGGCTCCTGTTCGACACCAAGTCGGTGCTGGCGGACGCCCTGAGCGCCCTGGAGCGCACCTCGCGCAAGCGCGGCTGCCAGGCCGTCGACCTCAGCCTGATCACCGACGGGCTGCAGGCGGAGCGGGAGCAGGGCATCACCATCGACGTCGCCTACCGCTATTTCGCCACCGGCGCCCGGAAGTACATCCTGGGCGATGCCCCCGGCCACGAGCAGTACACCCGCAACATGGTGACCGCCGCCAGCACCGCCGATCTGGCCGTCATCCTGGTGGACGCGCGCAAGGGCGTGCTGGCCCAGACCCGCCGGCACACCATGCTGGCCAGCCTGATGGGGGTGCGCCAGTTCGTGATCGCCGTGAACAAGATGGATCTGGCGGGCTGGTCCAGGGAGGTGTTCGAGGGCATCCGGGAGGCCTTCCTCGCCTTCGCCCGGGACCGGGGCCTCACCGGCCTGCAGTTCATCCCCCTTTCCGCCCTGCAGGGGGATGGGGTGGTGGAGCCGGGCGAGCACATGCCCTGGTATGGCGGGCCGACCCTGCTGGAGCTGCTGGAACGGGCGCCGCTGACCCGGGAAGGCCGGGACCGGCCGTTCCGCCTGCCGGTCCAGTGGGTCTGCCTGGCCGCGCCCGGGGCCGCCCAGGACACCCGCGGCTACGCCGGCCGGGTGGAATCCGGCGAACTGGAGGTGGGGGACGAGCTGCTGGTGATGCCGTCCGGCCGGCGCAGCCGGGTGCGCGACATCCGGCTGGGCGAGGAGCGGCTGGCCCGCTGCCAGGCCGGCCAGAGCGTCATGCTGTTCCTGGAGGACGCCATCGATATCGGCCGCGGCGATCTGCTGTCCGCGCCGGCCGCGCCGCCGGCCGTCGGCACGGGGATCCTGGCGCGGCTTTGCTGGCTGGGGGAAAAGCCGGCCCGGGCCGGAGACCGCTTCCTCCTGCGCCACGGCACCCGGGACGTGCGGGTGCGCCTGAAGTCGGTGGCCAGCCGGCTGAACATCCAGACCCTGGAGATGGAGCGGGCCTTGCACGTGGCCATGAACGACATCGTCGAAGTGGCGCTGGAACTGCAGGCGCCCATCGCCTTGGATTGCTTTGCCGCCGGCGGCGCCAAGGGCGCCCTCATCCTCATCGACGAGGCTTCCAACGAAACCGTGGCCGGCGGCCTGATCCTGGCCTGCCCGGCGGAGCGGGAGACTACGCTTCCCAGAACGGATCGCTGAGGTAGCGCGCCCCCGAATCGAAGAGAACGGTGACCACCACCGACCGGGAGGGCAGGGCCCGGGCCAGGCGGAAGGCCGCGAACACGCTGGCGCCGCTGCTGGGCCCGACCAACAGGCCCTGCTCCCGGGCCAGCCGGCGGGCCATGTCCTGGCCCTGGGCGGTGGAAACCTCGACGTTCGCGTCGGCCAGCCTGGGGTCGTAGATGCCCGGGATGATGGCCGTGGCCATGTGCTTCAGGCCGGCCAGGCCGTGGGCCTTGCCATCGGGCTGCACGGTGATCGCCCGGAGATCGGGCCGGAACTCCCGGAGCCGGGTGGTGGCCCCCATGAAGGTGCCCGAGGTGCCGATGCCCGCCACGAAGTGGGTGATCCGGCCGCCGGTCTGTTCCCAGATCTCCGGGCCGGTGCCCTGGTAGTGGGCCAGCCAGTTGGCGTCGTTGTTGTACTGGTCGGCGTAGAAGTAGCGGTCAGGCTCGGCCCGGGCCAGTTCCCGGGCCCGGACCTGGGCCCCGTCCGAACCCTGGTCCGGGTCGGTCTCGATGATCTCGGCGCCGTAGATGCGCAGCAGGCGCTTGCGTTCCGGGCTGGCGCCGGCCGGCAGGCAGAGCGTCACCGGGTAGCCCCGGGACCGGCCGATCATGGCGTAGGCGATGCCGGCGTTGCCGCTGGTGGCGTCCAGGATGGTCCTGCCGCGGGTGAGCAGGCGCCGGGCCTCGCCGGCCAGGATCATGGCCATGACCGAGCGGTCCTTGAGCGAACCGCCCGGATTCAGGTGCTCCGCCTTGCCGTAGACCTCCACGCCCTGCGGCAGTGGGCCCAGCGCGGCACCCAGCCGGAGGAGCGGGGTGCCGCCGATGTGGGTCATGGGGTCGGCCTCGATCGCCAGCCGGGGGTCCCGCCATTGAAGGCCAACCGCTTCCTGGATATAACTCATCATGTTCCTCGGTCCGGCGCAGGCTGATCGCCATCCCCTTGGATGCCCAGGAGGCGGGTTGTGTTCCCCCAGCTAGCG
>CAZVHQ010000121.1:0-7310 GCA_964627225.1 uncultured Mesoterricola sp.
CTAGTCTTCGATCACCGTCGCCACCAGCGTCGTCGCGGTGCACGCCTGGACCCGGATCCGGGTCCCCAGGCACTGCAGCTCCTGCGCATCGGGCGGGAAGGTCAAGCGCCGCACCCGCTCCGGATCGACCGATCCGTCCGGGGCATGTTCCTGGCAGATGACATGGATGCCGCCGGCATCCTTGCCCCCGAACAGGATGTCGTGATCGGCGCGACCGGCCGGCAGCCATTGTTCGGTGACCCGGGCGGCCGGGAACGTCACCGACGCCGGCCAGGTCGACACGATGCGTTCCATGCCGGTGGGGAACACCTGCTTGTCCTTGATATAGACGATCGGGGCCAGGGCCTGGTCCGGGGTGATGTAGAAGTACTCCCCCAATCCATCATCAACTTCTATATTCCCATAGGATATGTATTGAACATGGTCCAGCTCGACCGGCCCGACGTAGGTCAAGACCCGCCCATTCGGCAACTTGAGCAGCCTCTTTTCGGTCTGCACGGTGATGGCCTGCGTGAGCAGGATGGAACTGGGATATCGACTCACTTTCAACCGGTAGGTGGCGCTGGCGATGGCCTCGCCCACGGCGACGGTCTTCTCCACGCCCAGGACATAATTCTTGCCGATGACTGGTTCGGACGCCGCGGTGAGCAGGCCGGGCACGGGCGGGTGGTTCGGGCCGACGCAGGCGGCCGCGAGGCACAGCAGGCCGGCTCCCAGCACCGCCCTCCCGCGCCTGGATTTGCCCATGGTGCCCGCCTTCCGGTGAACAAGCCCCGCCGGCCCAAATCATACTCAAGACCCGCGCCAATACAATGGGATTCCCTCATGGCTGCTAAGATAGGTGCTCGGCGGCGCCCATCCCCGGCCGCCCCTACCCGGAGCTTCCAAGTGTCCCACACCAAGGTCATCGTCATCGGTACCGGCCCCGCGGGCTACACCGCGGCCATCTACGCCTCCCGCGCCAATCTGGCGCCGCTGGTCCTGGAAGGGGCGCAACCCGGCGGCCAGCTCACCATCACCACGGACGTGGAGAATTTCCCCGGATTTCCCAAGGGCATCCAGGGCCCGGAGCTGATGAACGACATGCGCGAGCAGGTGCTCCGGTTCGGGGCGACGCTCAAGGCCGAGACCGTGCTCAAGGTCGATCTGTCCAGGCGCCCCTTCCAGGTGGCCAGCGACCAGGGCGAATACACCTGCGACGCCCTGATCATCGCCACCGGCGCCAGCGCCAAGTGGATGGGCATCCGCAAGGACGAGGAACTCAGCCGCACCGGCGGCGGGGTTTCCGCCTGCGCCACCTGCGACGGCTTCTTCTTCCGCGGCAAGGAGATCGCGGTGGTGGGCGGCGGCGACACGGCGCTGGAGGAGGCGACCTTCCTCACCAAGTTCGCCTCCAAGGTCACCATCGTGCACCGCCGGGACCGCCTGCGGGCCTCCAAGGCGATGCAGGAACGGGCGTTGAAGAATCCCAAGATCGCCTTCCACTGGAACGCCGTGGTGACCGATCTGCCCACCCAGGAGCAGACCCTGCCCAGCGGCGAGAAGGTGCAGAAGATCCGCGCCCTGAAGCTGAAGGACACGGTCACCGGCGGCGAATCGGAACTGGCGGTGGAGGGCCTGTTCGTGGCCATCGGCCACCAGCCCAACACGGCGCTGTTCGCCGGGCAGCTGCCCATGACCGGGGCCGGCTACCTGGAGGTGGAAGCCGGTTCCAGCCGCACGCCGGTCCCGGGAGTGTTCGCCTGCGGCGACGTGCAGGACCATGTCTACCGGCAGGCCATCACCGCCGCGGGCTCGGGCTGCATGGCGGCGATCGACGCCGAACGCTGGCTGACCGAACAGGGGTTGGCAGAATAACGATTTCCCAACCGGCCGGGGCCGGTTAAGCTTCACCCACGCTTTCATCAGGGAAATGCTGTTCCAAAATGACGGCCAAGTAGCCCATGAACCTGCTCGCCATCACCAAGCATGCCATGCTGATCGAACGGCTGCGTACGGCCTTCGAGGGGGCGGGCCATACCGTGACGGTGGTGCCGGACCATCTGCACGCCCTGGCCTTCGAGGCCTGGAACGACGCCCACCTGATGCTGGTGGACGCCGAGGGCGACCCCATGGACGGCTACCGGCTTTGCCACCTGCTCCGGGCCGAATCCCGGAGCCTGTTCCGGACCATGCCGATCTTCATCATCCTCGATCACCCGGCAACGGACGAGGACCGGGCAAGGCTGACGGAGGCCGATGGGGACGGCCTCCTGGAATCCGGCGCCTCGATCCAGGACCTCCTCACCATCCTGGGCCCGCTCATGGAAGGGGCCATGCCGCGCGGCCAGGCCGGCCGGGCCATCCTCCTGGCCCTGGGCCTGCCGAAGCGACAGTGCGGCCGGATCACCGAGGTGGTGCGCCACCTGGGTTTCACGCTGCAGGCGTGCGAACCGAAGGACCTGCCCCAGGCCGCCCAGGAACTGCATCCGCCGATCCTGTTCATAGGCCTGGACCAATCCATCGACCAGATCCAGGCCGCGCTGCAAAGCCTGGCCGGCCTGTCCCGGGCGCCCTACCCCATCCTGGTGGGCAAGCTGCCCACGGAAGCCGAGCAGCGGCGGCTGCTCACGGCGGGGGCGATGGACTGGCTCACCCCGCCCCTGTCCAGCCCGATGATGCTGCACGCCTGCCGGAAGGCCGTGGAATGGAACCACATCAAGCGGGTCCAGGCGGAATGCCAGTTCCAGATCGGCGATCTGATGGAGCGGCGCTCGGTGCTGGAGCTGGAAACCAGAGCCCTGCGCAGCCAGGTGCTCACCGATTCGCTCACCGACCTGCTCAACCGGCGGGCCTTCGACCAGCACCTGGAGCACGCGGTCAACCAGTGGGAGCGGCATCACCGGTCATTCGTGCTGATCCTGGGCGATCTGGACTATTTCAAGTTGATCAACGACCGCTTCGGCCACCTGGTGGGCGACCAGGTGCTCAAGGCCGTGGCCCAGCGGATCAGCTCCTCGCTCCGGCGTTCGGACCTGGCCTTCCGCATCGGCGGCGAGGAATTCGCCATCATCCTGACCGAATCCAGCCTGCACGCCGGGGCCGAGGTGGCCGAAAAGATCCGCCGGCGCATCGACGAGCAGCCGGTGACCCTGGATTCCGGCCAGAACGTCTTCCCCACCGTGAGCTTCGGCCTGGGCGTCCCGGATGGCACCGACAGCGCGGCCCTGTTCGCCCGGGTCGACCAGGCGCTCTACGTGGCCAAACGCAAGGGCCGCAACCGCATCGAGGTACTGGGCGAGCTATAGCCCGGTCTGGAACAGGTCGCCCAGGCTTCTCAGGGTGATCACCAGGTCCAGGCGGTCCTCCTTGGTGAGCGAACCGGGGACCATGATGGCCACGTGGGAATAGCGCAGCGATTCCGACACGCAGGGCTGGACGTAGGCGATGGCCACCTGGCTGGTGGAGAAGCCCTTCTGGGTGAAGTCGTAGTTGGTGGAGAATTCCAGCCGGACCTGGTCGCTCCAGAGCCGCTGCAGGCCGCCCAGCTGGATGCCGCGCTGGCGCACCAGCAGGCGGTCGATCCCGGTGGAGAAGAAGGCCAGGTTGAACTTGTTGCCCTCCCCGGAGTCGTACTCGGCCGACAGGGCGTTGTCGGAGGTGCTCTCGGTCATGTCGGTGCTTTGCCGGAAGCTGATGTGCAGCTTTTCGTTGGGCTCGACGTCGATATCGTTGTCCAGGGAGCCCCAGCCCTTCTGGAACTGGCCGTCGGGCAGCAGGATGGTGCGGAAGTTGTACTTGAGGGAGATCGTCCAGCGCACCAGGTCCGCGTACGGCACGCCCGTGCCGGGCCGGCCGAAGAAATGCTGCTTCACGCCCAGTTCCACGCTCTGTTCGCCGGCGGCGCTGCCGGCCACGCCCGGCTGGGAATCCACCCCGTCGAAGTGGGGCAGCGAACCCTCGGCCGCCGACCTGCTGGTGGTCGAGACGGCGAAGTACGGGTCCAGCACATGCTTGACCTCGCCGCTGTAGCCGAACAGCCGCACATCCTGGAACTCCCGGCCGATGGGCGGGGCGGAAAACTGCAGCCGGGCCGAGCCCAGCAGCCGGTCCGCGGACGGGCCGTCGACGATGAAGGGGTTGGCGTTGGGGTTGGTGCCGGGCATCAGGGTGCCGCCGTTCAGGGCGTTGTCGGTGTCGTAGAACGAGGTGCCGAGGGTGGCCGAATAATGGGTGAAGCGGCCGCCGACCTGGAGGTCGGTGCGGAACGGCCCCCACTGCCCGAGCCGCCCGGCCAGGCGCATGAAGGCGTCCTCGCGCTGCCAGGTGTAGGTGGAGTTCAGCGGTTCGGCGGTGGAGTTGGGGTCCAGGTTGAGGTTGTAGCCCAGCCGGCCGGTGCGCACGCCGCCGTCCAGGTAGAACGCTCCCATGGGGATCGGATAGAAGGTGCCCTGGATGCTGGGCAGGGTGTCCTTCTGCATGGAGGCGGGGAAGCTGGTCGAGTAGAACGGATCGTTCGGGAGGAAATAGGTCTGCTGCTGGGACGCGGTGACGTTGAGGTTGCCCCAGGAGAAGTTCCTGCCCAGGTAGGTGGAGCTGTCGTAGGAGTTGCTGCCCAGCCGGGCGATGCCGTTACCGTAGTCGCTGTCCAGCAGGGTGTCGGAGGCCCGGTTGATGTCGGCGGTGAACTGCCAGCCGTCCTCGCGCTGCCAGAGTTCCTTGAGGTTGAAACGGTAGCGGCTGGCCTCCGGGTCACGCTGGTTGATGTACTCGCCGGAGAATTCGCCCTGGTGGGTGGGCTCCGGGTTCCAGCGCAGATCGCCGTTCCACAGGGTGCCCTGCTTGGTGAAATACTCGGGGGTGATGGTGGCGTCGGCGCTCTTGCCCAGCACCTGGTAGTAGGGGACCGCCAAGGAGGCGCCCATGGGGCCGGAAAAGGACATGGAGATCGGCAGCACGCCCGAGGTGCGCTGGGCCTTGGCCGGATAGATGGCGTAGGGCAGGTAGTAGTAGGTGGGCAGGTTGAACACCCAGATCCAGAGGTTGCGCAACCGGGCGTAGTGGTCGAGATCCACCGTCAGCTTGGAGACCAGGGCCTTCCAGCCCGGCTTCTCCTCGGGGCACGCGCTCAGTTCGACCTTGTCGAACTCCCAGTGCTGCAGGGTGTTGAACTCGACCTTGTCGGAATGCAGCACCCAGGTGGGCGGCAGTTCCAGTTCCAGCACCCAGGCTTCGCCGACCCGCTTGTTCCAATCCATCTTGAGCCGGCCGCAGCGCAGGCGGACGCCTGGCGCCTCCAGCCGGATGTGCCCTTCGGCATCCACCTGGCCGGTGACCTGGTTGTACTGGATGCGGTCGGCCAGCAGCAACAGGTCCTTGCTTTCCACCGCCCCGTCCAGCAGGGTCCAGCCGTCCGGGCCCTCCTGCACGTTCTTGCCCCGTATCCGCAGGGGCTCCTTGCGTTCGCCCTCGGCGTCCATGGGCATCGGCCGCAGCGGCAGCAGCTCGCCCTGGCCGGGCATGACTGGCAGGGTGCCGACCGGCGGCAGCGACGGCACGTCCTGGGCCGCCAGCACCAGGGGCAGGGCCCCCAGGGTCATCACCCGCCCGGCTCTCAGCCAGCCGCAACGCGCATTGGATGGCTGGGAGCCCATGGTGGCGGGGTCGGGTTATTTCTTGCGGGTTTTCGACGCTGCCGGGGGCGGCACCGTCTCCAGCGCGGGTTTGGCCGCCCTGGGCTTGCGCCCGGGCTTGGCGGCGGGAACGGCGGCATCCAGGCTGGCTTCCACGGGAGCCGTGCCGGCGGCGATGCGCGGGACCACCGGGCTTTTCGCCTTGGCGGGCCGGCCGCGCTTGGCGGCCGGGGCCGCGGCAGGGACCTCCGCCGGAGGCGGCTCCTTGGCGGCGGCTGCGCCCATCAGCCGGGGACGCGGCGAGGGGGTGAGCATGTCCGCCACCAGGTCGGCGGTGAGCAGGATCGGCGTGGGCTCCGGGGCTGGAGCGAACACCGGCGGGGCCGACACGAAGATCGGCTCAGGGGCCGGAACCGGGTCGGGTGCCGGGAGCGGAGCCTCCGGCGCCTCGGCGGCGGGCTCGGCCGGTTCAGCGGGCTTGGGCGCGCGGTCGGCGGCGGGTTTCCGGCCTCCCCGGCCCCTGCCCCGCGGTGCGGCGGCGACGGGCGCCGGGGCCTCGGGGGTTTCGGGGCCATCGGTCTCGTCTTCCACGGTGGTGACGCCGTCCAGCGGCTTGGCGCTCTCGAACAGGGCGCGCAGGCGCTCCCGCTCATCCAGGGCGGCGCGCTGGGCATCCCGGCGCTCGTACTTGATCTCGGCCTCGGTGGCTTCGCGCACATGGGCCGGAACGGCCGGCGCGGGGGCCACGGGAGTCCTGCGGCCTTCCTCGCCCAGGGCCTTCTCGAAGGAGATCGGCGTGTCGCCGCCCAGGACCACGGTCTCGTCCTCGACCTCCACCTGCTTGTCGCGGGAGGCGCGCAAGGGGGCCTTCTCGGCCTCGCCTTCCTCGGCCCGCTCGATCTCCGCGGCCATCTCGCCGAAGGGGATCTCGGGATCCGCCAGGATCAGGACGCGGGAATCATAGACGTCTTCCAGGGTGGTCAGTTCCTTGCGCTTCTGGTTCAGCACAGCCAGGGCGATGGACGGCATCAGCTTGACCCGGATCTCGGCGATGGCGTCCCGGCTGAGGATGGCCTTGATCCGCCGGACCACGCTGATCACCAGGGCCTCGATGCTCTTGACCTTGCCGGTGCCCTGGCAGGTGGGGCAGGCTTCGTGGCTGACCTGCTGCAGGGAGGGGCGCAGCCGCTGCCGGGTCATGACCAGCACGCCGAACCGGTTGATCTTGCCGACCTCCATGCGGGCCTTGTCCTCCTTGAGGCACTCCACCAGCTTTTCCGCCACCGCGCGGTTGTTGCCTTCCCGCTTCATGTCGATGAAGTCGATCACCACCAGCCCGGCCAGATCGCGCAGGCGCAGCTGGCGCGCGGCCTCTTCGGCGGCTTCCATGTTGGTCTTGAAGGCCATGTCCTCGACGTTGTCGCCGGTGGTCTTGCCGGAATTGACGTCGATGGCCACCAGGGCTTCGGTCTGGTCGATGGCCAGGGCGCCGCCCGAAGGCAGGGCCACCTTGCGGCCGTAGATCCGGTCGATCTGCTCCTCGGTGGAGAACTTGGAGAACAGCGGCTTCTTGCCGATGTAATGCTTCAGCACGTTCTGGAACTGCGGCATGGTGCGCTTGAAGAAGTTCTGGGCGGCGTGGTAGGTCTCCAGGTCGTCGATGTGCACTTCCTCGATGTCGGAGGTGAAGGCGTCCCG
>CAZVHQ010000122.1:0-7270 GCA_964627225.1 uncultured Mesoterricola sp.
CGCCAGTCGCTGGTGGGCTGCTGGGCCACCATCACCCGGTCGTCGGTGGTCTGGTATTCCATCCAGCGGATCGCCTTGCGCACCGGGCCGGCCAGGTAGCCCGGCTGGTCCAGGTGCTTGCGCAGGATGCCGGCGAGCAGCAGGAACAGCGGCGTGGTGTCGCTGGCCCCCCGGTCCTCGGGATCGTGCACCAGGGACGGGATGTGGCCCAGGTGGCTCTGGTGCTCCGCCAGGGTCGCCATCACCCGGTACAGGGAGGCCAGCAGCTCCGGGTTGCCCGAAGCCAGGATGCCCAGGCCGGAGATCAGCAGGTCCCGGGTGTAGGGCTCGGGGTAGCCCCAGCCCGCCGTGCGCGGCAGGCCGTCGTAGGGCCCGTGGGCGTTGTGCAGCAGCACTTCCACGGCGGCCCGTTTGGCGTCCCGGATGCTGGTATCGCGCGCGCGGCCCATGTCAGACCAGCCCGAGACGGTCGGAAAGGATGCCCAGCAGGTGCCGGGCCACGCGCCGGTAGTCGAAGCGCTCCACCACGCGCTTCCGGCCGGCTTCGCCCATGCGCCGGCGCAGGGCGGGATCGTTGAGCAGGAGGCGCAGGGCGGTGGCGATGTCGCCCACGTCGGCCCGGTAGTCCACCACCCTGGGCCGGTCGAAGACCACCCGGTGGCCGGTTTCATAGCCGGCGGCGGGCCCCAGCACGGCCTCGGTGATGCTGATCTCCTCGGCCACGCCGGCCAGGAAGGCGGTCTCGCCGTGCACCAGGGTGTCCAGCATGGCCATGGCCCGGATGCCGATCACCGGCTTGCCGCAGGCGCCGGCCTCCACCTGGGGCATGCCGAAGCCCTCCAGCCGGGAAGGCGCCGCGTAGACGTCGCAGGCGGCGATGAGGTAGGGCATGAGGTTGCGGGAAACCCGGTGGGTGGGGAAGCTGACCCGGTCGGCCAGGCCTAGCTGCCCGGCCAGTTCCGCGTCCAGGGCGTTCTGCACGTCGGTCCTGGGCTGCGGCCAGACCTTGCAGACATAGTGCCAGTCGGGCACCTCGCCGCCGACCTCGGCCAGGGCCGCCATGACCTCCCGGGCGCCCTTGGAGGCGGCGTCGCCGCCCACGGTGAGGATCATCAGCTGGTCCGGATTGACCCCGAGGATCTCGCGCACGGCGTGCACCTTGGGATCATCCAGCGGCCGGGGGATGAAGGCGTCGGTGTCGCAACCCACCGGCAGGGTCACCATGTGGTCGCCGCGGATGCCGTCCCGCACGTAGGTCTCGCGCACCCAGTCGGCGGTCACCAGGATCAAGGGCATCTCATTGAGCTGGTGGCGGTAGTTGGCCACGTAGCCGTCGGCCAGCAGCCAGGGCACCGCCAGCATGCCGAAGCGCTGCGGATGCTCGACGATATCCGGGAAGTCGCCCCAGAAGCCGACCCCGATCACCGCGTCCGGCTTGAACCAGCTGTAGTACCACTCCTTTTCCAGGTCCGACTTGAGATGGGCGGCATGGGCGTCCACGCCCAGCTCGAGCAGTCCGTGGTACAGCAGGTCACCCTGGGTGGCCAGGCCGCCGGGTGCGGGCGGGTAGTCGTAGAGCACGAGGATCTTCATGTGGGTCCATACCTTTCGAACAACGTCGTGGCGGCTTCGGGCGTGGTGAAGCGGTGGAAGGCCTCTTCGTGCGGGGTCGTCCGGGCTTCCCAGGTGTCGGCGCCATAGTTGTAGACATCCGAGATGAGGCTGCGCTTCTCGGCCCAGACCGGGTCCGGCAGGACCAGGCGCAGGTCCGCGTCGCCTTCGGCCCGGGGCAGATAGGTCTGGCCGCCGTCTTCGTAGGCGAACAGCCAGAGCGCGCGGGTGCTCAGGATGCCCTGGGTCCACAGCGACCAGACCGCCCGGGCGACCTCTTCGTGGCGCCGGTGCCGGGTGTATTCGCCCCGGGGCGAGTGGGTGACGATCAGGTCGAAGTCAGTGGCCGGGAGCAGCGCCAGGATGGCGGCGGCCACCGTTCCGGTGGCGAGCGAACGCTGGTCGGGGCCGTCGTCCAGGTCGCCGATGGCGCCCCGGGCGCCAAGCCGGTCCAGCACGCGGGTCAGGCGGGGGGCGCGGTCGGCGTCGCTGCCCCGGCACAGCACGGCCACGAAAGTGGACCATTCGGGGTGGGCGAGCAGCAGGCCGCCGCACCAGAGGGTCTCGTCGTCGGGGTGGGCGACCACCACCGCGACCCGTCGAGACTCGAAAGGTTTCTCATTTCCGTCCAACCGCGCCCCTCGCTCATGTTCAGACTTCTTATCTTCCATCGATTAGAAAAACCATACCGATTTATTTTGCCGGATCGTTTGTTTCATATGTGTTTCTAATTATTCACGGAGTTTTTGATGAATTAGCGCGCCGGCGCGCAAGGATTCGATGGCTAAATTGCAGCATTGGGCAAATACTTCAGAGCCTAGGGTGCTGGAACCGAATCGCGCGGCCAGGGGCCGATCGCGCGCACATCGTAGGACATCGTCCAGGCCATTGCAGAGGTTGACACGCCATGGGCAGCAAAAAGCCGCGAGCCGAAACGCACCCCAAAACCGGGCCGGAACCCGCGCAGGCCGCCGTCGCCCCGGTCTTCCCGGTGGTCGGCATCGGCGCCTCCGCCGGCGGGCTGGGCGCCTTCGAGGCCTTCCTGCACGGCATTCCCAAGGGGGCCCACACAGGCATGGCCTTCGTCCTGGTGCAGCACCTGGCGCCGGACCACAAGAGCCTGCTGGCGGAACTGGTCAAGCGCTTCACCGGGATGCAGGTGTTCGAGGTGGAGGACGGCATGACGGTGCGGCCGGAATGCGTCTACGTCATTCCGCCGAACCGCGACCTGGCCCTGCTGGATGGCCGGCTCCAGCTGCTGGAGCAGACCACCCCGCGCGGCCACCACCTGCCCATCGACTTCTTCTTCCGCTCCCTGGCCCAGGACCAGGGCGAGCGCGCCATCGGCATCGTGCTCTCCGGCACCGGCAGCGACGGCATGCTGGGCATCCGGGCGATCAAGGGCGAGGGCGGCATGGCCATGGCCCAGAGCCCCGAATCCACCGAATACGACGGCATGCCGCGCAGCGCCATCGCCACCGGGCTGATGGACTACGTGCTCCGGCCGGAGGAGATGGCCGCCCAGCTGCTGACCTACGCCGCCCAGGCCATCGGCAAGGCGCCAGGCAAGGCCGCGCCCGGGACCGGCCAGACCGACGCGACCCTGAAGGGGATCTTCGTGCTGCTGCGCAACCAGACCGGCCACGACTTCTCCCACTACAAGCTGAACACCATCCAGCGCCGGGTGGAGCGGCGCATGGCGGTGCAGCACGTCGAACAGATGGAGAACTATGTCCGCTACCTGCGGCACGAGCCCAAGGAGGTGGAGGCGCTGTTCCGGGATCTGCTGATCGGCGTGACCCGGTTCTTCCGCGACCCCGAAGCCTTTGCCCAGCTCCAGGAGCAGGTCATCCCCGGGCTGTTCGCCGGCAAGGCCCCGGGCGACCCGGTGCGGGTCTGGGTGCCCGGCTGCTCCACCGGCGAAGAGGCCTACTCGCTCGCCATCCTGCTCCAGGAGCACATGGAGACCCTGAAGGACCGCTTCCAGCTCCAGGTGTTCGCCACCGACATGGACCGCCAGGCCATCCAGCACGGCCGCTCCGGGCTCTACCTGGCCAACATCGCCGCCGACGTCACGCCGGACCGGCTGGCCCGGCACTTCACCCTGGAGCCGGACAAGGGCGCCTACTGCATCAGCAAGGCGATCCGCGACCTGCTCATCTTCTCGGAGCAGGATGTGATCCGCGATCCGCCGTTCTCCCGGCTGGACCTGGTGAGCTGCCGGAACCTGCTCATCTACCTGGGCGCCGATCTCCAGAAGAAACTCATCCCGCTCTTCAACTATGCGTTGAACCCGGGCGGCGTGCTGTTCCTGGGCAGTTCCGAGACCGTGGGCGGGTTCCTCGACCTGTTCGTCCCCCTGGATCGCAAGTGGAAGATCTACCAGCAGATGCCGACGGCCCAGGGGGCGCTTGCCCAGGCGCTGAAGAGCCCGCCGCAGGCCAGGGCCGGAGAGCCCGCGGCAGTCCGGGAGGAGCCGGCCGAGACCGGGCTCCAGCTCCAGCAGCTGGTGGAGCAGCAGCTCCTGCTGCACTGCGCCCTGGCCGCCGTGGCCATCAACGGGCGCGGGGAGATCCTCTACGTGCACGGGCATACCGGCCAGTATCTGGAACCGGCCCAGGGCCAGTTCAGCGGCAACATCCTGCAGATGGCCCGGAAAGGCCTGGGCCAGGAGCTGGCCGCGGCCATGCGCCGGGTCGCGGCGCACCGGGCGCCGGTGCACAGCCCGGGCCTCCAGGTGGTCAGCAACGGCGGCGTCACGAGCGTCGACCTGACCGTGCGGCCCCTGGTGGCGGACGGCACCGAGGGCATGCTCCTGGTGATCTTCGAGCAGCCGCCGGCGCCGGTCCAGGCGGGCGCCGCCCTGACCCCCACCGAGGCGGAGCAGCGCATCGCCTCGCTGCGGCAGGAACTGAAGGACAAGGACGAGTCGCTCCAGAGCACCGTCGAGGAGATGCAGACCTCCAACGAAGAGCTGAAGTCCATCAACGAGGAGATGCAGTCGGGCAACGAGGAGCTGCAGTCCACCAACGAGGAGATGGAGACCTCCCGGGAGGAGCTGCAGTCGGTCAACGAGGAGCTGGCCACGGTCAACGCCGAACTGCAGCAGCGCCTGGACGAGCTCACCCGGACCAACAACGACATGAACAACCTGCTGCAGGGCACCGGCGTGGCGACGATCTTCCTGGACGGCGACCTGCGCATCCGGCGCTTCACCTCCGCGGCCGCCCAGGTGGTCAACCTCATTCCCGGCGACGTGGGCCGGCCCCTCAACCACATCGCCTCCAACCTGCTGGCCTACGACCGCATGACCGAAGACGCCCAGGAGGTCCTGAACTCCCTGGAGCCCAAGGAAGCCGAGGTGCAGATCAAGGGCGGCGCCTGGTACCTGCTGCGCATCCTGCCCTACCGGACCCAGGAGAACGCCGTCGAGGGGGTGGTGATCCTGTTCGTCGACATCACCGAGCAGCGGCGCATGCAGGCCGCGCTCAAGGACGCCGAGACCCTGAGCCGGCTCGCGGTGGTGGTGCGCGATGCCTCCGACGCCATCACGGTGCGCGATTTCACCGGCCGGATCCTGGCCTGGAACCCGGGTGCCGAGCGCATCTACGGCTGGACCGAAGCCGAGGCGCTCAAGCTCAACGCCCGTGACCTGGTCCCGAAAGAACTGCGCGACCAGGCCCTGGCCATGGCGCGGCAGCTGAGCCTGGGCCATGTGGTGGCGCCGCACTGCACCATGCGCCTGGCCCGGGACGGGCAGAGCTTCGAGGTCTGGTTGACCGTCACCGCCCTGATCGGCCCCACCGGCAACGTCTACGCCATCGCCACCACCGAACGCAAGATCGCAACGGAAAACTGATTCGCCAAGTACGGCATCAATTTTGCTTACTTTGACGTCTAGGAGATCCGACCTATGGTTGGCACCGAAGACACGCCCCAGGAAGAGCCACGTCAGGACACCGTGGCAGCCCCGTCCGATCTGTTCAAGCGGCTGCTGCCCGAGGAACACCGCATCCTGATCCAGGAACTCCAGGTGCATCAGATCGAACTGGAGATGCAGAACGAGGAGCTGAACCGGGCGCAACAGGAACTGGAGGCCTCGCGGGCGGACTACTTCGACCTCTACAACCTGGCGCCGGTGGGCTACCTGACCCTCAGCGGGCGCAACCTGATCCTGGATCTGAACCTCACCGCCGCCACCCTGGTCGGCATGGAGCGCGGCAAGCTGCTCAACACGCCCTTCCCCCAGCTGATCCACCCCGAGGACCAGGCGCTCTACGATCACCACCACAAGCAGTTCGAGCAGGACCCGCCCCAGCCCTTCGAGATCAGGCTGCTGCACCGGGCCGGGCACGCCGTGTGGGTGAACGTCCAGGCCGCCCCCGCGCGCGCTCGCTCCGGGGCTCCGGTCTGGCGCGTCACCCTCAGCGACATCACCGAACGCAAGCAGACCGAAGCCGCCCTGTTCCAGTCCCAGAAGCTCGAATCCATGGGCATCCTGGCCGGCGGCATGGCCCACGACTTCAACAACCTGCTGGCGTCCATGCTGGGCAACCTGGAACTCTCGGCCCTGGACGAGGCCGAGGGCGCCCGGGAACAGCATCTCGGGGTGGTGCAGGAGTGCGTCCTGCGCGCCGCCGGGCTCTGCCGGCAGATGCAGGCCTATGCCGGCCAGGGCCGGTTCTTGCGCGAGCCCATTTGGCTGGACCACCTGATCCAGGCCAACCTGGACTTCATGAACCTGTCGGTCGCCAAGGGGGTGGACCTGCAGGTGGAGCTGGAACCGGACCTGCCGGCGATCGAAGGGGACGAGGCCCAGATCGAGCAGGCCATCATGAACCTGGTCGTCAACGCCTCCGAGTCCTACGGACCGGAAGGCGGCCCCGTGCGCATCCGGGTCCGGCGCCGGACCCTTCAGGGCGCGGACCTGCCCTCCCTGGTCACCGGCAGCCGAGTGGAGCCCGGCCCCTTCGTCGTCCTCGACGTGGAGGATTCCGGGACCGGCATGGACTCCGCCACCCTCAAGAAGATCTTCGACCCGTTCTTCACCACCAAGTTCATCGGCCGGGGCCTGGGCCTGGCGGCCCTGCTGGGCATCATGCGGGTGAATGGCGGCGCCGTGCAGGTCCGCAGCCGGCCAGGACAAGGCACCTGCTTCTCCCTCTGGTTCCCGCTGGCCCAGGCCGGCCAGCTCCCGGAGGCGTTGCCGCCGGCCGCCCCCGCGCCGCCGGAAGAGGCGATCAAGGGCGCGGGCCAGGTCCTGGTGGTCGATGACGATGAGCAGGTGCGGGCAGTGCTGCACCTGTTCCTGCGCCACCTGGGCTTCACGGTGCTCGAGGCGAACGACGGCGAGCAGGCGGTGCGGGCCTACCGGCAGGCCTCGGGCCGGATCAGGCTGGTGCTGCTGGATCTCACCATGCCCCACATGGGCGGGCTGGAGGCGAGCCGCCAGATCCTGGAGGAATTCCCCGAGGCCCGCATCGTCCTCATGAGCGGCTACGTGCAGGACTCGCTGGCAGGGGCACCCGAGGGGGACCGGATCGGCGGCTTCCTGAAGAAGCCCTTCCTCCGTTCGGAACTGGAGGCGGTCCTGGCGCACTGCCTCGGCTAGCGGGAGTTTACTAAAGCACTGGTGAAAGCATGGGCTAATTGCTGGAAC
>CAZVHQ010000123.1:0-6804 GCA_964627225.1 uncultured Mesoterricola sp.
CCAGCGTCACCAGCGCGGTTCCCGCCACCACCACCCATTGCTCCGCCCGGTGGCGGTGGCGCTGCAACGACAGCCGGCCGCCCGGCTTCACCTCGATCCGCTTCACCGCATAGCCCGGCCCCGCCTCCAACACCGTCCAGCGTCCCCACGGTCGGAGGTCGCTGTCGCCGGCCGCGTATCCCGCCATCGGTCTTTCCTTTTCCAGCTCCGACCATCATTGACTGAAATCGCAGTTCCGGCTACTGATTTGGCCACCCAAAACGTTTCGGACGATCGATCCGGAGCACCGGGAGGGCTCCGTCCGGATGTCGCTGGTTCGCATCGCGCGCAGCCTCGGCCTGTCCGTCACCACCGTCTCGCGGGCGCTGGGCGGCTACAGCGACGTCGCCGCCACCACCCGGGACCGCATCCTCGCCGAGGCCGAGCGCATCGCCTACCAGCCCAACCGCGTCGCCCGCGCGCTGCGCCAGGGCCGCAGCGCCGCCGTCGGTCTGGTGCTGCCGACCGCCCCCGGTCGTTTCGATGACCCGTTTTTCCTGCGGTTCCTCGCCGCCGTCGGGCCGCGGCTGGCGCGCGCTTCGCTCGACCTGCTGGTGATGGCCGCCCCACCCGGCGCCGAGGAAATGCGGGCCTACCGTCATCTGGTCGAAGGCCGCCGGGTCGACGGCGTATTGCTCGCCCGTACCCGCGTCCACGACGAGCGGGTGGAATGGTTGCAGGCCCGCGGTATTCCCTTCGTCATCCACGGTCGCACCGGTACGGAAAGCACTTGTGGCGGCCGCCCCTATGCCTGGGTCGATGTCGACGGCGCCGCCGCCTTTTCCGCCGCCGTCCATCGCGTCGCTGGTGCCGGCCACCGCTGCGTCGCCATGCTGAACGCCCCGTCCCGCTACTTCTTCGCCACCAACCGGGCCGCCGGCTGGCGTGCGGGCTTGGCCGCTTGCCGCCTGCCTCCGGGGCCGATGCTCGAAGCCGAACCCACCGAGGAGAACGGCTACGACGCCGCCCGCGATCTGCTCGGAGGTCCCAACGCTCCGACTGCCCTGCTCTGTGCCACCGACCGCCTGGCAATCGGCGCTCTGCGCGCGGTTTCTGCCGCCGGGCTGCGCGCCGGACGCGACGTCTCGGTCATCGGCTACGATGACCTGCCTGCCGCCGGCTGGGTCCGCCCGGCGTTGACCACATTTGCTCAACCCATCGAAGAGGCCGCGGTCCGAACGGTCGAATTGCTGTTGCGCCGGATCGCCGGGGAGGACCCCGCTGGGCTCAACGCCCTGCTGCAGGCCCGCCTGATCGTGCGCGACTCCGACGGCCCGGCTCCCACTCCCACAACTATCCATCCCGATGGAGGATCACGTGACACGGCTGAAATTCGCGCGACGTAGTCTGCTGCTGGGCACCGCCGGGTTGCTCGCCAGCGCTGGCGCCGCCCGCGCCCAGGGTGGCGCGACGGGCAACACCGTCTTTCTGTCTTCGCAGATGAACGTGCTGCAGGAAGCGCAGGCCGTCCGCGAGGTCGTTCTGAAGAACTACCAGGGCAAGGTGGAGTACGTCGTCGAAGAGCCCGCGCCGTTCGCCGTGCACGTCGCGGCGGAGGCAAAGTCTGGCCAGCACACCGCCAGCCTGCTCGGCGCCCTGCACGGCGAATTCCCGCCGCTGCAGGCCATGGAAGCGCTCGCCCCGCTCGACGACCTGGCGGCGAAGCTCGCGGACCGCGGCATCCCGGCGCCGCTGATGAAGCTCGGCCAGCTCGGCACCGGCCATCAGATGTACATCCCCTGGGCGCAGGCTACCTACTTCATGGCAGCGAACAAAAAGGCGCTGCCCTTCCTGCCCACCGGCGCGACGCTGGACACGCTCACCTATGACCAGCTCTTGCAATGGGCCACCAATGTTCATGACAAGACCGGCAACCGCATGCTTGGCTTCCCGGCCGGCCCGAAGGGGCTCATGCACCGCTTCTTCGAGGGCTTCCTGCCCCCCGCTTACACCGGCGGCGTCGTCACCACCTTCCGCAGCCCCGCCGCCGAGGCGGCCTGGGCGACCTTCGCCGAGATCTGGAAGCACGTGAACCCGAACAGCACCAACTACAACTTCATGGAGGAGCCGCTGCAGTCCGGCGACGTCTGGATCGCCTTCGACCACGTCGTCCGCCTGCTCCCCGCCCTGCGCCAGAAGCCCGACGATTACGTCACCTTCGCGGCCCCTTCCGGCCCCAAGGGGCACGCTTACATGCCGGTGCTGGTCGGCCTGGCCATTCCCAAGGGCGCACCCGACCCGCAGGGTGCTGCCGCCGTCGTCGAGTATCTGACACGGCCGGAAGTGCAGATCCTGCTGGCCCGCGCCGTCGGCTTCTTCCCGGTCGTCAAGGCCGAGTTGCCGGTCGATCTGGACCCCGGCCTGAAGCTCGCGGTCAGCGCCATCGCCGCTACCCAGAACGCCAGGGATGCCTTGCCCAGCCTGCTGCCGATCGGCCTCGGCGCCAAGACCGGCGAGTTCGACAAGGTGTTCATGGACACCTTCCAACTCGTCGTGCTGCGCGGCCAGAAGCCCCGCGAGGTGCTGGACCGGCAGGCCGAAAACCTGAAACGCATCTTCGCCGAAACCGGCGCGCCGTGCTGGGTGCCCGATCCGCCGAGTGCCGGCGCGTGCCAGGTGCAGTGAACCAGGGCAGGCGGGAGAGCTGAGCATGCAGTCCCGCCTGATGCCTTATCTGCTGGTTTTGCCCTCGCTGCTTTTCCTGACGGCGCTGTTCTTCGTGCCGCTGCTGCAAACCATCGCGCTTGCCTTCCATGGCGGCGGCGACTGGACCCTGTCCAACTTCACCCGCATGGCGGACGACCTGAACTTCGGCGACGCCGTCGTGAACACCTTCTCCGTCGTCCTCGTGGTGGTGCCGCTGCAGCTCGCCATCGCGCTCGGCATGGCAATGATGTTGCGCCATGTCGAGCGTGGCCGCGATATCGTGCTGTGGATCTGGTCGATCCCGCTCGGTATTTCCGATCTTGCAGCCGGGCTGCTGTGGCTCGCCATCCTCAACGACCACGGCTACCTCAACTCGCTGCTGTTCCGCCTCGGCCTGATTGCGGGGCCGCAGAGCTACCTTACCTACGAAACGCCGACGGCCCTCTTCGTCGCCATCGTCGTCGCCGAAACCTGGCGCGCAACAGCCATCGTGCTGGTCATCCTGGTCGCCGGCGTGCAGTTGCTGCCGCGCGAATACGGCGAGGCCGCCGACGTGTTCGGCGCCACCTCCTGGCAGCGCTTCACCCGCATCACCCTGCCGCTGCTGAGGCCCAGCATCCAGACCGCGCTCATTCTGCGCACCGTGCTCGCCTTCGAGATGTTCGCCCTGGTTCTCTCCCTGGGCGGGCGCAACTTCCCTGTCCTGGTCAGCGAGGCCTACCAGTGGCAGTACGTCAGCCAGGACAGCGGGGTCGCCGCCACCTACGCGATCGTGGTGATGCTGGTCTCGCTGGCCGCCACGCTGGTCTATCTGCGCGTGCTGCGCACCCCGCGCGAGCAGATGCTATGACACTGCGACGCGGCATTTTTCTCTCCGGCGTCGCCGTGCTGTGCGCCTGGACGCTGGTGCCGATCTGGCTGATCGCGCTCGGCGCCATCGGCGGCCAAGTGGCGGTGCACACATGGCCGAAAAGCTTCTGGCCCGACACGTCATCGCTGGAGACGCTGCGGGCCTTCCTCGACATCCAGGGGGTCTGGAGCTCGACCCTGGTCAGCGTCGAAGTGGCAGCTCTGTGCATGGTTTTTTCCCTGCTGCTCGGCGCCCCGGCGGGCTATGCCCTGGCGCGCTACGCCTTCCGTGGCGCCACCACCTACCGCCTGCTCATCTTGCTCACCCGTGCCTTCCCGGTCGGCATCCTCGCCCTGCCGCTGGCCATCACCTTCATCCGCCTCGATCTGTACGACCGCCCGCTCGGGGTCGCGCTGATGCACACGGCGCTGGCGCTGCCCTTCGCCGTGCTGGTCTCGACCTCGCTGTTCCAGGCCATCCCGCGCGAGTTCGAGGAAGCAGCCTGGGTGTTCGGCTGCTCGCGCCTCAGCGCTTTCCTGCGCGTGATGCTGCCGCTGGCGCTGCCCGGCATCGCGGCGACGGCAATCTTCGCCTTCGTGGTTTCCTGGAACGAGGTGTTCGCTGCTGCCGTCCTTACCGTACGCCACCGGACCCTGACCGCCTATCTGCTCACCGTGCTGGCCGCCGCCCCGCTGCACGTGCAGTTCGCCGGTGGCCTCGTCCTCATCGTTCCCTCCGTCGTCTTCATTTTCCTGGTCCGCAAACATCTGTTCGCCATGTGGGGAATCGCCAATCGATGACGCCGACACCCAGCGCCGCGAGCGCCTGAGCCATGGCCGAAATCCTGATCGACGGAGTAGCAAAAACGTTCGGCCGTACGGTCGCGCTGGAACGCGTCGACCTGCGTGTCACGGACGGCGAGTTCCTCGCCCTGCTCGGCCCCTCGGGCTGCGGCAAGACCACCCTGCTGCGCATCATCGCCGGGCTGGAGACACAATCCTCCGGCCGCGTGCTGATCGGCGGGCGCGATATCTCCGGCCTGCCGCCGCGCAAGCGCGGGCTCGCCATGGTGTTTCAGAACTATGCCGTGTTTCCGCACATGACGGTGCGCGACAACGTCACCTTCGGCCTGCGCATGACCGGCGCCGATTCCGCCCGCACGGCACGCCAAGTGGACCGCGCCGCCGGGCTGTTGCAGATCGGCCCCTATCTCGACCGCTATCCCGGCCAGCTTTCCGGCGGCCAGCGCCAGCGCGTCGCCGTCGCCCGGGCGCTCGCCGTCGAGCCCGCCGTGCTGTTGATGGACGAACCGCTGTCCAACCTCGACGCCCTGTTGCGACTGGAAATGCGCGCCGAGCTGAAATCGGTGCTGCACGAGGCGGGCACCACCACAGTCTATGTCACTCACGACCAGACCGAAGCCATGGGTTTGTCGGATCGCATCGCCTTGCTGTATGCCGGACGCATCCAACAGATCGGCTCGCCCACCGACATTTATGCCCACCCCGCCACCATGTTCGTGGGCGGGTTTGTTGGCAGCCCGCCCATGAATTTTCTTTCCCTCCCGCGTCATGACGGGGTGGTGCAGCTCGGTGGGCTCACGCTCCCCGCACCGTCCGCCGAAAAGCTGGTGCTCGGTATCCGCGGCGAGGATCTCGAAGAATGCAGGCCGGAGGACGGTTTTCCCTTCATCGTGCAGGTGGCGGAACCGATGGGCTCGCACATCCTGCTGACCGGCCTGGCTTTCGAGCACCGCCTGCGCGTGGTCGCGCCCGCCGACCGCCAGGTCGTACCCGGCCAGGTCATGCACTTTCGCCCACTGCCTGGGCGCATCCGCTGGATGGACGCGGCAACCGGTGCCGCAATCGCGTCCGGAGCGACATGACCGATATCCTCGCTCGCACAGGCCACATCTGATTACAACCACGGAAGATTTTGCCATGACTGACCCCCTCGCCCGCGCGCGCGCCACCCTGCGTGCCAACGACCGCGACGGCTACACGGTGCCGACCGCACGCCTCTACCCGTTCCAGTGGAACTGGGATTCCGCTTTTGTCACCATGGGTTTTTCCACCTTCGACGAAGCCCGCGCCTGGCGGGAAATCGAGCGCCTGTTGGAGGGCCAGTGGGACGACGGCATGATCCCGCACATCGTCTTCCATGCCCCGTCGGACGACTATTTCCCGGGTCCCGAAGTGTGGGGCACGACGCACACGCCACCCACCTCCGGGATCACCCAGCCGCCGGTGCTGGCCACCGCTGCCCGCCGGGTCTTCGAGACCGCCACGAGCCACGGCGACGCCGAGGCGCGGATGGCGGCGATCTACCCCTCGCTGCTCAGCAATCATCGCTGGTGGCAGCGCGCCCGCGACCCGCAGCGCACCGGCCTGGTCGCCACGCTGCATCCGTGGGAGACCGGCATGGACAATTCGCCGGCCTGGGACCGGGCGATGGCGCGCGTGCCCACCGACACCGTCACCGCAGTGCGCCGGCGCGACACCGCGCATATCGACCCCGCCATGCGCCCGCTTGCCGAGGATTATCAGCGTTTCATTCACCTGGTCGATTGTTTCCGCGAGGCCGCCTGGAACCCGGCGAGCATGTTCGCCGCCTCCCCGTTCCGCCTCGCCGACCCCGCCACCAATGCCATTCTTCTGCGTGCCGAGCAGGATCTTCTTGTCCTCTCCCGGCGCTTCGGCACTCCCGCCGAACAGCAGGAAATCGCGGACCGCATTGCCGGTCTCAGCGCCGGCATCGCCACCCTGTGGAACGATTCCGTTGGCCTGTGGACGGCGCGCGATCTCATCGACGGCACGCTGGTCGACGTCGGCACCTCCGCCGGCTTCCTGCCGCTCTACGCCCACGCCGCGGATGCGGAGAAATCCGGCCGAGCCGCCGCGACACTCGCCCGCTGGGCGAAGCAGGTGCGTTTCCTGGTTCCCTCCACCGCCCCCGCCCACGCCGCTTTCGAGCCTCTGCGCTACTGGCGCGGCCCGGTCTGGGCAGTGGTGAACTGGATGATCGCCGACGGTCTCGGCTGGGCCGGCCAATCCGCCCTCGCCGCCCGCGTGCGCGCCGACACCGCCGCCCTGATCGATACCGCCGGCTCACGGGAATACTTCGACCCGACCGACGGAAAAGGTGCCGGCGGCGCCGACTTCTCCTGGACCGCGGCGATCCGTCTGTTGGTGGGGTAAAGAGGGGCGTTTCTCAGCCCATCACCGCCGCCAGCTTGGCCATCAGCGCCGCCGCCCGGATCGGTTTGGCCA
>CAZVHQ010000124.1:0-6368 GCA_964627225.1 uncultured Mesoterricola sp.
GCTCGACCATCTCCTTGGCCTGGCGGATGGTGGCGGCGTGGCCCTTGTGCTCGAGGCGGTTGAAGATGAAGGGCTTGAACAGCTCCAGGGCCATCTTCTTGGGCAGGCCGCACTGGTGCAGCTTGAGGTCGGGACCCACGACGATGACCGAACGGCCGGAGTAGTCGACCCGCTTGCCCAGCAGGTTCTGGCGGAACCGGCCCTGCTTGCCCTTGAGGGCGTCGGACAGGGACTTGAGCGGGCGGTTGGAGACGCCGCGCAGCAGGCGGCCGCGCTTGCCGTTCTCGAACAGCGCGTCCACGGCTTCCTGCAGCATGCGCTTCTCGTTGCGCACGATGACTTCGGGGGCGCGCAGCTCCAGCAGCTTCTTGAGCCGGTTGTTGCGGTTGATGACGCGGCGGTAGAGGTCGTTCAGGTCGGAGGTGGCGAACCGGCCGCCGTCCAGGGGCACCAGGGGGCGCAGTTCGGGCGGCAGCACCGGGACCACATCCAGGATCATCCATTCGGGCTTGTTGCCCGAGCGCTTGAAGGCTTCGGTGACCTTCAGCCGCTTGGCGATCTTCACCCGCTTCTGGGCGGAAGTCTCGGCCTTCATGAGGTGGCGCAGCTCGATGGCCAGCGCCTCCACGTCCACATGCTTGAGCAGTTCCTTGATCGCCTCGGCGCCCATCTGGGCCCGGAAGCGCTCGCCGTATTCAGCCTTGTACTCACGGAATTTCTCTTCGGCGAGGATCTCCCGGGTCTTCAGCGGGGTGTCGCCCGGATCGGTGACGGCATAGGCCTCGAAGTAGAGCACCCGTTCCAGATCCTTGAGCGGGATGTCCAGCAGGTAGCCGATGCGGCTGGGGACGCCCTTGAAGAACCAGACATGGCTCACCGGGGAGGCCAGGGCAATGTGGCCCATGCGCTCGCGCCGGACCGCCTTGCGGGTGACTTCGACCCCGCACTTGTCGCAGACCACGCCTTTGAACTTCTGCCGCTTGTACTTGCCGCAGAGGCATTCCCAGTCGTTCACGGGGCCGAAGATCCGGGCGCAGAACAGGCCGTCGCGCTCGGGTTTCAGGCTGCGGTAGTTGATGGTTTCCGGCTTGGTGACTTCGCCGCGCGACCAGGAACGGATCACGTCGGGTGAAGCCAGCGTGACCCGGATGCACTCATAGGCATTGATGTTGGTTTGCTCGGGATACATGACGACCTCTTTCAAATGTCGGTTCAACAAGGAGTCAGGAAGGGCGGCACGGGAGGGGGGAACCCTCCCGGCTTCACCCCTCGATGGAGAACGCGGGTTCTTCGACGTCCTGGAGGGGTTCCAGTTCCTCTCGGGTCAGCATCGCGACATCGATGCAGAGGGCGTTCAGTTCCTTCTTCACCACGTTGAAGCTCTCGGGCAGGCCAGGATCCTTGATGGTCTCGCCCTTGATGATGGCCTGGTAGATCTGGGTGCGGCCGTGCATGTCGTCGGACTTGTAGGTGAGGAGCTCCTGCAGCACGTGGGCCGCGCCGTAGGCTTCCAGGGCCCACACTTCCATTTCACCGAAGCGCTGTCCGCCGAACTGCGCCTTGCCGCCCAGCGGCTGCTGGGTGATGAGCGAGTAGGGTCCGATGCTCCGGGCATGGATCTTGTTGTCGACAAGATGGTGCAGTTTGAGCATGTAGACGCAACCGACGCTGACGTGGGATTCGTAGGCGTCGCCGGTCATGCCGTCATAGAGCAGGGTCTTGCCGGTGGTGTCGGGGCCGAGCTTGCCTTTCTTGATCCAGGCCTTGTTCAGCCATTCCTTGATGTCGGATTCCCGCGCGCCGTCGAACACCGGGGTGCTGAAGTGCACGCCCAGCGCCTTGCCGGCCCAGCCCAGGTGGCACTCGAGCACCTGGCCGATGTTCATGCGGGAAGGCACGCCCAGGGGGTTCAGGACGATGTCCACCGGGGTGCCGTCGGGCAGGTAGGGGATGTCCTCGATGGGGAGGATGCGGCTGACCACGCCCTTGTTGCCGTGGCGGCCGGCCATCTTGTCGCCGACCTGCAGCTTGCGCTTCACGGCGACGTAGCACTTGACCGTCTTCAGCACGCCGGGCATGAGCTCGTCGCCCTTGACCAGGCGGTCGATGCGCTCGTTCAGGATGTCGCGCAGCACGCGCAGCTGGCTTTCGGTCTTGTCCAGGATGTCCAGCACCGAGGCTTCCAGGCGTTCCTTGCCGGCGCTCACGGTCACCTGGCGGAAGCGATGGTAGGGGACGGCTTCCAGCATGTTCTGGGTGAGCTTCTTGCCCTTGGGCAGCAGCTCCTTGCCCTTGTCGTCGGCCAGCGGTTCGGCCAGTTCCTTGTTCTTCAGCAGGAGGACGATCTTCTTCTTGGCCTCGGCGCGGATGATGCGCTCTTCGTCGTCGAGGTCCTTCTCCCACTTGGCGATCTGCTCACGCTCGATCTGCTGGGTGCGGAGGTCCTTTTCCTGGCCCTTGCGGGTGAACACCTTGACGTCCACCACGGTGCCTTCGATGCCGGGGCCGACGGTGAGGCTGGCGTCCTTCACATCGCTGGCCTTTTCGCCAAAGATGGCGCGCAGGAGCTTCTCTTCGGGGCTGAGGATGGTCTCGCCCTTGGGGGTGACCTTGCCCACCAGGATGTCGCCGTGGCGCACGGTGGCGCCGATCCGGATGATGCCGGACTCGTCCAGGTTCTTCAGCATCTCCTCGCGGATCTGCGGGATGTCCCGGGTGATCTCTTCGGGGCCGAGCTTGGTGTCGCGGGCGTGGACTTCGAATTCCTCGATGTGGATGGTGGTGAACATGTCTTCCTTGACGACACGCTCGCTGATGAGGATGGCGTCCTCGAAGTTGTAGCCGCGCCAGGGCATGTAGGCGACGATCAGGTTCCGGCCCAGGGCCAGTTCGCCGTGGTCGCAGCAGGGGCCGTCGGCGAGGATCTGCCCGGCGGCGACGTACTCGCCCTTCTTCACCAGCGGCACCTGGTTGAGGCAGGTGTTCTGGTTGGAACGGGCGTACTTGATCAGGGTGTAGATGTCCACGCCGCTTTCCAGGGCCTCGCTCTCCACCTCGTCCTCCACCCGCACCACGATGCGCATGGCGTCCACGGTCTCGACGATGCCGGAGCGGCGGCAGAGCACGCAGGCGCCCGAGTCGCGGGCGGCGTAGTACTCCATGCCGGTGCCGACGATGGGGGCCTCGGTGCGGATCAGCGGAACCGCCTGGCGCTGCATGTTGGCGCCCATCAGGGCCCGGTTGGCGTCGTCGTTCTCCAGGAAGGGGATCAGACTGGCGGCCACGGACACCAGCTGCTTGGGGCTGACGTCCATGAGCGTGACCTTCTCGCGCTCCACGGTCTTGGTCTCGTCGGCCACCCGGGCGGTGACGAACTCGTCCAGGATGTTGCCGTCGGTGTCCACCGGCACGTTGGCCTGGGCGATGACGTGCTCGTCCTCTTCCCAGGCGGACAGGTACCAGGCGTGCATGTCGTACTTGGCGGGGCGCTTGCCGGCCTTCTCCAGCCTGGCGTTCTCGGCTTCCAGCTCGTCCAGGCGCACCACCTGCATGTAGCCGAACTTGGAGTCGCCCACGCTGGTGACCTTGGCGTAGTTGATGATCCGGGCGTTCTCCACCTTCAGGTAGGGGCTCTCGATGAAGCCGAACTCGTTGATGCGGGCGTAGCAGGAGAGCGAGGAGATCAGGCCGATGTTCGGGCCTTCAGGCGTCTCGATCGGGCAGATGCGGCCGTAGTGGGAGGTGTGCACGTCGCGCACTTCGAACCCGGCGCGGTCGCGGCTGAGGCCGCCCGGTCCGAGGGCCGACAGGCGGCGCTTGTGGGTGATCTCCGAAAGCGGATTGTTCTGGTCCATGAACTGGGAGAGCTGGCTGGAACCGAAGAACTCCTTCATGGCGGCGATCACCGGCTTGGAGTTGATCAGGTCGTGCGGCTGCAGGGGGCTGTTGGGATCCTGCGCCATGGAGAACTTCTCCTTGATCGCCCGCTGCACGCGCACCAGGCCGACCCGGAAGCAGTTTTCCAGCAGCTCGCCCACCGACCGCACCCGGCGGTTGCCCAGGTGGTCGATGTCGTCCTTGCGCACCGGCGCCACTTCATCCACCCGGTCCGAACGGGTGGTGTCGTACTTCTTCAGGCGCAGCAGGTAGTGCACGGTGGCGACGAAGTCGTCGGTGCTCAGGGTGCGCGCCTCGAGGTCGGTGGTCAGGCCCAGCTTGGCGTTCATCTTGTGCCGGCCGACCTTGGACAGGTCGTACTTCTGGTTGTCGAAGAACATGGCCTGGAGCAGCTTCTTGCTGCTCTCCAGGGTGGCGGGCTCGCCCGGGCGGATCTTCTTGAACAGCTCCTTGGCGGCCTCTTCGCAATCCTCGGTGTGGTCCTTGGAGAGGGTCTCGCTGAACACCTTGCCGGTGGCGTCGTTGTCCGGGAAGCAGACGGTGAACTCGCTCACGTTGTTGGCCAGGAACATCTCCAGGTGGGTCTGCACGAAGGCGTCGTTGGCCTCGAGCAGCACCTCGCCGGTGTTCATGTTGACCACGTCCTCAAGCAGCACGGCGCCGTCCAGCAGGTTGCGCTCGACGCTCACGGCCTTGATCCCGGCCTTCTGGATGAGCTCCAGCAGCCGGCGGCTGATCACCTTGCCCTTGGCGACGAGCACTTCGGCGGTCTTGGGGTCCTTGAGGTCCTCCATGGCCTTCTGGCCCACCAGCAGTTCGCTGGGGGTGATGGCGATATCGGCGCCCTTCAGGACGAATTTTTCAGCGGTGTAGAAATGGCTGAGCATGGCCTGGTTGTCCGCCAGGCGCTCGTCGAACAGGCCGAGCGCGCGCAGGAAGGTGGACCCCAGGAACTTGCGCTTGCGGTCGATGCGGGCGTAGAGCAGGCCCTTGGTGTCCAGCTCGAACTCGATCCAGCTGCCCCGGTAGGGGATCACCTGGGCGCTGTAGAGCGCCTTGTCGTTGCTGATGGCGAAGAACACGCCGGGGCTGCGGTGCAGCTGGGAAACGATGACGCGCTCGGTGCCGTTGATGACGAAGGTGCCGCGGTCGGTCATGGTCGGCAGGTCGCCGAAGTAGACTTCGGATTCCTGGGACTGCTTGTAGCGCCGGTTGCCCTTCTCGTCCTTGTCGAACTGGTTGAGCCGGACCCGGATCTTCAGCGGGGACGCCATGGTGGCGCCGCGCTCCACGCATTCTTCCATCTGCATCTTCTGGTGCAGGCCGACCGGCTCGTTGCACACGTCGCAGATCTTGGCTTCGTTCTTGTTCCGGGTGCCGCACTTGGGGCAGTCGACGGCCGGATCCTTGGGATGGTCCGTGACGATGTGGTGGCCGCAGCTCTTGCAGGTGGTGCGCAGGTGTTCGAGCCCTTCGTTCTTGCCGCACTTGCAGGCCCAGTGGCCCACGGTGTAGTCAACGAACTCCACTTCCAGGCTGGCGTCCGAACCGTCCGCGTTCTTGCCGTTGTGCACCGGGAACATGGACTCGAATACCGCCTTGAGGCCCCTGGGCTCCCGCTCGGTGTGGAGCAGGTTCATCTGCAGGAATTCGTCGTAGCTGCGCTTCTGGATGTCGATCAGGTTGGGGATGGGCACCAGGGAGCGGATCTTCGAGAACTGGACACGCTGGCGGTAGATGTTCTGTTGAACACTCATGGTTCACTCCGGAGAACGCCCGCAGTGGCCCTGGGAAGGCCAGTGGGAATGCATGGATGGGTCTTGCTAGGTACACGGCGAAGGGGGCTGGACACACCTACGGCCAGCTTGCCACCGTCTCTGGTGGCTGCTGACCCTATGGATCGCGCTGTTCTGGCACACGGAAAATATTGCAACCGGGGCCCTTCGTAGTGACTGGAGTCTGAATGCCCGAACCATTGACTCGGGGGCAAGAAATAAGCATACCACTTTTCGTCAAATCACAAAGCGCAAGGTGTACTGGACACCTCGCGCTTGGTATAGTGACGCCGAAGTCGATTTTTACTTGATGACGACCTTGGCGCCGGCAGCTTCGAGCTTTTCCTTGATCTTGGCTGCTTCTTCCTTGGTGACGCCTTCCTTGACCAGCTTGGGCGCGCCGTCGACCAGGTCCTTGGCTTCCTTGAGCCCGAGGCCGGAGACGATTTCGCGGACCGCCTTGATGACGTTCAGCTTGGCGGCGCCAGCTTCGAGCAGTTCAACGTTGAACTCGGTCTGCTCTTCAGCGGCTGCGGCAGGGGCCGCGCCGCCGCCGGCGGGAGCCGCCACGGCAGCGGCGGAAACGCCGAAGCGCTCCTCGAGGGCCTTGACCAGATTGGCCAGCTCGAGGACGGTCATGGTTTCGATTTCCTGGATCAACGTGTCAGCGGTGAGAGCCATGAAGTTCTCCTCTCA
>CAZVHQ010000125.1:0-6365 GCA_964627225.1 uncultured Mesoterricola sp.
TGGCCAGGCACTCCAGGGCGTCGATCTGCTCGGTGACCTGCATGGTGCCCAGCTCGGCCGCCATGGCCGATCCGACCCGGCCGGCCATCATGAGTCCGGTGATCACCGGGGCCAGTTCGCGCACCACGGCCAGCCCCTCCACCTGCCCGGCCAGCCCCTCCGCCTGGAACTGCTTGAAGCCGTAGGACAGTTGCACGGCGAACACCATGCTGACCGCCAGCGAGGTGAGCACGACCACCGGAATGGAATTAACCCCTACGGCCGACAGCTGATAGAGCAGGTTGCGGCCGTCGAACGGCCGCTTGAAGATGCTGATGAAGCTCCGGCCTGAAACGGTCACGAAATCGCCGGTCTCGGTAATGATCTCAAGGATTTTGGCGCCGAGCTGCTGGAGCAGGGATTGGAGCATGAGGTTCCTATAACGGGGAAACTTATCTCCCACTCTAGCATCTAAGTGTCTGCCTCAGTTGAGGAGGTGGCTGGCCGTGCTCACGGCCACCTCCTCAACTGAGGCAGACACTAAGGCCTCCGGGCCTTCTGCTTCTGCCGGAGCCGGTCGGCGGCGCCCTCCTTGAGCACCAGGGGCGCGCGGGTGAGGGCCAGGGCCCCGGGCGGAACGTCGCTGGTGATGGTGCTGCCGGCGCCAATGATGGCACCGTCCCCCAGGCGCACCGGAGCCACCAGCTGGCAGTCGGAGCCGACGAAGACATCCCGGCCGATGGTCGTGTAATTTTTATGGAACCCATCATAATTGCAGGTGATGAGGCCGGCGCCGATGTTGCTCCGCTCGCCCACCTCCGCGTCGCCCAGGTAGCTCAGGTGGTTGGCCTTGGCCCCGGCGCGCAGGGTGGCCTTCTTGGTCTCCACGAAATTGCCCAGGTGCACCCCGGTTTCCAGCAGGGTCCCCTCGCGCAGGTGGGCGAACGGGCCCAGCTGGCAGCCGGGGCCCACGTCCGAGCGGTCGATGACGCAATAGGGCTTGATGTGGACGCCGGCGCCGATCCGGCAGTCGGTGAGCACGCAGCCCTGGTCCACCCGGGTGCCCGGGCCCAGCTCGACCGTGCCGGCCAGGCTGGCCCCCGGGGCCATCATCACGTCCTGGGCCAGCACCGCCCGGGGCCCCACCAGGGTGGCCCCGGGGTCCAGGAAGGTCACGCCCTGGTCCATCCAGTGGCCGTTGATCCGGTCCCTGGCGTAGGCCTGGAGCAGCGCCTGGTCGGCGCGGGAATTCATCCCGATCATTTCCTCCGGGTCGCACAGCTCCACCGCCACCGGCGTGCGGGCGGCCACGTCCATGACCGCGTCGGTGAGGTAGTACTCGCCCTGGGCGTTGCGGTTGGAAAGCCGGCCGAGCGCCTCGCGCAGGGCCGGCCAGGGCAGCGCGTAGGCGCCGCCGTTGACCCGCTTGACGGCGCGCACCGCCTCGGAGGCGTCCTTGTGCTCCACCACGGCCTCCAGGGTGCCGTCGGCGCGCTGCAGCACCCGGCCGTAGCCGGCGGGGTCCGCCAGGTCCATGGCCAGCAGGGTGCCGCCGGTCCGGGCCAGGCGGGCCACGGTTGCGCCGTGGATCAGCGGCACGTCGCCGCACAGGATCACCACCCGGGCGCAGCCCAGCCGGTCCAGTTCGGCTGCGGCCTGCTGGGCGGCGTGGCCAGTGCCCAGCGGCTCGCCCTGGTCCACGGTGGTGGCGGGGCAGGGCAGCAGCCCCTGGGCGGCCCAGGCCGCCAGGGCCGCGGCGACCTGCTCCTTGCCGTGGTGCACCACCACCACCGCGGCCGACACCTCCGGCGGCAGGGCGCGCAGCACCCACAGCAGCGAGGGATCGCCGAGGATGGGGTGCAGCACCTTGGGCAGAGTGGATTTCATGCGCTTGCCCAGGCCGGCGGCAAGGATCAGGGCGATGGTGGTCATGGGTGCTCCGGTTGCGGTTCAGGTTGCACCGGCGCTTCGTACAGCAGCGCCAGCAGGCATTGCAGGAAATTCTGGCCGGGGAACGGCTTTTCCAGGAGGATGACCCGGGCGGGGCCGCCCTTGCGGTTGGAGCCGTCGCCCTGGGACCAGGGCCGGCCGTCGCCCAGCAGCAGGATGGCCGGGATGTGCTGGCCGCCGATCCGGCCCAGGCGGCCCTGGAACCGCTCCAGCGGTCCGGCCCGTTCCATGACCAGGATGTCCGGCAGGGCATGGCGGCGGGCGCTCTCCAGGAACGGCCTGAGCCCTTCGTGGGACTGGACCTCGCCGCCGGCGCCGCGCACCAGCCCGCAAAGGGCGTCGCGCACCAGGGGATCCTGGTCGATGATCCAGACGGTGCGGTCCTGGAGGAACCTGGCCGAGGGGTCGGCCTGCTGGCTCTGGCAGGGCAGGAAGATCCGCGGCCACAGGAAGCCGTGGCCGTCGTGGGTCATCTCCAGGATGCCCATGGAGGCGCGCACGGTGTCCTGGAGCCAGGTGAGGCCGAGGAAATCGCCTTCCCAGGCGCTGGGCCGGCCCGACAGCTCCAGGGTGAGCTGGGCCCAGGAACGGCTGCCCAGGACCACCGGGGTCGTCACCAGGGTGATGCTGCCCTGGCTGAGGCCCTGCCGGCCGTGCAGCAGGAGCTGGGTGGCGATGCGCTGCAGGGCGTCGGGCTCGATGAACAGGGTGAGCCCGGGGGTGCGGTGGCAGGCGGTGAAGCCAACGGGCAGCATCTTCTGCAGGTGCGGCAGCAGGGCTGCCATGGCCGGGATGGCCTGGAGGTGCGGCAAGGACGAGCTGCCCCGGTGGTGGCTGGCGTCCGGCGCCAGCCGCTGGGCGGCCACCATGATCCGTTCCGCGGCTTCGCGGGTCCTGGCGTTCCAGGTCTCCTCCAGGATCTGCTCCACCGCCGGCAGGATGGTGCCCAGGGCGTTGTTGGCCAGTTCTCCGGTCTCGCGCACGCCGAGCACCGGCGTCTGCAGCACGGCGTCCATTTCGCTGCGCAGGGTCAGGGTGCCCACGGCCGGGTCGGCGATCCACACCAGGGCCATGTTGCGGTCGAACGCCACCGCTTCCAGGCGGACGTTCTGGAAGCTGGAGTCCTTGCGCACCAGGGTGGCCTGCACGCTGCCCTTGAAGTCCCGCAGCAGCATTTCCCGCAGCGCGTCCCAGGCCGGCGCGTCGCGCCCCTGGAACAGGTCCTGGAGGTGGTAGCCGCGGATCTGGTGGCGCGGGAAGCCCACCATGCGGCTGAAGGCGGTGTTGGTCTCCAGCAGCATGCCCTTCTCGTTCACCAGGAACATGGGCTGGCGCGCCTCGATGGCGTAGGTGAGGGTGGGCCCCTCCGGCGGCTTGGCTCCCTCCAGGGCGGACATGGCCACCCGGAAGCCGTCGCCCCGGCCCTCCACCCAGACCCCCTGCTTGCGCAGGTAGAGCATCTGCTGGAGGGCCACCAGGCCGAGCAGGACGCCGGCCAGCAGCGAGGCGCCCCAGGACATCGGCGAAGCGCCCAGGGGCAGGTTGCGGAAGATGGCCGTGGCGATCAGGAAGGCCAGCCCGCCGGTGACCGGCATGCGCAGCCAAAGCCGGCGCCCCTGGGTGATCCGGTAGCTCAGGTCGGAGAACGCCAGCCACAGGCCCGCCTCCAGCAGGGCCATGGCCCAGAAGGCGAACACCGAGCGCATGTCCAGGCCCATCCGGGTGCCGGCGAGCCAGAGGAAGAAGGTGGCGCCGCCCACGCCGTAGGCCAGGCGCCGGAGCCCCTTGCCGCCGCCCTGGTGCACCGCGATGAACAGGGTGAAGCCCAGCAGGGCTCCGCCCAGGTGCGGCGACGGCAGGTCCTTGCCCATCTGCGGCCAAGGCAGGGCGAGCACGGCCAGGATGCCGCCGAGGAAATAGCCGTAGCTGATGCCCACCCGGCCCCGGTAGCGGTAGATCAGGAACCCGAGCCAGGGCGGCAACGGCAGCAGCAGGGCGAGCAGGAAATCGTGGGTGTTCACCCGGCCGCTCCGGCCTGGGCCTGCCAGGGCTCGCCCTTGGCCCGCCCCGCGAGGCGCACGGCCAGCGCCGTGGCTTCCATGAAGTTCCTGGCGTCCGCCGTCCAGCGCCCGGCCCGGTCGAAGGCGGTGCCGTGGTCCGGGGACGTGCGGATGTAGGGCAGCCCCAGGGTGAGGTTGACCGCCCGGTCCGGTTCCAGCACCTTGATCGGGATCAGGCCCTGGTCATGGTAGAGCGCCACCACCAGGTCGAATTCCCCGCGCGCCGCCCGCTGGAACAGCGTATCCGCCGGCAGCGGCCCGAAGAAGCACGGCGCCGCCAGCAAAGCCGGCCGGTCGCCGCCGGTTGCGGAGGGCCCGGAAAAGATCGACCAGCCCCCGGGCGCCGGCCCCAGGCCGAACGGCGAGGGCACCGAGGCAAACGGGGCGCTGGCCGCGCTGCCGTCGTAGTGCCGGAAGGCGTCCTCCGCCAGCAGCACCGCCTGCTCCAGCAGCTCCTCCTCGCGGCCGAAGGCGCCGCCCTCCCCGGCGTGGGGGTTCAGCCCGCACAGGGCGACCCGCAGGCCGGACTTGCCGGTGAGCCCCATGAAGCGGTCCGCCGCGAAGGAGAGGGTTTCCGCCACCTGTTCGACCGACAGCCCGTGCACCACCGAGCGCAGGCTCTGGTGCACCGTGTCCAGTACCACCGAAAGCCTGGGACTGACGAAGGCCATGCGGGAGATGGGCGAACCGCACAGGGCCTGGAGGAATTCGGTGTGGCCGGGAATGGGATAGCCGGCCAGGTGGGCGGCGGCCTTGGCCAAGGGCAGGGTCACCAGGGCGTCGACCTGGCCGCCGTGGACCAGCGCGGCGCCGGCGCGCACCCCCTCCACCGCGCACCGGCCCGAAGCGGCCGACCCCGTCCCCAGGCTGAGCTGGTCCACGGTGATGTCCGGAGTGGGGTCAAGCCAGGTGGCGTATCCCGGGGCGCCGGCCTCCGGGCCGCTGGTCCACAGGCCGTGGCGTTCCAGGCTCGCGACGATCGGCCCGGGGCCCTGGGGCGCGCCCCAGCGCCAGCCCACCCGGGGGGCGCCCGCGCCCAGCAGGTCCACCCCGGCCCGGGCGCCGATGACCACCACGTCGGCCCAGCGATTGATGGCCTGGAGCGAGCCGAGCAGCAGTTCCGGACCGATCCCGCAAGGGTCTCCCAGGGTGATGGCGATGCAGGGGCGTCGTGTCATGGCGGGATCTCGCGGGGCGGAGTGCCGGATCAATCGTACAGCGGCAGTTCCACATCCGGCGAGGAGGTCTCCTCCTTCTTGCCGCCCCGGCTGCGCCGGATCCGGGGTTCTTCGTCCTGCTTGTAGAGGTACTTGATGTTGTGCTTGGGTACCACGACGTTGGGTTCCTTGATGCGGTTGATCTTGAGGCAGTGCTTGTCGTACCACTCGATGATGCCGCGCAGCTTCTCGTCGTCCTGGAGCACGATCACCATGGGCGTCTTGGATTGCATCTGCTTCAGGTAATAGAAGCTCTCGGCGTTGGTCTGTTCCGGCGGGGCGATCTTGCGCCGGGAACTGCCGGTGCCCTGGGGCGCGCTGGCCGCGTTGCCCGCGAGATTGCCGCCGGCGGCGAGGGCGGCCTCGGCCGGGAGCGCCGTGACGGTGGGCGGATCCGCCGCCGTCTTGACCGTCGGGGTTCGGCCGATTTTTTCTTTGATCGCGGTGAGATCCGGACGAATGAGTTTGCGATTCATAATAAATCCTGAAGACATTGAAATATCGGGAGATGAATATTGCGGACGGGTGAATGTCCCAGCTCTTGACCCGCAGGCAAAAAGTAATGGCAATGTCCCACCTTTCCCCGCATTCCGCAAGGCTTTAAGGCTTTATTCACCTTGCCCAGCTTGATGAATGGTCGTTTCCGGAAAGGTTCCCGCGTGAATGGGCAGGATCAAGGTGACGCGGGTGCCGCGGCCAGGCGCGCTTTCCACCTGGATGTCCCAGCCCATCTGCTGCACGAACTGGTACACCAGGCTCATGCCCAGCCCAGTGCCTTCCTCGAAACCGCTGGAGAAGGGGATGAAGATCATCCGGCGGCGGGCGGCGGACATGCCGCAGCCGGCATCGCTCACGGTGACCGCCACGGTGATCTTGCGAACCTTGTAGTCCATCCGGATGACCGGGTCCGGCACGCCCTTCAGCGCCTTCCTTGCGTTGCTCAAGAGATTGGTGAAGACCTGGTGCACCCAGATGGTGTCGCCCAGCACCCACAGGTCGGGCGGCTCCGGGCCGGAGATGGCCACCCCGGAGCTGCGCAGGTCGGTCTCCCAGCTGGCGCGCAGTTCCTCCACCACGGCGCGCAGGCGGATCGGCTGGATGCGCGCCGGCCGGGGCCGGGTGAAATCCAGGAAATCGGTCACCAGGGCGCTGACCCGCT
>CAZVHQ010000126.1:0-6159 GCA_964627225.1 uncultured Mesoterricola sp.
CGAGCTGCCCACGGTCACCGAAGTGCTCACCATCGAGGACATCCCGGCGGTGATGGAGTATGCCGACGTGCTCCAGGTGGGCGCCCGGAACATGCACAACTTCGCCCTGCTGAAGGAGCTGGGCAAGCTGGACAAGCCGGTCATCCTCAAGCGCGGCATGAGCGCCACCATCAAGGAGCTGCTGCTGGCGGCGGAGTACCTGCTGAACGGCGGCAACCTGCAGGTGATCCTTTGCGAGCGCGGCATCCGCACCTTCGAGACCAGCACCCGGGCCACCCTGGACCTGAGCTCGGTGCCGGTGCTCAAGCGGCTCACCCACCTGCCGATCATCGTCGATCCGTCCCACGCCGCCGGCGACCGGGAGCTGGTGATCCCGCTGGCCCTGGCCGCCGCCGCGGCGGGCGCCGACGGCCTGATCGTGGAAGCCCACCCCCGGCCCGCCGAGGCGCTCTGCGACAAGGAGCAGGCGCTCAACCCGGACGACCTGGCGCGGATGACCGCCGCCCTCAGGCCGATCGTGGCGGCCCAGGGGCGGATCTGGTGATTCAGGCCAGCAGACGTTCCAGCATGCCGTCCTCGAACCGGTAGCGCTCCGGGAACAGGCCCACGGGCTCCAGCAGGTGGTTGAGCCGGCGCTGCACCGCCTCCCAGGGCATCCAGGTGCTGCCCGCTCCGGTGTCCAGGCAGATCCGGTCCGCTTCCGGCAGCCAGGCTTCGCCCATCTCCCGGGACCATACGGTGAAGCTTCCGGTCTGCCCGGCGGCGTCCCGCTCCAGGTGGAACGGCGCCACGGTGATGCTTTGGCCCAGCGTGCCATGGCGGCGGTCCAGCAGGAACTTCTGGCGGTTGTATTCGTCCTTGAGCCGGCGCTTCTGGATCCGCCCCAGCAGGGGCCGCAGCTCCGCCTCCTCCCGGGCCAGGAACGGCTCCCACTGGTAGTGGCGCAGGCGCAAGGGACAGCCGTTCAGCGAGCGGGGGTCCTCGTTCAGGAATTCCAGCGCGCCCTCCAGGGCCCAGCGCAGGCCCGCGGAATCCTCGGAACCCACCACCAGCAGGGTGTCCCGGTTGGGCAGCAGCACCACCGGATCGCCTTCCAGCGGCAGTTGCTGGAGGATGCCGGGCAGGAGCATGCGGCTGCCGTCCAGGTTGTCCTGCCAGGTGGACCGGTAGCGCCCCGGCCCCATCCGCTGGAAGCCCTCCTCGCCGCCCCGGGCCAGCAGGTTGCTGCGCGCCTGTCGCATCAGCCGGTCGAAATCGACCTGCCATCGGAGCAGATCGGCGGCCTCCACGTCCAGTTCCTGGTCCGGCAGGTCCAGCACCAGGCCCACCGCGAAGCTGCCGGCCAGCGGCTGGAACACGGGACCGGGCCGGCCGGTGCGCAGGCTGAGGGCTTCAAAGGCGAACCTCGGCTGCACCTTCGGCACCAGCCAAGGCAGCGCCTCCGCCAGGGTGACCGGCCCCGGGGCCGCGGCGGGCGGCAGGATGGCAGAGAACACCCGGTCCAGGTTGGTCTTGAGCCAGTCGCAGCGCATCACGCTCCTCCGAGTGGGTTCTTGCAAAACCAGTGTAAATGAAAAATTATTTTTCTTTATATTATTTTTATGCGATTAGAAGGCTTTCCAGCTGCCGGGTCTGGGGCGGCTGCTTGAAGCGGTAGCGTTCCGGGAACAGGCCCACCGGCTCCAACAGCGGGCCCAGCCGCTCCTGCGCCCGGGTCCAGGGCACCCAGGCCCTGCCCCGCTCCCCGCCCAGCTCCCAGTCCAGCCGGACCTGATCCGCCTGCGGCAGCCAGGCTTCCCCCATGGCCGGCGACCAGACCGTGAAGCTGGCGGGCTCCCCCGCCGGCGTCAGCGCCAACCGCAGCGGCGCCACGGTGATGGCTTGGCCGGCCGCGCCGTGGCGCAGGTCCAGCAGGGCCTTCTGGCTGGCGTACTCCTCCATGAGCCGGCGCCGTTCCATCTGGGTCAGGAGCGGCCGGGCCGGATGCTCCCGCAGGGGGCGGAAGGGCTCCCATTGGTAGTGGCGCAGACGCAGGGGGCAGCCGTTCAGGGAACCGGGAGCCTCGTCCAGGCAGGCCAGAGCCGCCTCCAGGGCCAGGCGCAGGGCGTACGGTTCCTCGGAGCCCACCACCATGAGGGTGTCCCGGTCGGGCAGCAGCACCACCGGGTCCCCCTCCAGCCGCAAGCGCTGCAGGATGCCGGGCAGGAGCATGCGGCTGCCGTCCAGGTTGTCCCGCCAGGTGGACCGGTAGCGTCCCGGCCCCTCCTGCTGGAAGCCCTCCTCGCCGCCCCGGGCCAGCAGGTTGCTGCGCGCCCGCTGCATCAGGCGGTCGAAGTCCACGTTCCAGGCCGCCAGTTCGGCGGCGCCCACATCCAGTTCCCGGTCCGGCAGGTCCAGCACCAGGCTCACGGCGAGGATGCCGGCCAGGGGCCGGAATTCGGGACCGGGGGTTCCGGCGCGCAGATGGACCGCCTCGTATAGGAATCTTGGCCGCACCTTGGGCAGCACCCAGGGCAGCGCCTGCTCCAGGGTGGGCGGCCGGTAGCCGGGCAGGGCCGGAGCGCAGGCGGTGATCAGGCGGTTCAGGCTGCGCTTGAGGAAGGATTCACCCATGATTGCAATGGTAGGTAAAAAAGGTATTGAAACTCGGTTATTTGCGTTTTTTTTCTGGAATTCATCCCCTTCCCGAAACATCATGTTCATACGATGCCAACGCCAAGCCGCCTTCGCCACCTCCCGCGCCGGGTCTGCCTGATGCTGTCGGCCTTGGCCGGCCTGATCCTGTTCTATGCCGTGCTGGGCTTCCTGGTGGTTCCGGCCGTGCTCAAGGCCAGGCTGCCGGCCACCCTGTCCCGGCTGCTGGGCCGGGAGGTGACCGTGCGCCAGGTGCGCCTGAACCCGTTCACCCTCGCCGCGACCGTGGAGGGCTTCGCGGTGAAGGAGCGGGACGGGAGTGACTTCCTCGGCTGGCAACGGCTCCGGGTGAGCCTGGGCCTGGCCACCCTGGTCTCCCGTGACATGGCCTTCCGGACCATCGAGCTGGTGCACCCGTTGGGCCGGGTGACCGTGGAGCCCGGAGGCCGGCTCAACTACGCCGACATCCTGGAACGGCTGGGCCCGCCCGCGCCCGCCCGGTCCGGCGCCCCCCGGCGCCTCAGCATCGGCCGGCTTTCCATCCAGGGCGCCCAGGTGCGGTTCCTGGACCGCCGGGCGGAACCGTTCGCCACCACCCTGGGCCCGCTCTCCCTGGAGCTGACCGGCTTCAGCACCGGGCTGGACCGGCGCAACCCTTATGCCTTCGAGGGCCGCACCGAGGCCGGAGAACAGTTCCGCTGGAACGGCACGTTCTCCCTGGAGCCGCTGGCCTCCCAGGGCCGCTTCCGGATCGACCGGCTGCTGTTGCCCAAGTACCACCCGTTCTATGGCGACCAGGTCGCCTTCCGGGTGCTGGCCGGCACCGTCTCGGCCCAGGCCGGCTATGCCTTCCAGTGGGCCGCCGGCCACCATGTGATGCAACTGGAGGATGGCTCCCTGGACCTGCTGGACCTCAAGCTGGCCCAGGGCAAGGCCCCGGAGGTGGTGCTGCCCCGGATCGAGGCGCGCGGCATCCAGGCCGACCTGATCGCCCGCTCCGTGCGGATCGGCGCCCTGGGCCTGCAGGACGGCCGGATCGCGCTCACCCGGGCCGGCAACGGCGAACTCGACCTGGTGCGGATGTTCACCCCGAAGCCCAGGCCCGCGCCGGAGCCCGCCGCGCCCTTCAAGCTGGAACTGAAGGAACTGCGCCTGCAGGGTTTCCGGGTGGCCTTCCAGGACCTGGGCACGGTGCGCCCGGTGCATGTCCTGGCGGAGGACCTGGCGGCTACGCTGAGGGGTTTCACCCTGGACCCCGCCACCCGGGCCGAACTGACGCTGGCCCTGAAGCTGAACGGCACGGCGCGCATCAGCGCCGAAGGCAGCGTGGCGCCGCTGCGCTCCGCCTGCGACCTGACCGTGCGGATCGACCGGTTGGCCCTGCCGGCGTTCGACCCGTACCTGGCCCCGGCCACCGACATCCGGCTGAACCGGGGCCTGCTCGGCCTGGATGGGCGGCTGCGGGCGCAACCGGGCGGCCCCCTGGCCTTCAGCGGCACCCTGCGCCTGGACGGCTTCGAGGCCGCCGACGGGGCCCGGGGCGAGCCCTTCCTGAGCTACCGGCGGCTGACCCTGTCCGGCCTGGAGCTGCATACCCGCCCGGACAGCCTCGCCATCCGGCGGGTCGACCTGCTGGAACCGAACCCGCGGCTGGTGGTGGCCCAGGACGGCAGCACCAACGTCGGCCGCGCGCTCAAGCTCGAACCGGTGCCCGCGTCGGCGCTCGGCGCGGCCCTGCCGCCCAGCCAGGGCCGGCCGCTCCGCCTGACCATCGGCCGCACCAGCCTGGCCGAGGGCCGGCTCAGCTTCATCGACCGCAGCCTGGAACCCAACGCGGCCCTGATCGTCACCGGCCTGAACGGCGGCGCCTCCAGCCTCTCCACCGAACCCGACAGCCAGGCCGCGCTCGACTTCAAGGGCCTGGCCGGCGGCCTCGCCCCCATGCACCTCTCGGGCCGCGCCATGCCCCTGCGCAAGGACCAGGACACCGACGTGACCGTGACCATCCAGGCCTCGGAGCTGACCGATTTCAGCCCCTACGCCGGCAAGTTCCTGGGCTACACCATCCGCAAGGGCAAGCTGGACCTGGACGCCCACGTCCAGATCCGGCAGCGCCAGCTCCAGGTCCAGCTGAACACCCGCATGGACCAGTTCTACCTGGGCGACAAGGTGGCCAGCCCGGACGCGGTCCGGCTCCCGGTGAAGCTGGCGCTGGCCATCCTGCGCGACCGCAAGGGCGTGATCGAGCTGGAGCTGCCGGTCTCCGGCAGCCTGGACGATCCCGACCTGCACTACGGCAGGGTCATCCTGCACGCGCTGCTCAACGTCATGGGCAAGGTGGCCGCCTCGCCCTTCACCCTGCTGGCCAAGCTGGGCGGGGCCCAGGACCACGATCTCAGCTACGTGGCCTTCGCCGCCGGCAGCGCCGTGCCCGACCCGGCGGCCGTGGCCAAGGCCCAGGCCCTGGCCAAGGCGCTGGCGGAGCGGCCGGATCTGGGCCTGGAAGCCGAAGGCTGCGCCGACCCCGCGGCCGACGCCGCCGCCTTGAAACAGCAGCGGCTGGAGCAGACCCTGCTGCGCCTGAAGCCCGGGGGCCCGGGCCAGGGCCTGACTCCGGAGGAACGCGCCCAGTGCCTGCGGGCGGCCTTCCTGCAGGCCTTTCCCGGCCCGGCGCCGACGGCGCCGCCCGCGGAACTTGAGCAGCGGCTGCTGGGCAACCTCACGGTCAGCGCCGACGACCTGCGCCAGCTCGCCGCCGCCCGGGCCAAGGCCCTGATCGGGCTGTTCCTGGACGCCAAGGTGGACCCGGGCCGGCTGTTCCAGGTCAGCGGCGGCGAGCGCGCCGCCCGGGAGGGCGGCAGCAGGGTTTATTTCGGGCTAAAGTAGGGGATGGCACATTCCATCATCTTTGACCTGGACGGCACCCTCATCGACTCCCGGGCCGACCTCGCCCTGGCGGTGAACCTCACCCGCGCGGAGCTGGGCCTGCCCGCCCTGCCCCAGGCCCAGGTGGTGGGCTACGTGGGCGAAGGCGTGCGCAAACTGCTCAGCCGCGCCATCCCCGAGCTGCCCGGCCGCCTGGAGGACGCGCTGGCCATCAACCAGCGCCACTATCGCGCCCATCTGCTGGACCGGACCGTGCTCTACCCCGGGGTCGCGGCCGCGCTGGAGACCTTCCGGCAGCGCGGCGCCCGGCTCATGGTGGTGACCAACAAGCCGAGGGCCTTCACCGACCTCATCCTGGACGGGCTGGGCATCGCCGGCTGCATGGCCGCGGTGGTGGGCGGCGGCGATTGCCCGGGGCTCAAGCCCGACCCGGCGCCCCTGCTCATGGCCTTGGAACAGGGCGGCGGCGCCGCCGATGGGGCCTGGATCGCCGGCGACAACTTCACCGATCTGGAAGCCGGCAGGCGTGCCGGCGTACGGCGCTGTTTCTGCCGCTACGGCTTCGGCGACCCGGGCCGGGAAAGCTGGGATCTGGCGGTGGACGACCTCACCGAACTGGCGGCGTTCCTGGCCTAACCC
>CAZVHQ010000127.1:0-6114 GCA_964627225.1 uncultured Mesoterricola sp.
AACTCCCTCAGCTACATCGCCGAGCCTGCCCCGGGGCTCTGGCTGTTCGCCATCGACTCCGCCATCTACAACAACAACATCGCCAACGGCTCGCCCACCACGGGCGGCCAGATCAGCGCAGCCACGCTCGCCTGGATCCAGACCTATCTGGCCAAGGCCAAGGCCCTGGGCAAGGTCGTCATCGGCATGGAGCACCACCCGATCATGGAACACTTCCAGGGGATGGCCACGTTCTTCCCGGATTACGTCCTCGCCGACTACCAGAGCGTCGGCAATGCGCTTGCGGACGCCGGCCTCAACCTCATCTTCACCGGCCACTTCCATGCCAACGATGTGGCCCAGACCCGATACGCCGACGGCTCCATCCTCACGGACTGCTCCACGGGCTCCACCGTGACGCCGGCCTGCCCGTACCGGTTCGTGACGGCGAACCTGGGCACCAGGACCTTCAAGATCACCACCTCCACGGTCGGAAGCATTCCGGACTACCCGACCTCCGCCCTCTGGCAGGGTTACGAAAGCTCGTTCATCATGGGCGGCATGATCGACCTGGCCACGGCCATGCTCGAGGCGGCGCCCTACAACGTCGACCCGACGGACGCCGCGTCCGTGGCTCCGCTGTTCGCCACGGCCATGGTCGCGTTCTATGCCGGCAACCCCGACTTCGCCAACGCCCCCACTGCCATCCAGCAGGGCACGCAGGCCCTGATGGCCAGTTCGAACCCGGAGTTCGCGGAACTGGGCGATGCCATCATGGCCATCTGGAAGCCTGGCGCAACCATTGATGATAATAATCTTACGGTAATCCTATCGTAGATCCGCCACCTCCGCTTCCGGCCAGATGACCATCCGGGGGCATCCGCATGAACGGCGGTCCCGGCTGGTGCGTTCGCTCACCGCGCCGGTTGCCACTGGGAGACCACCATGCCCCCGAGCATGAGCGTTCCCCCGGCGACCAGCCGGAGGGTCAAGGGCTCGCCCAGCAGGAGCACCCCGCCGATGCCGGCGAACAGGGCCTCCATGGACAGGATGATGGAGGCGTGGGCCGGGTGCGCGGTCTTCTGGGCGACGATCTGCAGGGTGTAGGCGATGCCGATGGAAAAAAGGCCGCCGAACAGGATGGGCACGGCGGCGGGCAGGAGCCCGGCGAAGGGCGCCGGCTCCCGGACCAGGGCGACGATGCCGCTCAGGACCGAGCAGACCGCGAACTGGCCCACGGCGATCTCCAGGGCCTCCATGCGGGAAGCCAGGCGGCTGATGAGCAGGATGTGGATGGTCCAGAACAGCGCCCCGACCAGCTCGAGCCCGTCGCCGGGCGCCAGGGTGAAGCCGGCGCCGACGCTCAGGACCCAGAGGCCGGCCACGGCAAGCAGGGCCCCGCACCAGATCAGCGCGCCCGAGGCCTTGCCGGCGAAGAAGGCGAACAGCGGCACCAGGACGACATAGAGGCAGGTGATGAAGCCGGCGTTGCCGGCGGTGGTGGAGACCAGGCCCACCTGCTGGAGGTTGCTGGCGATGAACAGCACCAGCCCCGCCAGGCCGGCCCAGGCCGCCCGGGTCGCGGCAGCGGGCCGCTCGGCCGCGCCAGGCAGCCGCGCCGCCCGGTGCCGCGACAGGACCAGCAGGGGCACCAGCACCAGCGCGCCCAGGGCGAAGCGGGCCGCGCTGAAGGCGAACGGCCCGATGACCGACATGCCGCTGCGCTGGGCGGCGAAGTTGAAGCCCCAGATGAGAGAGGTGAGCAGCAGGAGTGCGTCTGTCTTGATGATGGCCTTGTTACCCCGCACCACGCCTCCGTTCCGTGCCTCAAGTGTAGCCCGGGAGCGGGCCGGATCGCCGGGCGCCGCGGGTGGGCAAGGTTCCGGGCGGAATTTTCCTTGTGGGGTCGTGTCCTTGGTTGGATGATGGCGTCGCCGGAGCCGACATGGACCAACCCTCGCTGCGCCCTGTCCTGGAAGCCATCGTGGGAGCCGGGCAGGTCCGGGACCGGCCGGTGGACCGGGTGGCCTTCGCGGCGGACGCCTCGGTGTACCGGCTGATTCCCCGGGCGGTGGTGTTCCCGGGCAGCCTGGAGGAGATCCGCGGGCTGTTTCGCTTCAGCCACGCATCGGGCACGCCGCTGACCTTCCGCGGGGCCGGCACCAGCCTTTCCGGCCAGGCCATCAGCGACGGCGTGCTGGTGGAAGTGCAGCGGCACTGGCGCCAGGTGGAGGTGCTGGACGGGGGCGCCCGGGTGCGGGTCCAGCCGGGCATCATCGGCGGCCAGGTGAACGCCGCCCTGCGGGCCAGCCGGGCCAAGATCGGGCCGGATCCCGCTTCCATCAACGCCTGCACCATGGGCGGCATCCTGTCCAACAATTCCAGCGGCATGTGCTGCGGGGTGGCGCAGAACGCCTACCACACCCTGGATTCGCTCACCTTCGTGCTGCCCTCGGGCACCACCATCGATACCGCCCAGCCGGATGCCGAGGCGCGCTTCCGGGAGCTGGAACCGGCCCTGGCCCAGGGGCTCCTGGAGCTCAAGGCGGAAATCGAGGCCGACCCGCAGCTCACCGCCCGCATCCGCGCCAAGTACCGGATCAAGAACACCACCGGCTATTCCCTGAATGCCTTCCTGGACTTCCCGACGCCGCTGGCGATCTTCCGCAACCTGCTGGTGGGTTCCGAGGGCACCCTGGCCTTCATCGCCGAGGCGGTCCTGCGCACGGTGCCGGACCTGCCGGTGAAGGTGACCGGCCTGCTGTTCTTCCCGGACCTGCACGCCGCCTGCCGGGCCATCGCCCCGCTGAAGGAGGCGGGTGCCGCGGCCCTGGAGCTGCTGGACCGGGGTTCCATGCGCGCGGTCGAGGACCAGTCCGGGGTGCCGCCCGGGATCAAGGCCCTGCCCGAGGGCGCGGCGGCCCTGCTGGCGGAATTCCAGGGGGCCGCCGAGGACCAGCGGGCGGCGCTGGCGCGCACCGCCATGGCGGTCTGCGCCGGCCTCGACCTGCTGGAACCGGCGGTCTTCACCCACGATCCCGTGGAGCAGGGCCGGCTGTGGAAGGTGCGCCAGGGCATCATCCCTTCCGCGGGCGCCCTGCGGGCGCGGGGCACGGCGGTGATCCTGGAGGACGTGGCCTTCCCGGCCGAGCACCTGGCGGAGGCGGCCCTCGGCCTCACCAGCCTGTTCCGCAAGCACGGCTATCCCGATGCCACCGTGTTCGGCCACGCCAAGGACGGCAACCTGCATTTCGTCATCGCCCAGAATTTCGACACGCCCGCGGCGGTGGAGCAGTACCGCCGGTTCATCGAGGACGTGGTGCGCCTGGTGGTGGACCGCCACCAGGGGTCGCTCAAGGCCGAGCATGGCACCGGGCGCAACATGGCGCCCTTCGTGGAGGCCGAGTGGGGCTCCGAGGCGCTCTCCATCATGAAGCGGCTCAAGGCCCTGGCCGATCCGAGCCACCTGCTCAACCCCGACGTGATCCTCAACCCCGACCCCGCCGCCCACCTGGCCCACCTCAAGGCCATGCCGGCGGTGGAAGAGGAGGTGGACCGGTGCATCGAGTGCGGCTGGTGCGAGTCCCGGTGCCCCAGCCGGGACCTGACCCTGTCGCCGCGCCAGCGCATCGTGGTGCGCCGGGAGATCGCCCGCCTGGCGCGCACCGGCGAGGACCCGGCGCTGCGCGCGGCGCTGGAACGGGACTACCCGTACATGGCCCTGGACACCTGCGCCACCGACGGGCTCTGCGCGCTGTCCTGCCCGGTCGCCATCGACACCGGCGCCCTGGTCAAGCGCCTGCGGCGCGAAGCCCATTCCCCCAGGGCCCAGGCCCTGGCCCTCGCCGTCGCGCGCCATCTGGGCCGGGTGGAGCCCCTGGTGCGCCTGGGCCTGCGTTCCGGCCGGCTCATGCAGGCGCTGGTCGGGGCGCCGGCCGTGGCGGCGGCGACCCGGCTGTTCCGGGCCGCGGCGGGCGCCGACCTCCCCCAGTTGATCGACGGGATGCCGCTGGCCGCCGGGTCCCTGCCGGTGACCTCCCGCCAGGGCGCCAAGGCCATCTATTTCCCCGCCTGCATCTCGCGCATGATGGGCCGCCTTCCGGGCGAACCGCGGGAGTACAGCCTGCCGGAGGTGCTGGTCGTCCTGGCCGAACGCGCCGGGATGCCGGTGCACATCCCGCCGGATGCCCGGGGCGTGTGCTGCGGGGTGCCGTTCGCCTCCAAGGGCTTCGCCGACGCCCACCGCCACGCCGTGAACCACGCCGTGGAGCGGTTCTGGGCCTGGAGCGGCGAAGGCGAACTGCCGGTGGTGCTGGACACCAGCCCCTGCGCCTACGGCCTGAAGACCTGCCGTCCCTGCCTCACCGAGGAGAACCAGGCCCGCTTCGACCGGCTCACCATCCTGGACGCCGTGGCCTTCGCCCACGACCTGCTGCTGCCCGGGCTGCGCATCAAGCGCCTGCCGGGCCCGGTGGCCCTGCATCCGGTCTGCTCCATCACCAAGATGGAGCTCACCGCCAGGCTCCAGGCCATCGCCGAGGCCTGCGCCGGGCGGGTCGTCATTCCCCGGGATGCCGGCTGCTGCGGCTTCGCCGGGGACCGCGGCTTCCTGTTCCCGGAACTCACCGCCGCCGCCACCCGCCGGGAGGCGGCCGAGCTCAAGGGGGGCGCGTTCCAGGGGCACTTTTCCAGTTCCCGCACCTGCGAGATCGGGCTCACCCGGGCCACCGGGAGCGTCTACCGGAGCTTTCTCTACCTGCTGGAAGCCGCCAGCCGGTAAGTTAGCTGTGGAGGCGACCATGGACGGCGCAAGCGGACACCGGCTGGCGGATGAGGCCGAATACCAGTCCATGACGCTTTCCGAGGCGGACTGCTCCGGGCAGACCGCGGCCATGGTGACGGTCTACCGGAGCACCTGGAGCAAGGTCAACCTGGCCCGCACCCGGCTGGCCAGGCTGGACCTGAACGAGGTGGTGCTGGAAGCCTGCGACCTGGCCAACGCCGCATGGGAGAAGGCCCGCCTGTCCAAGGTCAGGCTGGAGGGCTGCCGGCTCACCGGACTGAACCTGGGACAGGCCCTGGTGCGCAACACCGTGTTCCGGGCCTGCGAAGGCCCCCTGGCCAACTTCCGCTCCGCCTCGTTCAAGCAGGTGCGGTTCGTGGAGTGCAATCTGCGCGGGGCGGATTTCCAGCAGGCGGATCTGCGCGGGGTGGTGTTCCAGGGCTGCGAACTGGGCGAGGCCCAGCTGTCCTTCGCCAACCTGGCGGGGGCGGATTTCCGCAGCTCGGAGATCAAGGATCTGCGGGTCGGCATCGAGCACCTCAAGGGGGCCATCGTCGACCCGGCCCAGGCCGCCTACCTGGCGGGGCTGATGGGCCTCAAGGTGATGTACTGAGAGTTTTATTGCGTTTTACATGGGGAACCGTTGCGTTTTTAATAAGGTAAATGCCTTCCAGGACGCCGCACCGGTCGATCAATCCGTGGCTCATTGCCATGGTGGTCATGCTCGCCACCTTCATGGAGGTGCTCGATACCAGTGTGGCCAACGTGGCGCTGCCGCACATCGCCGGCAACCTTTCGGCCACCGTGGACGAAACCACCTGGGTGCTCACCTCGTACCTGGTGGCCAACGCGGTGGTGCTGCCGCTGGGCGGCTACATGTCGGCCCTGTTCGGGCGCAAGCGCTTCTACATGACCTGCGTGGGCATCTTCACCGTCTCCAGCATGCTCTGCGGCCTGGCCCCGAGCCTGCCCTGGCTGATCTTCTTCCGGGTCCTGCAGGGCGTCGGCGGCGGGGCCCTGCAGCCCACCTCCCAGGCCATCCTGGTGGAGACCTTCCCGCACGAGAAGCGGGGCGCGGCCATGGCGTTCTACGGCATGGGCGTGGTGCTGGCCCCCATCGTCGGCCCGGTGGCCGGCGGCTGGATCACCGACAGCTTCAGCTGGCACTGGATCTTCCTCATCAACATCCCGGTGGGCATCCTGTCCCTGGCGCTCACCGCCCGGCTGATCTTCGATCCGCCCAGCCTCAAGCGGCTGTCGGTGAAGGAGGGCTTCCGGGTGGACTACCTGGGCATCGGCATCCTCACCCTGGGCCTGGCCGCGCTGGAGATCGTCCTGGACGAAGGCCAGCG
>CAZVHQ010000128.1:0-6085 GCA_964627225.1 uncultured Mesoterricola sp.
CTGAGCGGCAGCTTCCAGACCGCGCCGAATTTCTGGCTGAACCCGAAGAACGAGGTCACCTACCAGATGGCGGTGCAGGCGCCGCAGTACCGCTTGACCAACATGCAGGACCTGATGTCGATCCCGGTGACCTCCCAGCAGGGCCCGCAATTGCTGGGCAACCTGGTGCAGGTGCAGCCGACGGTGCGGGCGGCCACGGTGAGCCACTGGAACGTGGCCCCGGTCATCGATGTCTACGCCAGCACCCAGGACCGCGATCTGGGTTCGGTGGCCGCGGCGACCGACCGGGTCATCCAGGCCTTCCAGGGCCACCTGCCGCGCGGCACCACCATCGTGGTGCGGGGCCAGGCGGCCACCATGCGGTCCTCCTTCTTCGGCCTGGGGATCGGCCTGATCGGCGCGATCGTGCTGGTCTACCTGCTCATCGTCGTCAACTTCCAGTCCTGGCTTGATCCTTTCATCATCATCACCGCGCTGCCGGCGGCCCTGGCCGGCATCTGCTGGTTCCTGCTGCTCACCCACACCACCTTGAGCGTGCCTTCGCTCACCGGCTCGGTCATGTGCATGGGCGTGGCCACCGCCAATTCCATCCTGATGGTCAGCTTCGCGCGGGAACAGATGGACGAGGGGCTGTCGGCGATGCAGGCCGCGGTGTCCGCCGGCTACACCCGCATGCGGCCGGTCTTGATGACCGCCCTGGCCATGATCATCGGTATGGTGCCCATGGCGCTCGGCTTCGGCGAAGGCGGCGAGCAGAATGCGCCGCTGGGCCGGGCCGTGATCGGCGGATTGCTGTTCGCCACGGTCGCCACGCTGTTCTTCGTGCCGAGCGTATTCACCATTTTCCACGGCCGCCGGGAAGCGAAACAGGCGCGCGATGAACAGGCTTAGGGGTAACGCATGAGTGAAGAGAACAAGCCTCCTTTGAACCCGGGCGAAGAACATCATGCTCTCAGCATCCAGGCTCAGCGGGACATCGAGATCGAAGCGATCCAACAGCATGGCCGGCACCAGTCGCCGGGGATCCAGCGGCCGCCCGAGCTGCCCCCCGCGCCGCCGCGCAAGGCCTTGACCCTGGTGAGCATCGCGCTGGTGGCGCTGCTGGCCGCCGGCGGGCTCAGCATCTTCGCCCAGGTGCGCCATGAGCGGACCCTGGTGAAGGCGACCGAACGGGACTCCGTGCCGACCGTCGCCGTGGTCAGCCCCACCCAGGAGAATCCCGACGAAGAGCTGGTCCTGCCTGGCTCGCTGCAGGCCTTCGAAGAGTCTCCCATCTATGCCCGCACCAACGGCTACCTGCTGCGCTGGTACCGGGATATCGGCAGCAAGGTGACCAAGGGCGAACTGCTGGCGGACATCGACACGCCGGAAGTGGACCAGGAGCTGAACCAGGCCAGGGCCGCGCGGCTGCAGATCATCGCCCAGAAGGATCTGGCGAAGATCAGCGCCGACCGCTGGCAGAAGCTGCTGAAGACCAGCTCGGTCTCGGAACAGGAGAACGACCAGCAGGCCAGCGGCTACCTCCAGGCGCAGGCCAATCTCGCCGCCGCCGATGCCAATGTTCACCGGCTGGAACAGCTGGAAGGATTCAAGAAGGTCTACGCGCCGTTCTCGGGCGTGCTCACCAAGCGCAACGTGGATCCCGGCGCGCTGATCAATGCCGGGGCCGGGGTCGCCGGGCGGGAACTGTTCGACCTGGCCCGGGTCGATCCCCTGCGGGTCTACTCGAGCGTGCCGCAGGCCTACGCACCCTTCATCAAGAACGGCGCCCGGACGACGGTCACCCTGCAGGAATTCCCCGGCCAGAAGTTCACCGGGGTGGTGACCCGCACCGCCGAATCGATCGATGCCGCCACCCGCACCCTGCTCACGGAAGTCGACCTGCCCAACAAGGACGGCCATCTGCTGCCCGGTTCCTTCGGCGAGGTGCACTTCGCCATCGGCTCCAGCGTGAGCAAGGTGACGATTCCGGTCAACACCATGCTGTTCCGGGCCGAGGGCCCGCGGGTCGCGCTGATCGGTCCCGGCGGCAAGGTGCTGCTGCGCCTCATCACCATCGGCCGCGACTACGGCACCACCCTGGAGATCCTGGGCGGCGTCTCCCCCGCCGACAAGATCATCGTCAACCCCCCCGACTCGCTGGAGGAGGGGCAGCAGGTGAACGTCGCGCCGTGAGCCGACGCGCCTACAGCTGGCGCGCCGAGGTGAGTTTCCAGCTGTCATCCAGCTGGTGCCAGATGACGAATTCCCAGGTGGCGGCGCCGTCAGGGGCCGAAACCTGGCAGATCAGCTTGTAGTTCATGCCGGCCACCACCTGTTTGTAGGCCTCCAGCACCGCCTCGATGCGCAGGTTGCTCATGGCGTTCTGGGCGGTGGCCTTGGCCGTCTGCACTTCGGCGGCATCGCTTTCCACGAGCTGGTAGCCGCCGGGCATCACCTGGCTGGCCGGGGCGCTGGGCTGGGGGTGCTGAGGGGTTACCGCCATAAGCGGCCAAGCGAGCATGGGAAAGATCCATTTTTTCATGATTGCCTCTAAGGTTAATAAAGATGCAAACCGCTGCTGGCAAGGTTCGAGGAACAGCTTGCCAGCTGGCGGAAGGATATGGGCCACCCTTGAAGAAGTCAAGCGACGGGCAGGGAGGCCAGCGTGGCCGAAAAGGCCGGAATCATTCCCCCATATGATCCATGGACCTGACCTTAAGATGGGTTCACCCCCGCATAGAGGAATCGGTCGTGACACGTTTCTGGATCTGCTTTGTCGCCTTGATGCTTGGAACCACCCTTCTGGCCGGAGACCCCCCCGGCAACCCGGTGCTTTGCCTGGAAACCGGGATGCACAGCGCGGCCATCACAGGAATAGCGACGGATGCGCCCGGGCACCTGGCGTTGACCGTCTCCCACGACAAGACGGCCCGTCTCTGGGGCCTCCCCTCGGGCCAGCTCCTGCATGTTTTCCGCCCTCCCCATGGCGACGGGCACGAGGGCAAGCTCTATGGCTGCGCCTTGAGCCCGGATGGGCGCATGGCGGCCTTCGGCGGATATACCGGGCACAGCTGGGACGGTTCTGATTCGATCTATCTGTTTGACACCGCCACCGGAGCCTTGCTGCGCCGCCTGCCGGGCTTGCCCGAGGTGGTCAGGCAGCTGGCCTTCTCCCCGGATGGCACCCGGATGGCCGCGTGCCTTGCCGGCCGGAATGGCATCCGGGTTTTCAACGCCGCCGATGGCAAGGAGCTGTTCCGGGATGCCGAGTACGGGAGTGACAGCTGCGGGGCTGATTTCAATGCCCTCGGGCAACTGGTCACGACCAGCCTTGATGGGCAGGTCCGCCTCTACGGCCCGGAAGGGGCTCTCCTCGCGAAAGTGCCCGCGCCCGGGGGCCAGCATCCCGGCGCCATTCGGTTCAACCCCGATGGCACCACCCTGGCGTTGTGTTATGGCGACACCCCTCGGGTCGATGTCCTCGCCGGGGCAGGCCTGCAATGGCTCTTTTCGCCGGATACGGCCGGGACCTCCAGCGGTTTGAAGGGCCTGGCCTGGTCCAGGGACGGCGAGACCCTCTTCGCGGCTGGCCACCGGTTCAAGTGGCAGGAAGGGCGCCGCAAGACGATGAACCGTTTCTCGATCCGGAGCTGGTCCAAGGGCGGCCATGGCCCGGCCAAGGACAAGGAGGTAGGCGCGACGGATACCATTTCGGATCTGGCCTCCCTGCCGGGAGGGGGTCTGCTCTGGGCGTCCATGGCCCCATCCTGGGGCCAGCTGAACGGGGCCGCCCATACGGGCGCCAATGTTGATTTCATGGGCATGAACCTGGAGCTGAATCGAACCGGAACCCAGTTCTCCTTCCATTACGCCAACCACGGGAAGGTCGTCCTGTTCAACCTGGCGGGCCGCCGCATCAGTTCCGAAGAGGGTGACCCGCTGAGTGCTCCGAGAACCGAAGGACTGCCCATCCAGGGTTGGAAGAACGGCAACAGCCCCACCTTTGCCGGCATGCCGCTGCCCATGAAGGGGGACGCCACGGCCCGCTGCCTGGCCATCGCCCCCGACCTGAACCGTTTCCTCCTGGGCACGGAATGGTATTTGACCTGTTTCGATGCCCAAGGCAAGCAGGTCTGGAGGCAGCCTGGACCGGGGGTCGCGTGGGCGGTGAACATCTCCGGCGATGGCACCCTGGGGGTGGCGGCCTACGGCGATGGCACGATCCGCTGGTACCGCATGGCGGATGGCCGGGAGCAGCTGGCCTTCTTTCCCCACGTGGACCAGAAGCGCTGGGTGCTCTGGACCCCATCGGGCTCCTATGACGCCTCCCCGGGCGGGGAGGACCTGATCGGCTGGCATTTGAACCGCGGCAAGGACGCGGCGGCAGATTTTTTCCCGGCCTCGCGCTTCCGTGCCCAGTTCTACCGTCCGGATGCGGTGGCCAAGGCGCTCACCGCCCCGGACGAGGGCGCGGCCCCGGCCAGGGCCAACGAAGCCGGCGGCGCGGCCATGGAACTCCAGGCGATCCTGCCGCCCAAGGTCCGGATCCTCAGCCCGGGCAACGGAACCCCGATCGAGGCCGGCACCGTGACCCTGCGCGCCGCGGTGCGCTCCGCCAACCAGAACGCCATCGACGCGGTGTGGGCCGCTGTGGACGGTCGCCGGGTGGAGGGCAGGGGCCTCCGGCTGCAGCCGGCCGCCGGCGCCGACGGGGAAAGGATCTACAGCCTGGAGGTGCCGATGCCGCCCCAGGACTGCACGGTTTCGGTGTTCGCCCGGAGCGGGTCGGCGGTGAGCGAGGCGGCCGTGATCCAGCTGGCCTGGGCCAGGCCTCCGGTGCAACCCGACCCGGCCGCTCCCGCTTCGGGATTCGTGATCCGGCCCAAGCTATACGTGTTGGCCATCGGGGTGAGCGTCTACCAGCGCAGCGATCTGGCCCTGGGCTTCCCGGCCAAGGACGCCAGGGATCTGGCGGCGGCCTTTGCCGTCCAGAAGGGCCGGCTGTTCCGGGACGTGGAGGTCAAGCTGCTCACCGACGGCGCGGCCACCAAGGACAACGTCATGGATGGCCTGGAGTGGCTGGAGCGGGAGGTCACGGCCAAGGATGTGGCGGTGATGTTCCTGGCGGGCCATGGCATCAATGACACTGCGGGCCAGTATTATTTCCTGCCCGCCAACGCCGACCCGGAGCGGATCAAGCGCACCATGGTGGCCGATTCGGACATGCGCAGCACCCTGGCCAAGCTGTCGGGGAAAGTGCTGTTCTTCCTGGACACCTGCCACAGTGGCAACATCCTGGGGGGCGTCAAACAGCGGGGGAGCAACGACCTCAACGGGTTCATCAACGAACTGGCCAGCGCCGAGAACGGGGTCGTGGTATTCAGCGCCAGCACCGGCAGGCAGGCCAGCCTGGAAAGCAAGGAATGGAACAACGGGGCCTTCACCAAGGCGGTGGTGGAGGGTCTCTCGGGAAAGGCCGACTTCCAGCACACCGGGCGGGTCACGGTGAACATGCTCGACCTTTACATCAGCGAACGGGTGAAGGAGCTGACCCACGGCACCCAGGCTCCAACCACGGCCAAGCCCAGCACGGTTCCGGATTTCCCGGTAGCCATGGTGAACTGAATCAGCGTGGCGCAGTGAGCATGATCCTTTTTGCCAGGATCCTCGATCTGGTTCTGGAGGACGAACTCATTCTGCTCACCTGCCCGGGGATCGTTGACGAATGCCAGGACTTTCCTGGAACACTACCAGCAACCTTCCTGACCCTGTCGCGTCACCTCCCAGCGAGCCGGGAAGGGCTGCTAGCATGATCCTTGGCAGGTGCCAGCAGCAGGAGCCCCGGTGGTCCAAGATTCGCCTTTGTCCCAACCCATGACGGCCGACCCTGGCAAGGCGGCCAGGCATGTGCTGGAGGCCACCCGCATGGCCATCGAGGCGCTGGAAGCCAGCTGGGACGAAAGCCTGGTGCGGTCCTGGACCCGGCACGTCACCCAGAGCAAGGGCCGGCTGGTGCTTTCGGGCATGGGCAAGTCCGGCCTGGTGGCGCAGAAGATCGCCGCCACCCTGGCTTCCACCGGCTGCCCCAGCTTCTACCTGCATC
>CAZVHQ010000129.1:0-6076 GCA_964627225.1 uncultured Mesoterricola sp.
CTGATTTCAGGGCAGTTATATCAACGACAACTATCTTTGTGCATGCTGCTGATGGCTTTGGCGCCGGCCCTTGTGGGAAACGCGCAGCGTTTTCCAGCCGCGAGGCCGAGGGAGGCGGGTTTCCTGTGGGCAGGGGGGCAATGAAGGCTTCTCTGCACTCTGGGGCTTGGACAGGGAAATAGCGAGAAGGTGTAGCCTTTTCCCGTTTTGCCGAAACCAAAATCCATAATTATGATTTGCAAATTTTTTCTTGACCCATTTTCTCCAATTCGCACACTGAAAAAGGTTTTGAAAAGGCCGGACTCCAGCATGGCTCTTGTGTATTAGACTCAAAAAAAGCAAAATCGAAATATGAATTGTAATTTATACTTTTTCTCCGACCCCTACCCCATGGTTGCCAGTTGAGGTTTTCAACGCCTTATGGGGTAGAGGTATTTAGGGGGGGGGTAGCCACGAGCAACCGGAACAGCATCCGCCCTTCCAAGCTCTTCTGTCGTCTACCAGCATCTCAGGATGCCCTCCACCCACCTGATCGCCAAAGTTGATGCCTTGACGGTTCAGGCAGTGGCGTCGTCTCGCTGGTTGAGGCGGCCCAGAGGCGGCTCTACCCTACCCGCTTCATCGCCCCATCGATGGCAGTCCGGACTTCTGCCCACCGGTACCGGAGTTGATTGCCCCATGGATCTTGGTATCCAGGGATTTTGCCAGTGGCTACCAGGGTGTTCCAAAGCTTACGCCCGTACCCCTTACCCCGGTATTGTCGCAAGAGAACCTGAATATCCTCAAAGGTTAGCCACTCAGGGTGACTTTCAAGTGTTATCTGCGTCCTCCTATCCTTGCTTGAAACGGTTAATTTCGGCCTGCCCATCGTTTGTTCTCCACATCCCTGTGTCAGCGGATATGAGATTGATACTCAGCGTTTCGGTGGTTACGAGAAGTCAAAGGCGTTGTTCTGGGCTACCTCCAGGTCTTCCTCAACCACCTGGACATATTTCTCAGCCGTCTCTGAACGCTTCCACCTTCCCATTTTCTTGATGACAAAGGCACTCGCACCAGCCCTGGCCATGAGGGTTGCCATGGAGCCCCGCATCCGGTGCGGGTGGAGTCCGGTTATCCCCATAGCCTTTCCAGCAGCTTTAATTGGCTTGGTGGTGAACTGTGCTGTATGAGGCTCATAGGGTGCACCAAAGGCAGGCAGGCACCACTCACAGTCTTCAGGAACCCGCTCTCGCAGCCGCTTCAGCAGGACTCGAAGGTCTTCAGGTACAGGCAGAGGAATGTTCTTCCCTGTCTTGGTATCAACTGCCGTGAACACTTTCCGGTCACCGTCAAACCCTGTCCATTTCATGTGCAATGCTTCATCTTCACGCAGACCTAGATAGAGCATGGCTCTGATGGCTACCATCTGATGAAGGTTCCCCTTGCTGTCCACCCTGGCCAGGAACGGCTTTACCTGTTCCTTGCGGAGGAAAGTTCTGACTGGCTCCTGCTCAATAAGCTCATCCAACTGCTTGAAGGGCATACGGGGTATCCGCTCTGTCTTCACTGCCCAACCAAATACCCCGCAAAGATGGGTCATGAGCTTGTTACCACCCTGCCCTGTTCGTGGCTTTGCCTGCGGGACTTCCTTGGCCTCCTTCGGGTTCTTCTTCTTTCTGGCCTCTGCCTTGGCTTTTATCTTCTCGGCATAATGAGCATTCCGGAGGGATGGGCCAGACATGTAGGCTGTGCGGATCCCCTCAACCATGGCCGTTGTCACCTTCATAACCTCCACATCCTTGAGGGTTGGGAGGATGTGCAGATTCCAGTCACGCTCAACCCGCTCCGCATGGGCTCCGGTGTGGTTCTCAAGCCAAGCCTTCCAGAGGGTGCCAACGCTGAAGATAGGATCAGCCTTGATTCCCAACTTTGCATCAGCCAGTTCCTTCCTGAGCTTTGCCTTCAGGTCTTCGATGTAAGCTCTAGCTAGAGTCTTATTCTTCACGATGCCGGTTGACCCTGAATGCCGTGTACCGGCCAAGATAAAGTCGTACCCCCAGACATCATCAGCAAGCAGCCTCAACCCATCAGCCATGGTGCCACCTCTGGCCATGAGATTAGCCTTCATTCACACCAAATCCACACGAAAATAGGTAATATTTTTAAGTGATTTTAAAACCAATACTTAAAAGTTAGAGCGAGGGTCTCATAATCCCTAGGTCTGCGGTTCGAGTCCGCATCCAGCCACCACCTAAACCTCCAAGTTTCAACGACTTGGAGGTTTTTCGTTTTTGTGGTTTCCGGCGTTTTCCCCATTTTCTCAGCCTAGATGCGATTCGTAAGTGCCCTGGATAGCTAACGAGGTTTCAAAACTCACGCAGAAATCACGCAGACTATACACCCCAGGTCGGTTCCGCGCCACCATCGAAGTTGTCAACATTCTCAAGGGTTTCGGATCGACATTGATCGTCACCTGCCAACGAGGCGGTCGGCAACTTGGCGGGTGGTCAGGCGGGGCAATGCGGCTCCAGGTGGGTTCGCTCGGAGGCGGGGCATTGCCGTGGTGCATCCATTCGGTAATGCATGTCCACTTCCTGCGAACCGCAGGAACCAAGCGAGGGCGCGTGGATTTCGATCTGGGAGGTTGGATTGGTCAAGCATCACGTGCTGACAAAGATCCCTTTCGAGGTCGAGCCGATGAAAGCGCCCCAGCCGCACCGGGCCTTCGTCCCCATCGAACTCGAACCGAAGTTCTTTGCTGCCATCGATAAGAGCCGGAACCTCCCGGTCGTGCTGGCGGTGCGGGCCATGTTCTGGCTGGGGCTGCGGGAAAGCGAGGCCCTGGAAATGCGCTGAGAGGGGCTTTCCTGGGACCTCATGCGCTACACCCCCGGGTCCACCGTATTCGACCCGACCAAGGGTGGCGAGGCCCAGGGGCTGCCCACCGACCAGAGCCTGCGGGCGCTGCTCTGGGCCGTCATCTGGGAGGACTTCGACGGCAACAAGCCGCTCGGCGGCTGGATCATTCCGGCCGAGGACGGCCTGCCCCACCGGGCCCAGTTCACCAAGAAGGCCATCACCCGGGCGGGCCGCGACATCCGGGTCGCAGGGCTCACGCCCCACCGGCTCCGGGCCGGCCTAGCCACGAACCTGGCCCGGGCCGGGTATGGGGCACACCACATCAAGAAGGCCCTGCGCCACAAGCAGCTGCAGACCTCCGAGCACTACGTGATGCTGGGCCAGGACGATCTGGTTGACGGGCTGTCTGCCCTCAAGAAGAAGGCACGGGGCGAGTAGTCGGAAAAGGCTTCATGAATCTTAGGACTTGGGGGGGTGACTTGGGGGGTGACTTGGGGGGGCGTCTTCCGGGGTGACTTCCGGGGTCTTGACCATCGATGCCGCGTGTGTGGGAGATCGGAATCCAAGACACCTCAGAGCCGCCAAGCAAGCTTCAAATCCATTTGAATGGATTCACCACTGGACTGGGTGAAAAAGGCAAAAGAGGGGGCTACCCTGCAACAGCGGGGTAACCATGACGTTCCAGAGAATCACCGTCAGCGAAGACCAGATGGGGGGCATGCCCTGCATCCGGGGTCTCCGAATGCCCGTTGCCACAGTGGTCGGCATGGTCGCCGTTGGCCTTCAATCCGCCGAAATCCTGGCTGAGCATCCGGAACTGGAGGAGGAGGATATCTCGGAGTCCCTGCGCTTTGCCGCAGATGCATTGATGAAGCGGTGGCTGCCCTATCGTCCGCCTTCTACTGATCGGGGACGACATGAGCACCCAGCGCCAGGACATAGCCAAGGTCAAAGTCCTCCTCCAGATCCTCCCCAAGGAGTGACCAGGACCGCCCCTTTCGACGCCGCCGAGTACCTGGACAACGAGGAAACCATCGCTGAATTTCTCACTGCCGCCCTGGAAGACCCCAATCCGGAGGTCTTTCTCATGGCCCTGCGAGATGTCGCCAAGGCCCGGGGCATGGCCGACCTGGCCAAGGCCAGCGGGCTTGGGCGGGAAAGCTTGTTCAAGGCCCTGGCCCCTGGCGCCAAGCCTTGCTACGAGACGATCATGAAGGTAATGCGCGGCCTCGGAATCACCATGCTCGCTCGAACTTCCCCCACCCAGCCCCCGGCACCTGCGACAAAGGTTCGTGCTTAACGGAAATCAGCAGCGACCTTCCTTGCCTGTGTTGCCTGAAATACTGATGTTGCACGAGGCGTGCAACATGGGTATTCAAGGCAACAGCCATCAGGCCGCTCCCTGACAGGAGTCAAAGCCGGCCCCGACTCCCGAACCGCTTGCTGAGGCAAAAATAGTGAACGCATTCGCTTAATACGTCCATAATGTTGGACATAGTGACGGTGCCCTATGCCCACACAAACACTACCTATCCCCGTCAAAAACGCCTTGCGCAAACTCGGAAGCGACATGCGCGCTGCGCGGCTACGCCGCCGGATTCCGACCGCGGTCATGGCTGAGCGGGCTTTCATTTCCCGAACCACCCTGGTGAAGGTGGAAAAGGGCGACCCCGGGGTCGGGATGGGAACCTATGCCGCCGTGCTGTTTTCACTCGGCATGCTCGAAAAGATCCGCGAACTCGCCAGTGCGAAGGCGGATGAGCTTGGCCTTTCCCTGGAAGAGGAGCGTCTGCCCAAACGAATCGATTTTCATCCAAGGCGCACGAGGAAGGCTGGCGACCGTCTCCGGCCTACGACCTGAACCCGGTCCCGGTGCAGTTCCCACCACGCATCCTGTCCACGCTCATTGATGAATCAAGTGGGCGCTTCAGTTCGAGCCAGGTAGCGGTCATGGATCAGCCTCGCCTGCTCCAGGGTCCGGGGGTCCCCGATGACGTGCAGGTCGGCATAGACTAGCAAAGGGGGCACGAGGCCCGCAGGGTTTTCCGGAACCTGAGGCAATTGCCAAAAAGCATCAAGCACTTCGATGGGGCCTTGGGGATCCGCCCGGAACCGGTGCTTGGCCAGGAAGCCATTCCTGTCCTCCGGAAGGTAGAGGGTCGCGGTCTTGGGCACCAACTCCCCCAGGTATTTGGCCGCGGCGATCTCGCCGCCCCAATAGCCGCCGAAGTCCTCGGGCCGGGCGGTCTTCCACCAATCGCCATCGGGCACCCGGAATCGCCTGATATGGAGACGCTCCCGGAGCCGGAGTGGGAAGTTCGTGGCCCAGGTCTGGATCACCCGCTGGCGGTCGATCCAGCGGCGCATCCCCTGGTGGTCTTCCACCAGAAACCCATGGTTCCGGAGGTCCGTCAGGATTCCCCCCACGGTTCCGAGTGCCACGCCGGCAGCCTTGGCGATGTCCCGGTAGGGAGCTTGCAGCAGGGTCGGGGCCGCGAGCAGAACGAAAACCACCCGGAGTCCGGCCCGGTCGAAGGCACGCATGGGTTTTTCGGTCTGGAACCGGGTCTTGTCGGGCTTCTGGCCGGTCACCAGCACATACAAGCCATCCCCTTTCAGGAAGGCGTTTCCCGCCGCATCCAGGAAGGGCAGGTCCATTTCCTGGCATTTCCTGGCGAGGTCCGGTCCCAGGTAGGGCGCGATGAGCAACCCCTGGCCGGTACATGCCCGCAATTGGTCCTGTACCGTGTGGAGCGTGGCCACCCGGTCGATCACGGCTTTGCACGCCACCCGGAAGTCCCAGGCGTGGCCGCCTTGGACGATTCGGATCTGGCCCTCCGGCCTGGCAGCGGGCCCCTGCCCCGGTGCCCGGTGGGTGATGTCGAGCCCGGTCAACTCGCGCAAGCGGGTCATCGCGGTATCCACAAGTTCGGTTTCTCGAATGGGGGTCATGTTCAATCCAGAAAGATGTATCCGTTCCGTGAACACCAATCTGTATTGAACATAAGGTTCTCGACGCCCCAAGTCAAGGTTCATGTTCACTTCTTTTCGTTGTTCACGTTGCGTGGATTTTTGGAACATCTGGACGAAGGTCACCCTGCCGATTTCAAATCCCTCGAATTCGAGGGAATTAGCTGAGGTTTTCCCCGACGTCGAGATGGTGAAACAGGTTGTTTCACCATTGGATAGAGTCCCAGGGAGTGGTGTAAGAACCGGGTAGGCAGACAGGTGGCCACCG
>CAZVHQ010000130.1:0-5892 GCA_964627225.1 uncultured Mesoterricola sp.
CGCTCCTCCTAGGCCTGGTCACGTTTGCGATAGCCCATGGCCTTGCTGAAGTGCATGAGATCGAACCCGACGTTGAAAGAGTGGATGGATTCCGAGTGCCCCACAAGCAGAAAGGATTTCGGGAAGAGCACGTCATGGAAGCCCTTGATCACCTTGGCCTTCACGGCGTCGTCGAAATAGATGAGCACGTTGCGGCAGAACACCACATCGAACGTGCCCAGGGTGCGGTAGTTGGCGTAATCGATCAGGTTGAAGTTCCGGAAGTTGACCAATTGCATGAGTTCAGGCTTGACCTTGAACGTGTCCGGGCCCGACTCGGTGAAATGCTGCTTCACCTGGGCCGGGGTCAGGTTGCGCAGGGTGTAGCTGCCGTAGCCGCCCTCCCGGGCCAAAGCCAGGACCTTTTCGCTGATGTCGGTGGCCAGGATCTCCACGGACATGCCCCGGAGCAGGCCATCCTTGGCCTCCTGGCAGATCATGGCGAGGGTGAACGGTTCCTCCCCGGAAGAGCATGCCGCCGACCAGATCCGCAGCCTGCTGCCGCCCCGGGCCCGGGCCAGGGCCACCGCCTCGGGCAGCACGATGCGCTGGAAAGCTTCGATCTGGGGCGGGTTGCGCCAGAAGCTGGTCTCGTTGGTGGTGATCTCGTTGAACAGCTGCTTGAGTTCCTCCCGCCCCTGCTGGCCCTGCAGCAGCCCCAGGTAGTCCCGGTAGGAGCTCAGCTTGACCTCCTGAATCCGCCGGTTCAGCCGGTTTTCCAGAAAGTACTGCTTGGACTCGCTGAAGAAGATCCCGGTGCGGCCGTAGATGAACTCCCTGATGGACAGGAAGTCCTGGAGACTCATGGTCTGGTTGGGAAGGGGTCCGGTCATGGAGGGTCCTTGCTACGGAATCGGCTGGATAGGTCCGGGGCATTAACCCAGATGATGCGTGCTTCCTTCCAAAATGACCACAGCAAAGGCCATTCCACCGTCATGGCTCACGCTGGCGTGCAGATGGTCGATGCCGCGCCCGGCCAACATGACCGCCAGTTCATCCACCGCCCACAGCCTGCCGTTCAGGAAGCGCAGCTGCTTCCATGACCATCCGTCCAGCCCCACCCCCAGCGCCTTGCCGAACGCCTCGCGCAGCGCCCAGCGCCCGGCCATCCGCTCCGGAAGCCGCTGGCGGTTGCCGGCCAGCAGGTAGTCGGCCTCTTCCCCGTGCAGCACCCGCCGGGCGGCCTTTTCGCCGAACCTGGCCAGCAGGTGCTCCCACCGGGCGGCAGGACAAATGTCAGTACCCACGCCGGCGATCAAAGCGGTATCTCCTGGTCGGGGCTTTCGGGGCTGTTTTGCCGGTCTTCCATGGGGTATGCAGACTCCTTTCTTATATTACGCGTAGTTGTGACCCCGTGCACTGAATGCGGAACTAATACTTCTGCCGTGATGCATTTCCGTTGGTTATCAACCCCCGTTGGCCCTGTGGCTTGAGGAGCGTGCGAATGGCTCAGCTTAAACAAAGACCCAAACCCTTCCTGCTGCCGGATTACTGCAAGGGATGCGGAAGATGCATCAGCGCCTGCGTGAAGGAGTGCATCACCCTGGGTGATGAGATCAATTCCGCCACCGGCTACGTCCCGGTGGTGCTGAACCTGGAGCACTGCACGGCCTGCGGCCTGTGCATGGACGCCTGCCCCGAGCCCTACGGGCTGCGGGAAACCCCGGCGGACGTCGACTTCGAGCTGCAGGACCCGGCCAAGTTGTTCGGCAGCAAGAACAGCACTGCCCCCGTGGCGGTGGACATCCCGGGGGCCCGGATCCCCCTGCCCCACACCGAACCCCTGGTGATCAAGGGCAACTACGCCAGCGCCATCGGCGCCCTGCTGGCCGGCTGCCGGCACGTGTTCGGCTATCCCATCACCCCCTCCACCGAAGGTGCCGAACTCATGGCGAAACTGCTGCCCAAGCTGGACGGCTGCTTCCTCCAGGCGGTCTCCGAAGTGGCCACGGTGAACCACATGTACGGCGCCGGCGGCGCCGGGCACCCCTGCATGACCTTCACCTCCTCGCCCGGCTTCAGCCTGATGCTGGAAGGCGTTTCCTACATGATCGGCGCCGAAGTCCCGGCGGTGTTCGTCAACATCATGCGCGGCGGCCCGGGCCTGGGCAACATCGGCCCCGAACAGGCCGACGTGAAGCTGGCCTGCCGCGGCCTCGGCCATGGCAACACCCACGCCATCACCCTCATGCCCAGCACCCCCCAGGAAATGCTCGACCTCACCATGCTGGCCTTCGAGCTCACCTTCAAGTACCGCAACCCCGTGGTGATCCTGGGCGACGGCTACCTGGGCCAGATGACCGGCAAGGTCAAGCTGCCCGACGCCATGCTGAAGCCCGGCATCCCCACGTGGGCCGTGAACGGCGACGCCCAGCACCGGGGCAACCTGATCAACTCCATCGTCCTGAGCGAAGCGGACCTGGAAACCCGCAACATCTACCTGAACGACAAGTACCGCCAGATGATTGAAAACGAATCCCGCTGCGAGACCTTCCTGGCAGAGGATGCCGAGGTGCTCATCATCGCCGCCAACACCCCAGCCCGCGCCGCCAAGGGCGCCGTCCAGGATCTGCGCAACCTGGGCATCAAGGCCGGCCTGTTCCGTCCGGTCACCGTGTGGCCGTTCCCGGTCAAGCAGCTGATCAAGGAGCTGCCCCATGTCCAGCGTCTGGTCGTGGTGGAAGCCAGCAACGGCCAGCTGGAGGATGAGGCGCGCCTCGCCCTCAGCCAGGCCGGTTACCAGAATCTCCCCGTCATCTCCTCGATCCGGCACTTCGGCGGCATCCTGCCGCAGCAGACCGAGGTGGTGGCCCACATTCAAGCGTCCATGGTCAAGGAGGCCCGCTGATGTCCGTCTTCTACGACAAGTTTCTCCGGCACAGCGAAGGCCAGGGCCTCAAGGGCAACTCCACCCACTACTGCCCCGGCTGCGGCCACGGCCTGGCCCACAAGTATCTGGCGGAAGCCATTGAAGAACTGGGCATCCAGGACAACACCATCCTGATCGCGCCCGTGGGCTGCTCGGTGTTCACCTACTACTATTTCGACGTGGGCAGCTCCCAGGCCGCCCATGGCCGGGCCCCCGCGGTGGCGCTCGGGCACAAGCTGTCCAACCCGGAAGCCAACGTGATCAGCTACCAGGGCGACGGCGATCTGGCCTCCATCGGCCTGGCCGAAACGGTCTCGGCCGCCCAGCTGGGCGCGCCGATCACGGTCATCTTCATCAACAACGCCATCTACGGCATGACCGGCGGCCAGATGGCCCCCACCACCCTGATGGGCCAGCAGACCGCCACCACCCCGGACGGCCGCAGCATGCTCAACGGCATGCCCTTGCGCATGGCCGAGCTGATCGCCCAGCTGGATGGCCCCATCTATGTGGAGCGGGTCGCCCTGTTCGACGCCAAGAACCGCCGCCTGGCCAAGAAGGCCATCAAGAAGGCCGTGCAGAACCAGGTGGAGAACCGCGGCTACTCGTTCGTCGAAGTGCTGTCGGAGTGCCCCACCCACCTGAAGATGAGCCCCGAAGACACCGAGAAGTGGGTCAAGGAGTGCATGGTCCCGATCTTCCCCCTGGGGGTCAAGAAGGACCTGCAGCCTGAGCCCTGGTTCGTCAAGACCGCACCCAGCTTCGATCCCGCCCGGCTGCTGAAGGCGGTGGGCGCGGTCACCGAGGCTCCGGCGCGTAGCGGCGAGGCCTTCCCGGCCCATATCAACCCGAATGACATTTCGCTCAAGCTGGCCGGTTCCGGCGGCGACGGCGCCCAGACGGCGGCCATGCTGATCGCCAAGGCCGCCATCAACGAAGGCTTCGACGCCACCCACATCCCCAGCTACGGCCCGGAAAGCCGGGGCGGCACCAGCTATGCCGACGTGCACATGGCCAAGGACGAGGTGCTCAACCCCGCCAGCCCCCACCCGGACATCCTGATCGCCTTCAACGCCCCCAGCCTCACCAAGTTCGGCCCCACCGTGAGGAAGGGCGGCACCGTGATCTACGACAGCTCGATCGTCAAGGAGGTCCCCGTCGGCCTCGACCCCTCGATCAAGCTGGTGGGCGTGCCCTTCACCGAGATCGCCGTGGACCTGGGCAAGGCCGTGGTGAAGAATATCGTGGCCCTGGGCGCCCTGCAGGCCGCCACCGGCCTCTTCCCCAAGGAGACCCTGATCGGCGCCGTGCGCCAGATGCTCAAGGACAAGTGCGCCATGATCCCGCTCAATGAGCAGGCCTACGCCTGGGGCATCAAGGCCGCCGAGGAAATGACCGGCAAGTAGCCCCCGCCAGCCCCCCGGCCCAGCGCGCCACCGGCGCGCCGGGCCGGTTTTCCATCATACTGGAGCCCTGGAGCTTCCCATGGGCCAAGCACTGATCCCCGTCACCGTCAGCCCGGAAGAGCTCCGGATGATCACCACCCTGCGGGACATGCCCGAAAGCCCCCTGCGCGACCGGGTGCACCGGCTGCTGGCCGAGCTGCTGGCCTTCGCCCGCAACCCCAGGTGCGGCGAATTCCAGGCCGACGGGACCCCCTGCGCCAACCCCCAGGCGGACTGCGACCAGTGCAGGATCGTCACGGGAATGCTCGACGCCTTGGCCAAAGGCCTGCCGGGTAAGCGGCCTGACGACGAGCTTTCCTGAGGGAAAGCCGACGGAATTGGTAAAGTTCAAATGAGGTCAGGTCGATAACAGAAAGGCAGGTTAATCAGAAGTCTTTCAAAAAGGAGGTTCCCATGGCAGGCGTTACAAGCGTTCAGAATCCTACGACCGGACAGGTTGCCTTGCAGCTGCAACAAACCCAGGCCCAGCAGGCCCAGCAGGCCCAGCCCGCGCACCACCATGGCCATCACGGAGGCAACCAAGCCGCCCAGCCGGCCGACACCGGTGCCGCGGCGCCGGCCATCGGCAACCTCAAGGTTGGCCAGAACGTCGATACCAAGGCCTGATCATCCCCAGACCCTGGCGCCCCCCGTGATCGCCGCCACCGGCGGCAGTCACGGGGGATTCTTCCGTCAGCGCACGGCGGCCTTGAGGGCCTCGGTCTTGTCGATGCGCTCCCAGCTGAAGCCCTCCCGGCCGAAATGGCCGTAGGCGGCGGTGGGGCGGTAGATCGGCCGGCGCAGGTCCAGGGTCTCGATCATGGCCTTGGGCGTGCAGCTGAACACCTGGCGCACAGCCCTGACGATCTGGGCGTCGGAGACCGAACCGGTGCCGAAGGTATCCACGGCGATGGAGACCGGCTCGGCCACGCCGATGGCATAGGCGAGCTGGATTTCGCATTTCCGGGCCAGGCCGGCGGCCACGATGTTCTTGGCGATGTAGCGGCCCATGTAGGCCGCCGAGCGGTCCACCTTGGAGGGATCCTTGCCGGAGAAGGCGCCGCCGCCGTGGTGGCCGCTGCCGCCGTAGGAATCGACGATGATCTTCCGGCCGGTGAGGCCGGTGTCGCCCATGGGGCCGCCGATGACGAAGCGGCCGGTGGGGTTCACGTGGTAGATGGTGGCCGGATCCAGGTATTCGGCGGGGAGCGCGGCCTGGATCACCTCCCGGATGATCCGCTCGCGGATCTCGGCGTTGCCGACGGTGTCGGCGTGCTGGGTGGAGATCACCACCGTATGGATGCGGGCCACCTTCTCGCCGTCGAACTCCACGGTCACCTGGGACTTGCCGTCCGGCCGCAGCCAGGCGATCTGGCCGTTCTTGCGCACCTCGGCCAGCTTGCGGGTCAGGGCGTGGGCGAAATGCAGCGGCGCGGGCATGAGCTCGGGGGTTTCCACGGTGGCGTAGCCGAACATCAGGCCCTGGTCACCGGCCCCGCCGGTGTTCACGCCCATGGCGATATCCGGGCTCTGCTGGTC
>CAZVHQ010000131.1:0-5867 GCA_964627225.1 uncultured Mesoterricola sp.
CTGGATCCTCAGCCCCGGCGGCATGGTGATCCTGGTGATGATGCCGGTGGTGGCCGTGCTGCTGCGCCATTCCGACACCCGCTTCCTGATCGCCACCGGCTTCGTCACCTGCGGCCTGGGCCTGCTCTGGATGTCGAAGTTCACCCTGGACGTCGACTTCAGCACCGCCATGTATTCGCGCATGGTCCAGAGCCTGGGCCTGGCCTTCCTGTTCGTGCCCATGAACGTGACCGCCTTCCAGAACATCACGCCCGACAAGACCAGCTACGCCTCGGGCATGCTCAACCTGGTGCGCAACATCGGCGGCTCCACCGGCATCGCCCTGGTGAGCACCATCCTGGCGCGCCGCTCCCAGGTGCACCAGGCCAACCTGGTGGCCAACCTGACCCCGGGGAGCCTCCCCTACCAGGGCTTCCTGGCCCGCTCCAGCCAGGCGCTGGTGCAGCACGGTTCCTCCGGGCCCGACGCCGCCCGCCAGGCCCAGGGCCTGGCCTACGGCACCCTGCTCAGGCAGGCCAACATGATGGCCTTCGCCGACACCTTCTGGATCATGGGCGTCTTGTGCATCTCCCTGCTGCCGCTGATCTTCTTCATGCGAAAGACGCACGCCGGCCGGGGGCCGCTGCCGGCTGAACATTGACCGCCGGCTGCCGGCAGCAGTGCCAGCCCCAGGCCAGGCCCGCCGCCAGCAGCAGCCAGCCGATGGGGGAACGCGCCGCCAGCTTGCAGTCCTGCCAGGAAGGCAGCGCAGCGTAGACCAGGTTGGCGATGAGGTAGATGATCAGGGCTTCGCGGCCATCGAACACCGGCTGGGCCGCCAGCCGCCAGCGCACCAGCGCGTAGGCGGCCGGCAGCATCAGCAGCGGCGCCATGCCGATGAAGAAGGCGTTGTACCAGGTGAGGTTGCGAAAGCTCACCGAGCCCATCTCCCAGCCCCGCCCGTCCGGCCCGCGCCGGGGCAGCAGGTTGAAGCCCGCCGGTTCGCCGCGCAGCAGCAGGCCGAGCACCAGGTGGCAGCACTCGTGGGCGAGCGTCCCGGGCAGCACCAGGATGGCGAAGACCGGGAAGATCCGGCGCATCCAGTGGAACAGCCCGAGCATGCCCACCAGGGCCGCCAGGAAGAGCCACTGGGCGTTCGGGCTAGGCATCGGCCGGCGCCATCAGCTCGGGCCCCTCGTTGCGCGCGTCGCCCACCTTCCGGCCCACCGGGTAGCAGCGCAGCAGGCCCTCGGGGCACGGCCGCAGCAGCGCCTTGAGCAGCGCGGGCGGCGTGGCCGGATCCAGCCAGGCGGCATGGTCGGCCCGGGCCAGGATCACCGGCATCCGGTCGTGGATCGGCGCCATGAGCGCGTTGGCGCTGGTGGTGATGATCGTGCAGGTATCCAGCACCCCGTCCGGACCCTCCCACCGGTCGCGCAGCCCGGCGAACCCCAGCAGCGCGCCGTCGGCCGTGAGGAAGCAGTACGGCTGCTTGGCGGCCCCGGCCCGCGCCTGCCATTCGTAGAACGCGTCGGCCGGGATGATGCAGCGGCCGCGCCGGAACGGGGCGCGGAAGGACGGCTTGTCCGCCACGGTTTCGCCCCGGGCGTTGGCCAGCCGCGCGCCCTGGGCCGGGTCCCTGCTCCAGGACGGCACCAGCCCCCACCGGTGCAGGGTGATCACCCGCCCGGCCGGCGTCATCACCACCACCGGCACCGGGGCCGTGGGGGCCAGGTTGTAGCGCGGTTCGAACGCCGTGAGCGCCTCGGCCGCGAACTGGGCGGCGACGTCCTCCATGAGCGAATGCAGGTTGTACCGGCCGCACATGGCTACTGGGCGGCCCGCAGGTAGTCGCCCACCGCCCGCTCCATGCCGACCAGCAGGGCATGGCTGATCAGGTGGTGGCCGATGGAGACCTCCGTCAGGTTCGGCACCCGCCGCACCATCAGGGGCAGGTTCAGATGGGTCAGGTCGTGCCCGGCGTTGACCCCGAGGCCGCACTGCTCCGCCGCTTCGGCGCTGCGGATCACCCGCTCCAGCTCCGCGGCGGGGTCGCCCCGGGTGAACGCCGCGGCGTAGGGCTCGGTGTAGATCTCGATCCGGTCCGCGCCGATGCTCGCGGCGGCGCGCACGCTGGCGACGTCGCCCGGCTCCACGAACAGGCTGACCCGGATGCCCTCCTCCTTGATCCGGGCCACCACCGGCGCCAGCAGGAAGGCCCAACGGTGCACCGCCCAGCCGTGGTTGCTGGTCACTTCGCCGGGCTGCACCGGCACCAGGGTGCACTGGGTGGGCCGGCATTCCAGCACCAGGTCCAGGAACTCCTCGCGCACATCCCCTTCGAAATTGGTTTCCACGGCCCGCACCGCGCTGGCCACCGCGCGCGCATCCTCCGGCGTGATGTGGCGCCGGTCCGCCCGCGGGTGGACGGTGATGCCCTGGGCGCCATAAGCGATGATGTGCCCGACGAACGCCATGAGGTCCGGCGTGCCGCCGCCCCTGGCGTTGCGCAGGGTAGCGATCTTGTTGACGTTGACGCTGAGTTTGGCCATGCCCGTCCTTCCATTGCCCGTTTGTCCTTCCAATTCTAGGACCAGAGCAACCGCAAACGGGATGTTTAGCTAATTATTACATTAATTCTATATAGCATAATTTTCTTCATTCCATTTTGAATTAGGACCGATACTGGGACTCAGGATCTCCCAGTACTTTTGTACGTCTGCCCGCTTGTTTTGCCGGCGTTTTCAGCAACTTTTTCAAGCTTTGTTTCAAGGAGTCCGTTTTGCGTAGACGGTCCCGTATCTCCTTACTGGTGTTGCTGGGCTGCGCCCTGAATGCCGGTCCTGTCACTCCCGCCGATCCGATTCCGCTCAAGGTCGCCGCCGCGCTTCCCCTGGAGGATCCGCAGTACCTGGAGCGGCCCGGCAACGTGCCCCCTGCCCTGGCCTCGGCCCGGCAACTGGGGCCGGCCGACGCCCGGGCCCCCATGGACCGCATGATCCTGGCGCTCAAGCTGGCGCCCGGGGCCGAGGCGCGCCTGGAGCGGCGGCTGGCCGACCTGCAGGACAGCGGTTCGCCCAGCTTCCACCAGTGGCTCACCCCGGAGCAGTTCGGGGCGGAGTTCGGGCCCGCGCCGGAGGCCATCGGGCGGGTCACCGACTGGCTGCAGGAGAACGGCTTCCAGGTGGACGAGGTGGCCGCGGGCAGGCTCTCCGTCACTTTCTCCGGAACGGTGGACCAGGTGGAGCGGGCGTTCCGCACGCCCATCCGCACCTTCAGCCTGGACGGCAAGCTGCGCCAGGGCAACGTCCGGAACCCGGCCATCCCGCGCGCCCTGGCCGACGTGGTGGAGGGCGTGGTATCCCTGCACAACGTGCCGCACCCCGCCATGAACCGCGGCTTCGTCCCGGCCGCCAAGGACCCGAAGGACCCGGACAACCACGACCTGACCCCGGGCGATTTCGCCGCCATCTACAACCTCAAGCCGCTCTACAAGGAGGGCATCGACGGCAGCGGGGTGAGCGTCGCCATCGTCGGCCGGACCCACATCCCGCTCGCCGACATCACCACCTTCCGCCGGGAGTTCGGGCTGCCGCGCAAGGACCCGGAGATCCTCATCAACGGCCCCGATCCCGGCGACCTCGGCATGGACGAGGACGGCGAAGCCGACCTGGACGTGGAATGGGCCGGGGCCGTGGCCAGGAACGCCAATATCCGCCTGGTGGTGTCCGGTTCCACCGACAGCACCGACGGGATGGACCTTTCGGCCCAGTACATCGTGAACCACAACCTCGCCCCGGTCATGAACACCAGTTTCGGCCAGTGCGAATCCCGGATGGGCGCCACCGAGATGGCCTTCTTCCGCAACCTGTGGGTGCAGGCCGCGGTCCAGGGCATCAGTTCCATGGTCGCCTCCGGCGACAGCGGCCCGGCCGGATGCGACGGCGGCAACGACGACTCCGGCTCCGGCCCGGCGGTCTCCGGGCTGGCCTCCACCCCGTTCAACCTGGCGGTGGGCGGCACCCAGCTGAACGAAGGTTCCGGCACCTACTGGCGCAACCGGAAGGATCCGGACCAGTCCTCGGCCATCGGCTACATTCCGGAACAGGCCTGGAACGAAAGCGGCAGCGCCGGCGGCACTGGCCTGTGGGCCTCCGGCGGCGGGCCTTCCGGCAAGTACCTGAAACCCTGCTGGCAGTTGGCGAAGGGCGTGCCCGGCGGCATCAAGTACCGCTGCACCCCCGACGTGTCCCTGACCGCCGCGGGCGGCCACGACGGCTACGCGGTGGAAACCGGCGGCATGCGCGCCACCGTGGGCGGCACCTCCTGCTCCAGCCCGGCCTTCGCCGGGATCATGGCCCTGGTGGTGCAGAAGACCGGCGAACGCCAGGGCAACCCCGGCCCCGCCCTGTACAACCTGGGCAACGCCCAGTTCAGGGGCGCCGGGCCGCTGGTGTTCCACGACACCCTGGTGGGCGACACAACGGTGCCGGGCACCCAGGGCTACCCCTGCACGCCGGGCTATGACATGGCCACCGGCCTGGGCAGCGTGGACGCCCAGGCCCTGGTGGGCGCCTGGCGCAACGGCCTGGGCAACAACGTGGAGGCGGTCATCCAGCAGCCCGCCGCCGACCTGACCATCGATAGCGGCACCGCGGTGGCCTTCCAGGGCCTCGGCCAGGAAAGCAACCCCAACGCCGCCCTCAGCTACCGCTGGGACTTCGGCGACGGCGGCAACGCCCCGGGCGCCGCCGTCAGCCATACCTACCGCAACGCCACCCAGGGGCTCGCCAACTGCCTGGTCACCTTCACCGCCGCCGACGGCACCGGCGCCCAGGGCTCGGACACCCGCACCATCAAGGTCCTGCCCGTGCTGCCGCCGGGCGAGCTGATCGCCAACGGCGGGTTCGAGTTCGGCACCGTGGGCTGGGCCGCCCAGGACGTGTCCATCGGCAGCAACAGCGGCGTCGATCCGCACCAGGGCCAGGGCGACGCCTGGTTCTCCGGATGGCAGAACGGCACCCCGGAGGTGCTCCGGCAGACCGTGCGCATCCCGGCCGGGGCGGGCTCGGTCCGGCTGAGCTACTGGCTGCACGTGGAACCCTACGGCGACGCCCCCGGGATGCTCGACAGCTTCCAGGTCAAGGCGCGCGCCGGCGGCCGGCTGGCCATCCTTGGCACCCTGTCCAACCTGGACGGCGCCCCGGGCTACCAGCAGCACAGCCTCGACCTGAGCGGCTACCGCGGCCAGACGGTGGAGCTGTCGTTCGTCGCCCAGGACTCCCCCATGGGCGTGAACACCTCCTTCACCCTGGACGACGTCAGCCTGGTGGCACAATGAGCGGGAGCCGCCGTTGAAGGTTCCGCCCCGAGCGTGGCTGCCGGCCGTGCTGGCCCTGGCGCTCCTGCCGGCCCCAGCCTGGGACTTCCGCCCCCCAGGCAACGTGCCGGCGGCGCTCGCCTCGATCCGGACCCTAGGCCCGGCGGACCCGGGCGCGCCCATGGCGCGCATGATCCTGGCGCTCAAGCTGGCGCCCGAGGCGGAAACCCGGCTGCGGCAAAGGCTGGCCGACCTGCAGGACATCGGTTCGGCCAACTACCACCGGTGGCTCAGCCCGGAACAGTTCGGGGCCGAGTTCGGGCCCGCCCCGGAAACCATCGGGCGGGTCACCGGCTGGTTGCAGGAGAGCGGGTTCCAGGTCGATGACGTGACCGCGGGCAGGCTTTCGGTCACCTTTTCCGGCACGGTGGCCCAGGTGGAGCGGACCTTCCGCACCCCCATCCGCCGGTTCGAGCTGAACGGGGTGGCGCGCCAGGGCAACCTGCTGGACCCGGCCATCCCGCGCGCCCTGGCCGGCGTGGTGGCGGGGGTGGTCTCCCTGCACAAC
>CAZVHQ010000132.1:0-5739 GCA_964627225.1 uncultured Mesoterricola sp.
GCCGGCATCGCCGCCGGCATCAAGAACACCGGCATCGGCTGCGGCATGCCCGACTTCGGCCGGGCCAAGATCGCCGTGCACGGCCCGGACAAGGTGGTGCTGCACCATGGCTGGTGCGAGATGGGCCAGGGCGCCCACAACATGGCCCTGCAGACCCTGGTCACCGAGACCGGCATCGATCCCGCCATCATCGAAGTGCGGGTGGAGACCGACGAGGAGACCTACTGCGGCATGACCACCGCCTCGCGCGGCACGTCGCTGGTGGGCAACTCGGTGCGGGTGGCCAGCCAGGAGCTGAAAAAGGACCTGGCCGCGGGCCGGACCCTGGCCGAACTGGCCGGCCGGGAATACCGGGGCGAGTGGGTCTGCGACTGGACCACCAAGGTCGGCACCCAGCCGCCGGCGGGCAAGGAGATCATCACCCACTACTCGTACGGCTACGCGGCCCAGATGGTGGAGCTGGACGACAGCGGCCGGATCACCCGGATCACCGCCGCCCACGACGCCGGCCGGATCCTGAACCCCACCCTGTTCGAAGGCCAGATCGAAGGCTCACTGCACATGGGCCTGGGCTATGCGGTCACCGAGGAGTTCCCCTACAAGGACGGCTGGCCGGTGTCCTGGAAGATGGCCGATCTCGGCATCATCCGGGCCAAGGACATGCCGCCGATGGACGTGATCGGGGTGGAGGTGCCGGATGCCTACGGCCCCTACGGCGCGAAGGGGGTGGGCGAGATCGGCCTGGTCCCCACCGCACCTGCCGTGGCTAACGCCCTCTGCCACTTCGACGGCATCCGCCGCACCAATCTGCCGCTCAGGGAAATGAAGCTGCTGGGCAAAAAGAACAAATAACCGCAACCCGCACCACCGAGAACGACGACACCATGGAAAAAGCTTTCCGCTCCGCTCCGCTAGACAGGCTCGCCGGCTGGATCTTCAGGGACCTGGAGGGCCGGGACAGCGTCCTGGGCATTCCCAGGCAGAACCTGCAGACCCCTTCGCCCAGGCTGGCGACCCGGATGTTCGGCCATACCGTGGCCGCGCCCCTGGGGGTCGCGGCCGGACCGCACACCCAGCTGGCCCAGAACATCGTCGCCAGTTGGCTGTGCGGCGCCCGCTTCATCGAACTGAAGACCGTGCAGATCCTCGACGAGATCGAGGTGAGCCGGCCCTGCATCGACTCGGCGGACGAGACCTACAACTGCGAATGGTCCCAGGAGCTCAAGCTGGAGGAATCGTTCCGCGAGTACCTCAACGCCTGGGTGCTGCTGCACGCCCTGGCCCACAAGCTGGGGCTCGAGGATCCCGGCACCCACTTCAACATGAGCGTCGGCTACAACCTGGAAGGCATCCAGAACCCCCGGGTGCAGGCCTTCATCGCCCGCATGCGCGACGCCTCGGCAGCGCTGCCGGCGGCCATCGACCAGGTCGCCAAGGTCTATCCGGCGGTGCGCGACCTCCACATCCCCGCGGAGCTGTCCAACCACATCACCCTGTCGACCATGCACGGCTGCCCGCCGGTGGAGATCGAGCGGATCGCCAGCTACCTGATCACGGACCTGGGCGTGCACACCTGGGTGAAGCTCAACCCCACCCTGCTCGGGCCGGACCGCCTGCGCGGCCTGCTCAACCAGACCCAGGGCTTCGAGATCGAAGTGCCGGACGCCGCCTTCGGCCACGACCCCAAGTTCGCCGACGCCATGGCCATGGTCAAGAACCTGGCCCGGACCGCCGAGGGGCGCAGCAACAGCTTCGGGCTGAAGCTCTCCAACACCCTCGAAGTGGTCAACCACCGGCCGGTGTTCCCCGCCAGCGAGAAGATGATGTACATGTCGGGCCGGGCCCTGCACCCGCTGACCCTGTCCCTGGCCCAGCTGGTCTCCGAGGAGCTGGACGGCAAGGTGGCCATCAGCTTCTGCGGCGGCGCCGACGCCCGCAACTTCCCCGATCTGGTGGCCGACGGCCTCGGTCCCGTCACGGTCTGCACCGACCTGCTCAAGCCCGGGGGCTACGCCCGCCTGCAGCAGTACCTGGTCAACCTGGACGCGGCCATGGACCGGGCCGGGGCCGACAGCCTCGACGCCTATGTCCAGGCCACCTCCGGCGGCCACGGCGCCCGGTTCAACCTGGCCAGGCACTCGGTGAAGGTGGTCGGCGAGGACGCCTACGCCCGCCGGCCCCGGCCGCTGGACTTCAAGGGCACCCGCACCCTGGGCCACTTCGACTGCATCGCCGCCCCGTGCATGGAGGGCTGCCCGTCCCACCAGAACATCCCTGACTACCTATGGCTGGTGGCCCATGGCCGTCCCGCCGAGGCCATGGACGTCATCCTGCGCACCAACCCCCAGCCCGGCATCACCGGCAGCGTCTGCGACCATCCCTGCACCGAGCGCTGCGTGCGCAACTTCTACGACGCGCCGCTGGCCATCCGCGAGATCAAGCGCTTCGCCGTGGAGTACGGCGGCGCCCACCCGGAAACCCGCGGTCCGCAGACGAACATCAAGGTCGCTATCGTCGGCGCCGGGCCGGCTGGGCTTTCCGCCGCCTATTTCCTGGCCAGGATGGGCTTCGAGCCTGAAGTGTTCGAGGCCAAGGCCCAGCTCGGCGGCATGGTGAGCGGGGTGATCCCCGGCTACCGGCTGAGCGGGACGGCCCTGGCCGGCGACCTGGAGCGGCTGGCCCAGCTGGGCGTCCAGTTCCACTTCGGCCAGGCCCTGGGCCGGGACATCAGCCTGGAGGGCCTGCGCAAGGCCTTCCCGTACGTCTTCCTGGGGGTCGGGGCCAAGCAGGGCAAGCGCTTGGGCATTCCTGGGGAAGCAAGCGACGGCGTGATCGACGCCCTGGCATTCTTGGACAAAGTCCAGGCCGGCACGGCCATGGACCTGGGCCGGCGCGTGCTGATCATCGGCGGCGGCAATTCGGCCATGGACGCGGCCCGCTCCGCCCGGCGCCTGGTCAAGGATGGCGAAGTGACCCTGGTCTACCGGCGCACCCGCGCCCAGATGCCCGCCGACCCGGCCGAAGTGGCCGACTGCATTGCGGAGGGCATCGGCCTGCGCGACCTGCTGGCCCCGGCCGCGGTGGTCGCCGCCGGCGGCAAGGCCACCGGCCTGGCCTGCGCGAAGATGAAGCTGGGCGAGCGCGACGCTTCCGGCCGGCCCCGGCCGGTGCCCGAAGGCGGCGAGGAGATCCTCCCGGCCGACACCATCATCCCGGCCATCAGCCAGGAGCCGGTGCTGGACTTCCTGGCCGGGCTCGCGCTGGAGCGCAGGAAGGACGGCACCCTGGCGGTGCACCCCGGCACCCGGGAAACCAGCACCGAGGGCCTGTTCGCCGGCGGCGACGTGGTGCACGGCCCCGCTTCGGTGATCCAGGCCATCGCCGACGGCCGGGCCGCGGCCGAAGCCATCGCCGCCCGGCACGGCATCCAGCCTGCGGCCGAACCCCAACTGGACAAGGGCAACAGCACCTCCGCCATGATGGACAAGAAGGCGCGCCAGCATGCCGGCCAGAAGGTTCCGGTCATCCCGCTCACCGAGCGCGCAGGCTTCAGCGAAGTGATCGGCACCTTCACCCCGGAAGCCGCCGCGCTGGAAGCGGCCCGCTGCCTGGACTGCGACGACGTCTGCAGCCTGTGCGTGACGGTCTGCCCGAACCGGGCCAACCACGCCTACCCCATGGTGCCGTTCCAGCTCGAACTGCCGGTGCTGGTCCAGCGCGGCGGCCGGCTGGTGGCCGAAGGCAGCCAGCCGTTCGCGGTGCTGCAGACCGTGCAGACCCTCAACATCGCCGACTTCTGCAATGAATGCGGCAACTGCGCCACCTTCTGCCCCACTGCCGGCGCCCCCTACCAGGACAAGCCGCGCTTCTGGATCGACCGCGAGGGTTTCCTGGAAGCCAAGGGCGACGCCTTCCACATGGAGCGGAGCGAGGCCGGGCTGACGATCGAGGCCCGGCTGGGCGGCAAGCCCCACCAGCTGGAGGTCGGCCCGCTCGAGACCCAGTACCGCGGCGGGCAGATCAGTGCCCGGTTCAAGACCGGTTCCTGGGAACTCACCGGCTGGACCGCCCAGGGCAAGCTGGCCGAAGGCTCCACCATCGATTTCTCGCCCTGCGCCACCCTCCTGGTGCTGCTCAATGCGGAATCCGTCCTGCCTGATCTGGTAAAAGCTCCGTAAAAAAATTTCCACCTGTGCGAAATTTTTTGTTGACTACCAGGTCTTCTATCCTAGACTTTAGAAAAATCAAGGGGAAGCGGGCGAGGCTGGCGTAACCGCCGAGCCGATCCCCAAGATGTTTCCAGGCAGATCCACTCAGCAACGTCGCTTCAATCCTGTGCTGAGCCAGCTATTCGCCTGGCCAGCAGCCGCGCGGGCTATCCGGGCGGTCAAGGAATGTTGATTTCTTCAGATCTTCACCGGACTTTGCTTCACAATTTACCAACACATAACCGCAACTGAGGCACGGAATTTCCCGTGGCCTCATTCAATGGAGCCAACCATGAAGAAACTCACCCTCGCAGCCCTGGGCATCGTCGCCCTGGCCGCCCTCCCCGCCAGCGCCGCCAACTGGAGCGACACCTACCTCGGCTACCAGTACAGCAACCAGTTCCGCGATCCCGGCGTCTCCGGCAACGAAGTCAAGAGCCGCACCGAACTGAGCGGCGTCTACGGCTGGGACTACGGCACGAACTTCTTCGACGTGAACATGCTGTGGGCCTCCCACAAGGATCCCGCCAACACCCCTGAGCCGGGAAACAAGTACAACGGCGGCGCGGCAATGGCCAACGTCCCCGGTGACACCGAGGTCTATGTGGTCTACCGCAGCAACTTCGACCTGGGCAAGATCTTCAAGACCAACATGGCCTTCGGCCCGGTGCGCGAGGTCGACCTCACCGTCGGCTTCGATTTCGACTCCACCGACAACTACTTCGCGTCCAACAAGAAGTTCGTCGTGGTCGGCCCCCAGTTCGGTCTCAACATCACCAAGGGCTTCTGGAACATCGGCGTGGGCTGGTGCAAGGAGCAGAACTACAACGGCTTCATCGAGCATGAAGTGGACTTCAAGGGCACCGGCGTGATCTGGACCGCCTGGGAAAAGACCTGGGACATCGGCATTCCCATGGCCTTCAAGGGCTGGGCCAACTACATCGGCTCCAAGGGCAACCAGACCCCCGGCGCCGCCCCCACTTCTCTTAATCCCAATCCCGGTAACAACGGCACCAGGCCCGAAACCATCGGCGACGCCTACCTGATGTTCGACGTGAGCAAGGTGTTCGGCCGCAAGCCTGGCGCCGTCTTCATCGGCCCCGGCTTCGAATTCTGGAACAACAAGTTCGGCGCCCCCAACCTGACCGATTACGCCAACACCAACGGCGACAACAACCAGCCGGTCCACGCGATCATGTATTGCGCGGAATTCCACTTCTAGACCCGCACCACCCCAGTGCTTTCACCCGGGGCCCGGCCTTCCGGGCCCCGGGTGAAAGGTTTGAACCGAATCCAAGAGTTTCCAGGAGCACCCCCGTGTCAGAGCTATACCAGCAGATCTCCCGCCGCGCCAAGGAACTGGAAGGGGAAACCGCCCGCTTCCTGATGGACATGATCCGGGTGCCATCCTTCTCCGGCAAGGAAAAGGGCGTCATCGAGGTGATCGCCAAGGAGATGGCGGCCGTCGGCTTCGATGAGGTCAAGATCGACGGGCTGGGCAGCATCATCGGCCGGATCGGCAACGGGCCCC
>CAZVHQ010000133.1:0-5734 GCA_964627225.1 uncultured Mesoterricola sp.
AGGCGCAGGTGAGCTGCTTCACCCCCTTGCGCACCAGGGCCGCGATCAGGTTCTCTGGGATCCCGCAGAGGCCGAACCCCCCCACCACGAGGGTGGCCCGGTCCGGGATATCCCGTACGGCCTCATCGGCGGATGCCACCACCTTGTTGATCACCACCACCCTCCCGCGCCGCGTTTTCGGCAGCCCAGGATGGCACGGATATTCCCAAGTGTGGATCCGTTAATTCAAGGTTATTTTTTGAAAGTCTCATGGAACTGGCGGACCGCCACCGGGTCTCCCTCGCGCTCGATGGGCCCGAGAAAATCGTCGAAGCTGCTTTCGGCGAACTCGCCACCCTTGGCCATGTTGCCCATGATGTAGCCCATGAACTGCTCTTGGCGGCGCTGGATGAATTTGCGGAACGGCCGGGTCAAGGCGCCCAGCAGGGCGCTGTCCAGGGTGGTCCAGGTCTGCAGGTGGCTCTGGAACCCCTTGGGGCCTTCCGAATACTTGTAGATGACCACCATCTTGGCACCCACCGGAAACGGGTTGCCCATGCGCCCCCGCTCGACCCGGCCCTCGATCAGGTAGACCCGCACGCCCGGCTCCCGGTAGGCCAGGGTCATGGTGCCGCGCAGGCCGTTGGCGTCATCGACGATCAGGCCCCGGGCCGGCAGGGCGAAGGCGTAGAGCTTGGGCACGAACTGGCATTCCCGCCACATGGCCGCGGCCAGCCGCGGATGGTCGAACAGCTTCTCCATGGTGACCAGGCGGACATGGGCCGGCTGGGTGGTGGTCTGGAAGGTGAAGTCCGGACGGCGGACGATCTCCCCGGCGATGAGCCTGTTCGCCAGGCTCATCTTCTCCAAAGGAACCTGCCCCCAGAGGGCCTGGGGCAGGAACAAGAAAAGCAGCATCCAGCGCAGGTAGGCAGCGTTCATTGTTCAACCCTAGCGCTACGGCTGCCTTCCCGCTACTTGGGAAACGGTTCGTCGCCCCACACTTTGGAAAGCGTTTCAAGGGCGTTCTCGAAATCATCGAAGACCTGGTTGGCGCTTTCCTCGGGAACGTCCTGGAAGGTCGAGGCCCGGTAAAGCCGCACCACTTCTGCGGCCGCCGCCAGGCGGGGATCTGTAGGTTTTTTTTCGGACTTCATGGCTGGCCCCCCGATGGATCTCAAGGATACCTCACCCGTGTTCCAGGCAGGAGCAAAGCCAGGCCCGTTAAACGAGCTTCAGCAAATGCCCGAGCTTCAGCTTCTTGGTGAGCAGGTAGCGGTGGTTGCTCTGCCCCGACTGGACCTCGATCGGCACCCGCTCCACCACCTTCATGCCGAATCCCTCGAGGCCGATGATCTTCTTGGGATTGTTGGTGAGCAGGCGCATCTCCCGGATCCCCAGGTCGCGCAGGATCTGGGCGCCGATGCCGTAGTCGCGCAGGTCGGCCTTGAAGCCGAGCGCCTCGTTGGCCTCCACGGTGTCGTAGCCCTTGTCCTGGAGCTCGTAGGCGCGGATCTTGTTGCCCAGGCCGATGCCCCGGCCCTCCTGGCGCATGTAGAGCACGACGCCGGAGCCCTCCGCCTCGATCCGGCGCAGCGCGGCCTGCAACTGGTCGCCGCAGTCGCAGCGCTGCGAGCCGAAGGCGTCGCCGGTCAGGCACTCGCTGTGCACCCGCACCAGCACCGGCTTTTCCGGATCGATCTGGCCCTTCACCAGGGCGATGTGGGTCTGCCCGGTGATGCCGTCCTTGAAGGCGATGGCCCGGAAGTTCCCGGCCCGGAGCGGCATGGCGGACTCGCCGATCCGCGTAACCATCCGCTCGGTGCGGATCCGGTAGGCGATGAGATCCTTGACGGCGACGATCTTCAGGCCGTGCTCGCGGCTGAACACTTCCAGATCGGGCATGCGCGCCATCAGGCCGTCTTCCTTCATGATCTCGCAGATGACCCCGGCGGGCGAACACCCGGCTAGCCGGGCCAAGTCCACCGAGCCCTCGGTCTGCCCGGTCCGGCTGAGCACGCCGCCCTCCCGGGCGATCAGCGGGAAGACGTGGCCCGGGTGCACCAGGTCTTCGGGCCTGGCCTGCTCGGCGATGGCCGTGCGGATGGTCCGGCTGCGGTCGAAGGCGGAGATCCCGGTGGTGACGCCCTCGCGGGCTTCGATGGAGATGGTGAAGGCGGTCCCCAGGGGCGAGGAATTCTCATGCACCATGGGGGAAAGCCGGAGCTGCTCGGCCTTGGCCGGGGTCAGGCTGAGGCAGATCAGGCCGCGCCCGTAGCGCGCCATGAAATTGATCGCCTCGGGGGTGACGTGCTCGGCCGCCAGGGTGAGGTCGCCCTCGTTCTCCCGGTCCTCGTCGTCCACCAGAATGATCATCCGGCCTTGGCGGAGATCCTCGATGGCTTCTTCAATCTTGGCTAACGGCATGGGGCCCTCGCTTGAACATCTTATTGTAGACCGGGGATTCCTCCTTGTAAGGAGCCGGACAGCCTGCCCTGGCCGCCGAGCCGCTTATAGCTTTATTGCGGCTTCTGGAATAGGGTAAAAAATCATGATGCCGGCCTCCCTGCGCCCCTACCTCCAGTCGGCCTTTCCCGCGTTCTCCCACCGGAATTTCCGGTTGTTCTGGACCGGCCAGTGCGTTTCCCTGATCGGCACCTGGATGCAGAACATCGGCCAGTCGTGGCTGGTGCTCCAGCTCACCGGCAGCCCGCTCAAGCTGGGCATCGTCACCGCGCTGCAGTGGCTGCCGGTGATGCTCCTGTCGTTCGCCGCGGGGCCCCTGGTCGATCGCTACCCGAAACGGCGCATCCTCCTGGCTACCCAGACCGCGCTCATGCTGCTGGCGCTGATCCTGGCCGGCCTGGTCTGGTCGGGGCGGGTGCAGTACTGGCACGTGCTGGTCCTGGCCCTGCTGCTCGGCTGCATCAACACCGTGGACAATCCGACCCGGCAGTCGTTCGTCATCGAACTGGCCGGCCGGGACGACCTGATGAACGCCATCTCGCTCAACTCCACGGTCTTCAACCTGGCACGCATCCTCGGCCCGGCGGTCGCCGGGATGCTGATCGGCGCCGTCGGCATCGCCCCCTGCTTCCTGCTCAACGGCATCAGCTACCTCGCCGCCATCTGGGCCCTGGCCAGCCTGGACCTGGCGGCCGCGCCCCAGGCCCGGGCCGAGCTGCACCTGCGGGAATACGCGGCGTCCATCACCGGCGGCATCCGCTACCTGGGTTCCAAGCCGCAGCTGCTCTGGCCGATCGTGCTGATCGGGCTGCTGAGCCTGTTCGTCATGAACTACAGCGTGGTCATCCCGATCTTCGCCCGGGGGCCCCTGCACGGTGGCGCCCGGCAATTCGGTTTCCTGATGACCGCGCTGGGGATCGGCTCCACCGCGGGGGCGCTGACCCTGGCGGCCCGCAGCAGGTCGGGGCCCAGCCTGAACATGCTGCTGCTCGGCGGGCTGGGCATGTCTACGTTCAGCCTGACGGTGGGCCTCCAGCACGGCTTCCTGGCGTCCTGCGCCCTGCTGGCGGCCACCGGTTTCTGCCAGATCACCTGCACCGCCCAGATCAACGCCACCCTGCAGATCAACGCCAGCGACGCCATGCGCGGCCGGGTGATGAGCGTGTTCAACCTGGCCTTCGGCGGGGTCACTCCGATCGGCAGCCTCTATGCCGGTTCCCTGGTGAACGGGGCCGGAGCGGCGGTCGACCTGGTGGTGAGCGGGGCCATCGGCATCCTGGCGACGGCCGGCTGCGCCTTCGCGCTGTTCCGGAGGCCGCGGCCGGCGGTTTGAGACCCGTTTTGACCCGGGACGCGGGCACCGAACCGGGATACCATGGCCCCCATCGAATGCGAAGCTCCCAGGAGGCCAGCCATGCAGGAGAAGATCAAGCAGGTCGCCAGCCGGATCCGGGAGCTGCGGGAGATCTTCGGGGTCTCCGGCGCCCAGCTGGCCGGGGAATTCCAGATCGCCGAGGCCGACTACCACCGGTACGAAAGCGGCGCGGTGGACATCCCGGTGGGCATCCTCTACCAGATCGCCCAGCGCTTCCAGGTGGAACTCAGCACCCTGCTCACCGGCGAGGAGCCCCGGCTGCACACCTACGCCCTGACCCGGGCGGGCCAGGGGGTTTCGGTGGACCGGCGCAAGGACTACAGCTACCAGAGCCTCGCCTACAACTTCATCCACAAGCGGGCGGAGCCGTTCCTGGTGACCGTCGACCCCGGCCCGGAGCACTTCAACAGCCACCCCGGCCAGGAGTTCCACCATGTCCTCTCGGGCACCCTGCGGGTGCTGCTGGACCAGCACGAACTGGTCCTGGGGCCCGGCGACTCGCTCTATTTCGATTCCAGCGTCGCCCACAGCCTCACCGCCCTGAACGACGCCCCGGCCCAGCTCATCGCCGTGATCGTGTAGCATGATGCTCGAACGCTACCTCGAACGGACCGAATTCACTTCCTACCAGGATTTCCACGACCACTTTGCCGTCAAGGTGCCGGAGGGCTTCAACTTCGCCTACGACGTGGCGGACGAATACGCGCGCACCGAGCCGGACCGGGTGGCCCTGGTCTGGTGCGACGACCACGGCCAGTCCGCCAGCTTCACCTTCCGGCAGATGCAGGAGGCCAGCGACCGCACCGCGAACCTGTTCCGTTCCCTGGGCATCGGCAAGGGCGATCCGGTGATGCTGATCCTGAAGCGGCGCTACGAATTCTGGTTCTGCCTGCTGGCGCTGCACAAGCTCGGCGCCATCGCCGTCCCCGCCACCCACCTGCTGACCGCCAAGGACCTGATCTACCGGAACAACGCGGCCGACATCAAGCTGGTCGTCGCCGCGGCGGATCCCCTCGTGCTGGAGCACATCGACGCCTGCCAGGGGCTGTCGCCGTCCCTGCAGGTGAAGGTGGCGGTGGGCGGGCCCCGGCCCGGCTGGATCGACTTCGACCAGGAGCTGGGCCGGACCGGCGCCGGTTTTGTCCGGCCCACGGGCGCGGCCGCCCCCGCCAACGAAGACATCTCGCTGCTCTACTTCACCTCCGGCACCACCGGCCATCCCAAGATGGTGCAGCACGATTTCACCTACCCCCTGGGGCACATCCTCACCGCCGCCTATTGGCAGAACGTGGCGGACCACGGCCTGCACCTCACCGTGGCCGACACCGGCTGGGCGAAATCGGTGTGGGGCAAGATCTACGGCCAGTGGCTGGCGGGCTCCGCGGTATTCGTCTACGACTACGAGAAGTTCGTGCCCCAGGACCTGCTCAAGGTGATCGCCCAGTACGGGGTGACCAGCTTCTGCGCCCCGCCCACCATCTACCGCTACCTGATCAAGGAGGACCTCGCCCCGTTCGACCTGGCGAAGCTGAAGTACGCGGTCATCGCCGGCGAGCCGCTGAACCCCGAGGTCTACAACCAGGTGCTGCGCCGCACCGGGCTCAAGGTGCGCGAAGGCTACGGCCAGACCGAGTGCACCGTGGCCATCGCCACCTTCCCCTGGATGGAACCCAGGCCGGGCTCCATGGGCCTGCCGTCGCCGGGCTACGACACCGACCTGCTGGACGACGAGGGCCATTCCTGCGAGGTGGGCGAGGTGGGCGAGATCGTGTTCCGCACCGGGCGCCAGGTCCCGGTGGGCATGTTCGGCGGCTACTACCGGGATCCCGAGCTGACCGAAAGCGCGTGGCACGACGGCGTCTACCACACCGGCGACACCGCCTGGCGCGACGAGGACGGCTACTACTGGTTCGT
>CAZVHQ010000134.1:0-5646 GCA_964627225.1 uncultured Mesoterricola sp.
GACCTGGCCCTGCTGGGCCAGGGGGACGACGTGCTGCTGCCGGACAACGTCTACTCCCCGTCCCGGGAACTGGGCGACTGGCTTTCGGATAAGTTCGGCATCAGCGCCCGGTTCTACGACCCCATGGCCGGGATCGACGCGCAGCTCCGGCCGAACACCCGGCTGGTCTGGACCGAAGCGCCCGGCTCAGTGTCGATGGAAGTGCCGGACCTCCCAGCCATCTGCGCCGCCGCCCATCGCCATGGCGCGCTGGTGGCCCTGGACAACACCTGGTCGGCGGGCCTGGCCTTCCGCGGCTTCGAGCACGGCGCCGACCTCGTGCTGCAGGCCCTCACCAAGTACCAGTCCGGCGGTTCCGATCTCCTGATGGGCGCGGTGATCACTCGCGATCCCGACCTGTTCCGGGCCATCGGCCTGGCCCACCTGCACCTCGGCTACGGGGTGGGTGTCGAGGACGCCTACCTGATCCTGCGCTCCCTGCCCAGCCTGAAGATGCGCTTCGAGGCCCACGACGCCGGCGCCCGGGAGGTGGCCACCTGGCTCAAGCAGCGGCCGGAGATCGGCCAGGTGCTGCACCCGGCCTTCCCCGACTGTCCCGGCCATGCGACCTGGAAGCGCGATTTCACCGGCGCCGGCGGCCTGTTCTCGGTGCTGTTCGACCCCGCCTACTCCGAGGCGCAGACCGACCGGTTCATCGACGCCCTCCGGCTGTTCAAGCTCGGCTACAGCTGGGGCGGCGCCACCAGCCTCTGCCTGCCCTACCGGATCCAGGGCATGCGCGCCGGATGGGACCGCCCCGGGCAGCTGGTGCGTTTCTTCATCGGCCTGGAGGACCCGCGCGATCTCATCGCCGATCTGGAGCAGGCGCTCACCCGGCTCAGCCGACCGTGATCTTCTGGGGACGGACCTCGGGGCTCTTGGGCACCATGAGGTTCAGCACGCCGTCCCTCAGCTCCGCCACGACCTTGCCCGACTCCACTTCCTCGGGCAGGGCGAAGCTCCGGGTGAAGGTGCCGAACGAGCGCTCCTGGGTATAGACCTGGCCCTCCTGACCGGAGCTCTCCACCTCCCGCCGGCCGCTGATGCTGAGCCGGTTGCCGGCCAGCTGGATATCCAGGTCCTCGCGCCGGATGCCGGGCATGTCCGCGGTGAAGACATAGGCGTCCGCCGTCTCCTTGACGTCGAAGGACGGCATGAAGGTGTTGCCTTCCTCCGGAAAGCCAAAGTCGCGGAAGGGGTCCCAGCGCATGAAGTTGCGCATGAGCCTGAAGGGTTCGAGGGCATTGGCCTGGACCGGGATGGCGCGGGATTCGCGAGTGCGAATGAGGTTCATGATATATCTCCTTTCTTCCCAATCTATTTGGGCATGTAGCTTTATCAGCCGAAGAAAATATGAGTGCGTAAGCATTACTTGTCAAGACCCCGAAAAAAATCTGTCCGGATCCCCAAGCGATTGCCATTGCCTTCGTTCTGTGTTGAAATCCCCAAACGACATCGCCTCCCTGCAGGATCGAGCGAGGCCCGGACAAGGAGATCCCATGGCTCGCGTGGCGCCTGCGTCGCTCGCTTTCATCCTCGCTGTGGGGCTCGGCGCCCAGGACCTGTCTCCGGAAACCCAGGCCAAGTTCATGAAGATCCTGCTTTCGTCCACCGGCCAGTTCGGTTTCGCCTGTGCCGACCCGGGCTTCAAGGCCAAGCTGGAGGCCAACGGCATCGCCGTGGCTCCCGGGTTCAAGATGGCCTGGGCCGAGACGGAAGCGGAGGTCAAAAGCCTCAAGGCCGCCGGCAAGCTGGTGATCGTGCCCAAGCTGGCCTGGCTCAAGCTGGGCGGCTCCATCGCCCTCGTGGAGGAGCAGGGCAAGCCGCAGATCTACATCAACCCAGCCAACGTCAAGGCCTCGGGCATGACCCTGTCCGACACCATCGTCAAGATGGCCAAGAAGCCTGGCTGAAGCCGCGCCTGACGTAGGCGAGGATGGCGGCGGCGATCACGTCCACGCCGTGCCGCTCGTTGTTGAACACGGCATCGTAGAAGGACCCGTCGGCCACCTCCACCCCCAGGTACTCCCGGACGAAATGCTCGCGCAGCCTGGACTGGGTCCTTTCCAGCTCGGCGGCCTCCCGGGCGGAGACGCGAAGGCGCCGGGTCAGCCCCGCCACCCGCCAATCCAGCCCGGCTTCCAGACGGAAATGGAAGCAGTTCTCCAGCTTCCGGCACAGGATCGCCCCGCCGCGGCCGACGATGATGGCGTTGCCCGCCTGGGCGAAGTGGAGGACCGAGACGGCCATCTTGGCGAAGGCCTCGTCGCTGGTGAAGGCCCCCCGGGGATGGAAGCCGAAGGATTCCAGGTAGCGGGCGGGGTTTTCCAGACTGTCCAGCATGGTGAGGGCGACCTCCTCATCCTGGGCCATTTTTTCGATCAGCACTTTGTCGAAAATCGACCAGGGTTCTCCGCTGGCCTGTTCGAACAGCTGCTGCAGGCGCACGGCCAACGGAAAGCCCTCGCAGCCGAACTGGCGGGAGATGGTCACGCAGGGGCGCGGCCGGGCCTTGGCCGGAGCCGCCGCCCGCCGCTCCTGGATGCGCATCCAGCCCGAAAGGCGTTCCTCCACGGAGGCGGGCAGGGTCAGACTCGTTGGCATGGTCGCACCTCCCCCGGGTGGGACGCCCGCCACGGCGCGGGTTCCGAGTGGTGATCCAATATAGGGCTAGAGCAGAAACATCGCCGCAGCCCCGCCGATGGAAACCACGGTGCCGACCACCGCCCAGACCCCCACCCGCTCCTTCTCCACGAAGACGGCGAACGGCAGGATCATCACCGGCGACAGCGACATGAGCGTGGAGGCCACGCCCAGATAGCGGGCATGGTTGATGGCGTAGAGGCTCAGCACGACGCCGATCACCGGGCCGAACAGGGCGCCGTAGCCGATCAGCATGGCGGCGTGGCCATCCTTGAGCTTGCGGCAGTTGCTCACCAGTTCGCCCCTGAGGATCTGCCAGGTCCACAAGGCCAGGGCCCCCGCCGCGACCCGGATGAGGTTGGCGCTGATGGGGCTGAAACCGCCCGCCATGCCGAATTTGCTGAAGATGAAGCCCACCGCCTGGCCGGCGGCGCCGCCCAGGGCCAGCATCAGGCCCAGGGTGAAGCGGCGCGGCCGGGCCTGGCCCGGAAGGGCCTTGCTCTTCTCCAGCACCACCAGGGCGATGCCGGCCAGGGTGACCACCATGGCGCAGACCTTGGGCAGGGCCATGGACTGCCCCAGCATGCCCCAGGCCATCAGGGCGGCAAACACCGGCCAGGTGGTGAAGATCAGCACCGTGAGGCGCGGTCCCAGCAGCACGTAGGCCTCGAACAGCAGGCCGTCGCCCAGGGCGAAGCCGATCAGGCCGGAAACCCCAAGCCAAGCGAACCGGACCCATCCCGCCGAAGTGGGAAACGCGCTGCCGACCAGGACCAGGTGCAGCAGGACCATCACCAGCAAGGCCATGCCGATGCGGATGACATTCACCGTCGACGAACCGACCCGCCGCCCGGCCTTGGCGAACAGCACCGCATTGGTGGACCAGCACATGGCCGTGAAAAGAGAAGCGATCTCGCCGAGATAGGGCATCAAGGATTCCTTCCAGGGCACCCATTCGCCCCTGGGCCTTTTTAGCGTAAAATGGTTGAAAATACAAGGCTTACCCGTCAAAGGATAATGAGAGGTTGTTCATGCTGGCGATTCGAGACCGCATGCTGTTGATCTTTTTCCTCCCAGCCCAACCCATACCCCTAGTGCCCCGGCAACCTTCCCGGTTCGGAACGGCTTGCGCGATTTCCGCAAAATCTGTGCATTTCATAAATTGCCACCGGACCCGTTGCGACACAATCCCAGTGCGGCATCGGCTCTGCTGTTAACTTCATGTGATTGAGCGATTCAGTGAGTCATCCAGGCGAAGGAGAGATCATGTCCACATGCCATGTATGCGGGGCTGAAGGGGCGGCCGGCGCGGCGTTCTGCGCGGGTTGCGGCGCCAGGCAGAACGCCGCGCCGCCCAAAGGATGGTCGAGCGGGATCTTCGATTACCAGCCGCACCCGCACATCGAGAACCGGAAGAAGAGAGCGCCCAGGCCCACCCATGGCCTGGACGCCGACGCGGGCGCCGTGGCCCGCTTCAACCGCTGGCTCGGCGTCAAGATCACCAACGGCGTGGGCACCATGTGGTGCGCCTACGGCTTCGCGATCATCGCCTTCATCAGCCTGCCCGAGGCCATCAAGGGCGGCACCGGCACGCTGATCGCATGGATCGCCCAGACCTTCCTGCAACTGGTCCTCCTGTCCATCATCATGGTGGGGCAGAAGGTCCAGGGCGTCGCTTCGGACAACCGCGCCATCGACACTTACAAGGACGCCGAGGCCCTGCTCGCCGAAGTGATCGAGATCCAGAAGCACCTGCTCGCCCAGGATGCCTGGCTGCAGCAGCTGATCACGGCCATTCACAGCCAGGCGCCGTCCGCTCCGGAAACGCCCGGGAAGTGATAGCCTGAAGGGCAACGCAGGATATGCACTCCGGGGCGCACATGGCAGATATACACCTCTCGGTCTTTTCCGAGATCGATCGCTTGCAGCAGGTGGTGATCCACAAGCCCGGCCGGGAAGTGGATCTCATGGTGCCCGATATGATGGAGACGCTGCTGTTCGACGACATCCTGTACGGCGACCTGGCGCGCAGGGAATTCGACGTGTTCCGCCAGGTGCTGGACCGGGTGGCGGACGAGGTGCTGGATATCCAGGATCTTTTCATCGAATCCCTGGCTGACGAGCAGGTCAAGCTGGCCCTGATCGAGGACTTCCGCCGGCTGGTGGACATGGCCGACGACTCCTGCAAGCTGCTGCGGGACATGTCTCCGGAAGCCGTGGCGTGCAGCCTCATCACCGGGATCCCCTGGGATGACGACCAGCACCACGCCCACTGGCAGAAGCAGACCTTCGACTACCGGGTGCGGCCCATCCCCAACCTCCTGTTCATGCGCGATCCCGCGGCGGTGGTGGGGCACGACTACAGCATCAGCAGCATGGCCACCTGGGCCCGGGAGCGGGAGCCGCTGATCCTCAGCTACGTGTTCCGGCATCACCCCAGGCTGCGCCACCTGAAGGAATCCGATCGGCTGTACGACCAGATCACGCCCCTGCTGGGCGGCCGGATCCGCGTGCCCCAGAGCCTGGAAGGGGGCGACACCCAGGTGCTTTCCGACAAGATCCTGGCGGTGGGCTGCAGCGAGCGCACATCGGCCGACGGCATCCACATGCTGGCGGAAAGCCTGCGCCAGAACTACCACCGCGGCGAAGGCCGCTTCGAAACCCTGCTCATGGTGCTGATGCCCCGGGTGCGCAGCGCCATGCACCTGGACACGGTCTTCACCCGCATCAACCAGGACGAGTGCCTCATCTACCCCCCCTTCTTCACCGACCAGAGCCGGTCCCTGCTGAACGTGGTCAAGTTCGACCTGCGCCAGCGGAACCTGCAGACGGTGATGCAGCCCAACCTGCTGAACGCGCTCAAGGACGCCGGCCTCGACCTCAAGCCGATCCGCTGCGGCGGCGCCGATCCCATCCTGCAGCAGCGGGAGCAGTGGACCGACGGCGCCAACGCCTTCGCCCTGG
>CAZVHQ010000135.1:0-5260 GCA_964627225.1 uncultured Mesoterricola sp.
CAGTTCCAGCAATTAGCCCATGCTTTCACCAGTGCTTTAGTAAACTCCCGCTAGGCCTTTGCGACGGCCTGCTCCAGGCCCTGGAGGCCAACGGTTATGCCGCCCCCATGGGCATCCAGGACCTGGCCCTGCCCGCCATCCTGGCCGGCCGGGATGTGGTGGCGGTCGCCCCGACCGGCTCCGGCAAGACCGCCGCCTTCGCCCTGCCGGTGCTGCAGCGGCTGGCCCAGACCCCGGGGACCGTCCGGGGGCCGGTGCGGGCCCTGGTCCTGGTGCCCACCCGGGAACTGGCCGCCCAGGTGGCGGAGGTGTTCACTCAGCTGAGCCGGTTCCTGCCGGTGCGGGTCCGGGCGGTGTCCGGCGGGGTTTCGGTCAATCCGCAGATGATGGCCCTGCGCGGGGGGGCCGACGTGCTGGTGGCCACGCCGGGGCGGCTTCTGGACCTGGCCGGCCGCAACGCCGTGCGCCTGTCCCAGGTGGAGACGCTGGTCCTGGACGAAGCCGACCGCATGCTCGACCTGGGTTTCCGGGAGGAGTTGCAACAGCTGCTCGCCCTGCTCCCGGCCCAGCGGCAGAACCTGCTGTTCTCCGCCACCCGGGGCCCGGCCGTCGCCGATCTGCTCCGGCCCATGCTGCGCGACCCGGTGGAACTGGGCGACCCGGGCCCGGAACGGCCGCCCGAAGCGATCACCCAGCGGGTCTACCTGGTGGACCAGGCCGGCAAGGGGCCCCTGCTGCGCTTGCTGATCCAGCGCGGCGGCTGGGACCAGGTGCTGGTGTTCGTGGCCTCCCACCGCCGGGCCGACGCCGTGGTGCGCAAACTGCAGAACAACGGCATCGGCGCCGAGGCCATGCACGGCGACCTGAGCCAGGGCGCCCGCACCGGCGTTCTGGCCGGCTTCAGGGCCGGCGGCACCCGGGTGCTGGTGGCCACGGACCTGGCCGCCCGGGGCCTGGATCTCGAGCACCTGGCCTGCGTGATCAACTACGAGCTGCCCCGGTCCCCCAACGACTACCTGCACCGGGTGGGCCGCACCGGCCGCGCCGGCGCCCCCGGATTGGCCCTGTCGCTGGTGGCCCCGGAGGAGCTGCAGCACATGAACCTGATCGAAAAACGGCTGGGCAGGCGGTTGCCCCACCTGGATGCCGCGGACATGGCGTTGGCCTAGGCTACTGAGGCTTCGGCGCGGCCCAGGCGCCGGGGTCGCCCGGATCCTTCAGGTTCCAGCCGCCGCCCAGGGCCTTGTAGAGCTGCACCAGGGTGACCAGCCTGGACCGGCGCGCCTGGGCCAGGTTGATCTGGGCCGGGAAGAGCGCCTGCTGGGCGTCCAGCACCTCGAAGTAGTTGGCCAGCCCGCTGGTGTAGCGCAGGGTGGCCTGGCGCACCGATTCCTGGTGGGCCTTCACGGTCCGGGCGCGCAGGGTTTCCAGTTCGGCCAGCTTCTGGTACGCGGTCAGCAGGGTGGCCACTTCGCGGAAGGTGCCGGAGACGGTCGCCTCGTAGTGGGTCTTGGCCTGTTCCCACTGGGCCACCGCGGCCGCCTTCTGGTACTTGAGCCGCGGGCCCTGCAGGGGCGCGAAGTTGAGCACGGGGCCGAGCGACCATTCCTTGCCCCGGCCGAACAGTTCGTCGGCGTCGTGGGAGTAGCCGCCCAGCATGCCGGTGAGGCTGAGGGTGGGGAAGTAGTTGGCCTGGGCCACCCCCACCTTGGCGTTGGCGGCCACCAGCTGCTGTTCCGCCTCGCGCACGTCGGGACGCCGCTCTAGCAGGACCGAGGGGATTCCAGCGGGAACCAGCGGGGGCAGGGGCTGGGCGTCGAGGCCGAGGCCCCTGGGGATGGGGCCGGGGTTGCGTCCCACCAGGAAGGACAGCAGGTTCTCCTGGGCGCCGATCTGGCGCTCGAGGTCGGGGATGACCCCCTGGGCGTCGCCCAGGGCGGCCTCGGCCTGGTCGATCTCCAGGGCCGAGGACGCGCCGCCCTGGAAGCGGCGGTTGAACATGTCGTAGGTGGTCTGGAAGGCCCGGGTGTTCGCCTGGGCGAGGGACAGCCGGGCATCCAGTTCCCTCAGCTCGAAATAGGCCTGGGCCACCTGGGCGGCGGTGGCCAGGTAGACCCCCCGGCGCACGTCCTGGGAGGCCAGGTAGTCGGCCTGGGAGGCCTCGTTCAGCCGGCGCAGCCGGCCCCAGAGATCCAGTTCCCAGGAGAAGGACGCCTGGACACTCATGGCATTGCCGGCCGCCCCGCCTCCGGGGACGTAGTCGGAATTGCGGCCGCGGGTGTAGCCCGCGGCGAGATTGAAGTCAGGGTAGTAGTCGCTGCGCTCGATGCCGGCCCGGGCCCGGTATTCCGCCACCCGCGCGATGGCCGTGCGCACATCGTAGTTGTGCTCCAGGGCCTGGCCGATCAGGTCCTTCAGGACCGGATCACCGAACACTTGCCACCAGGGCTGGTCTGCGAACGAAGCCGCTTCCAGCTTTGCCTGGTCGGGGAACTGCGCCAGGACCGCCACCTGCGGCCGCTGGTAGGTGGGGCCCACCTTGCAGCCGACCATGAGCAGGACCAGGAGGGAAGGAACCAGTTGCTTCACGTCAGTTTTCCTCATCCGTAAGCTCCTCCGGGCCGCAAACAGCGCAGCCCGGCGCCTGGGTCGTGCCGATGCGCTCCACCTCCACGACCAGGACCGGGATCAGGAACACGGCGAAGATGTGTCTCGAACAAAAATACCCCAGGAACCAACGGTGATTGAATAAAAATTGAAAAGGTTTACATGAATACTTATTAGTGACCGCAAAAAAAATCTTGCTTCACGAAGAATTACCGGATGCTCTCCTGGACCATAGTCGACTAGTATGAATTGTGACTGTAAGCACACCGGGCCGTTTTTGCGGCCCCGGGGTGACCCTTTGTTTTGCGGGTTTGATTCTGGGGTGGGGCCTGGCCGATGTGGATTGTAGCGTTAGCTCTTAGACGTCCCTACACCTTCATTGTGATGGCGCTCGCCATCCTGATCATGATGGTGGCCTCGGTCCTGCGCACCCCCACCGACATTTTCCCGGACATCGACATTCCCGTGGTCTCGGTGATCTGGTTCTACACCGGCATGCCGGCGCAGGACATGGCCGACCGCATCGTGACCAATTCCGAGCGCAGCATCACCACGACCGTCAACGACATCGAGCACATGGAGTCGCAATCGGTCGCCGGCCTGGGCGTCATCAAGGTGTTCTTCCGCCCGGGCACCAACGTGCAAGGGGCGATCGCCCAGATCACCGGCATCGCGCAGACCTCGGTGCGCGGCATGCCGGTCGGCACGACCCCTCCCCTGATCATTTCCTACAACGCCTCGACCACCCCCATCATCCAGCTCGGGCTGAGCAGCAAGACCCTGCCGGAACAGCAGTTGTTCGATCTCGGCCAGAACTTCCTGCGCAACTACCTGGCCACCGTCCCGGGTGCCGCCACGCCCTTTCCCTACGGCGGCAAGGTCCGGCAGATCCAGGTGGATCTGGATCTGGCCAAGCTCCAGGCGTACGGGCTCCAGCCGGTGGACATCGTCAACGCCGTCAACGCCCAGAACCTGATCCTGCCCAGCGGCACGGTCAAGATGGGCTCGCTGGAATACAACATCGAGATGAACGGGACGCCGCAGACCATCGCCGAGCTCAACGACCTGCCGGTGAAGACCAGCAACGGCTCCACCCTCTACATGCGGGACGTGGCGCACATCCGCGACGGCTTCTCGCCGCAGACCAACATCGTGCGGGCGGACGGCAACCGCGGCGCGCTGATGTCGATCTACAAGAACGGCAACGCCTCCACCCTGCAGATCGTCGCCGGGGTCAAGGCCATCGTCGCCAAGGCGGCCAATGCCCTGCCGACCTCCCTGAAGGTCAGCTCCATGTTCGACCAGTCCCTGTTCGTGCGGGCCTCGATCGAAGGGGTGCTGAAGGAGGGCCTGACCGCGGCCATCCTGACCGCCATCATGATCCTGCTGTTTCTCGGCGATTGGCGGCCGACGGTGGTCATTTCCATCTCCATCCCGCTGTCCATCTTCGTTTCCATCATCCTGCTGGGGATGATCGGCCAGACCATCAACATCATGACCCTGGGCGGCCTCGCCTTGGCGGTGGGCATCCTGGTCGACGACGCCACGGTGGAGATCGAGAACATCGAGCGCAACCTGGCCATGGGCAAGGAGATGAAACAGGCCATCCTGGACGGCGCCCAGCAGATCGCCGTGCCCGCCTTCGTTTCCACGCTCTGCATCTGCATCGTGTTCGTGCCCATGTTCTTCCTGACCGGGGTGGCGAAATACCTGTTCGTGCCCCTGGCCGAGGCGGTGAGCTTCGCCATGCTCGCCAGCTATTTCCTGTCGCGCACCCTCATTCCGACCCTGGTGATGTACATCATGCGCGGGCATGAGCACCGGGCCGAGGCGCCCACGTCGTTCCTGGGCCGCTTCCAGCGCGGCTTCGAGCGGAAGTTCGAGGCGTTCCGGCGCGGCTACGAGCAGATGCTGGAAACCACCATCCAGCACCGCGGCATCTTCGTGCAGTGCTTCCTGGCCTTCTGCGTCCTGTCCCTGGGCCTGTTCTTCTTCCTCGGCCAGGACTTCTTCCCGCAGGTGGACGCCGGCCAGCTGCGCCTGCACGTGCGGGCCCGGCCGGGCCTGCGGGTGGAGGAGACCGCGCGGCTCTGCGACCAGGTGGAAGCCGTGCTGCGGGCGGAGATTCCCAAGGGCCAACTGCAGACCATCCTGGACAACATCGGCCTGCCGAACTCCGGGATCAACCAGTCCTACAGCTCCAACGGGACCATCGGCACCGGCGACGCCGAACTGCTGATCGCGCTGGATCCGGAGCACCATGTGCCCACCGCCGACCTGACCCGGCATCTGCGGGAAGTGCTGCCGCGGCGCTTTCCCGGGGTGGAATTCTTCTTCCAGCCCGCCGACATCGTCACCCAGATCCTGAATTTCGGCCTGCCCGCGCCGCTCGACGTGCAGATCATGGGCACGGACATGCGAAGCAACTACGCCATCGGCCAGCAGATCGCCAACAAGATGCGGCACATCCCGGGCACCGCCGACGTCCATGTGCAGCAGCAGCTTGATTTGCCCACGCTGCACCTGGATATCGACCGCACCCGGGTCAACCAGCTGGGCCTCACTGCCCAGAACGTGGCGCAGAGCGTGCTGGTGTCGCTGAGCGGCAGCTTCCAGACCGCGCCGAATTTCTGGCTGAACCCGAAGAACGAGG
>CAZVHQ010000136.1:0-5207 GCA_964627225.1 uncultured Mesoterricola sp.
GGACCGTGGTTATAACCCTGGTTTACCCACACGATTCAGCGAGGAGCCCATTTTTTGAACCACGGCTCGACGGTTTCCTTTTGACGACGCGCGCGCCGCCGAAGCCGCTGGATGCCCGGATGAGCGATATCTTGCACCCGCTTCGCACCCCCCATGGACCCTGGCGTTCGGGACCTGGAAGTCATCTCGGGCATTTGGGACGAACGCCTTGTTCGACTTTTCTGGTGTTCATAAATTCCGAACACGCCAAAATTTCGAACGGCCTTTGGACGGGACTGGTAGTACCTGGCGATTAAGCTGGACCTTGGAGCGATTCATCGTCCAACAACCCACGCGATGCATCCCTTCCATGTCCCCGTTCGGCCTTGGCCGCGGTCAAACGGCGCGGATACCCTCGAACCGCGGCCCCTGCCCCCAGCCTTCACGCCCCGCCGGAGATCCCCATGAAACGAGCCATTGTCTTCGGAGCGACCGGGTTCGTGGGGTCGCACCTGCTCCGGGATCTGCTGGACCGGTCCGAGTACCAGTCAGTCACCGCGGTGGTGCGCAGGGACCCGGGCCTGGTCCACCCCAAGCTGCACACCCTCCTGGGCGACCTGGATAGCGTGGACGAAGGGCTGTCCGGTTCGGCCCTGGACGAGGTCTTCATCGCTTTGGGCACGACGCGCAAGCACACCCCCGACCGCACGGAGTACTACCGAATCGACCACGACTACCCGGTGGCCGCCGCCCGCGCGGCCCAGGCGCTCGGCGCGCGGTCGGTGTTCCTGGTTTCGTCGGTGGGTGCCGACCCGGCTTCCCGGGTCTTCTACGTGCGGACCAAAGGAGAGATGGAGCGGGACATCCTGGCGCTGGGCTACGACCGCACGCACATCTTCCGCCCCTCCATGATCCTGGGAAACCGGCAGGAACCCCGCCCCCTGGAGCACGTCCTCGGGCGTGCCTGGGCGCTGCTGGATCCCCTCCTCATGGGGTCCCTGGACCGCTACAAGGGCATCCGCGGGGAGGACATCGCCCGGGCCATGGGGGCGGCCGCCGAGCGGCGGCAAGAAAGGGTCTCGATCTACCACTGGCGCCAGATGCATGACCTACTGGGAAGCTGAGCCTCCCCTCAGCGCGGGTTCTATCACTTCCCGGTGCGCCAGCACGTCCCGGCGGTGGTTCAATCCGGATCCACCCAGGGCGGCAATTCGATTCGGGTAGGCCGGGTGAAAAAGCATTCCCGCTCCACCCAATGCAGATGCTTGATGATGGCCGGCAGGTCATCCGCGCGGGCATCCATCGAGAATCGATCCACCGCCGAGCGGAACCGCTCCAACAGCGGTTCGTGTTCAACCAGTTCCATGTCCACCATGGCCCGGACGTCGTCCCGGTCATGGCCGTTGAACCGCTTGAGCTTCGATACCACCACGTCAACGACACTGAGGACGCTGACCTGGAACGATCCAAGCCGGGCGTCCAGAGAATCCAGAGAATCCAGAGGGGAGAACTGAGGCGGATGGGGCAGGAATGGCAACCCGGAAGGCACGACGTCGAGATAGAAATGGTGCAGGGCTTCCAGGCGCGAGCCAGGCCCGGCGAGGGTCCGGAGCTTGTCCTTGATCTCCCCTTCAACCGGCATGACCCCGAGCACGTCGCTATCCTTGGTGCCTCGAAGGTAATCGGCCTGCAGCATCAACGCGGTCGATCCGAGCACCTTGAGGGCGAGCCTCGGCTCCGCCCCTCCCCAAAGGCCATCCAGTTCTACGAAGAATTGTTCAATGGGGTTTACTGAGGACATGGCTCTCCCGCAGGGCGTTCTTGAAGTCCTCGACCTGGATTGGGGTCAGGATCTTCCACCTCTTGGATAGGTCCGATGAACCGGCGCGAAGTTCGTTACGGGTTTCCGGGGAAAGAATTCCGGGCCCCAAGCAATCCTCCGGCCCCTCCAACGTTTCCCAGGGCCGTGGATTCACCCAGGCACGGAAGGCCTCCAGCGCGGAGAGCGCCCGCTGGAGCAGAACGATCTGCTTCCTGGGGATCGGGCCCTCCAGGGTTTCCCGGATCGCCTGGGCGACGTTGTCCAGGAGCCAGAGGAACCGGTGGTGCAAGCCATAGTCCCGGAACTGGGCGTGGAGTTTCTGGAGGTTCACCTGGTCGATGTTGCGGACCAGGACCGGAGCGAGGGCAGTGATCCACCGGGAGCTGCCGCCATCCAGAAGCACTTCCCGGATGACGGCGTCCAGCTGCTCCAGGCGCTCGCTGGGCAGCAGCTCCCGGTTCTCGACTAGGTGGCCGGCCCCGTAGTACGCCAGGGCCTTCTGGATGGCATCGCCTGGATCGGCGGGAACGGTTTCGAAATGGCTCAGCGGGACGTTGAAATACTTGAGCATGAAGATGAGTTGCTCGGCGGAGAAGGAGCCCTTCCCCGCCTCGATCTCGGACAGACGGCTTTGGGAAACCTGCAGCAGTCGAGCGAGATCCCCCTGGGAGACCCCACGGCTCTTGCGCAGGGCCTTGACCTTCTGGGCGATTTCCTGGGGTTCAGGCACGCCTGGGAGTCGCTTGGCGGTTACGATTTCGGCCCTCCGGTGAAAATATGGCTCAAGCGATAAATTAGGTCACACATCCATCATGACAACCATTATTTTCGGCTTAACGAAAATTTTTTCGATATTTCGATATTTTAAGGCATGGACCCGGGGACGATCCGTTCACCCTGTTCAGGGTTCAACCCAAGTGAAGCGCCCAGGGCAAGGAGTTCAGCCGGACTCCTTGCCTATTCTCGTCAAACCGGTGGGAACCGGGGCAACCGTGGGAACCGCCATAGCCGGCAAGGAAAAGGGCGGTTCCCACAGCGCCCCAGCCAGTGGCAACCGTGGGAACCGCGCTCCGGGAGTCCATGCCCGTGCCGACCCTTCCGCCAGCTCTGCCTATCCCCGTCAAACCGGTGGGAACCGGGGCAACCGTGGGAACCTCGCTCCGGGAGTTCATGGCCGCGCCTACCCTTCCGCCAGCTCCGCCTGGCGCTGCCGGTAGGCCTCCATCCCCCGGCCGGTGATGAAGTAGAACCGTTCGGTGCCGCGGCCCGGAACCTTGACGTTCTTCTGGAAGCGCAGCTTCCCTGCTTCCAGCAAGGCATCCAGCAGACCCGCGTCCGCGCAGGCCTTGGCCACATCCTTCGGCAACAAGCCTTCGCAGGCATCCTTCCACCCTTCCGTGTGGAAGAGGAAATCCATTCGGCCCTGCCCGTCCCGGCGCCGGAAGCCCGCACAGTTGGCGACCCGCTCCCCCGGATTGGCCCAGTCCGCGAACCGGGACGAACCATGCCGCTCGATGAAACCCAGCACCGCCGCCAGCCCGCGTTCATTTTCGCCTGAACCCAGGCCCCCCCGCTGAACCAGCCACGCCTGCAGGCATTCCTCGGCGGCCCATTCGGCATTGCCGGGGCGCCAGGGCACGATGCCCCACTCGGTGGCGAGTTCTCCCGCCATGGCCACCAGCGCGAAGCGGTCCACCACCCGGCCCACCTGGGAATCCGCCCCTCGAGGCAGATGCTGGCGCGCCCAGGCCACCTTCCGCCGCTCCAGATCCAGCAGCTCTGGCTCCGGCAATCGGCAAAGGCGGTCCAGAAAGGCCCGGATCGCCGTGCCGTAGCTGCGCCGGGTGGCGACCCGCAGGTGGTCGGCCAGGGCCTTGGAGGAGGGGAAACCCTCCCAGGTCTCGAAAGCCTGGTCCAGGCCATCCGGAATCACCGGGATGTCGACCATGCGCACATCCTGGCCGGCCTTGGGCGTGCGTCCCTCCTCGCGCAGCTTGTCGGCCAGGGTCACTTCGCCGGTAGACAGGAACAGGGTCTGCCAGCGCCGCCGGGGCCGTCCGTCCAGGGTCTTGCGGGCGCGCACCTTGTCCATGCCGTTGGCCAACAGGTAGGCCACTTCCCCGGCCTCCCTCGGCAGGGCCTGGCCCTGTTCGTCCAGGATCAGCAGGCAATCGCAGTGGGCCAGCGCGACCCCTTCCAGACCGTTGGCTGTGGCGCGCCAGGTTTCCCGGTACACCGGCCCGCCCCATATGCTGCCGGCGGCCTCGATGCAGGTGGTCTTGCCCTTGGAGGACCGGCCGCAGAAGTGGAACCCGCCGCTTTCCATCCCCAGCCGCCCAAGCATGGGCGCGGCGAAGGCGCAGGACAGCGCGAAGCTCAGCCGGGAATTGCCCTGGGCATGGCGGCCCACCTCCTGCTGCCAGTCCGCCAGGGACCCACCCACCCGGAAGGCATGTTCCAGATCCAGCGCCAGATGGACCCGCTCACCGCCAGCCGCCTCGCCGAAAGCCTCGTCGGGGAGCAGGAAGGCAGGGCCATGCCAGCCGACCCGCTCCACCGATCGCGCCCTGCCGGCCACCCGCACCGTGGCGAGGTAGGTCACCAGCTTCTTGCGCTGGGCATCGTCCGACGGAACCCACAGGCCCCGGCGCACCAGGATCCGGGCCAGCTCGGCGCCTTCCCCAAGGGCAAGTTCCCTGGCAATGGTTTCCTCGTGGCTCACCCCATCCCCGTCCTGCCAGCGCAGCCGGAGACCCCAGGCGCAACCGCGCGCGTCCCGGGCCTCGGCCAGCACCTGGAAGGGGCCGCAAATCTTCCGGGGCCGGACTTCGCCTTCCGATCCGTCGTCTCCAGCTTTTCCCCTTTGGAGATACCAGAGGCCCTCGGTGTCCAGGCGGAAGGGTGGAAAGCAGGGGCGAGTGGGGTCCTCGACTGGGTCAGGCGGCTTTTCCGCGGGAGCCGGGGCCTCGGCCGCTTCCACAGCCTTGGGGCCCGGTTCCTGCGGCCTTTCCTTGCGGGGGGCCAGGACCGGCGGGCTGGAGCCCAGCAGCCACCCGCGGTTCTTGCAGACCCGCAGGGCCTCCTGGACCTTCCGACGAAGCTCCTCCTGGCTCCAGGGTGGCTGGCAGGCGGGGTTGTAGACATCCCAGAGCACCTGGAAGGCCTCTTCCTCGCCCAGATCAAAGCCGCAGGTGACCTTGGTCGCCGCCTGGAACGTGGCCCGGTGGCCGCCTTTGCCGGAAATGGCCGGCGCCCGGCAAGCCAGGCTCTTGGCATAGGCGCGGGCCCGCCGGATCTTCTCGTCGGTGGCCGGGAGGATGACGCCGACAAAGGGAGACGATCCGCTTGGCCCTAGCGCTGCTCATTACCCAGAACTATCTGCAAGCAAATCAGGGCGATCGCGCAG
>CAZVHQ010000137.1:0-5116 GCA_964627225.1 uncultured Mesoterricola sp.
CTGCTGCTCGGCGTTGACGGTCTGCAGCTCCTCGTTCAGGGACTGCAGCTCCTCCTTGGAGGTGGTCAGCTCCTCGTTGGTGGACTGCAGCTCCTCGTTGGTGGATTGCAGTTCCTCGTTGGTCGATTTGAGCTCCTCCTGGGAGGTCTGCATCTCCTGCTGGAGGTCGTACAGCGCCTGCCGGCTCTGCAGCAACTCCTGCTGCAGCTGCCGGACCCGGGAGCCGCCGGTCCGGGGCTCGGGGACGCCGGGCATCGGCGCCGGCTGGTCCCGGAACACGGCCATGATCAGGCCCTGGAGGGGGCCGGGCGCGGTCAGTTTCTGCACGGTGAGGCCCACCATCTGGGTTCCGCCGTTGGTGCCCACCTTGAGGTCGTGGGCGGTCACCGGCTCGTCCTGGCGCGCCGCCCGGTGCAGGGCGCTGGCCAGCTCCAGGCGCAGGCCGTCCCGGGCCATGGCGAAGATGTTCCAGTTGGCCTTGCCGGCCGCGGGCTCCAAGTACTTGCCGGTGCGGCCGCTGATGTAGAGGATATCCCCGGCCTCGTTGACCAGTACGGCCGGCGGGGCGAACTGCTGCAGCAGGACTTGATCCGCGAGCAAGGACAGGTTGTGGGCTTCGGGCATCTTGGGTTCCTTTGGTTCACCAGGGCGGGCGACGGCCAGCGCGGGGGGGAAGGCCATGGCCTGCATCGGCAGGCTCGCTTCGCCGCGCCGGAACAGGCGGTGCTTGCCGGCGCAGGGCTGGAACTGATCGGCCAGGGCGCCGACGCTCTCGGCGTTGCCCAGGCAAAGGATCCCCCCCGGCACCAGGCTGTAGTGGAACAGCCGCATGATCTTCTTCTGCAGCTCCGGCGCCAGGTAGATGAGCAGGTTGCGGCAGCTCAGCAGATCGAGCCGGGTGAAGGGCGGGTCCATGATGAGGTTCTGCGGCGCGAACACCACCATCTCGCGGATCTCCTGGCGCACCCGGAAGCCGTCCTCCTCCGCCAGGAAGAACTTCTCCAGGCGCGCCTCGGAGACGTCCGCCGCGATGTTGGTCTTGAACAGGCCGCGCCGGGCCTTGACGATGGCATCCCGGTCCAGGTCGGTGGCGAAGATCTGCAGGCTGCAGTTCAGGGCCGGCCGCGCCCGGGCCAGGGCCTCCCGGAAGATGATGGCCAGCCCATAGGCCTCCTCGCCGGTGGAACACCCGGGCACCCAGGCGCGGAAACGCCTGCCTTCGGGCTGGCCCTTGAACCATCCGGGGATCACTTCATCCCCCAGGAGCGCCCACACGGCCGGGTCCCGGAAGAAGCTGGTCACCCCGATCAGCAGCTCCTTGAACAGCAGATCCACTTCGTGGGGGTTGGCCTCCAGGAAGCGGACGTAGTCCTGGAACCCGGCGATCTGGTGCACGCCCATGCGCCGCTCGATCCGGCGCACCACCGTGGTCTGCTTGTAGAGGGAAAATTCATGGCCGGTGCGGGCCCGGAGCAGCCTGGCCACCTGCTGCAGGACCTGCCCGTCCGGTACCGGCTCGGCAGCGGTCCCGGCAGGCCCAGGAGGCAGCTGGAGCACACTGAGGATCAGGGCGGGCAGCTGTTCCGCCGGCCCCACCAGGTCGGCCAGGCCGGCGTCGATCGCGGCCCGGGGCATGCTGTCGAACCGGGCGTCGGCGGGGGCCTGGGCCACGGCCAGGCCGCCCTGCTCCCTGATGGCGCGCAGGCCCAGGCAGCCATCCGAGCCCATGCCGGAGAGGATGACCCCGATGCTGTGTTCGCGCCGGTCTTCGGCCAGCGAGCGGAGGAAGAAGTCGATGGGCAGGCGCAGGCCCCGGGCCGCCGAGGGCACCGAGAGGTGCAGCAGGCCCGAACGCACTTCGATGTTCTTGTTGGGCGGGATCACATAGACGCAGTCGGGCTTCACCGGCATGCGGTCGCTGGCCTGGACCACGGCCATGGGGGTGATGCGCTGCAGCAGTTCCGCCAGCAGATCCTCCACCGTGGGGTCCAGGTGCTGGATCACCACGAAAGCCAGGCCGGAACCCGAGGGCACCCGGGCCAGGAACTTCTCCAGCGCCTCCAGCCCGCCCGCCGACGCACCGATCCCGACGATGGGGCAGGCGGTGGCTGGGGCAAGGGGTTTCATGGCGGTCAACTCTCTTCTTTCGGCGATTATGAGGCCGGGCGGAACTTCTATCGGACTTTTTCCTTGCTGAGGCGGAACGCCATCTCCACCAGCATTTCCCTAACGATTTCGGGGAATTCCAGGAGCAGGGCCTCGAAATTGTGGCTGTGGATGATCACGCAGCGGCAGGGCTCCAGCGCCACAGCCGTGGCCGAGCGCTCCATGCCCAGCAGGAAGGTCATTTCCCCGAAGTACTTGCCCTTCCCGATCAGGGCGATCTGGCGCCCTTCCCGGCAAATGCTCACGGCCCCGCCCAGCACGAAGAACATCTCCTCCCCCGGATCGCCCTCCTGGAAGAACACCCAGCCCGCGGGCGCTTCCAGCACCAGCCGGGTGTCGCCCTTGAACGGGACGCTGCCCCGGCCATCCATGAGGCGCTTGATCAGCACGGTCTCGCTCCGGTGCAGCGCCGCCACCACCTCCGCCCCGAACAGCAGGGCCGCCATGGAGTAGTAGATCCAGATGATGACGATGAAGATCGACTTGAACGAGCCGAAGGCGAAGCCGTAGCCGGGGTCGTGGGTGAGGAACAGGGTGAAGGCGGGCCGGAGCAGGAACCACAGGACCGCGGTGGTAAGCGACCCGATCAGCAGGTGGGTCTTGCGCGCCTTGGGGGTGAAGGCGAAGTACACCCCCCAGACCAGCAGCACCGTGAGGCAGAAGGGCAGGGTGGTATTGAGCGAGACCGGGGGATGGAGGTTCCCGGACAGCCGGGCCAGGAACTTGAACAGCACCCCGGCCCCGGCCAGCCCGGCCAGCCCGGTGATGAAGGCCATGCCCATGGCCAGGTCCGCCACCTTGCCGGCCAGCAGCGGGCGCCGCTGGCGCAGCTTGAACATGCCGTTGATGATCTCCCGCAGGCTCGACACCAGCGGCGTGAGGCTCCAGGTGAGCACCAGCAGGTTCAGGGTGCCCGCGGCCTTGGGATGGCTGGCCAGGCTGCCCACCTCGCGCAGGATCACCTCGCTCGAGCGCGGGATCACCTGGCGGATGAACTCGGAGGTCTTCTGCATCGCCGCCTGGGAGGACCCGATCCCCACGCTCAGCAGGAAGGTCAGCAGGAGCATGGCGGGAATCAGCGCCAGGGTGCAGTAGAAGGCCAGGGACGAGGCCTGGCGCAGGTCGGAATTGCGGTTGAAGGCGGCCCCGGCGTCCTGCAGGATCGCCCAGGCCCGGTCCGCGAAGTCAGCGGGCCGGGGCTGACGCTCCTGGGCTGGTGGAACCATGACCGCGCTCCCTTGGACGAGGCGCGCCAACGCGAGCCCGACCCTTGATCATGCCCATGACGGCCATCTTTCTCAATCGTTCTCAGCCGGCGACCACCACCGTGGCCTGGGCGCTGACCTGGGGGTCGAGCGTGGGGACGGCGGTCACATGGTAGGTGCCGGGCCTGGCGGGAGGCAGGTAGCGGCCGTCCTGGTCGATCTCCCCGCCGTCCGGCTCGTCCACGGTCCATTTCACGGTGCTCCGGCCAAGCCCCTTGACCACGGCGTTGAAGGTCACCGAGCCGCCCTGGGCCACCTGGGCGCTGGCTGGCTCCACCGTGACGATCGGCAGCACCTGGACCTGAACGATCTGTTTCAGCTTATGCCCGTCGACCCGGTCGGCCCGGAGCACCAGATGGTAGGTCCCCGCGGATTCCGGGGCGAAGTAGACGGTGGTCGGCCCCAGGCTGTTGCGCAGCCCGCCGCCGTACGGTTCCTGCACTTCCCACGCCAAATCGCCCGCCAGGTCCTCGTTGGGCGTGGCGGAGAGCGTCATCTGGTCGCCCACCACCACCGTGCGGGGTTCGGGCGCGACACTGAAACTGGGCCCCGGCGCTCCGCCGCAGCCCAGCAGGAGCAGGAAGAGCAATCCCGGAATCAACGAAGAGCGTGGCAATGCAACCTCAGGACAATGATGGTGCTTCTGGCCGGTCCAAAACCTCGCGCCCAGGCCAGAGCGCCGATTCCAAAGGTAGGCTGAAAACCTGGGCGCCGGAGGATTTTTCGTAGCCGATCCGCCGCACGGGGGAACGGTTCAGCGCCTCGACGGCCCGCTCAGATTTCCACAAGCTGAAACTGGACGTTCCGAAGTTGGATGGTGCATCAGAATAGCATCACCCGCTTCGGCGGCAGGCCCTTCATCGCCTCAAGGAATCATGCAATGCCTGCCTTCGCCGTCAGCAGCCGGCGGGCCGCTTCCAGGATCCGGGCCACGGGTTCGCGCCGGTAGTCCCAGCGCGGGTCCGGGCCCGGTGGATGAATGGTCATTGCGGCGTTGGCTTCGAACAGCAGCACATTGCCTTCCGGGTCCAGACCGAAATCGATGCCCACGTAGTCCAGCGCGAGCGCCGTGCGAATGTCCTGGAGCGCCTGGACCGCGCGCCCGCCGAGGATGGCCGCCATGTCGCCCAGGAACGCCGCGTCCTCGGCCCGGTGTTCCGGATGGTCAGCCATGTCGGCGCTGAAGTAGTGGATTTTCCAGTGGCTGGAGATGGCGGCATGGGCGGGGTAGAGCCGGCCGCCGATCATCATCACCCGGTATTTGCGGGCCTTGCCGTCGGCTCCCCGGGCATCGAGGTACTGGATCAGGGAAACCCGGCTTCCGGGCAGGCTGGCGATGGCCGCCGGGAGTTCGGCCGCCTCGGCGACCAGGTGGAAATGCAGGCCGGCGTGGTACCCGGGCGCACGCAGCAGCAGGGGATAAGTGAAGCCGAGGCCGGCGATGACCGCGGCGGCATCCGGCCCGGCCAGGCGGGTCCGCGGCAAATCCAGCGTGGCCGGGGTGACCACGCCAGGGATGGTGGCAAGGCGGGCGGCGTTGTCGGCGCGCCCCGTGGCCAGGACCGCTGCCGGCGGATTCAGCACGGGGGCCTGGGACCGGGCGACGATCCGGCCGGCGGAGCGGAGTGCCTCGGCGCAGAGGTCGGCGTCGCCGATGGCGTTGACCACCAGGCGGTGCGGCGGCA
>CAZVHQ010000138.1:0-5031 GCA_964627225.1 uncultured Mesoterricola sp.
GAGACGGAAGCGGCCAACAGGCCCAGGAGCATCGCAGCCAACGGTCTCATGTTCATCCCTCCTGTTTGGATTCCGGCACGACCTCATTCAGGCAGCGCATCGCGTTGAGCGTCCTCGGGTAGCCGACGAAGGGCAGGAGCTGGGTGATGACAGCCATCATGGTTTCTCGGCCGTTGCCGACCTTGAGGTTGCCCTGGATGTGCCCCTTCAGCTGTGGTTCGCACCCACCCAGGGCCAGGAGCATGGAGAAGGTCAGCAGTTCGCGGGTGTTCACGTCGAGCCCGGTCCGGGTGTAGGTGTCGCCGAAGCAGTTGCCGGACAGGTAGCGGTTGATATGCTGCTGGTCCGCCGGCGCCTGCCGGTACATCGTGTCGATCGCGTCCCCAAAGATCGACTTGGACAGGGCCAGCCCCCGCTCGTACCGGGTCCCGGGCGTGGTGGTGGACTGGCCTTCCAGGGGCAGGGCCACGCCGCGGCCGGCCAGGACCTCGTTGGTGGCGTGCAGGAAGTCGAAGACCTTGCCGATGCCGCAGTAGGGCACGGCCTGGTACACGATCTCCTTGACCTCCACCGGGGTGACGCCGAGGTTCAGCGCGGCGCCGACGATGACCTTGTACTCACCCAGCGCCTGGGCGGCGATGAGCGCGGCCAGGACCGTCATCAGCCGGGTGCGATCGTCGAGGTCGCTGTGGGCAAACACCTCATCAAAGGCGAAGTTGTCGAACAGTTCGATGAATTCGGGGTCGGTGACCTTCAAGGTCGACTTGTGGTTGGGGAACCATTTCTCGTGGTTCCGGTTGGCGGGTTCGCTGATGCTCATTTTTCTCTTCCCTATGCAATGAAGCCGGTCAAGCGGTCAGTCGGTTCTCTTTCAGCCAGGTGACGATGGCCTTGTCCGCCTTCCGCACGCTCCCGCCCCGGATCGCGAGCCCACGCAGGACCTTGGCGCCGGGACAAAGCTTCTTGATGTCCCGCTCGCTTTGGCCCAGGCCGCTGCCTTCATGGGTGCAGAACGGCAGGATGGTCTTCCCCTTGAAGTCGTGCGCTTCCAGGAAGGTCCAGACCGCCATCGGCATGGTGCCCCACCAGTTGGGGTAGCCGAGGAAGACCACATCGTAGCCGTCCAGACTGTCCACCTGGCCGGCCAGTTCCGGCCGGGCGTTCTGGCTCAGCTCCCGCTGGGCGACCTCGGTGGCCTTGGTGTAGTCCGAGGGGTAGGCCTGGACGGTGTCGATGTGGAACAGGTCGCCGCCAGCCAGACCCTGGATCATCTTCGCGGCCACTTCGGTGTTGCCGACCGGCAGGTCGACGATGTTGCCGTCCAGGTAGTTGTTGCCCTTGCGCGAGAAGTAGGCGATCAGGGTTCGGGTCTCTTTCACGGGGCCTCCGGTTCAGTTGCCGATGCTCGTGGGTTGGTACTGCTCATCGCTGACCTTCTCCATCCAGTCGGCGGACTTGCCTTCCCATTCCCCGCAAATGGCGATGTGGGTCATGGCCGTGGCCGGGGCGGCGCCGTGCCAGTGCTTCTCGCCCGCAGGGAACCAGACCACGTCGCCGGGCCGGATCTCCTCGATGGGACCGCCCCAGCGCTGCACCCGGCCACAGCCTTCGGTGATGATCAGGGTCTGACCCAGGGGATGGGTGTGCCAGGCGGTCCGGGCTCCCGGCTCGAAGGTGACGCGGGCGCCTAAGTTCTGGACGGTTTCGTTGGGCAGGAACAGGGGATCGACCCGGACCTTACCGGTGAAATAGTCTTCCGGCCCTTGGGCGGAAGGTTGGGTGCCGCATCGTTTGATGTCCATGGTGATTGCCTTTTCGGTTGGTTGGTAGGGATGGCGGGCTACTTAGTCTTCAGGGTGGCCATATCGATGACGAAGCGGTACTTCACGTCGCTCCTGAGCATCCGTTCGTAGGCCGCGTTGATATCCTGCATGGGGATCACCTCGACATCCGACGTGATGCCGTGCTGGCCGCAGAAATCCAGGAGTTCCTGGGTCTCCTGGATGCCGCCGATGAGCGAGCCCGCCACGGATTTGCGCCGCAGCACCATGGGGGTGGTGTTGAGGAACGGGTCCAGGGCGCCCAGGTAGCCCACCAGGACCAGGGTCCCGTCCTTGGCCAGGGTCGGCAGGTAGGGGTTCAGGTCATGGATGTAGGGCACGGTATCGATGATCAGGTTGAACCGGCCACTGACGGCAGCCATCTGGGCCGGGTCGGCGGAGATCACGATGTGGTCGGCGCCCAGCCGCCGGGCGTCCTCCTCCTTGCCTTTGGAGCGGGTGAACAGGGTGACCTCCGCGCCCAGCGCCTTGGCCAGCTTCAGGCCCATGTGGCCCAGGCCGCCCAGGCCCACCACGGCGACCCGGCTGCCCTTGCCCGCCTTCCAGTGGCGCAGGGGCGACCAGGTGGTGATGCCGGCGCACAGGAGCGGCGCGGCGCCCTTCAGGTCCAGCCCATCGGGGATGCGCAGGACGAATTTGTCGGAGACGACGATCTTTTCGGAATACCCGCCCTGGGTCTTCGTGTGGTCGTGGCGATCCTGCCCGCCGTAGGTGTATACGGCACCGTCGCAGTACTGCTCCTCGCCGGATTTGCAGGTTTCGCACTGCTGGCAGGAATCCACCAGGCAACCGACACCCACAGCATCACCCGGCTTGAACCGGGTCACGTCCTTGCCGACTCCGACCACCCGGCCGATGACCTCGTGTCCCGGGACGATCGGGTAGGTAGTCCAGCCCCAGTCGTTCCGGGCCGTGTGCAGATCGGAGTGGCACACCCCGCAGTACAGGATCTCGATCACCACATCGTCCGGGCGCGCATCCCGGCGCTCGAAGCGGAAGGGGACCAGATCCTCCTTGGCGGACTTCGCGGCATAACCAAGCACGTTCGTTGTCATCGGTTTCTCCATGGGTGATGATTGTTGGTTGCCCGGTAATGGGCCGTGGGCTCATGTTGGCTGCCGGCCAGGCAGACCTCCGTTGAAACGACCGGTCCCGGTCGTGGCTCCGGCCATGTCCATGGCCTCTCCACTTCAGCTCCCCGTGCGGATCCCGGGGACATCCTGAAGTTTAGAAGCGGGTGAACCGGAATGATTGCCTAAAGCTACAGACTTTTCGCCCGATTCTACTGATTCGGAGGGGGCAAATTCGGGAGAAAACCGAGATATTCCGATCCAAGGCTAATTATTGCAAGAAAAAGCTAATGGCCATGCGCTTCACCCAGTCATGGTCAATAGCATTTCGAATGGACAACCTCCGGCTAACGAACATGGCTCAGAACCCCGTGGGCGGCAGATGGCCGAATCGTCGGTGAGTCGTGGATCCATCCTGGCGGCCTGGGCCTTCCGTTCGACTGGGCCGGCGTCCCGACAGGACCGACTATCAGTCAGGCCCGGTTGGTCCTCTCGAATTGAGCCTGGAATTCGGCACTGAGCATTTCCAGGTCGACGTAGACCAGGGACCGCGTGTCACCCATGGGGATCTTCACGAAGCACTTCCGGTATGGGCCGTTCGAGGAATACCAATACTTGAGCCGGTTGCCATCGATGGGGATGCGCCCCTCCACGTCCTTGAGCTTGAAGAGCCCCGGCATCCGCAAAAGCTCATCCTTGGGTGTTTCCGTATCGCCCTTGTCGAAGTCCCGCCCCTTGACCTGAATCCGCTCCAGCAATGGGGGCCCGCTCGGTTTCTGTTTGGTCATGAATAATCCTGTGTGTTTGGTTAAGTTGGCTTAAGAAGCATGGTCAGCCCAGGTCTGATCCTCGCTGGATTGTAAACCACCTTCGGAGGGATGGAACCCTTTCTCTGCATGAATGCAGCCCGCCCACGCCCTCATGACCGTTTGAGTGGGTGCCGCCGGAGAAATCAGCCCGTGTCCACCTACTCCTACTCCCTGGACGACGTGCACATCCACAAGCTCCAGGCCGCCTTCGTCAAGAAGGCTCAGAAGCTCGGCCTCTACGAGGGCGACATCATCAACCTCGACTTCCACACCATGCCCCATTACGGCGATGAGTCCGTGCTCGAAAAGCACTGGGCCGGCGCACGTGGCAAGGTGATGAAGGGGGCCCTCACCCTCATTGCCCAGGATGCCGGTTCCAAGCTGATGGTCTACACGGCATCCGATATCCGGCGCGAAGAGGCTGACGACCAGGTGCTCCAGTTCAACGCCTACTGGGAGGGCATCCACAACGGCAAGGCTTCGCCCAAGTTCATTTCCGCCCGCGACCTTCGAAGATGATTGTGTGTTTCCGGCAAGCGTGCGTGACCGCAGGCAACGCCTCCGGGACCGTCCATTCGTACTCACCTGCCGAGCGTGGACAAACCGGGAGGGCTGGAGATTGGCCGAGGTCCTCTCAGTTACAATGAGCCCTGCACCGCCGTTTTCTTTAATTGATTGAAATGTTTGGTGTTAGCCAAGGAGGCACTCGAGGCCCGGCGGTCCTTCCGGGGCGGCAGTTACAATCCGCCGGCTGGGTTTCCTCGCCAACCGGCTCCCTGCTTGACCTTTAGGTTCCGCTCCTGGGAATGCGCCGCCATCAGGATCTGCCAGACCGGCCACCGATCCGAACCATTTCAAGCAATATCAGCATTTATTCAAAAGCCCAGGTTGTCGGGTCTTCGCCCAGTTACAATGGACCCTGCAAGCCACTTAGAATATTACTATTGAAATAGCTAGCCTTGAATTGAATGAGGCACCCCCTGCCAGCGGGGCGGATGCCTTCCCAGTTACGATTCGCCCGCACGGCCGCGCCAGGCCTCGCTCGGATGGTTCCCTTTTCAGCTGAGGATCGGAACCAAGGGCCTGCGGAACCGTCCCCGCGCTCGACCGAGCGTCTGATAGCTTGGTCAGGCCCAATAGGGCAGATACCTCGCCCCAACACCTGGAGGTGCGTCAGGGTTCATGGGCTTGATCAGATCTTCGCCCAAGGCATCCTTGATGACCCTGCTGGCCATGGGGTAGTTCTTCGGATCGATTCCAAGCCTTTGCCGAAGGGTCGCGTTGGTCATGGACTGTCCCGAAACCCACTGC
>CAZVHQ010000139.1:0-4987 GCA_964627225.1 uncultured Mesoterricola sp.
ATGAGGGGGCGCAAAGTTTGTCCAGACTTAAGTTGGGGTAATGAGCAGGGCTAGCTCGCTCTCCCGGGCCCCGGTAAAGAGGCCGGCCTGGACGAGCCGCCGGAAATCCATGCTGGGGCATGCGTTCACGAGGCGCACCTGCTCGGCGGGCGTCAGGAAGCGCACCCTGGAGGATTGGGTTCCTCGGAATTCTTTGACTTCCTTCCAGGCCTCGTTGGCCTGCACCCGATGCTCGCGGTAGGCCAGATTCAAAGCGGCCTTCAGGTTCTTCCAGAGGCGGTTGACGGTGGCCCTCCGGGCTCGGATCTGTTCCGGGGTCGTGGGTAGCCGATGGCACGGCCCTTCTCCAGGACCAGCCAGTAGGGCTCATGCTTGGCGGGCAGGCCCTCCCGGGCCGTACGGGAGCTCAGACGGGCATCTTCCTTGGTTCGAGGCATAGGTCAGGGGCTTCCGGAGGATTCCGACTTACGGAAAACTTACGGAAAACTTACGGAAAAGATGCCCCCGTACGACCCCATTCGCAAGCAAGCAGGCGATGATGACTATTTTGAGAATGACCTTATTTTTCAATGTTTTTGGCTGTTTTTGAAAGGACGAAAAAATATGTCTGGGTACAGTGAAACGCCCCGAGGCGGGGGCGCTTCGTGAAGGAAGTTTTGGAGGGATAAGTTTGGTGGGGTTTCTTTTGCGGGAGTCCCCTGAAACGGGGGCTGGACAAGGTGGTGGGACTAATGGTGGCGGGAAGCTCCTAGTTCCTGCAGCGCCTTGGGCGGTGCAGGAGGAACACCTCGTCTAGCACTATACCGCGGTTCGCGGGGCTGCACAATCGACTGGGCAGGCGCGAGGGTTACTTCAAGCATCGGTGATAACTCCATCTATTGATGGTCTGTTGGCTGGGTGAGTCCCGCCTCATTGGCAACAAAGGAAGTCAGTGACTTGGGTGAGCAACCTGGGCTATTGAACCCGCCGCCGTCCCTGGGGTTTGCCGGGCGCCGCCTTCCGGGGCGGGTTCTGGCGCAAGTCTTTGGACGGCTTGGGGCCGGCTGGCCGGTTGGGCCTGGCCTGGGCGGGCCTCGCTTCGGCCGGGTTGCGGAGCTGCCCCGGTACGCGGCCCGGGCCGGGGCGAAGCGGCTGTTTGGGCTCCATCGCTTGGGTTGGTGGGGGTTCCGACGGCATGACGTACATGGGCCCGATGGGCCGGTCTGGGGCACTGGCCGCCTGCTGGGAAACCAGGGGACGCAGGGGCCGCAGGCCGCCGCCGGGGCCGGACGTGGTGGCCAGGCGAGCCGGGAGGCCCGTCCCCCGGGGCCGCAGACCGTTGAACGCCGAAGCGCCCAGAGGACGGCCCCGGGTGACGGCCAGGGCCTGCTGGCGGGCCTCGAAGGGCACCGGAGCCAGGGGCATGCGGTCCCGGACCATCAGCGGACGGGCCACGGCGGCCGGGGGGCGCTCGCCGGCGGGGGCGCCGGCCAGGACGCTCTCACGCCTTGGCGTCAGGGCGGGGGCGCTGCCCACCCGCAGGCCCCGGCCCCGGGTCGGGCCCGGGAGCGCCGCCGCCGCCACGGAGCGGGCACCCAGGAATACGCTCCGGGGCACCATCGTCACGCCCCCGGGCACTCCCTGGTTGGCATGGGCGGCGCCTTGGAGGCGGGCCGGGACGGCGCCGGGCGGCAGGCTGCCGGCGTTGAGGCTCTGCACATACGACCGGGATGCCGGATAGGCTGGGACATAGGGTTCCTGCGGCCCAAGGGGGAACCAGGCCACCCCGCCCCCCTCGGAGCCGGCGCCGCTGGGAGCGGGGCCGCCGACAAAGGCCACCAGGGCCGGGGCGTACACCGGTTCGGCCAGACGCATGCCATCGGCGTAGGGCTGCCACATCCAGGTCTGGTCAACATAGGCCCAACGGCCATAGTGGGCGGGGGCGAAGCCCCAGGGGGCGTCGTCCAGCCAGGTCCAGCCCCAGGGCTCGCTCCAGATCCAGCGGCCTTCCCGGTAGGGCGCCCAGCCGGCGGGAACCCGGGGCACCCAGACGGTACCGAAGGTCTTGTTGATCCGCCAGTCGCCCCGGCCGTCCAGGTCCTCGTAGCCGGTGAGGCTGCGCCCGACGTACTGCGCGCTCTCCGAGCCGTTCTCCCGCTGCTCCCGGCCGGCACACCACTGGTCGAAGCCGTCCGGGGCCCGCGCCTCCACCACGTCGTAGCTGGGATTGCCGCCGCCGGAAAGCTCAAGGGCGGCGCCGGGATCCACCGGGACCGTGACCCCGGCCGCCATCACCGCCGCCTGCCCGGACCGCACGGTGACCCGGCTGGCGCCGTCATCGGCGTCCACATCCACCCGGTAGTCCCCCGGCCGCTCCAGCAGCACCGCCCCGGCCGGGGTGTCCACCTCCACGGAATCCGCTTCCCGGCCCGTCAGGATCCGCAGCTCCACGGACCCCCTGGGCAGCCCCAGCTGGAGGCTGCGGTCTTCCAGACGCAGCACCTCCAGCCCGGTGCCCTGGGCCAGGCGCAGGCCGGTGGCCCCGGCGTGGAGCTCAGCCCGGGCGCCCGGAGCGACCCAGAGGTTGTCGCCAGTCCCCAGCGGCAGGTTCACCGCTGCCGGGACCCACTCGTCCAGGCCCGGAGGCTGCCGGGAGACGGCCCCGTCCACGTAGTTCAGCCGGACCACCCGAGCTGGGGGATCGTCCAGCTCCCGGCCCGGGACGGCATCGGCCTGGCCCGCCTCCAGGGGCGCGGCCAGCGGCACTTCGTCGTCGTTGAAGACCACCCGGTCCGGGGCGCAGGCTGTAGCTGCGAGGAGCACGGCCAGGACAACGAATTGCCGCATACGGTGAACCTCAAGGCCAACGGAGCGCGCCTATCAGCAAGCTTACAGTACCCGCGATATTTCCATCCATTCATGGTCTGATAGCCCGGTGACTTCCTCTCTCGCTCCCGCGTCTCCCCACCCCATGCTGGCCCGGGCCGCCCTGGTCGGGTCGGCGCTGTGCTTCGGGGCGATGGCGGTGCTGGGACGCAAGCTGTCGCAGGGCATGGGCTTCAGCCCGGGGCATCTTTCGGTGCTGCGCTTCGTGGTGGGGATCGCGGTGTGCCTGGTGGTCTTCGCGGTCCGGCCGCGGCTGCATGCGCCCACCAGCTATCGGTTGCTCATCACCCGGGGCATCACGGGCGGGCTGGTGGTGGTGCTGTACTTTGATGCGCTGGCGCACATCCACGCGGGGGAAGCGGGGATCATCTACAATCTGTTTCCGGTGTTCGCCACGATCATGTCGCTGTTCGTATTCAGGGAACGGCCGACGGTCCACCTGGTGCTGGCGGTGCTGCTGGCTTCGCTCGGGGTGGTGCTGGTGCTGGGCCAGGGCTCGGTGGCCATCGGGCTGGGCCGGGGGGAGCTTTCGGCGCTGGCGGCGGCGGTGTTCGCCGCCACCAGCGCCATCGCCATGCGCGCGATGCGCGCCAACACCAACTCGGCGACGATCTTCTTCTACTTCAGCCTGGTAGGCCTGGTGGTGGTGGCGCCGTTCGCGCTGAGCCCATGGCCGCGGGCCCTGGGGCCCTGGATGCTGGCGCTGCTCATGAGCTTCGCGGCGCTGGGCGGGCAATGGCTCATGGCCGAGGCCTACGGCAGCCTCTCGGTGTCGGAGGCGGCCATCTGGCTGCAGCTACTGCCCATCGTCACCTATCTGATGGCGGTGCCGGTGCTGGGGGAGGCGATCAGCGGGTACGCCATGGCCGGGGTGCTGATCACCGTGGCCGGGGTGGCCTACGGCACCATCCTCGGACACAAGTCCTACTTGCGGCCGTAGACGTCTTCCAGGCGCTCGATGTCGTTCTCGTCGAAGGTGCCCAGGCTGATCTCCAGGACCCGCACGGGGCTGGCGCCGGAACCGGCGCAGCTCAGCCGGTGGGTGCTGCCCACCGGGAGCCAGATCTCGGCGCCCTTGTCGGGGGTGAGGATCTTGCCGTCGAGTTCCACCACGACGCCGGCGTCCAGGGCCACCCACAGTTCGTTGCGCTGGCGGTGGCGCTGCAGGCTGAGCTTCTGGCCGGGGTTGCAGGTGAGGATCTTGACGGTGCAGGGGGTGTTCAGGACGTACTGGTCGAAACTGCCCCAGGGCTTGTCCACATGGAGGCTGGCGGGTTTGCTGGTCATGGCGGGTCCTTGCGAGGAATGGCGATCAGAGCAGGTCATCCCGCCCCATCGCCTGGAGTTTTTCGACGATCAGTTTGACATCCTGGGCGCGATCCTTGCGACAGATCAGCAGGGCATCGGGCTCGTCCACCACGATGAGGTCCGCCAGGCCGCTGCCGGCGATGAAGCGCCGGCCGCCGAAGATGGCGCAATTGGTGGATTCCAGGAGGAGGGCATCGCCCAGCACGACGTTGCCGGCGCCATCGGCTTCGTGGAACTCCACCACCGCGGGCCAGGAACCCACATCGGACCAGCGGAACCGGGCCGGCACCACGGCCACCCGCTCGGATTTTTCCATGAGGGCGTAGTCGATGGACAGTTTGGGCAGGCGCCCGTAGGCCTGGGGCAGCGCCGCCGGGCTGGCTCCGGACGCCACCCAGGCATCCAGCGGCGCCAGGATCTCCGGGCAGTGGCTGAGCAGTTCCGCGCGGAAATCCTGCAGGGTCCAGACGAACATGCCGGCGTTCCAGTAGTGGTTGCCGGATTCAAGGTATTCCACGGCCTTTTCGTAGCTGGGCTTTTCCCTGAAGGCGGTCACGCCGAGCACCGCGCCCTTGCCTTCGGTCTCGATGTAGCCGTAGCCGGTCTCCGGATAGGTGGGCCGGATGCCGAAGACCACCAGGTCGCGTTTCTCGGCGGCATGGGTCACCGCCGTGTCGATGTCCTTGAGGAACTTGGCCCGGTCGCCGATCCAGGAATCGGCGCTGAGCACCACCATCACGCCGTCGGGGACCCGCTGTTCCATGGCGACCAGGGCCAGGGCCAGGCAGGGGGCCGTGTTGCGCCCTTCGGGCTC
>CAZVHQ010000140.1:0-4963 GCA_964627225.1 uncultured Mesoterricola sp.
TTTCCATGCGCAGGATCAGCGTGCCCAGGATCCCGACGGCGAGGATGAAGAAGGCCCCTACTTTGGTTTCGAGTTTCATGGTCGTATCCGGGGTTTGCTCACGGGGTGGGACTTGCCCTGGAACAGCATGGCGATCCGGTCGACGATCTCGAGCACACTCTTCAGGTCGTGGCTGATGGTGATGCTGGTGACGGGCACGGTCGGCTCAGACAAGGAGGAGCTTGGTCAGGAAGAAATCGGAGACGAGGATCCACAGGCTGCTGGTCACCACGCTGCTGGTGGGGGCGTTGCCCACCCCCTCGGCGCCGCCCCGGGTGCGGTAGCCGCGCCAGCAGCCCACCAGCGCGATGATCAGGCCGAACACCAGCCCCTTGGTGAGGGCGATGGTCAGATCGCGCAGGCCGACGGACTTGAAGAAATCCTGGGTGTAGACATAGGCGCTCTGGCCCTGCACCCCGACCAGGAGGATGGAGCCGCCCAGGTAGCCGACATAAATTGCGATCCCGGTGAGCAGTGGCAGCATGGTCGCCGAGGCCAGCAGCCTCGGCACGAACAGGAACTGGACCGGGTCGGTGGCCAGGCATTCCAGGGCGTCGATCTGCTCGGTGACCTGCATGGTGCCCAGTTCGGCCGCCATGGCCGAGCCGACCCGGCCGGCCATCATGAGCCCGGTGAGGACCGGGGCCAGTTCGCGCACCACCGCCAGCCCCTCCACCTGCCCGGCCAGCCCCTCCGCCTGGAACTGCCTGAAGCCGTACGACAGTTGCACGGCGAACACCATGCTGATCGCCAGGGAAGTGAGCACCACCACAGGGATCGAGTTCACCCCCACTACCTGCAGTTGGCGCAATAGATTCCAGCCATCGAATGGCCGCTTGAAGATGCTGATGAAGCTCCGGAAGGAGACCACGGCGAAATCACCGACCACCGCGACGAACTCAAGGGCTTGGGCGCCGATTCGCTCCACCAGAGTTAGCCACATGAGATCCCTCCCGGGGATTGAATGGATTTCAAGCCCCATTCATTGGCAGAGGGCTCAAAAAAAAGGCAACCAGCGAGTCCTTTGGATTCCGGACGGATGGATTAACCACGGCAAGAATCGGAAGCTTGAAGGTTGGAACTAGATCGCACGAACGATCAAACAAGGATGCCTCAGCATCGACCGCACATTTCAAATTGTCAAACCTATTTTGTGCCGCCAGATGGGCGGCCCGGCTTGAGGCTGCATGGGCACGGCAAGGCCGTTCCCGGTTACTGTTCGGATCGCCGCCTCCGGCCCGGGGAGGAGGCGTCCCCCTCCTCGGCCCTGAGCATGGCCTCTTGGCTCCTAGAGGCGGATGATGAAACTGGCATTTATGGTTGGGGAATCAACGTCAGGCTTCCCGGTATAACCGCGCGGAGCGAATCCCACCACATCCGGTTTGTATTTGCTCCAGTTGTAGCGCAGTTCGGCGCCCAGGTGGGGGGTGAACATCCAACCCGCGCTGGCGGCCAGGAACGCCGTGTTTGGCGTATCGCTGGTGGAATAACCGTCGCCGGTCAGCTCGAACTTGGTCGACCCGAAGCCGAGACCCCCGCCCACATAAGGGCCAAGGTCCACCGTCCTGGAAAAGAAATAGTTGTAGTCGGCTCCAAGTTGGAACATCTGGACCTTCCGGTCCACGCCGTCCTCGCTCTTCTTGAAGTAGCTGTAGTCAAAACGCGGCACGATTGCATGTCCGCCCGGAAAGGCGACGACCAATTGGACGCCGGCCCCGCCGCCCAATTGGCCGTCCAGCCAATCCTTACTGCTGATGGGGCCGACCGGAAGAGCGGCCGTGACTTGTCCGCCGTAGTGCAGTTCCTGGGCAGCCAGAGGGAAACCGGCCAAGGCCAGCCCCATGATTCCCAGCCCCAATTTCACGCTCCGTCGCATCGTTATTCTCCTATTCCAAAAGAAGCCATGTGTTGTATATCGCCAGGTTAGGTTGTTGAGATCGTTCGTCCGATCAAGACACCCACACTATAATCGATCAGCCGATCAAGATCAAGGGTACATAGAAATAATTTTAGGTTGATGCTCGCGACGGCGGCGCCCTCCGGGCCGGTATCGATTCCATGCCGCGGCGCCACCGGCAGCGGTGGCGTCTGGTGGCACGGCGCTGGGCTGGCGCAGCCGGTCAGTGGCAGGGATGCAGAAGCCATGGCGCGTCTGCCTGCCCACCTCATCGCCTGCTTCAATCCCTTCATGAAGGAGGAGCGTTCTCGCCAGCGTGAGGCCCTGCGACAGTAACTGCACTGCGGTAATCAGCCGGGGCCCCTTATGCCGCAAGGGGGTTCCTGCCGGTCATATCCGTAAAGGGGGTAGATCTCAACCGCGGTGGACGCCCCGCTTGGAGGTTCGAATGAAGTTGATGAGGTCGCTCACTTCCGGAATGCCCGCCAGTTCCTTTTCCACTCGCTCCAGGGCCTCTTCCCTCAGCAGGCCAGATCGGAAGAGGATGCGGTGAGCCTGAACGAGCCCGTCGATGGTGGCTTCGGTGAAGCCACTGCGCCGCAGGCCGATGATGTTCACGCCGTAGCTCTTGGTATCCCGGGCGCCCGCAGTCTTCATGTACGGAAGCACATCCATGGAGGCCACCGTGAAGGCTCCCAGGAATGCCATATTCCCTATCCGGGTGAACTGGTGCATTGCCGAGAAGGCGCCGATGTTGGCTTTGTTGCCGACTTCCACGTGCCCAGCAAGCGTGGCGTTGTTAGCAAAAATGCAGCCGTCGCCCACATGGCAATCGTGGGCGATGTGGGAACCGACCATGAGGAAGTTGTCGTCGCCCACGGTGGTCAGTCCGCTGCCGTGCTCGGTGCCCCGGTGCATGGTGCAGCTTTCACGGATGACATTGCGATCCCCGAGCTTGAGACGGGTCGGGGCGCCTTGGAATTTCAAGTCTTGGGGGCCCTTCCCGAGGGTGCAATGGGGATAGATTTCGTTCTCCCGGCCCAGTTCCGTGTGGGGTCCAATGACCACATGGCTTTGAAGAACGGTCCCTGCCCCAATCCTGGAATCCCCTTCGATGATACAGAAGGGACCGACGACGACGCCGTCATCCAGGACGGCCTCAGGGCTGACTACGGAGAGAGGATGAATTCGGGTACTCATGTGGCCTCGCTTTTCTGGAGATCAATCAACATGATATGAATTCGCCTTCGACCCATTTCCGGCCTTCGGCGAAGGCTTTTCCCCGCAGTTCAGAGATGTTCCCTTGAAGGTGAGGACCTTCAGTCTCATGATCACCAGATCACCTTTGGTGCCAGCGCGGGGCCTCCTGTTCAATCGGTACCCTTCGAGAGTAGCCTGAACATGCCGTCGCAACCAATGCATAAAACCCTCAGATCCAGGGCAATGTCGGCATTGACCTGGAGGCCTCAGCAAAACGAAATGACCCGAAATACATGGACTCGTTCGGTCTTCGTCGTCCAGGATGCCTTGGATGTCAAGATCCTGGGAGCATGCCCGACGAATTCAGGAGAGGACATGAACCATTTTGAACTTGCTTTGGGATTGTATGATCGATCAAGCTATTCCCATGGACTCACCTGCCCCGGTTCCAAGCCCCAAGGACCTTCCTGAAATTTCCCATTCTCTACTTTTCCGAGAAAGGCTTCTGAGTCACAGAGCCTCCGGAAGGCGAGGGCAATGCCACTGCGGCAAAAGATAAGAAGTACGATCACCGAAAACCCCACCATGTCCGGCTGGCTGGAGCGGAAGCAAGGTCTACCACATGTTCACCCGGGGTCATGAAGGAGAGAATGCATGAAGGCTGTGATCCGTGGGATAGCCTATCACCTTCCGGAACAGGAACTGGCAAACGAGCAGCTCACTGCCGATTACCCGGACTGGCATATCGAGAAAATCCAGGAGAAGATCGGCATTCAAACCCGCCACATCGCCGCACCGGAAGAGTTCGCATCGGATCTTGGCGTGACAGCTTGCCGAAAGCTTTTCGCGTCCGGCGTTTGCCAAGCGCATGACATCGACTTCCTTCTCTTCTGCACCCAATCGCCGGACTACTTCCTGCCCACCACGGCCTGTCTCGTTCAGGACCGCCTGGGCCTCCCTACCCATGCGGGAGCATTGGACTTCAATCTGGGCTGTTCCGGCTATATCTACGGTCTGGGGTTGGCCAAAGGGCTGGTGGAGACGGGTCAGGCCAGGAACGTCCTGCTGGTGACGGCCGAAACCTACTCCAAGCACATCCACCCCGGCGACCGCAGCGTGCGCATGATTTTCGGCGACGCTGCCGCTGCTACGCTGGTCAGCGCTGGGGCAGGGGAGGGCATTGGGCCCCTGGTTTATGGCACTGATGGCCGAGGAGGTGACAATCTCATGGTTCCTTCTGGAGGGATGCGCCAGCTCAGGACAGACGAGACTGCCAGACTGCAGACCGACAAGAAGGGCAACACCCGCACCGCCGACCACCTTTTCATGAACGGTCCCAAGGTCTTCACCTTCACCCAGAAGGCTGTTCCCACGCTCGTGGACACGCTCCTGGCAAAGTGCGGCCTCACCCTGGAAAGCGTGGACCATTTCGTATTCCACCAGGCCAACCACTACATGCTGGAGAGTCTGCGCCGGAAGATCCGCATCCCCCAAGAGAAGTTCCTGACCGCTTTCGAGCATTTCGGCAACACGGTCTCCTCAACCATTCCCATTGTGCTCCAGGAGAAAGTGTCCCAGGGCGTGATCCGTCCTGGTCACCGCGTGATGCTGGTGGGATTCGGAGTGGGATACTCTTGGGGTGCGACCATGGTTGAGTGGGTGTGACCCGCACGGCAGTGGAAACTGCGTAAAAGTAATTTGAGGATTGCCCATGTCGCTTAAATACAAGAACACCCTTGATCACTCAAGGGTGTTGACTGGTAGGGCTAACGGGATTCGAACCCGTGTTATCGCCGTGAAAGGGCGACGTCCTAACCCCTAGACGAT
>CAZVHQ010000141.1:0-4817 GCA_964627225.1 uncultured Mesoterricola sp.
GGCGCTGCCGCAGGAGGCCAGGCATTCCACCTCTTCCAGGCTCCACATGCCGTCCCCGGTGGGGCCTTCCCCCGGCGCGGCGCCGGTCTTCTCGGCGATCTTGCGCAGCAGTTCGTAGGCGCCGTTGAGGGCGCAGCAGACATTGGTGCAGACCTGCAGGTGGAAGCGCCCCGCGGGCTGCTTCCTGAACATCGTGTAGAACGTGGCCACCCCGAACACGTGCCCTTCCGGCACCCCCAGGGCCGCCGCCACTTCCTTCATGGCAGCCAGGCTGATGAAACCGAATTCCCGCTGGGCGATGTACAGGGCCGGCAGGGTGCCGGCCAACGGATCCGGGTACGTGCCGGCGATCGCCCTGATTTCAGCCACCGCCTCCGGGCTCAGCCGGGTGCGTTCGCTGAGCGGCAGCCTGCGCCCCGGCGCCATGGGCACATCGCTGGTTTCAGGTGGGAGGGGATGGTTCATGGACAACACTCACCGGCGGAGCGCCGAAAGAACCCCCAGTCTAGCCTGAACGATGGCGGCCCGTGGCGGAGCGGATCGCAACTACAGATTCAGGCCCTTGTGCGCTCCGTCGCAGAACGGCTTGGTGCCGGTGTGCTTGCACTGGCACATGGCGACCTTGGTCGTCTCGGTGAGGTCGAACTTCATCGGCGTGAGGCCCGAGCCCTTGTGCGAACCGTCGCAGAACGGCTGGGTGCCCGAGGCGCCGCAGGCGCACCAGTAGTACGTGCCGGGTTCCAGGGTGAGCACGGCGGGTTTCAGGGCTGCGATCTTGGGTTCGCTCATGGCGCCTCCTTTTGGCGGTTCAGTCTTGGTCTGCTTCGACACCCGGCCTGCCCTGCCCGGCGCCGGACCGCGGCACCGGCAGGACGAACGGCAAGGCCAGGATCGGGATGAGGCGCCTGTGGTGACCCCAGGTCATGACGCCTCCAGAAAATAAGTGTTTGAACACCTATGACAGAAGGTATACATTTCCAGGGGTACCGCAAGACCTGTTTGAGATTTCATCTCGATTCCCGGGTCGGCCATCGTGGCATTATCGCACATCGTTGACTTGTTCACCCTCTTAAAAAAAAGCGCCGAGCCGATTCAAGCTCTGCTATTTCCCCTTCCCTGGCGGCCTCGATGAAACTGCGTGACGAGCTCTATATCAGCAAGCCCCTGGAACCGGGCCAGGAGATCATGCTGGCGATCCTGTTGACCCGCGAGTACGTGGCCAGGCTCTCCGATGACCGGCTGTTCAAGCCGGCCAGGATCACCGACCAGCAGTTCAACGTGCTGAGGATTCTCAGGGGGGGGCCGCCGGACGGCTACCTGGTCCGGGAGATCCGCCACCGCATGATCTCCCACAGTGCCGATGTGCCCAGGCTGGTGGAGCGCATGGCCCGCGCGGGGCTGGTGGCGCGCCGGGAGGACCCGGCGGACCGCCGGGGCTCCCTGGTCCGGCTCACCGCCGAAGGGGAGGCGCTGGAGGCCCGCCTCGCCCCGATCCATTCCAGCCTGTGCGGGGAAGTGGCGGCGGTGCTGGAGGACTGGGAGAGCAAGGCGCTGCTGGGGCTGCTCCAGCAGCTCCGGGACGGCATCGCCACCCGGCTGGCGCCGGAGTAGGGGCCGGCTACCGGGCGGGCCGCTTGCGCGCCACGGCCGGACGGGCGGCGGCGCGCGGCCTGGCCGGCTGCGGCTCCTCGCCGAACCGCTCGGCGCGCTTGCGCCGTTCGATCTTGCGCACCTTGGTGATCTTGGGCTTGTAGAGGTCCGCCTCTCCGGTGAGGCCGGCCTCGGCGCGCACCACCCGGCGGGCGTTGCGCAGGGCCTTCAGGACGTTCTCCATGTCGGCGGGCATCGGGGCGGTCACGGTGATGGCCTCTTCGGTGACCGGGTGGCGGAATCCGAGCAGTTCGGCGTGCAGCGCCTGGCGGTCCAGGGACTCGCTGCGCGTGCCGTAGACCTGGTCGCCCAGGAGCGGGAAGCCCCGTTCGGAGAACTGCACCCGGATCTGGTTGCGGCGTCCGGTCTCCAGCTTGACTTCGACCACGGTGTGGCCCGGGAGGCGTTCCAGCACCCGGTAGTGGGTGACCGCGAGCTTGGCCCCCTTGAGGTCCTGCTTGGTCTTGGACCCTTCGGGCACCACGCTCATCTTCAGGGACTTGCGCTCCACCAGCTTGTCGGAAAGGGTGCCGGCGTTCTCGGGCAGCTCGCCCACCAGGATCGCCAGGTAGACCCGGCGCAGGTGGTGTTCCTCGAAGATGTTCTTCAGCCCGTTCAGGGCCTCCGGGGTCTTGGCGAACACCAGCACGCCGGAGGTGTAGCGGTCCAGCCGGTGGGCGATGAACAGGTGGAAGCGCTTGAAGCCGCGCCGGCGGTAGTGGTCGGTGAGGGCCTCGGCCAGGCAGGGGTCCTGGTGGTTCTCGGCCGGCACGGTGAGCAGGCCCGCGGGCTTGTTGACGAACACCAGGTGCTTGTCCTCCCACAGGATCTCGAACGGGGTGCCGCTGGATTTGCTGGGCCGGGGCAGGGCCGTGTAGACCATGTCCGGGTCGAAGCTCACCTCGAGGTCGTCTCCCGGCTGCAGCCGCTGGCCATAGGTGTGGGCCGGCACGCCGCCCAGCTTGACGCAGCCGGCGTCGATCAGGCCCTTGGCCTGGCGGTGGCTGATCTTGAGTCGCGCATGCAACTCGGTGGCCAGGGCCGTGCCGGCAACCGCGGCCTTCCAGGTCTCGTTCAAACGGGCCATGCTTTCCTCCAGTGCCCGGCGTCCTTGAAAACGCTGAGCGATCCTCCATGAGATCAGCAATTCCCTTTATTCACAAGGGCTATTTGCCAACAGCGCCGCCAGGCGCGCTTCCCACTCCCGCCGCAGATCCTCCATCTTCAAGCCCTTGCCCTTGCCCGGAGCGGCCTGGAGCAGCCCCTGGGCGGAGGGGTGGGGCAGGCCGCGCAGCTGGAAGGCCGGCGCGCCCTCCAGGTTCTGGAAGATCCACTGGGCCCGCTTGCCCAGGGTGATCACCCGCAGGGTGCCCGGGCAGCGCCGCGCGGCGGCCTCCAGCTCCTGGCGCAGCCGGGCGAGGTTGGCCGGGCCGCGCAGCTCGGCGTCGGTGGGCGCCCGGAAGCTCTGCAGGTCCCGGCTGGGGCAGAAGGGGAAGGCGTTGCTGAGGGCCGCCCCGCAAAGCTCCGGCACCAGGCCGCGCTCCCGGAAGACGGCGCCGTCCCAGCGCTGGTAGGCCGCCGCCGGCACCCGGGCCAGGCCGGCGGCTTCCAGGGCGCGGTAGACCAGCACCCCGGCCCGGTCCCCCCAGAACGGCAGGCCGCTCTGATCGGCGCCCCTGGGGCCCGGGGCCTCCCCGAACAACATGACCCGCACGGGGCCGTCCGGAGGGTAAAGTGGGGGAACGTGGGTTTGAAGAATCCGAGACATATGGCATTAGATTGCCAGATGCCTATGTTGGGTACAGACCATTTTGATCGGAAGGAGGCAGCTATGAGTGGGGCACCCATCCTGGCACCGGAAGCCAAAGGGGTGGAGGATTGGGAAAGGTGGACTTCCTCCACGGAAGAGCGCCCGGCCTGGGATCTTGATTCTTCTCCGCGCTTATATGAAGCAGATCTGGCCGATCCTGAATCCTTCCATCGCCGGCTGGTCGATTGGTTAATGAACCAAAAATAAATTAAACATATTGCACCTTCCCGAGCCCGATCTCACAGACTGCACCGTTCCTTGCCGGTTGCCGAATATTCCAAGTCAGACCGCGAAATAGCGGGCCTGGGGATGCCATGCGACCAGGGCCGAGGTGCTGTACTCCGGGTCCATCTGGAACTGTTCGGAGATCGTCACGCCGATGGCCGAGCCACCCAGGAGCTCCAGCAGGGTGGCGTTGCCTTCCAGGTCCGGGCAGGCGGGGTAGCCGAAGGAGTAGCGGGATCCCTGGTAGCCCTGGTTGAACAGCTGGCGCAGCTCGGCGGCGTCGTGGCCGTGGATGCCCAGTTCACGCCGGATGGTGCCGTGCAGGCGCTCGGCATAGGCCTCGGTGAGTTCCGTGGCCAGGCCGTGGAACAGGAAATAGTCCGAATAGTGGTCGGTGCGGTACAGCTCCGCGGCCAGTTCCGCCGCCTTGCGGCCCAGGGTGACCAGCTGCAGGGGCAGCACGTCGAACCGCCCGCTGCCGGCCGGCTCGAAGAAGTCGGCGATGCACAGGCGCCGGCCCTGGTCCTGGCGCGGGAAGGGGATGCGGGCCAGCACCCGGGTCCGGTCCGGGGCGTAGACCGCCAGGCAGTCGCCCTCGGCCCGGGCCGGGAAATAGCCGTACAGGGCGCGCGGCTCCAGCAGCCGCTGCTTGATGATCCGCTCCTTCCAGGCGGCCAGCATGGGGTCGGCCTTGAGGGCAAGCACGGCTTCGAAGGCCTCGTCGCTGAGCTTGCCCTGGGTGAACGACCAGCGGTTCCGGATCACCACGAATGAATCCAGGTACTCGAAGATCTCCGCCACCGTATGGCCGGCTTCGCGCACGCCCCAGAAGGGCGGCTCGGGCGGCTCCAGGCCGCGCTTGACCCAGGCGCTCTGGCCGTCGAGGGACAGCGCGGTGGGCGCGGCGCCCCGGTGCAGGACGGTGATGCCGGGCGCTGCCGGCTGGGCGGCCTCGGCTTGCGGCACCGGGCCGCCGGAGACGATCGCGTCCATGTGGCGCAGCCCCTCGAAGGCGTCCTCGGCGTACATCACCTTGCCGCTGTACGCGGTCTGGCACTGCTCGGCGACGAAATCCCGGGTCAGCGCGGCGCCGCCCAGGATGACCGGGATGCGCAGGCCCAGCTCCTCCATG
>CAZVHQ010000142.1:0-4783 GCA_964627225.1 uncultured Mesoterricola sp.
CTGCATCTGGGCCGGCACCTCCTCGATGAATTCGTCCAGGCGCGGCGACAGGAAATTGAAGCCCAGGGCCAGGTGCCGGCTGAGGGAATGGGACTTGTACTGGGTCAGGACCAGGATCTGGCGCATGTCGGAGTTGATGCAGTTGCTGAGGGTGAAATCGATGATCCGGTAGATGGCGCCGAACGGCACGGCCGGTTTGGTCCGGATGTCCGTGAGCGGCCGCAGCCGCTCCCCCATGCCTCCAGCCATGATGACCGCGAGCGTACGCTGTGCCATGGTCCTGCTCCCCAATGACCTCTCGGTGGTGATCCTTGCCCGTATGCCGGAAGGATCCAACCAAATAACTTATGCCGTCAAGTCTCAGGTACAACCGCCAGGGGCGGCCCGGCATGCCGGACCGCCCCTGGTTTGGTGGCTTGACGTTTCCTAGCGGAGGCCGATCTGCTTCAGCGCGGTGGCCAGGTACTCCACGGTGCGGTCGACGTTGTGCAGCTTGTCCAGCCCGAACAGGCCCAGCCGGAAGGTCATGAAGTCGGCAGGCTCGTCGCACTTGAGCGGCACGCCCGAGGCGATCTGCAGGCCGGCGGCGAGGAACTTCTTGCCGGACTGCACTTCCGGATCCGTGGTGTAGCAGACCACGACGCCGGGGGACTTGAAGCCTTCGGCGGCCACGCTGGGCAGCCCGCACTTGTCCAGCAGGGCGCGGACCTTGGCGCCCAGTTCCGTCTGCTCGGCCTGCAGCTTGTCGAAGCCGTAGGCTTCCATTTCCTGCATCACGGCGCAGATGCGCGCCAGGGAATCGGTCGGCATGGTGGCGTGGTAGGCGTGGCCGCCCTTCACGAAGGCGTCCATGATCGAGGACCATTTCTTGAGGTCGCAGGAGAAACTGGTGCTGGTGGTGCCTTCCATGACGGCCAGGGCCTTCTCGGAGAGCATGACCATGGCGCAGCAGGGGGAGCCGCTCCAGCCCTTCTGGGGAGCGGTGACGATCACGTCGACGCCGATGGCTTCCATATCGACCCACATGCAGCCCGAAGCGACGCAGTCCAGCACGAAGATGCCGCCGGCCGCGTGGGTGGCCTGCGCCACCGCCTTCAGATAGTCGTTGGGGAGGATGATGCCGGCGGCCGTTTCAACGTGCGGAGCGATCACCACGTCGGGCTTCTCGGCGGCGATGGCGGCCACCACCTCGGCGATGGGGGTCGGAATCCAGGGCGACTGCTTGTCCTTGGTGGTGGCGCGCGCCTTGAGCACCGTCTGCGCCGAGGGAATCCCGCCCATCTCGAAGATCTGGGTCCAGCGGAAGCTGAAGAAGCCGTCGCGGATCACCAGGGTCTTCTTGCCGGTACAGAACTGCCGGGCCACGGCCTCCATCCCATAGGTGCCGCTGCCGGGTACGATGACGGCGGCCTTGGAGTGGTACACCTTCTTCAGGATGCGGTTGATTTCGTTCATCACCTTCTGGAATTTCTTGGACATGTGGTTCAGTGCGCGGTCGGTGTAGACCACGGAGAATTCCATCAGTCCATCCGGATCGATGTTGGGAAGTAGAGCTTTCATGGTCGTTCTCCTCTTTGGTTAGTTTAAAGCCAGTTGATGTCAGTACCCGCCGGAAGATGCGGGGTGAAGATGGAAAGGTACTGCAGGTCCTCGTCCAGGGCGCGGGTGTCGTGGATGATGCCCCGGGGGCAGACGTGGATATCGCCTGCCTTGACCGGCTTCCATTCGCCGTTCACCATGATTTCGCCCTTGCCGCCCACCACGATGACGATCTCGTCCGTGACCGAGTGGAAGTGCGTGCCGATGGCGGTGCCTTTCACCGCCGTGCGCACCATGACCTGGGTGCGCGGGCAGTCGTAGACCACCTGGCTGTCCACCCCGGTGGCCGGCAGCTTGCGCTGGGCATAGTGCTCCGCGAGGTTGACCAGGATGGCCACATCCGGCGTCGAATCAATAAGTCCTTTAAGGCTTCCTGGCGTATAGCTGGTCATGGTTCTGTCCTCCATAGTTTGAAATTATTTTACTTAGCTTGCAATTGGCGCTGCTGGCAGCATCCAGGGAATGATGAAAGCCTGGAGCAGCACCACCGCGATCACGATCAGCAGGAGATACAGGGAATACTTGATGGTCTTGCGGAAGATGTCGGTCTCCCGGCCCACCAGGCCCACGGCGGCGCAGGCCACGGCGATGGACTGGGGCGAGATCAGCTTGCCGATGTCGGCGCCGAACAGGTTGGCGGAGGTGGTGAGGATGGGATTCATACCCAGGCTCATCGCCGTGACTTGCTGCAGCTTGCCGAACAGGGCCGCCGACGAGGTGACCGAACCGGTGAGGAACACGCCCACCATGCCGATGATCGGGGAGAAGATGGGGAACGCCATGCCGGTGTAGGCGGCGAAGGCCAGGCCCAGGGTGAACGACATGCCCGAATAGTTGGCCAGGAAGCCGATGCCCAGCACGGAGGCCAGGGTGATGAGGGTGAACTGCAGCTGCTTGAAGGTCTTGCCCAGCACCTTGGCGCCGGTGGCGGGGGAGATGCCCAGCACCACCATGGAGAGCAGGGAGGAGATCATCATCGCCGTGCCGGCCGCGGTGAACCATTCCCAGCGGTAGCTGGCGGCATAGACGGTGGGCTTGGCGACGATCGGCGCGGACCTGAGCACCATGCCGTCCAGCCCCGGCCAGTGGGGGAACAGGCAGAACCACTTGAGGCTCTTGTTGGCGAAGTTCTTGAAGACCGGGGTGCCCCAGATGGCCATGACCACCATGAGGATGAGGAAGGGCGACCAGGCCTTGAAGATCTGCCCGGCGCTGTAGGATTGGCTGGAGGCCTTGCGCGCGGCTTCGCTGTCCTCGGGGAAGTTCCAGACCGTCTTGGGCTGCCAGAACTTGATGAACACGACCAGGCACACCAGCGAAACGACCGAGGCCGTGATGCCGGGCAGTTCGGGGCCGAAGTAGCTGGACACCAGCACCGAGGTGATGGCATAGCTGATGCCGGCCACCAGGCAGGCCGGCACCACTTCCTTGGCGCGCTTGAAGCCGACCATCACCACCACCATGAAGAAGGGGATGATCAGGGCCAAAAACGCCATGTCCAGGCCGATGGCGCGGGCCAGGGTCGTGGCGGGGAAGCCGGTCACGGTGGACATCATGATGGTCGGCACGCCCACCGGACCGAAGGGCACCGGCGGCGTGTTGGCAACGAGGCAGATGACGGCGGCGGGCAGGGCCGGGAAGCCCAGGCCGATCAGCATGGCCGCGGCCACGGCCACCGGGGCGCCCTGGCCGGCCACGCCCTCCATGAAGGCGGAGAAGCAGAAGGCGATCAGCAGCGCCTGGATGCGCCGGTCCGGCGACAGCGCCGAGATGGAACTCTTGATCACCTCGAACTGGCCGGAGGCCACGGTGAGGTTGAACAGGAACACGGCCGTCAGGATGATCCAGCCGATCGGGAACAAGCCGGTAACCATGCCCAGCAGGGAGGCCGAAATCGCGGCGGAGAGGGGCATGTGGTAGGCCAGGACGCTGATGATGATGGTGATCAGCAGGGTGAGCAGGCCGGCCACATGGCCTTTCATGCGCTTGATGGCCAAGGCCCAGAAAAGGAACAGGATCGGTATGGCCACCACGATGGCAGTCAGGAGCAGGCTCCCGTTAACGGCAGAATAGTTTTGCACCCAAGGCATGGAACAGTCCTTTCTCTCAATTGAAATGTGGCCGCGCTGAACGCCAGCCCTCGCGGGGGTGGACAATCACGACGTATCGGCGAGTCGCAGTCTGGTTCCTAGCGGATCCCTGCGGCGCATTGGAAAGATGGAATGCTCATATTTAAGACGTTTAGGGCTTTGTTGTCAAGTTATAAATCTGGAAAGTTTTACCCTCAAACTAAACTGTACCGGCCATCTCGACCAATCAGTTCAGTTCCAGATCCTGGTGCAGAAAGGGCCTGGGATCGGTGCCGGTGTAATCAGCCACCCGGTGGCCGTCGCCGCGCAGCAGGTACCTGGAGGACAGCAGCCCATCCAGACCCACCGGGCCGCGGGCATGGAGCCGCGAGGTGCTGATGCCCACCTCGGCGCCGAACCCGTAGCGGTAGCCGTCGGCGAACCGGGTCGAGGCGTTGTGGTAGACCCCGGCCGCGTCCACCTCGGCCAGGAACCGGGCCGCCCTGCCCGGGTCCTCGGTCAGGATCGCCTCGGTGTGGCCGGAACCGTGGGCGTGGATGTGGGCGATGGCCTGGTCCAGGTCGTCGACGATGCGGATGGCCAGGATCGGCTCGCCGTATTCGGTGTCCCAGTCCGCCGCCACCGCCGGCACCAGCCAGGGCAGCACCGCCCGCGCCCGGGGGCAGCCGCGCAGTTCCGCCCCGTGGGCCCGGAGATCCTCGGCCACCAGGACCAGCAGCGCGCTGGCGTCCCGGTGCACCAGCAGGGTCTCCACGGCGTTGCAGGCGGCCGGGTACTGCAGCTTGGCGTCGTGCACCACGGCCACCGCCTTGGCCGGGTCGGCGCCGGCGTCCAGGTAGATGTGGCAGATCCCTTCGGCGTGGCCCAGCACCGGGATCCGCGTGTGGGCCTTGATGTGCCGCACCAGCGCGCTCGAACCGCGCGGGATGACCAGGTCCACCAGGTCGTCCAGGGCCAGCAGGGCATCCACGTCCTCCCGTCCGCCCAGCAGCTGGATCGCGTCCTCCGGCAGGCCGGCCGCGGCCAGCCCTTCGCGCAGGATGGCGGCCAGCACCTGGTTGGTGCGGGTGGCCTCGCTGCCGCCCTTGAGCAGC
>CAZVHQ010000143.1:0-4712 GCA_964627225.1 uncultured Mesoterricola sp.
GCCTTGGGCGCCAGCCAGAACTGACCCGGGTCTGCTCGCCAAAAGTAGACCACCTCGGCTGATCTCGAATCGCTCATCCAGCTGACGCGCAGCCCATCCTGTAAGCACGCCCTCCTCCCAGATAGGCGTGACCCAGGAGGCGCGCGATGTCGGTCACCCACCCCTGTCCGGTTTGCCGGAAATGGTTCAGCCCAGATCCCAAGGTCGGTAAGCGGCAACGCTTCTGCACTGCCCCGGATTGCCAGAAGGAGAGGCATCGCCGGGCCTGCGCCAAGGTCAACCAGAAGAACGCCGAGGCCTTGAAGCACGACCGGGTGGTGAAGCTGCTGGTAAAGGGCAGTCCCCCGACGGCCATCGATTGGCCTAGGGCCAGGCAGGAAGTCGGGGTGAAAGTCGCCGCCCTGATCGAGGAGGCGGGCAAAGTAGTCCTCCGGCGGGCGTAAGTTTTAAGTACACGCCAACTATATGGAAACAAATGAGTAACAGACAAAGTTGGCCCTGTCGGGGCGTAAGATTTAAGTATCGTCCATCTATCTGAAAACAAAGGAGTTTTCGACAAACATGCCCCTCGGGGCGCGTAAGACGAGATAGGTGATCCAGGCCCTTTCCCCCAGGCTGTTCCCAACCAACCGACCGGGTGCCAGCCATGGAATTGGAGTTCCAACAGATCGACCTCCGCTACGACCATCTGCGCAAGCGCAACCCCGCGCTGGAGCGCCAATTACTCGCCTCCCTGGACGATGTCGGCCAGCGGGTTCCGGTGGTCGTGGTGGCCGAGCAGGACCGCTACGTCCTGCTGGACGGCTACAAGCGACTGCGGGCCCTCAAGCGGCTGAAGCGGGATACCGTCCTGGCCACCCTCTGGGACCTGGGCGAGGCCGAGGGTCTTCTGCTGGAGCGGCTGATGCGCTCCTCCCAGCCGGAGGGTCCCCTCGAACAAGGCTGGCTCCTGCGGGAACTGCGTGAACGGTTCCAGATGTCCATGGACGAATTGGCGCGGCGCTTTGACCGGACCACCAGCTGGGTTTCCCGGCGCCTGGCCCTGGTCCACGATCTCCCGGAGCCCGTCCAGGACAAGGTCCGCGCCGGCCGGATCGCGCCACACACGGCGATGAAGGTCCTGGTTCCGTTGGCGCGCGCCAACACCCGGGACTGCCTCCGGTTTCTCGAGGCCCTGCTCAAGGCCGAGTTCAGCACCCGGCAGGCCGAGGCGCTCCAGGCCGGGTGGCTGAAGGGCAATCCCGCCGTGCGGGAGCGGATCCTGGGTGACCCCGAACTCTTTCTGCGTTCCCAGCAGGCGGTCCGGTCCGTGGAGGACCTGAAGGGCCCGTATTCCCTTTGGCTGGATGACCTCGGCGCTTTGGCCGCCGTGGCCCGCAAGGCCGGCCGGCACCTCCGGGAGGGCGCGGTGCGGGGCCTCTCCGAGGCCCAGGGCCAGGAGGCCGACTCCGCGGTTCGGCAAGCGCGCACGGACTGCCACGCCCTGTTCGACCGGAGCGAGCGGGAGCTGACCCATGCTTGACCAGGCGAAGCGATCCGCCATCCTGCTGCTCAAGGACCAGGGGCATGCCATCCGGGCCATCGCCCGAATCATCAACGTATCCCGAAGCAAGGTCCGGCAGATCCTGGAGGCCGGGAGCGCAGAGATCCCGGAATTTGTCCGGGTATCCAAGGTCGAGGCCCACCGGGAGGAAATCCTCGCCCAGCTCAAGGACTGCAAGGGCAACCTGAAGCGGATCCACGAGAAACTCGTCGACGCCGGCGCCGAGTTTTCCTACCAGGCCATGACGGACTTCTGCCGTCACAACGAGATCGGCCGGGCTCCCCGCCAGCCATCAGGGCAGTACCACTTCAATCCCGCGGAGGAAATGCAGCACGATACCTCGCCCCACAAGGTCAAGATCGGTGACCGGACGCGGCTGATCCAAGATGCGAGCCTGGTGCTCTGCCACAGCCGCATGCTGTTCCACCAGTACTACCCGACCTTCAACCGTTTCTGGTGCAAGGTGTTCCTCACGGAGGCCCTGCAGTTCTTTGGTGGCGCCTGCGGGCGCTGCATGATCGACAACACCCACGTTGTGGTCCTGCAGGGCAGCGGCGCGGCCATGATCCCGGTGCCGGAGATGGAGGCCTTCGCCGAGCGGTTCGGGTTCGTGTTCAAGGCCCACGCGATCGGACACGCCAACCGGAGCGCCCGGGTCGAACGGAATTTCGACTTCATCGAGAACAACTTCCTGGCCGGCCGGGAGTTCAAGGACTGGGATGACCTGAACCAGCAGGCCCGGGCCTGGTGCGAGAAGGTGAATGCGACGTGTAAGCGCTCGCTCCACGCCGCGCCGACGGAGTTGTTCCTCCAGGAGCAGCATCTGCTCCGGCCCCTGCCGATCTGGGTTCCCACTGTCTGCGATATCGAGAACCGGATCGTTGACAGCCAGGGCTACATCAACATCGGGGGCAACCGCTATTCCGTGCCCTATGGCCTGATCGGGCGGCGGCTGGAGGTCCATGAGACCAAGGATCGGATCGAGGCCTATGAGGGCCACCGCATGGTGGCAACCCACGCCAAGGTGATCGAAGCGCTCAACCAGCGGGTGACGGAGCCGAGCCATCGTCCCGCCCGGGGCGAGGGCCGGCCGAAAGCCGCACCGCCGCGGGAGGAGGAGGAACTGCTCGGGGTGGAACCCAGGCTCGGAGACTATCTCGCCGCTATCAAGGCGCGTTGCCCGGGCCGGTACGTGCGAATGCTCCGGCGGCTGCTGGGCATGCTCCGCGACTATCCCCGGTCGCCGCTCCTCGCGGCGGTCAACGCCGCGCAGGAATACGGCCTTTTCGATCTGGACCGGCTCGACCGGATGGTGCTCAGGAATGTCGCCCGGGACTACTTCGTGCTGGATCCCGTTGGGTTCAGCGAAGACGGTGCCGGCCAAAACGGGGAGGATCGCCATGAAGGATGATGTCGAGCAGCTGCTCAAGAACCTGCACCTCGGCCGGATCGCCGACATCCTGGACCCGGAACTGGCGGAAGCGGCCCAGTCCCAGCCCACCTATGAGGAATTCCTCGCCAGGCTGCTCCGGGCCCAGTGGCACAACCGCCAGGAGACGGCCTTGTCCTATCGGATCCGCACAGCCCGCCTGCCCGAGACCTGGAGCCTGGAGACCTTCCCCTACAAGCAACAGCCCGCAGTCAACCAGCGCCAGATCCGGGCCTTTGCCGAACTGGAGTTCATCGCCAAGGCTGAGAACATCGTGTTCATCGGCGGGACCGGGGTGGGAAAGACCGGCCTCGCCTCGGGAATCCTGCTCAAGGCCCTCCAGAACGGCCACCGGGGCCTGTTCATCAAGGCGCAGGACCTGTTCGACGAGATGTACGCCTCCCTGGCGGACCGCTCCTCGCGCCAGCTCATCAACAAATTGGCCGCATATCCACTGCTGGTCATCGACGAGCTGGGCTACCTGAACGTCAAACCGGAGCAATCCAACATTTTTTTCAAGCTCATGGAGGAGCGGTACACCCGCCGTTCCACCATCATCACCACCAACCTGGACTTCCCGGAGTGGCAGAACTTCCTCGGCAACCCATCGCTGGTTGACGCGCTGTTGAGCCGCCTGCGGCATCACTGCCACACGATCCGGATCGACGGGATATCGCTCAGGGCTCCCCAGGGGTGATCCGCGGGACCGGGAGGTGCGTCGATGCGAGCCGCGGACCATACCCAGCAGATGCTCGACGGGTGGTTGGTGATCCAGGTCTGCCGGGCGGACCTCGCGGTCCGGCGCAGCGACGGAACCATGCTCTGGCGGCTGGACCAGCCGTTGGAGGGCCTGCCCCTGGGCTGGGCCCGGGCGGAAAATGCGCACGGGGCCGAGATCTACATCCGCCCAGCGAGAGGGTTTGATTGGCCCCTGGTGTTCCTGGACGATCTGCCGGTCCCGGTCGCACAGCAACTGGCCCAAGTCTACGGTGCGATGGTCATCCAGACCTCGCCGGCAGGGGGGTGCCACGTGTGGCTCCCCTGCGACCGAAGCCTGGATGAGGGCGCCAGGCTGCAGGCCCAGCGCGGCCTGGCAGCCCGGTTCGGTGCCGACAAGGGCTCGGTCTCCGGTGAGCACCTGGGCCGACTCGCCGGCTTCAAGAACTGGAAGCGGGCCGGCTGCTGGGTGAACCTGCTCTGCCGGATGGACGGGGCACGCCGGTTCCCGGTTCAGCCAATGGAAGCGCCACCGGTTCCCGGACGCTGCCTCACGGCACCCCCCCAGCCTGGGGCCAAAGGTGGAGCTGGGGACGGCAGCGCCTCGGCGCTGGAGTGGGGTTGGGTCTGTCGCCTGCTCGAGAGGGGACAGTCCCCGGAGAAGGTCTACCAGATGCTGGTGGACCGGGCTGCAAGCCGTCGTGGCAGCGATGTCGAGCGCTATGCCCGCCGAACGGTGGAAAAGGCCCTAGCACGAACCCAGCCATCCGCCCAACGTGGGCGATGACCTGGAAGATGGCGTCCGAGCCACGGAGAACGCCCGTCTGCAGAGCTCGCCCGGCCTATAGAGCATGACCACGGAGAGAGGAATCCACCACGCTACCCCCTGGGTAGAGAGGCCAAATCCTGTTTTACAGGTGGTCTACTTTTGCCCGGCAGAAGTGGGTCAGTTTTGACGAGCGCCCAAGCCTTGGCTCCGCCCTCGGTATCTGGACTGACCTTGAAATTGCCAGTGGGCAGAGC
>CAZVHQ010000144.1:0-4650 GCA_964627225.1 uncultured Mesoterricola sp.
TCTCCCTGGGCTTCCGCAAGTTCCAGAGCGGCCGGGTGCAGAACTACGCCTTCGTGATGTTCCTCGGTTTCCTCGTCTTCGCCTTCTGGAAGTTCCTCGCCTGAGATTTCCTCTGCCTGTTTGCTGATTGCTGGAGTTCCCATGATTCCCTGGTACCAAAATCTCCCGCTGTGGGTCACGTTCGTCCCCCTCCTAGGGGCCCTGCTCCTCCTTCTGGTGCCAAAGGGCCAGCGCCGGACATTCGAGCTGGGCGCCCTGGCCATCACCATGGTCGACTTCCTGATGAGCGTGCCGCTCTGGTTCAAGTACGACCGGGCCTCGGCCGCCGTGCAGTTCGCCACCTCCCTGAACTGGATCCCGAGCCTCGGGGTGAAGTTCAGTGTCGGCATGGACGGCATCAGCCTGGTGATGGTGCTGCTGACCACGCTGCTGGGCTTCATCGTGGTGTGGTGCTCGTTCACCGCCATCAATGAGCGCCACAAGGAATACTACGTCTGGATCCTGGTCATGCAGTTCAGCATGATGGGCGTGTTCATCACCCAGGACATGTTCCTGTTCTACCTGTTCTGGGAGCTGATGCTGGTGCCGATGTATTTCCTCATCGCCATCTGGGGCGGTCCCCAGCGGCTCTACGCCGCCATCAAGCTGTTCCTCTACACCCTGTCCGGCTCGGTGCTGATGCTGGTGGCCATCCTGGCCATCTACTTCCTGCAGTTCAAGACCACCGGCCGCTACGACATGTCCATCGCCTCGTTCCAGGGCATGGCCGCCACCGTCGCCCAGCAGAGCCACAACTTCCAGATCCTTCTGGCCCTGGCCTTCTTCGTCGGGTTCGCCATCAAGGTCCCGATGTTCCCCTTCCACACCTGGCTGCCTGACGCCCACGTGGAGGCCCCCACCGCGGGCTCCGTGGTCCTGGCCGGCGTCCTGCTGAAGATGGGCACCTACGGCTTCATCCGCTTCCTGCTGCCGATCGCCCCCAAGGCGACCATGGAGCTGATGCCCTGGTTCATGGGCCTGGCCCTGATCGGGGTCATCTACGGCGCCCTGGTGGCCATGATCCAGAAGGACATGAAGAAGCTCGTGGCCTACTCCTCGGTGAGCCACCTGGGCCTGTGCATGCTCGGCCTGTTCGCCATGAATCCCAATGGCATCACCGGCGGCATCCTGCAGATGCTCAATCACGGCATCTCCACCAGCGCGCTCTTCCTCCTGGTCGGCATCGTCTACGAGCGGCGCCACACCCGCATGATCTCGGAGTACGGCGGGCTGTCCAAGACCATGCCGATCTACGCGACCATCTTCATGATCATGACCATGAGCAGCATCGGCCTGCCCGGGCTGAACGGCTTCATCGGCGAGTTCGCCATCCTGCAGGGCGCCTTCCAGGCCGCCCCCTGGCTGGCCGTGCTGGCCACCACCGGCATCGTGCTGGGCTCCGCCTACATGCTCTGGCTGTTCCAGCGAGCCATGTTCGGGCCCATCAGCGAGGTCAACACCAAGATGGCCGACCTGAGCGCCCGGGAGATCGCCTACTTCATGCCGCTGCTGCTGGCCGCCTTCTGGATCGGCCTCTATCCCAAGGCGATGATGGACGTGCTGCGCCAGCCGGTGACCAAGCTGGTCCAGCAGGTGAACCCCGACTTCTATCGGCAGGAGGCCATGGAGGCCGGCCAGCGCGCCGCGGCCAAGGCCGGCATGGCGGCCATGGGCCTGCCTGGGGCCAAGCCTGAATCGGAAGAGGGAGGTAACTGATGCCTTTCGCCGCCGGCCTGTGGGAGACCCTGCAAAGGGACCTCCCGCTCCTGTTCCCGCAGATCATCCTGATCGTCACGGCCACGGTGATGCTCTGGCCCGGTGACATGTTCGTGCCCCGGGGCGAAAAGCACCGCTGGGCCTACGTCTCCATCATCGCCCTGGCGCTCGCCGGGTGGTTCGTATACACCTCCCCGACCGCCATCGGTTTTTCCGAGATGTTCGCGGTGGACGGCATCACCCGGGGCTTCCAGCTGCTGGTCCTGGCGGCCGGGATCATCACGATCCTGCTGAGCCAGCTGCAGTTGGATGCACTGAAGGAGCAGACGGTCGAGTTCTATGCCCTGCTGCTGTTCTCCATCACCGGCATGCTGTTCCTGGTGGGGGCCACCGACCTGGTGTCCATCTACTTCTCGCTGGAACTGATGGCCCTTTGCATCTACATCCTGGTGGCCTACTTCCGCACCGAGGAGCGGAGCATCGAGGCCGGGGTGAAGTACTTCCTGCTGGGCGCCTTCTCCAGCGGCATCCTGCTGTTCGGGATCAGCCTGCTGTTCGCCGCCGCCGGCGGGGTCACCACCAACCTGGTGGAGCTGAACGACAAGCTCGCCCTGGCGCCGCACTCCAGCAGCCTGCTGGTATTCATGGGCGTGCTGATGGTGCTGGTGGGCTTCTGCTTCAAGGTGGCGGCGGTGCCGTTCCACATGTGGTCGCCCGACGCCTACGACGGCGCCCCGACGCCCATCACCGCCTTCATGTCCATGGCGCCCAAGGCGGCCTCCCTGGCCGCGTTCCTGCGGGTGTTCGGCACCGGCTTCAACGGCGTGCAGAACGAATGGATGGCGCCGCTGGCCTTCGTGGCCGCGGCCAGCATGATCCTGGGCAACATCGCCGCCCTCAAGCAGCAGACCATGAAGCGCCTGCTGGCCTACTCCAGCATTGCCCACGTGGGCTACATGCTGCTGGGCGTGATGTGCGCCGGCGTCCCCGGCGGGCCCCAGGCGGTCTGGCTCTACATGCTCACCTACCTGCTCATGCAGAGCGGCGCCTTCGGCATCGTCATCTTCCTGCAGGGCAAGAACGAGGGCGAGCGGATCGACGACTTCCGTGGCCTGGCCCGGACCCGGCCGGTGCTGGCCTTCGCCATGATGGTGATCCTGCTGAGCCTCGCCGGCGTGCCACCGCTGGTGGGCTTCTTCAGCAAGTTCTACCTGTTCAAGCTGGCCATCGAGCAGGGCCACGTGACCCTCACGGTGATCGCCCTGCTGACCAGCGCCGTGGCCGCCTACTACTACCTGGCCGTGGTCGCCCTGATGTATTTCAAGGAACCGGCCGCGCTGCCCGAAGGCACCAAGCCCCGCATCATGGGCACCGTCACCACCTGGGTGGTGGGCCTGTCCTGCGCCCTGGTGCTGCTGGGCACCTGCTTCGGCGCCAGGCTGCTGAACTGGGCGGCGACGATCGTATAAGGCTGTCAGCTGCGGAGCCGGCGGGTGCCCAGCGGGGCCCCGCCGGCTCCGAAGCGGCGTTCCTCCAGCCGGAACGCGCCGTTGCGGCCGCGGGTCAGCACGGTGGAGGCCCGGGTGCCGTAGCTCTCGGACTGGACGAAGATCGCCGACAGCAGGCGCTCCCATTGGAGCGCCACGCCGGTATCCGGCAGGCCCTGGTCGGGGACGATCTCCGGGTCGGCCAGCAGGTCGAAGAAGCCGCCGAAGGCGGGCAGGCTGGCCAGGCTCTGGGCGAACCGGGCCTTGGCGGTGACCAGCTTGGGCCAGGGGGTGTCCAGCAGGTGGTTGGACAGGCCGTACAGGCCGGGGCCCAGCTCGCGGGGTGCGCCGTCGCGGTTGGAGCAGTACCACAGGGCGTCCCGGTCGGCCAGCAGCAGGTTGAAGCCGGCGTACTGGGCGCCGTCCACCGCCGCGGCATAGGCGCCGGGGGCCTGCTCGCCGCGCAGGAAGTCGCCGGGCAGGTGGCCCCGGGACCGGCCGCCCTTGGCCGCGCCCTCCCGGACGTTGGTCACGGCGGCGAACCGGCCGTCCTCGCGCAGCGCCAGCCAGGTGCCGCCGGCCTCCAGGTCCCGGCCGCCCAGGATGCGCGGGTCCTCCGGCCAGCGGTCCGCCTGGGTGCTGGGCCGGGCGTAGAACTCGTCGCGGTTGGCGGCGACCACCAGCGGGTATTCCGGATGCGCCTGCCAGGCGACCACGATCAGGCACATCGATGCACTCCAAGCGGGGACATTCCATCGGAACGCCACCTGAATAATAATCCGCTGGCCGCGCGTGCCATCTTGAGTTCTACTCGACTGGGAGGCCCGGGTGGGCGTCCGGGGGATTCCAGGTGTTTTTCGGTTCGGGGAAAAAGGATGTGAACCCCAAGGAAAGGGCCATGTGGGGCGATCTCATGGCACTGGGCATGGTGTTCCCCATTGCCATCGGCCTGGGTTTCTTTCTCGGCCGTTGGGTTGGCGGGCTGCTGGGGCACCCCAAGGTGGGCATGGCGGTGGGCCTGGTGTGGGGCGTGGCCACCGGCTTCTGGGAACTTTACAAGGTGACCGTCCGGCTCAACCGGATGGATGGCGGTGGCAAGGATGACGGCGATGACCCTGGCCGCTAGGGACCCGGGGACGATCCACCTGACCCGCATCGCCTGGTTCCAGGTGGGCCTGCTGCTGCTCGGCAGCTGTGCCTGGATGCTGCGCTCCGGGCGGGCGGCCCTGGTGTACGGGTTGGCGGGGCTGGCCAGCATGCTGTTCTGGCACCTGCACCGATGGATCGTGGTGCGCATGCTGACCCCTTCGGTCCGGCTGCGCTGGGTGTTCGGCTTCCTCGTCCTGGTCAAACTGGCGTTGATCGCGCTTATCCTGCGTGGCATCATGGACTCCTTCCCCATGGAAGT
>CAZVHQ010000145.1:0-4052 GCA_964627225.1 uncultured Mesoterricola sp.
AACCAGCTGGCCTACAAGCGCAGCCTGGACCTGGCCATGGCCCTTTCCATGGGGGACGCGCTCACCGGCATTCCCAACCGCCGCCGGTTCGATGCCCACCTCATCCAGGAGTGGGATCACGGGCTGCGCAGCGGCCAGCCCATATCCATGATCCTCCTGGATATCGACCACTTCAAACGCTTCAATGACGCGCTGGGCCACCCGGCCGGAGACGCCTGCCTGCAGAGGGTGGCGGAAGTGCTGAAACAATCCATGCTGCGTTCCCTGGACTTTGTCGCGCGGTACGGGGGCGAGGAGTTCGCCTGCATCCTCACGGCAACCGGTGCCCGGGGCGGCCTGGAGGTGGCCCAGCGCATCGCCGCCAAGATGGCCGCCGCCGGCATCCGCCATCCGGATTCTCCCGTTGCCGCCCAGGTGACGCTGAGCATGGGGGTCGCCACCATGGTTCCCAGCCTGACGCTGACGCCCAGGGAACTCACCCTGGAAGCGGACAGCCGCCTGTACACCGCCAAGCGGGCAGGACGCAATTGCATCCAGGGGGATCCCAGGTCCCAGGACCCGTTTTCACCCAAGTTCACCGTTCAAGGTTCCTGAGCCGTCGATCCGGGCAGGCGCTTCAGGAACCCCGCATCAGGCGCCGCTCCACGGCCAGGCCCCCTTGGCCTTCACCACCTCGGCGATGCGAAAGCATGGGCCGAAACCTTGCCCAGTCCAAGCCATGCTCAATCCGGGACACGGTCAGCTTGCCGATGACGGAGCTTCATTCACCGCCAGCCAGTAGACCCCCAGTTTCGCCACCTTTTCCGCGAACTGGGTGAAATCCACCGGCTTGCGCACAAAGCTGTTGGCTCCGCGCAGGACGCTGGCGAGCCGGTCCTCCTCCTCGCTGGAGGAGGTGAAGACCACCACCGGCAGGCCGATGGTGCGGGCATCGGCCCGGATCCGCGCCAGCACTTCCAGCCCTCCCAGCTTCGGGAGTCCCAGATCCAGGAGCACAAAGGCGGGCAGGTCGGGGCCGGGCCGCCCGGCGAATGCCCCCTCCTTGAAAAGGTAATCCAGGGCCTCCTGCCCGTCCCGGACCACATCCACCGGGTTCCCGAGATTGACCTTGCGCAGGGAGCGGAGGGTGAGCAGCTCGTCCTGGGGATTGTCTTCGACCATGAGGATGGGCAGAAGGATCATGGTGGCTCCATGGCTGATCGGTTCGGCAGGGACATCAGGAAGGCCGCTCCCTGGCCTGGAACGGAGACGGCCTTCAGGCTTCCGCCATGGCGCTGGACGATCCGCTGGACCGTGGCCAGGCCGATGCCCAGCCCCGGGAATTCGTCCTGGCGGTGCAGCCGTTGGAAAGGCTTGAAGAGCTTGTCGGCGTAGGCCATGTCGAACCCGCACCCATTGTCGGCAACCCGGATCCATGACTGGCCATCCTCGAAGACCGTTCCCACCTCGATGCGGGCCGCCGGCACCTGGGACGAGTATTTCCAGGCATTTCCCAGCAGGTTGCCCAGGGCGGAAGCCAGCATCCGGGGATCACCCTGGACCTGGATGCCGGGTTCAATCCGCCACTGGACCCTGCGCGCCGAGTCGGTCGCCGCCAATTCCGCCAGCAGGGCTCCCGCCAGGCCGGAAAGATCCACCGGGACCAGCTCCATGTTGCCCCGGGTGGCGCGGGACAGCTGCAGCAGGCCGTCGATCAGCCCGCTCATGCGATGGCTGGCCTGGCTGATCTCCACCAGGTGCTTCCTGCTTTCCTCGGGGAGGACCTTGGCGCAATCCTCCAGCAGGACCTGGCTGAATCCATCCATGGCCCTCAGCGGAGCGCGGAGATCATGGGAGACCGCATAGGCAAAGCTCTCCAATTCCTTGTTGGCGGCTACCAGCTGGGCGGTGCGTTCCGCCACCCGCTGTTCCAGCTCCGCGGCATTCCTGCTGATCTTTTCCTCGGCGCGCTTCAGGTCGGTGACATCGTGCCAGAGCGCCAGCACCCCGGTGATCCTGTCGCCATCCCGGAAGGGCGCCGCATAGGTCGAGACGACCCGGTCCATGCCCCCGGCCGTGTGGATCGAGTAGAGTTCGCCGGCCACCGTTTCGCCCCGCAGGGCCCGGGCTACGGGAAACGTCTCCTGCCGCGCGAAGGGGTCCCCGAGCTTCTGGAATGCCAATTTCGTGACCACTTCGTCCCGCAGGAAGCCCAGGGTGCTGACGCCCGCCACGCGCAACGCCGCCTCGTTGGCCATGACCGCCCTGCCGGTGGCGTCGTATTCCAGGATGACATCCGGGATGGCGGCGAAGACCGCCGCCAACCGGGCCTGGTTCTGCCGCAGTTCGTCCTGCACCCGCTTCCTGTCCGTGATGTCGCGCCCCACCACCACCGACCCGACGATCTCCCCCTGCTTGTTCCTGATGGGGCTGAAACTGTAGCTTCCAACCCAGCGTTCACCGGTGTCCTTGCGGCGGAGGGAGTATTCGATATTGGTGGCCGTTTCTCCCCGGAGGGCCCTGGGCACGGCCCACATGACCAGCGGTGCCGGTTCTCCATCGGCCATGAACACATCGATGATATCGGGATAGTCGGCCAGCCTCCTGGCGCATTCGGCCTTGCTGTTGAACCGGTGGAAGGTGGCAAAGGCCTCATTGAACTCGATGAACTCACCGGTTGCGTTGGAGATGAATACCGCGTCCGTCATGCTGGCCAACGCCGCATCCAGGTGTGCCCGATTCTCCCGAAGCTGCTGCTCCGCCTGCTTGCGGGGGGTGATGTCCTCCATCACGGCGATGAAATAGCCGGGGTCGCCCTTGCTGTCCCGCACAAGGCTGAACGCGAGGTTCAGCCAGCCGGTGGTTCCGTTCTTGTGGATGAACCGCGTTTCCAGGCCCCGTTCCGAGAGCTCCCCGGCCACGACGCGCTGTAGGAGGTTCTGGTCCGATTCCAGGTCATCCGGGTGGGCGATGGTTTCCCAGCGCATGGCCAGCAGCTCCTGCCGGGTGTAGCCCAGGATTTCACAGCAGCGCTGGTTCACCTGGATCCAGCAGCCATCGAGGGTCATATGGCCCAGGCCCACCGCGGCTTGCCTGAACGTGGCCTGGTGCTCCGCTTCCATGGCCAGTGCCGCCTTCCGGTTGGCCCGATGCAGGAGCCGGTGGAAATAGCAGAACAGGAAACCCATGGCCACGAACATGGCCGCGTTGATGTAGCTGCCGGGAAGAGGTTTCACCAGGGTATGGACCGGCGTCAGGAAGAACCACCACACCAGGCCGGTGGACAGGAAGGTGGAGACCAATCCCGCTTCGAATCCCCCCATCCAGGAACTGAGGAATACCACCGGATAGAACATGAACCAGACGAATGGACGAATGACAGGCCAGCATAGCCACTGAAGCAGACAAGCACCCACGGGCAGGAGACTGGACAAAGTAAGCCGAAATGTAACTTTCATTACACACCCATCCAGATACATTCCAGGAACTTTGGCATGGATGCTACATCAATTTGAAAGGGCCGGCATGGTTGAAAAATTGAAAGCCAGAAGAATTTAAAAGATGAGATAGAGACCGCCTCTGGGGCAGCGCCCCAGAAGCCTATGAACGGCCTGCCGCCCTACCGCGTTCCAGCCGGGGTGATCGTGATCGGGAAGCTGCCCGTGCTGTAGGAGCCGGTGGTGTCGATGGCCAGGACGTTGACGCTCAGGGTGACCGGGGCGCCGGTGGCGTTGGTGTAGGTGTGGCTGACACTGGCCCCGGTCCCGCAGATGTTGTCGCCGAAGTTCCAGTAGTAGGTGAGCTTGGCGGAGCTGGAGGAGTCCGTGGCCTTGCAGGCGAAACTTTGCGGGGTGCCGCTGGCGATGGTGACCGGCTTGGCCGGCGTGGTGACGGAAACGACCACGATGTTGCCGGGCGTGGGCATCACGTAGACCATCATGGAGGTGGTGGCCTTGGCGCCGGAATGGTCGGTGACGGTCAGGACCACGTTGTCCAGCATCGTGGAAGGCCCGGGGCAGGTGAACTTGTGGCTGGGGTTGGGCCCGGTGGCGGTGCTGCCGTCGCCGAAGTTC
>CAZVHQ010000146.1:0-4012 GCA_964627225.1 uncultured Mesoterricola sp.
GCCATGGGTGAACAGCGGCCGTAGGTGGCTTGCGACTCCGATGTCCGCTTCGCGCTATGCCGGTCACCCAACCACCTCGGCCGGCACCTCAGAAGCGGACATTCGGTCTCGCGCCGTTCTCGGCGGAGATGGGTGGGGAGCGGCCCGATCGGCTTGGTTAAGGCACCGCCGCATCTACTCCAAGAGCAGACATCGGAGGGGCGGTTTCCCGCAACTTCTGCCGGCGAGCGTTGGCCGTCAGCGCCGGGTCGGATCTAGGGTGCCACCGGGCATAACCGGACATCGTCGATCCGCAACAGCCAAGCATTAAGACCGAGGTCGGAGGGGCGTATGTCATGATCCGATGCCCCTGTTGGCGCTCGGGGTGAGGCCGGTACCGGGTCACCAACATTTGACGTCGCGGGGCAAGGATTGCAGGCATGGTCAGGGGAAAGGAGTTTTGCGACCAGGGTGCCTGGGCGATCGCCGGGTCAGCCATGCCGCGCGCTGGAGCGACCGCTTCGGCCGCGGCCGATCGCGGCGGGCCGCCCGACGAAGAAGAATCGCAATCGGCTGGCCGTGTCGACGCGGCACGCCGCCGCGCACCGGGAGGAACATATGGCAACTTTCACGCTTAACGCGTTCTTCCTCGTGCCACCCGACTACAACGATACGCAATTCATTCGCACACTGCTGCAGATGCAGATCGGCGACGTTATCACCGGTAGCATCGGCATGAGCGGACCGTTGGGGACCGAGGCGCCGGGTTACAATACCGGGACGGCGCATCTTTTTTATGTCGTACCGCCTTCCACGACGGCGGAAGGCGTGGAAATGATCGACAACACCGGCCGCATGACCTTCGGTATCGCCAACGGCTATAGCGCCGCGTTGATTCCGTTCGATTACAACACCGCCAACGGTCCCGCCCCGGCCGGCCCGCTCTTGGTCGACGTCAACCCGGACTATGGAAGGTTCGGGGGCACCGCCTCCTATCTGGTGCGGGTCAGCCTGACGGTCAGCAACCCGGCCCGGACCTCACCGCCGCCGCTGATTTCCGCCGCCGCCAAGGAAGCGCTCAGTGCGACCACCGAGCAGTTGGACACGTTGTCGCGCGGCTTCGACATCATGAACGCCTCGAACGCAGCCGCGACCGCGCTGAAAAGCGCCAACTGGGTATCCTCGACCGCAGCGAACGTCGTCACCCCGCAGGTCGGCTTCGCCAACTCGGTGGGGCAGGCCACGCTCGCGGTCACCGACACGATCAAGGGCACGGTGGAGGAAGGCGGCAATCCGGTTCCGCTCATCCTCGGCGGTATTTCTTCGATCTACGCGCTGACGGGCGTGGTGACCGCCGCGCTGGCGATGGACCCGCCGGATGGAGACTACACCGAGGTCTATCAACTTCCCGCTTTCACCTACGACGTTCCCAACGCATCGGCGGTCGACAACGCGATATTGCACGACTCATACAACTTTCTGGGCGACACGCTCGACATGCTGGTGGCGTCGGAGCGGTTCCAGGGCGCGACCCTGGCCGGCGATACTGCCAGCGCCACGCTGCAGACCAACGCCTTCAACGCCGCGCAAGCCGCGTCGTTGACCGATGCCGCCGCCGTGGCGAACGATCTGACTTCGTTCAAGGCGGAACTCGTCGCGGACGGCTACACGGACCAAAGTTACGGCGGTGGCACGCTGGCATCCGTGCAGGCCGAACTTGCGTCGGCGGGGACATCCGATCCGTTCGTGACCAATCTGATCGATGAGACGCAAGGCCTGCTTGGTTCCAGCCTCGCACAGAGTCTGGCCCAACAGGCGATCGCGGATGTCGAATCCGAAACAGCGACGCCGGTTTCGGGAACCGTCTTCGGGGGGATCGGTAGCGCGGCCCAGGACCTGACCGCTTACGCCAATGGCTCGAGCTTTACTCCGCCGGGCATCGCGGGCACCGTCGCAGGCCAAACGACCACCGATCTGTCGACGATCTCGCCGTTCTCCGAGGTCACGATCGCGGACGCGAACGCGAACCAGACCGAGACGGTGACGGTCACGTTGTCGGCGGCTGCGAACGGCACGCTGACCAACTTGGGAGGCGGCAGTTACAACGCGACCACCGGCGTCTATACCGACACCGGCACCGTCGCGGCTGTCACCGCTGCGCTGGCCGATCTGGTGTTCACACCGACGCTCAATCAGGTCGCGCCGGGCCAGACGGTCACCACTACCTTCACCATCACGGACACCGACACGGTCGGGGCAAGCGCGACGGATAGCACAACGACCGTCGTTGCCACCGACGTGGGGACTCTCCCGACAGTGGCATCGGTCACGGCCTTGCCCAGCGCGGGCGACTTGACCACGGGTGCCCTGGTGTTGCTGACGGTCGCCATGAGCGAGGCAGTGACTGTTTCGGGCGGCACGCCAAGCCTGTCGCTGAACGACGGCGGCAACGCGACGTATGACGCGGCGCAGTCAACGCCGACGGCTCTGGTGTTCGACTATACGGTGCAGTCCGGCCAGAGCACGACGGCGCTGGCGGTGACTGGGTTCAACCCCAACGGGGCGACGATCCAGGACACGACGGGGGGCAGCGCGAACTTTGCGAATGTGCCGGCCACGTTCGGCAACCTGGAAGTCAATATCGCAACATCCAGTACTGTCAGTGCCGCCTACACCGCGATCCTGTGCACACCGCCCAGCCCCGACTTGGTCAACCAGACGCTCGCCGAGATCGCAGCGGACCAGACTACGCTCGCCCAGTTCGAGACCAGTCTGATCGCCAGCGACCAGGCGCTCTACACGACGCTCCCCACGTTGGTGACGATCGACGCCTATTATGACGCGACACCGCAGTCCTCCACCCTGACCGCGGTCGCGGCAGGCACGGGTTCGCCGGCCCAGATCGGGGGGTTCTACTCTGCCACCTATCTGCACAGCCTTGGCTTTTCCGATCCGAATGTCTGGACGGTCATGGCATCGCAGTGGGGCGCGGACCCGACTTCCCCGTTTTATGCGATGTACAGCAGCTACGGATCCAACTACAGCAGCTTCATTGCCGCCGTGTATCAGCGGGAGTTCGGTTTCGCGCCATCGGCGACGAACCTTCAGAACCTGGTGAACGATGTGCCGGGGGTCGAAAATCTGCTCGCGGGCCCCGGCGGCGCGGCGACGCCGATCCAGGTGGTCAGCGGGATCTATGGGTACCTGCTGTATGTTGGCCAGACCTACGGCATCGGTCAGTATGCCGCCTCCGCTGATGCCTTCCTACAGGCTGCCGCGAACGGCACGGTCGTCTATGGTCCGGAACTGACGCAGGAGTTTCCAGGCAATTCCGATATCGTAACTCTCACCGCCTCGGACGTGCTGACTGATCCCGGCACGGGCAACTACACAGTCCAGTTTCTGCCCGGCACCAGCGATGACACGCTCATGCTGCACACCGGCGGGTTGGACCAGGTGTCCGGTTTCGATCCGAGCACGGATGTGCTGGATTTCAGTTCCGTGCTGAGCGAGGCGGGCGTCAATCTGAATGGCAGCCTCGAGGCGCTGGGAAACTACGTGACGATCGCTGATCAGGGCGCCAATGCCCTGGTCAATTTCGATCCGACAGGCCACAACGGCGGCGGCACGGTCGCCGTGTTGCAGGGGCTCGGCAGCACCGTCACCAGCCTGCAAACCCTGCTCACCGATAACGCTATCCGGATTGCATGAGCGTGGCTGGCCCGCGCTGGCGAGCGTCAAGCTCGTCATCTCCGCTGCGCTCGGGGGCCTCAAGGCCGCGATCCGCCGCGTCATGGGTGCCACAGCGCCAAGCAGCCGGTCATACCGTCCCGGAGCGTACGGCCGCTTATTCCCCGGGACCGGACCTTGGTGGGTTGGACCCGAAGGCCAGAGAAGGGTCGTCTCCTGCCGCCGGACGGTTATCGAGAGAATGTCCGCTTTTCCAGCCCGGTCGCCAGAAAGCGGTCAGGCCGTTATCGGCCAAACGCGGCCATTGCCGTCATTCCGGCGCTTTGGCCAACGCAGCCGAAGC
>CAZVHQ010000147.1:0-3989 GCA_964627225.1 uncultured Mesoterricola sp.
GGAGCGAACAGGGCGAAAGTCTGGGACACGGACGATTACGTAGACGGGCTCCTAGTTCGCCCAGCGGCTCACCAGCTCCCAGGCGTCGCCCTCGTCGCAAGGGCCGTTGAGGATGATCGCGAACACCCGCAGCTTGCCGTCCGGCGTCTGGAGGTAGCCGCAGACGCTGGTGACGCCGTTCAGGTGGCCGGTCTTGCAGCGGATCCGGCGGGCGAGGTTGGGGTCCTTGATGTGCAGCTTCCACGGTTCGCCGCCGATGATCTTCATGGAACCGACCATCTCCGGCCCCACCTCGAAGTCGTTCCAGGCGGCCCGCAGCACGATGCCCAGGGTGCGGGCCGAAAGGCGGTTGTCCTTGCTGAGGCCGGAACCGTCGGTAAGCTCGATCTTGTCCGCGCCCAGGCCCAGCAGGTTGGCGTAGAACAGCTGGATCCGGGCGATGCCCTGGGGCCAGGTGCCGGAGCCGAACTGCTTGACCAGCATCTCGACCATGAAGTTGTTGGAGTTCTTGTTGATGTCCGACACCAGGTCGCGCAGCGGGAGCGACGGGAAGCTGAGCAGCTTCTGCGGGGTGCCCCCCGGCGCTTCGCCCTGGATGGTGATGCCCACCTCGGTGAGGATGCGCGTGAGGGTATCCACGGCGTAGCGCTCCGGGTCGGCGACCAGGTGGCCGTTGTCCCGGTTGAAGTTCACCGACAGGGGCAGCACCGGCGGGGTGGTGCTGCCCGAAGTCCGCTCCCAGCCGTTGCCGAAGCGCTGGCCGTCGAACCCGCTCTGGTCCAGCCGGACCCGGCCGGTGACCCGCTGGACGCCCCGGGCCTTGAGCTCATGGGCCAGAAGATAGATGCGTTCGGAGGTGAGCAGGGGGTCGCCGCCGCCCTTGAAGACCAGGTCGCCGAGCACCGTGCCGGCGCGCAGATCGCCCCACACTTCCGTGCTCAGCTCGTAATCGGGTTTCAGGCTCTTGAGGATGGCGTAGGTGGAGATGACCTTGGTGGTGGAGGCGGGCACCAGCGCCAGATCGGTCTGATGGCCCTCGAGCAGCTTGCCGGTGCCCAGGTCCCACAGGCCTACCGAGCTGCGCACCGAACGGGCATCCATGCGCTGCGCCCAGTGCTGGAGGTCGTCCGCCCTGCCGGGAAAGCCGACGAGCAGAAAGAGGGCAAGGAGGGTTCGCAGCATCGGGTTCTTTCAAATAGCCGGAAGGTCGTTCCGGGGAGGATCAATTCTGGGTCTGGGGCGGCGGGGCGGGCTGGGGCTGGGCCTGCTGCTGGCCGCCGCCCGTGGGGCCGGTGGGGAGATCGGACAGGTCCACGCCCGGCTTGGGCGGGGCGGCCTGGCCGGGGGTGCCGGTGCCGCCCGGCAGCAGGCCCGCCGCCTGGGCGGCGGCGGCGCCGGGGATGCCCAGCAGGTTGTCGGCCGCGGAGAAGGTCCAGTCACTGATGAGTGTCTTGTCGTGGTAGATGGCGAAGCTGTCCTTGGCACAAAAACTTTTGACGCCGACGATGGGCAGGCCGGTCTTGTCGCCGGAGGCGCCGGGCTGCACGGCGGTGATGAGATCCCAATCCCCTTCATGGGCGCCGTTGCGGGTCATGGGGTCCAGGTACAGCTTGCGGATGATGCGCGGGCGCTGCTTGGTGAGGTCCTCCAGGGTCAGCGGGTAGCCGCCGGTCTTGGCCTTGTACAGGCGGATCGCGTTGGCGATCGATTCGCCCCGGTAGATCAGTTCGGCTTCCTGGTCGCGCTGGACCTCGGTGGCCACCCGGGGCAGCGCCATGGTCAGGAAGATCCCCATGGAGGTGATGAAGATCAGCAACATGACCAGAATGAAACCCCTGGTCTCCGGCTGTGTGGCATTTTCCTGCGGCATGGGACGACCCTCGGCCAAGTGTACTTCCAATCCTCAGCCGTGGCGCGATTCCACCATCTGGATGAATTCCTCCACAATGTGCGGGTCGAAATGGATGCCCGAGAGCTGCCGCAGCTCCGCGAGGGCGGCCAGCAGGGGCTTGGCGGCCCGGTAGGGCGATCCGGAGGTCATCACCTGGAACGACTCCACCAGGTGGATGATCCGGCTTTCGATGGGGATGGCCGCCCCTTTGATGCCGTCCGGATAGCCCTTGCCGTCCCACTGCTCGTGGTGATGGCGGATGATGCGCAGGATGTCGAAGGGGAAATGGAAATCCTTCAGGAACGTGGAGGCCAGGATCGGGTGCGCCTGCATCCGCTCGCGGTCGGCCGGGGTCAGGGTGGGCTTGTCGAGCATTTTGCGATCCAGCAGCAGGGTGCCGACATCGTGCAGGATGGCGGAGATGGTCACGGCTTCCACTTCCGCCGAGGGCAGCTCCAGCCGGCGGGCCAGGCTCCGGGCCAGTTCCGCGGTATTCAGGCTGTGGTCGCGGATGTACGGCGCCTTGCTGCCGGCGTCGGCCAGGATCCGGTGGCTGACGGAAAGGAAGGACTGGTGGTAGCGCTCGTGCACCCGCCCCTCCTCCAGGAACAGCCCGAGCATCCTGGCCAGGCCCTGGGCGAACTCCTGCTCGCGGGGCAGGAAGGGCTTGTCTTCCACCCGGAACACCATCATGAGGTCGGCCGTGCCGAACTGTTCTTCCAGCATGACCGGCAGGAGCGTGCGGAACGGGCCCTGGATCGGGCTCAGGTCGTAGTTTTCGGCCTTGCTGAGGATCTGCGGGCCGGGATCGCGCCGTTCCGGGCGCTGCGCCCGGGCCAGGGCGATGACCTGGAGTTCCAGTTCGGGCGAGAGGGGCAGCGTGCTGTAGGCGAGGATCGGGCGGTTGTCCAGCGGGTCGAAGACCCACAGCGCCACGGCGGCGGCCGGCACCACCTGGCAGAGCAGGTGCGCGGCTTCCCAGAAGAAGCTGCGCTGCTCGGGGAAAGTGGGTGGTGCCGGCACCCGGATCGGCTCGAACGGCTGGACGTCCGGAACGGGGGCTTCAGGGGGTGCGGGCGCCTGGAAATACTTGATGGCCTGGACCACCTCCTGGCAGATCAGCTGGGTGGGCCCTTCCTGGCGCTCCAGGCTGTACGGTTCGCTGCCGTTGGGGTCCCGCTGGATGAGCAGGCCGATCCACTCGCCATGGTCATAGATGGGGGCGACCAGGTAGCGCGGGTCCTGCTTGCCCTGGCTGAAGGCCTGCAGTTCCGGGTAGTTGGCGCCCTTGTTGAGCACGAAACAGCGCCGTTCCCGGTGCGCCAGCACCATGAGGGGGTCGGTGCGCGCCAGGTCCCGGGGTGGCGGCGTGGCGCGCGGCCAGCCGAAGTGGCTCACCAGCCGGAATGCTTCAGCTCCGGGTTGGGCCAGGTAGAGCGCGGCCTTGGTGCTGCCCACCTCCTCCAGGCAGCGGTACAGGAGTTGGGAAAGCCGATGGATGAGCTGATCGTCAGATGCAGTCATGGCCCCTGGATTTTTTGGATATTGATGGCCAAAGGCCCTTTCAGACCCTGGCCGATATCGAACTTCACCCGTGCTTTTTCTTCCAGCGTGCGCAACCCTCCCGCATGGACGGCAGACTGGTGGACGAAGATATCGGGGCCGCCCTCATCGGGCGTGATGAAGCCAAATCCCTTCTCGGCATTGAACCATTTGACGATGCCCACGGACATGGCCTGCTTCCTTCCTGGTTCACCGGCCCCCGCGCATCGGAGAGCTGCTGCCGCCAAGGCTAGCGGGCCTGGAGCCTCTATTCAATGGGGAAAGCGCTTCCGGGCAATAAAAAGGAGCGGCCCGGGGGCCGCTCCTGGAACGCCTGACCGGCGGGACAGCCTATAGCTTGACGACGTTGGTCGCCTGGGGGCCCTTCTGGCCCTGGGCCACGTCGAAGCTGACGCGCTGGTTTTCAAGCAGGGTCCGGAACCCCCGATCCTGGATGGCGGAGTGGTGGACGAACAGATCGGCGCCGCCACCATCGGGGGTGATGAAGCCGAAACCCTTTTCAGCGTTGAACCATTTGACGGTGCCTTCAGCCATG
>CAZVHQ010000148.1:0-3906 GCA_964627225.1 uncultured Mesoterricola sp.
CTAGCTGAGAAGTCGCCACACCCGCAGCGCCTCGGTCGCGCTCCAGGCCTGGGCGTCGCAGCCGCGCTGGGCATGGGGCGCATCGCCGTCCAGGATCTCCGGCAGCTGGCCGACGCAACCGGCGGCCAGCAGGCCGTCCATGGAGCCGAGGTAGGCCCGGGCCGCGGCCACGGCTTCGGGCTGGAAGTCCCAGGCCCGGGCCAGGGCTTCGCAGAACGAGGGCAGCAGCCAGACCCAGGCGGTGCCATTGTGGTAGGCCGGCTTGCGCCGGGTGTCCTCCTCGCCTTCGTAGCGGCCCCAGTAGGGGTTGGCCGGGTCGTTCAGCAGCGCCCCGGACGGGCCCCGGATGGCCAGGGGCTCGGGCGCCGGCAGCGGAGCCAGGCTGCGCAGGGCCCCGGGTACCAGGAGGAAGCGGCGGATGGCGGTGACCACGCGCCGGGCCCGCTCGCCCCGCACCAGCCCCAGGCTGGCCAGGAACACCTGGTTGGGGCGCAGCAGGCCGTCGGGCCGGGCTGAACCGGCGGGGCAGCCCGCGGGACCGGCCAGCAGGTCCTGGAAGCAGTCCAGGCGCTCGTCCCAGAACAGGTCCAGGGACGCCGTGGCGCGCTCCGCCAGCTCGCGCCAGGCGCCGCCCTCCAGCCGCTCCAGTTGGCGCAGCAGGCGGATCCACAGGGCCTGGAGTTCCACCGGGTAGCCCTCCCTGGGGGTGGCCGCCGGGTAGTTGGTGTCCATCCAGGTGAAATGGGAGGGGCTCCAGACCAGCGCCGAATCAGGGTCCACCCGGATGCCGTTGGGGGTGCCGCGCAGGTAGCCGGAGGCGATGGAGACCAGCACCTGGGCCAGGGTGCGGCCGCCGGCGTCCTGCTGGTACAGGGCCGGGTCGGCCGCCGCGGCCTCCTCGGCGGCCAGGGCGAACCAGAGCGGCGCGTCCGAGGTGTCCCGGTCGGCCGTGCTGTCGCCGTTGAGGGCGTTGGGCAGGGTGCCGCGGTCCTCGAACCGGGCGAAGGTGAGCAGGATCTCCTGAGCCTGGGCGGTCAGGCCGCGCACGGCGATCAGGGTGTCCCGGCCCCAATCCAGGAACCAGGGGTAGCCGGCGATGACGGTGACGCCCTGGCCGCGCCGGGCCAGGAACGCCGCGGCCGCGGCCGCCAGCTGGCGGCCGAAGCTGTCGGTGCGGGGTGCCGGGGCCTCGCTCTCCTTCATGGCTTCGGCCCGGATCTGGGTGAAGTGAAGGATCTCCGCGGCTGCGGGCTCCTCGGGATCGGCGCAGGCGGTGATGATGGCCGCGGTCCCGGGCCGCAGCGGCAGCTCGAACCAGCCCGGGCTCCAGGCGTCGCCCTGGCCGGTCATGCCGCGCGAGGCTTCCACCGGGTGCGGCAGGCCGATGCTCCATTCCGGCTGCGGGTGCCAGGCCCCGGCGTCGGCCCAGGTCAGCAGGCGCCGGTCGCCGGCGGGCTGGAACAGGAAGCCCGGCCGGCCCTCCAGGTCCCGGGTGTGCTCGCGGAAGTGCCGGTCGGCGTCCGGGCTGGCCTGGGTCTCGGCGTGGAAGCTGCGGTCCTCCAGGTCCAGGCGCACGGTGAGGCTCACCAGGCGGTCTTCCGGCAGGTCCGCGCCGAACGGCGGCGGGCCGGTCCGGCGCAGGAACCGGGCCACCACGGTGTTGCGCCCGGGCAGCAGGTCCAGCGCCAGGTCCAGCTGGACCATGCGCCCGTCCCCGGCCGGCACCACGAAGATCCACCGTCCCGGCGGGCCCGGCTCGAAATGGATCAGGTTGTCCCGGTCCAGGGCGGTGATGAAGCCGTCGGCGTTGGCCCAGGCCCGCAGCCGGGTGGCCAGCACGTGGCGGTCGCAGGGGGCGTCCGGGTGCAGATTGGCGGCCAGCAGGCAGTCGTATTTGGATTGCACCGTGCCCAGGTCGGCGTTGACCCGGGCCATGCCGCCCCGGCCGTTGGTGAGCAGGCACAGTCCGGACAGGGCGTGGCGGGTGAAGCCGGGGGTCTCCGCCAGCAGGCGGATGCGCCCGGGCGACGGGCTGCGGGCCTCCTTGAAGCGCTCCAGGGTGATCTCCGCCTCCAGCGGCCGCGGGCCGGCGAAGGCGGCGGGGGGCAGGGCGGCAGCGAAGCCGTCGCGCACCTGGATCGAGCGCAGGTGCAGGCGGCGCTGGCCCGGGATGGCCAGGGTGGCGGAGAACGGCGCCTCGTCGCGGATCAGCAGCCAGTGCCCGGGCGGCAGCGGCAGCACCCGGCCCAGGTCGCGCAGCCCCCAGCGCACCACCCGGGGGTAGCCGGGCCTGGCGGCCCGCAGTGCCCCCAGCAGATCCCGCCTGGCCTCCTGGGGGTCCAGGGCGGACAGGGCCGCCAGGAAGGCGGCGGGGTCGTCCGCCGCCAGGGCGCCCAGCGCTTCCCAGTCGGCCGGGCCCAGGTCCTCGGCCGGGACCACCGTGGCCAGGGCCTGGTAGGCCCAGGCTGCTTGTGCCCGCCGGGCGCGGTAGAGGCCGCCCTCCAGGCCCAGCGGGGCGGGGTGGGCCGACAGGCAGTGGGCGGCCCAGGGCTGCAGGGTGAGCACCCGGGTGCCGTCTTCCAGGTTGCGGATACGCGGCCCGGGCTGGCCCAGGAGGTCCAGGGCGGGGCCGCCCAGCTCGGCCCATTGCCGGCCGTCCAGGCTCCACTCGCGGCTTTCCGGGTCCAGGTTGACCAGCACCAGGCACTGGTCGCGGCCGTCCCAGGAACGCCGGCGCAGCGCCAGCACCGGGGAGTCGTCGGGGCTCAGGCGGGTCAGTTCGGCCCCGTCGAAGAAACAGGGGTGGCTGGACAGCAGGCGGTTGAGCTGGCCCAGCGGCTCCACCAGGTTCTGCGGGGCGCCCCAGGCCAGGCCGCGCGCCTGGTGCACATCGACCCGTTCGGTGGCCAGCCACTCCACGCCGCTGGTGAAGCCGAAGGCGCCGCACAGGCTGGTCAGGGCGCACAGGCGGTTGCGCTGCAGCGACCAGGCCGCGGAGGTCGCGGCCAGCCGGACGTTGTCGTGGGTCTCGCTGTAGTGCACCAGGGGCCCCATGCGTCCGCTCTGGCGGATGGCGTGGTCCAGGTAGCCGGATACCTCCCGGGCGCCGTAGTTCTGGAACAGTTCCGAATAGGCCCACTGCATGCCGCCCTCGGTGAGCAGCGCCTCGGTGGCCTGCCAGGCGCCGCCCAGGCCCTCCAGCAGGAAGGTGCAGTCGGGGAATTCCTGCCGGACCCGGGCCACGATGTACTGCCATGCGGGCAGCGGCACCATGTAGCCGGCATCGCAGCGGAAGCCGTCCACGCCTCGCCGGCACCAGGTGAGCAGGGATTCGGCCACTGCTTCCCAGAGCTCCGGGAACCGGTTGTCCAGCTCCACCAGGTCGGCCCAGGTGGTGCCCCAGGCGCCCGGGCTGTGGAAGGTCCCGTCCGGGTTGCGCTTGAACCATTCCGGGTGCTCCTCCATCAGCCTGGAGCCCCAGCCGGTGTGGTTCACCACAATGTCCAGGAAGATCAGCCCGCCGCGCAGGTGCACCGCGTGGGCCAGTTCCTGGAACTGCTCCACGCCGGTGGTGCGGCCGTCGAAATCCACCATGGCCGGGTCGATGCCGGCCAGGTCCTGCTGGGCGTAGGGGCTGCCGAACCGCCCGAAGCGGGCGAAGGTGGTGGGGGTGGGGCCCAGCGGCAGCAGGTGCAGGATGCGGCAGCCCAGGGTGCCGATGATATGCGGCACGCAGGCGGTGAGCTCGCGCAGCTTGCCCGATGGCGGGATCACCGTGAAGCCGCGCCGGTCCAGGCCGGCCAGCTGCTCGTCCATGGCCGGCTGGCGGGTGCCGCGCGCGCCCTTGGCCGGGCCGAACATGCGCGGGAAGGCGCAGTAGATGCTGTTGCCGGTGCGCAGGTGGTC
>CAZVHQ010000149.1:0-3886 GCA_964627225.1 uncultured Mesoterricola sp.
AACTTTGTGGTAACGAAAAGGTCTTCACGTGAGTGCCCCGCAGCCGCAAGTCCCACTTCCAACGCCTCGCCCACCTCGCGCTCGTTGCGGTATCGCTCCGCGCAATCGAAGTGCCGGAAACCGGCTAACAATGCGTCTCTGGTCGCGGTTTTCGTCACTGTCGGGTCGGGAATCAGGGTGCCGAAGCCGAGCGCGGGCATATGACCGCCGCCGTGGTTGAGCGGCATTCTCGTTAGCCGAAGATCAGAAGTTTCAATCATGGAACACCTCCGGGTTACTTTGCCTTCTCTATTACCATTTTATTAAGTTGATCTCAAAAAATGCGCCAGCGAAACCATGAAAGATATTCCCCTCCCGCACCGTTTGCCAGTGGCCACATCAGGTTTTTTTCAACAGGCCGCCTAACCCATCCGCCAACGTTCAGGCGCCTTCTCCGGCCTCTGGGCAGGGGATTTGCGGCCGCTGGTTCCGGCGAAAAGCAGGGTCGCCTTGCCTGCCTCTAGAATGAACATGATGAACTTCTTGAACAATCCTCACGAACCTGGCCCTTCGGAAGGCCGCGAACCCGCCGTCCCTTGGCCCGAAGCGGCGCGTATCGGCTTTGCGGCCCTGGCCGCGGCCCTCTTTTGGTTCCAGCCGGCCCTTCTGACCCGGCATCTCCACCTGTCCGGATGGGTTGCCATCGCCATCGCCGGCTATCCGATGCTTCGGGAAGCCGCCTTGAACCTCCGTGAACGGCGAATGACCATGGAGCTGTCCATGACCCTCGCCCTGGCGTGCGCGGCGGCCATCGGCGAATTCCTGACGGCCCTGGTCATCACGCTTTTCGTGCTGGTGGCCGAAGTGCTGGAGGGGCTCACCGTGGGTCGGGGACGCCGGGCCATCGAGGATCTTCTGGACGTGCTGCCCAGGTCTGTCACCGCCCGGCGTGATGGCGCCAGCGTGGCCATCCAGCTCGGCGATCTCCAACGGGGCGAGGTGGTGCTGGTGAACCCCGGGGGGCGCCTGCCGGTCGATGGCACGGTTGTGGGTGGAAACTCCTTCGTGGATGAATCTGTCATCACGGGTGAACCGATGCCGGTGGAGAAACACACCGGGGCCTGGGTCCATGCCGGGTCCATCAACCAATCGGGCGCCCTCGATGTCCGGGTGGAGCGGATCGGCAGGGACACCGCCTTCGGGCGGATCGTGACGGCGGTGGAGCAGGCCGAGCAATCCAGGGCGCCCATCCAGAAGCTGGCGGACCAGCTCGCGGGGTATCTGGTCTATTTCGCCCTGGCCTGCGCGGCAGGCACCTGGCTGGTCACCCGCGACCTGAGAAGCACCATCTCCGTCATCATCGTGGCGGGTGCCTGCGGCATCGCGGCGGGAACGCCGCTGGCGGTCCTCGGCGCCATCGGCCGCGCGGCCCGGCTCGGCGCCATCGTCAAGGGCGGCATCTTCCTGGAAGCACTGGGGCGGGTGGATACCGTGGTGCTCGACAAGACCGGCACCCTCACCTTCGGCACGCCCGAGGTCGTGGCCATCGAAGCCATGGCCGGCTATTCCCGGGAGCAGGTGCTGGCCTGGGCCGCCCTGGCCGAGGGGCGCTCGGAGCATCCGCTGGGTGGCGCCATTCTTCGGCAGGCCGAAGCGGAAGGCTTGTCCTGGGAGGAACCTGCCCAGTTCGTCTCGGTTCCTGGCCGCGGGGTGTCCGCCCGGGGCGCCATGGGCCTGGTTCTGGCCGGCAACCGGGACCACCTGGCGGCGAACGGCGTCCAGGTCGAGGGTGCCTTGGCCCAGGACCATCCCGCCGCCACGGAGATCCTGGTGGCCTTGGAGGGCGCCCTGGCCGGCCGCATCTGGATCGCGGACGCGGCCCGGAAGGAGGCCCGGGCCGCGGTCCAGGCGCTCCGGGCGCTGGCCATCCACACGGTCCTGCTCACCGGGGATGGCCCCCAGGCCGCGGATGCGCTCGGGCGCGAACTGGGGATCGAGGCCGTAGAGGCGGGGCTCCTGCCCGATCAGAAGCAGGCGCGGATCGTCCAACTCAAGCGCGGCGGGCGGCGCGTCGCCATGGTCGGGGACGGGGTCAACGACGCCCCCGCCCTGGTGGCGGCCGACATCGGCATCGCCATGGGCTCCGGCACCGACGTGGCCCGGGAGACCGCGGACGTGGTCCTGATCGGCAACGATCTGCTGAAGCTGGTGGAGACCGTGAAGGTGGCCCGGCACATGCGGCGGGTGGTCTTCCAGAACTTCGCCGGCACCTTGGCGGTGGACGGCATCGGTGTGGGCATGGCCGCCTTCGGGCTGCTGAACCCGCTGCTGGCGGCCTTCATCCACGTGACCTCGGAACTCGCCTTCATCCTGAACGCCACCCGGCTGTTGCCGCCCAGGGCGGGCCAGCTTCGGATGGGGGCGGAGGAAGCTCCCGTGACCCGGGTCACGTTATGAGATTGTGAATCAATATCGCTTGATGTTGCGACGAGGTCTCAGTAAGGTTTCATTCATTAGGAAAGCGACCCTCCCATCTTCAATTGCTTCCCCCCATCCGCTTCCCGAACCCCTGAAACCCCGGGTCGTTCCAGGCCACGGGTTCCGCTTGCAACCCACCCCCATGCGACGAGGGCAAATTCATGAGCTCGATCCCATCACCCGAAGCCCTTCCCACAGAGCTGGCAGGCGGCCAAGCGCCCACCGTGGCCATCGCCGGCAACCCCAATTGCGGGAAGACCTCGATCTTCAATGCGCTGACCGGCTCCCGGCACCATGTGGCCAACTGGCCCGGCGTGACCGTGGAAAAACGCTACGGCCACTTCAACCAGGACGGGGTGGAACTGCAGGTGGTGGACCTCCCTGGGACCTACTCCCTGTCCGCCCAGAGCGAAGACGAGCGGATCGCCGCCGCGTTCATCGCCGAGCCGGCCGTGGATGTGATCGTCAATGTGCTGGACGCCTCCAACCTCGAGCGCAACCTCTACCTCACCACCCAGGTGCTGGAGATGAAGAAGCCCATGGTGTTCGTGCTGAACATGATGGACGACGCCGAGCGGCAGGGCGTGACCCTGGATATCGCCGGGTTGCAGACGCTGCTGGGCGGGCCGGTGGTCCCCACCGTCGGCAACCGGGGCGACGGCGTGCCGGAATTGCAGGCGGCCATCCTGAGCGTGGCCCGGGGCGGAGATCCCAGAGTCGTGCCGGTGCGCGCTTCCTATGGCGGCGAGATCGAGGCTGAACTGGCCAAGCTGGAGCGCGAGATCGGCCGGGACGAGCAACTCGCCCAGCGGATCATCCCCCGGTGGCTCGCCATCGGCCTGCTGGAACGCGCTCCGGACGCGGTCGCCCTGGCCCAGGCCAGTCACGCCGCCCAGGCCATCGAAACCCAGCGCGCCAGCAGCTCGCAATTCCTGGAAAAGCGCCTGGGCAGTGACGCCGCCACCCTGATCGCCGAACGTCGCTACGGGTTCGCCCATGGCCTGGTCTCGGAGGTGCTCAATCAGTCCTTCGAGGCCAGGCATGGCTGGACCACCCGGGTGGACCAGGTGCTTACCCACAAGTGGTTCGGATTGCCCATCTTCCTCGTCATCATGGCGGCGATGTACAGCCTCACCTTCATCCTGGGCAGCTACCCCCAGGACTGGATCACGGCCGGGTTCTCCTGGCTCCATGACCTGGCGGCGGCCCACCTGCCCACCGGCGAACTCACCAGCCTGCTGGTGGACGGGGTCATCCCCGGCGTCGGCGCGGTGGTGGTGTTCGTGCCGGTGATCATGATCCTCATGGGCTGCATCTCCTTCCTGGAGGACACCGGCTACATGTCCCGGGCGGCGTTCATGATGGACCGGCTGATGCACCTCATGGGCCTGCACGGCAAGAGCTTCATCCCCCTGATCATGGGCACCGG
>CAZVHQ010000150.1:0-3824 GCA_964627225.1 uncultured Mesoterricola sp.
GCGAGGATCCCATCTGCGCCATGTCCTGCCCGGCGGACGCCATCAAGCGCAGCGAAGACGGCGTGGTGCATGCCAGCCAGAAGCCCAGGTGCATCGCCTGCCAGAACTGCGAGCTGTCCTGCCCGTTCGGGGTGCCGATCGTGTTTTCCGGCCTGGAGCAGATGCTCAAATGCGATCTGTGCTACGACCGGACCTCCCTGGGCCAGCGCCCCATGTGCGCCACGGTCTGCCCCAGCCAGGCGCTGCTGTTCGCGCCCCGGCACGAGGTGGGCGCCATGCGGGCCAACCGGCCGCTGCGGGAGTTCCTGATCGGCTCCCTGCTGGTCAAGACCCGCAACGCCATCATGGTGCCCGACCCGGAAACGCCCCTGCACCTGAACGCGGGCCTGCTCTGTGCAGGAGACTTCTGATGGCCGGCTGGAAATCCCTGTTCCCCGTGGACCTGGCCGACGAAAGCCGGCTCTCCCGCCGGGAGTTCGCCCGGTTCATGGCGTTGGTGTCCGTCGGGTTCACCGGCGGCATCGGTTATCTGTGCTTGCGCAAGAAGCCGCTGGAGGGAGCGCCGGCAACCCGGCCGCCATGGGCGGAGGTGAAGGTCTGCCGGGTGGAGGAGCTCGCCCCCGGCAACAGTTTCCTGTTCACCTACCGGGATGAAAAGGACCGCTGCATTCTCGTCCATACCCCCAAGGGCGAATGGCGGGCCTACCGCCAGGCCTGCACCCACCTCGGCTGCGCCGTGCGCTGGGATGGCCGCCGCCTGGAATGCCCCTGCCACAACGGCGCCTTCGAGGTGGATCTGGGCTTCCCGGTGGGGGGGCCCCCCACCCGGCCCCTTTCGCGCCTGAACGTGGAGCTGCGGCCCGACGGCTGGGTCTGGATCCATGGGGATCTGCCCAAGCCCACCCTGCCGGGTCAAGGAGGCGACGCATGACCCCGCCCGCCAAAGGCCATCTCACCGGCGCGGCCATGGCCGTGGTGCTGCTGGTGGTGCTGATCCAGGCCTACCTGTTCGAAACGGTGCTGGAGGCGGTGCTGGACGGCCAGCGCGGGGTGCTGCCCGGCGCCCTCATCGTTTCCGCGGTGCTCAGCGCCGTGGCCCTGTTCCTGGCCTTTAAAGCACCCACCCTGGACCGGCGCAAGGAGACGAATTCCCATTTCCCGGCAAAGGAGCCCGCATGACCCGAATCACCCGATGGAACCCGGAGGATCCGAAGGCCTGGGAGGGCGGCGAGGCCTGGGTGGCCTGGCGCAACCTCGCCTTCTCGGTGCCGGCCCTGCTCATGGCGTTCGCGGTCTGGATGTTCTGGAGCATCCTGGCGGTCCGGATGAAGGAAGCGGGCTTTCCCTTCACCCCGGCCCAGCTGTTCACCCTCATCAGCATCGCCGGACTGTCCGGCGCGACCCTGCGCATCCCCAGCTCCTTCCTGGTGTCCCTGGCCGGCGGCCGCAACACCGTGGCGGTGACCACCGCCCTGCTGATCGTGCCGGCCCTGGGCGCGGGCCTCGCCCTGCAGGACATCCATACCAGCTTCACCACCTTCGTGGTCCTGGCCACCCTGTCCGGCATCGGCGGCGGCAACTTCGCCTCCAGCATGGCCAATATCCCCGGGTTCTTCCCCAAGCGGCTGGCGGGCACCGCCCTGGGCCTCAACGGCGGCCTGGGCAACCTGGGGGTGAGCGTCATGCAGCTGGTGATCCCCGCGGTGTTCGGCCTTTCCCTGTTCGGCACCCTGGCCGGCGCTCCCCACATCACCGCCGCCGGGAAGGCGCTCTATATCCAGAACGGCGCCCTGGTCTGGGTGCCGGTGCTGGCATTGGTCTCGGTCCTGGCGTGGTTGTTCATGGACAACCTGCCCGGCCAGGACAGCGAGTTCGGCCCGGCCCTGCTGAAGATCCTCGGGCTGCATCTGCTGGGGCTGGCGGTCGCGGCCCTGGGCGTGCTGCTGCTCCTGGGCTTCAAACTGGGCCTGCCGGCCCAGCTGGGCGTGCTGGTGCTGACCATCGTGGTTTCCCTGGGCCTGCTGCGCCTCCTCCCGGGCCGGATCCGCACCCGGCTCACCCAGGATTTCCGGATGTTCGGCAACTGGAACACCTGGACCCTGACCCTGCTGTACCTGGGCACTTTCGGCAGCTTCATCGGCTTCAGCGGCGCCCTGCCCCTGCTCATCAACGTGGTGTTCGGCCGGCTTCCCAATGGCATGGCGAACCTGCACGCGCCCCGGGCCATGGCCTATGCCTGGCTGGGCCCCCTGGTGGGCAGCCTGTTCCGCCCGGTGGGCGGCTGGATGGCGGATCGCTGGGGCGGGGGGCGGATCACCCAGCTGTCCTTCGTCATCATGGGCGCGGGCGCGCTGGGGGTGGCCCACTTCGTGAAGCTGGCCCAGGGCGCCCCCGCTCCGGAAAGCTGCTTCCCGGCCTTCCTGGGCCTGTTCCTGCTGCTGTTCGTGGCCACCGGCCTGGGCAACGGCGCGGTGTTCCAGCTGGTGCCCCACGTCACCGCCCCCGGCATGGCCCCGCCCACCGTGGGCTGGATCTCCGCGGTGGCCGCCTACGGCAGCTTCATCATTCCCGCCATCTTCCGCATCCAGGTGGACGCGGGCGCGCCGCAAGGGGCCCTGTACCAGTTCACCGGGTTCTACGGGGTCTGCCTGGTGCTCAACGGTTGGCAATTCGCCCGAAGGAAAACCCTGCAGAAATAGCGGGCCTTGATATCCGTCAAGGCGGCCAGGACTGCGGCCTGGAAGACTTCCATCCAGGAACCCCATTCACGGGGCCGATTCGGAAGGATGCCACCATGTTTTGCAACCAGTGTGAACAAGCCGCAAGCGGGACCGGATGCACGGATCACGGCGTATGCGGCAAGGACGAGGATGTGCAGTCCCTGCAGGAGACCCTGCTCTACGGCCTGAAGGGCATGGCCGCCTATGCCCATCATGCCCGCCGTCTGGGCCGTTCCGACGAAGCCGTCTGCGCCTTCACCGAAGAGGCCCTGTTCGCCACCATGACCAACGTCAACTTCGACGTCCCCACCCTGGTCGAACTGGTGCTCGAGTGCGGCAAGCAGAACCTGCGGGTCATGGAGATGCTGGATGAAGCCCACGTGGCCCACTTCGGCCAGCCCCAGGTGAAGGAGGTGCCCACCGGCACCCGGCCCCAGCCCGGCATCCTCATTTCCGGGCATGACCTGCTCGACCTGTCCGACCTGCTGAGGCAGGTGGAAGGCACCGACGTGCTGGTCTACACCCACGGCGAGATGCTGCCCGCCCACATGTACCCGAAGCTGGCCAACCACCCCAACCTGGCCGGCCACTTCGGCGGCGCCTGGCAGCTGCAGAAGCGGGAGTTCGAGGCCTTCGGCGGGGCCATCCTGGTCACCACCAACTGCGTGCAGGAGCCGAAGCCGAGCTACCGGGACCGGATGTTCACCACCCGGGCCACTGCCGTGCCCGGAAGCCAGCGCCTCACCACCGATGATTTCTCCGCCGTGATCGCCCGGGCCAAGGCCCTGGGCGCCCTGCCCGAGCGCACCGGCGCCAGGATCCCCGTGGGCTTCCACCACAGCGTGATCCTGGGCGCGGCGCCGGCCATCCTGGACGCGGTCAAGGCCGGCTCGCTCACCCACTTCTTCCTCATCGGCGGCTGCGACGGCGCCGAGCCCGGCCGCAACTACTACAGCGAATACGCCAAGAACGCGCCCGCAAGCTCCTTCATCCTCACCCTCGGCTGCGGCAAGTTCCGGATCATGGACCACGACTACGGCACCCTGCTCGGCCTGCCCCGGCTGCTGGACATGGGCCAGTGCAACAATGCCTACGGCGCCATCA
>CAZVHQ010000151.1:0-3809 GCA_964627225.1 uncultured Mesoterricola sp.
GGTCCGCAGGGCCTCGAAAGCCGATTTTTGCGAAGCGAGTGCGGAACCCGGGCTAGATCAGCATGGCGCCCAGCTCGGTGGCGGCCTGCTCCAGCTGGGCCGTCACCCAGGCGGTGCGCGGGTCCGCCGGGGCGGGCAGATCGGCGATTTCCAGGGCGGCCCGGGCCCGGGCCAGGGTTTCGGGGTCTGGCCGCTCCACCGCCGCGGCCAGGGTCTCCAGGGCGGTTCCGGCCGCCTGGGCCATGGCCTCCAGGCCCGGGATGGGCGGCGCGCCGGCGGCGCAATGCACGGCGGCCACGCTGAGCCCGCGGGTGATGCGCAGGTTGTGGTTGGCCAGGGCGGCGGAATGCTCGATGCCTTCCTGCTGCAGCTTGGGGTCGCCGGCCATGCGGTTCAGCGATGAGAACACCAGGCTGTTGGCGCGCTGGGCCTTGCGCTTGGCCTGGGCCACCGAGGCGGGGGTCGCGCCCGCCTGCGCCAGGCACCGGCAGAGGCGCTCCAGCAGGGTCCGGTTGGCCCGGATGGCCTCCGCCAGGAGGGGCGGGAAGCGGTCCCGCTCCCACATCGGCCAGAAGGTCAGGGCGGCCAGCAGGGCCATCACGCAGCCGGCCATGGTCTCGCCCAGGCGCTGGACGGTGAGGGCCAGGGTCACCGGGCCCGCCGCCTCGAACTGCAGCACCACCAGGAGGGTGATGTAGAACACGGCGATGGCGTAATCGCGCTTGAGGTAGTAGGTGAAGGCCCAGCAGACCGCGGCGGTGGCCGCGAGCAGCGGCCAGAGCGGCAGGTGCAGCCACAGCAGCAGGCTGCCGGCGAGGCCTCCGCCGATGGTGCCCAGGGCGCGCTGGGTGGCCCGCTCCCGGGTGGCGCCGTAGTCGGGCTGCAGCACCACCATGATGCACAGCGGGATCCAGTAGCCGTGGGGCAGGTGCCAGAAGCGGTAGGCGAAGCTGCCGGCCATCATCATCGCCGCCAGCCGGGAGGTGAAGCGCACCAGGGCGGGGTCGATGGTCAGGCTGAAGTTGAGGGCCGCCGCCATCGGCCGCACGGACCAGGTTTCCAGGTCGAACAGCTCGAACGAGACCGGCCCGCGTTCCGCGGCCCGCTCCATGGCCGCCCGGAGCGCCGCGCGCACCCGCGGCAGCTGGTCCTGCAGGGCCGCCAGGACCTCCTCCAGGTGGGCGCCCTCGGGGGAGCCACCCAGTTTGGCGGTGCGTTCCCGCAGCAGCCGCAGCAGGTCGGTGAGCCTCAGCAGCCGCACCTCGAACCGGGCCAGGTGGCCGGCCTGGTGCGAGATCACCGCCACCGCCAGGGACCGGCTGGTGTTGACCAGTGACGCCAGGACCGAGCGGAACGCGGCCGCCAGCGGTCCGGGCCCGGGCGGCCGCATGAGCCGCTCCAGGCTGGGGTTGAGGGCGGTCATCTGGGTCGCCAGGGCGGCCGCCGCGAGATTCAGCGCCTCCAGTTCGCGCACCAGCGGCCGGCTGTTCCGGCCCCGGACGCCGGCCAGCACCTGGGTGGCCTGGTCCAGGGCTTCACGCAGGGCGTGTTCGCAGGCCGCCACCTGTTCCTGGCGCCGGAAGGCGGCGACACCGTCCACCGGGGGCAGGGCCGCGGCCAGGTCGGCCAGGGCGCTCCAGCTGCCGGCCACGGCGCGCCGGAGCGGGTGCTGGGCCAGGAACGGCCAGAGCGCGGCATGCAGCAGGACGCTGCCCAGGCCACCCGCCAGGGTGGCCTGGAGCACCCGGACCGGGGTGGCCTCGGCCCTGGGCGAGGCCAGGGCGAGAAAGAACATCAGGGCGGCGGAGCCGGCCACGGCCGGGCCGTACTCCCCCAGGCCGTGGCGCCAGGCGCCCGCCCCCAGGGCGATGAGCCCGGTGCCCGCCACCGCCAGGAGCAGGCTGGGGCCGGCCACCGCCCCCAGCCAGGCGGCGCCGGTGAGCACCAGGGCGATGGCCAGCAGCAGGCAGAGGCGCAGGGCATAGGCGCCGCGCACGTCCATCCCGCCGATGGCGTGGCCGGCGAAGGCCGCCAGCACCGCCTGGGTGCCGGTGATGAGCCCCAGCGCGGCCAGCACCAGGGGCACCATGAACGCCACCGTGGCCCGGAGCGCCCGGCTCACGGCGGGGTCCTGCAGTTCCCGGGCGGCCAGCCTCCTGGCCAGTTGCGGCAGCTCCAGGCCGGGCGCGCCCATGGTCCGCCTCAAACCGGAATCTTGTAATCCTTGCGCCAGCCCAGGTCCCGGTTGCCGGGGCTCCGCGGGCACTTGCTGCGGCACAGATGGCAGTTGTAGATGCTGTAGTCCCGGCCCACGGTGACGATGGAGCGGCGCCGGCAGCGGGCCTGGATCACCGTCTGGCCGATCAGGGCATTCTCCGGGCAGGCCTCCTGGCAGACCCGGCAGTGCTCCGGGCAGGGGCTGCCCTCCAGGGGCTGGTCCGGCTCCAGTTCCGCCGCGGTGAGCACGGCGCCGATGTAGCACAGGTTGCCCAGCTCCTCGTTCATGAGCAGGGTGTTGCGCCCCAGCCGGCCCAGGCCCGCCAGCTGGGCGGCGTGGCGCATGGACAGGATGCCCATGCCGTGCTGGCTGGCCGCGTCGAAGTGCAGGTAGGGGGCATCGCAGGGCAGCGGCACCGCGGGCACGCCGCGCCGCTCCAGCGCCCGGGTCAGCTCCAGCCCCAGGTGGTCGAGCTCGGCGTAGAGCAGGTAGGCGGCGTTGGAATAGGGCGCGGGGTTGGCGGCCTGGGTGATGGCCGCAGGCATGGCCTTCAGGAACACCACCACGGAGCGGCACTGGGGGTAGATGTCCACCGGCCGGAAGCCCTCCGGCGCTGCGGAGAAGCTTTCGGCCCGGGCGATGCCGCACTGCTCGGCGCCCAGGGACAGGGCGATGGCCTTGACCGTGGCCGCGTCGATCATCCGGGACTCCTTCGAATGAGACAGTATGGCCGGTTTCAACCGCGCATGGCCAGGTAGCGGCGGATCAGCGCGTTGGTGGAGCTGTCGTGGTCGAGCTCGGCCGACCGGGGCGCTTCCAGTTCGGGGATGATCCGCCCGGCCAGCGCCTTGCCCAGTTCCACCCCCCACTGGTCGAAGGAATCCAGCCGCAGGATCGCCCCCTGGGCGAAGACGCTGTGCTCGTACAGGGCCACCAGCTTGCCCAGCGCCGCCGGGGTGAGCCGGTCCAGCAGCAGCAGGCTGGAGGGGCGGTTGCCCGGGAAGGTCCGGTGCGGCACCAGCCAGGCCGGAACCCCTTCGGCCTCCACCTCCTGGGCGGTCTTGCCGAAGGCCAGCGCCTCGGCCTGGGCGAACACGTTGGCCATCAGCAGGTCGTGATGGCGGCCCAGGGGGTGCAGCGGCTGGCCGAAGGCGATGAAGTCGCACGGCACCAGGCGGGTCCCCTGGTGCAGCATCTGGTAGAAGGAATGCTGGCCGTTGGTGCCCGGCTCGCCCCAGTAGACCGGCGAGGTCTGGTAGCCCACCTCGGCGCCGTCGAGGGTGACCCGCTTGCCGTTGCTTTCCATGGTCAGCTGCTGGAGGTAGGCGGGGAAGCGCTTGAGGTACTGCTCGTAGGGCAGCACCGCCACCGTCTGGGCGCCAAGGAAGTTGCCGTACCAGATGCCCAGCAGGGCCATGAGCACCGGGAGGTTGCGCTCGAACGGGGCGTCGCGGAAATGCTCGTCCAGTTCGTGGAACCCGTCCAGCATGGCGCGGAAGTGCTCGGGACCGATGGCGATCATGGTGGACAGCCCGATGGCCGAGGTCATGGAGTAGCGGCCGCCGACCCAGTCCCAGAACTCGAACATGTT
>CAZVHQ010000152.1:0-3693 GCA_964627225.1 uncultured Mesoterricola sp.
CTGTACGGCTCCCTGGGCAGCGTCATGGCGGCGCTGGTGTTCCTCTACTACAGCTGCGCCATCTTCATGCTGGGGGCCGAAGTGACGGCCGCCTTCTACCGCCCCACTGGCACCGGCGCCTTCCCCATTCTGAAGAAATAGTAATTATTCCAGCCCGTCGAACAGCGACGGCTGCAGCACCTGGGTCGGGTCGGCCAGGGGCGGGTAGGCCTTGGCCGGGGCCCATGGCCGGCCCGGCAGGAAGGGACCGGGAGGCGGCAGATCCGGCGGCAGCCAGTGGATGGCCGGAAGCTGCTCCAGGCCGGCCAGGAAGACCGCCACGGCCCCTTCCATGGGCACGCCTGGCACCCTCAGCGGCAGGGCCGGCGGTTCGGCCAGCACCCCGGACATGGGGCCGGGGTAGGCGCAGCGGCTCTCCAGGGGGCTCGGTTCCCGGGGGTCGGCCCCCAGGCCAGGGGTGAAGCAGGGGACCGCGGGGGGCAGGGGCAGGGCATTGCGCCACGGCAGCCCCTCCCACATGGCCTGCTGGCCGAGGCTGTTGGCCGCCGCCAGGTCGCCGGAGGCCGCCAGGTGGATCGGGCAGCGCAGGGCCGCCTCCAGGTGCCGGGCCAGCTCCCCGGCCAGGCCTGCCGCCCGCTCCCAGGACCCGCCGGACAACTGGAACTCCCGGCCGCCCAGGAAGGCCACCCGCCACCCGGTGCGCCGGCGCAGGAAGGGGAACCGGGCCGGCCAGGCCTCCGCGCCGATGCGCTGGCTGAGGCTCTGTTCCACCTGCCCCTGGTGCTCGGCCATCACCGCGGCCAGTTCCTGCGGGTCCAGGTGCTCCAGCGCGCCCAGCGGCAGCACCGCTTCGCCCCAGAGATAGCCCGCGGCGGCCGTGTCGGAATCCGGGGTGGGCACGGCGGCGCCCAGGCCGGGCAGGCGCCAGCCGGGGCCGGCGTCCGGGACCCAGCCCAGCCAGCCCTGGCGCCAGGCCAGTCCCAGCGCGCCGGTGGGCGGCCTAGGCGAATGGTGCCAGACCGCCGCGGGTTCCTGGAGCAGGGCCCCGAACGCCTGGTCCCGTACATGCAGGGTGAGACCGGGAAGGTGGCCGAGCCCCTTCAGGAAGCCAGCGCGCACCTCCGGGGCGAGATCGGTGATCCAGGCCGGAGGCGCGTCCCATAGCAGCGCCAGCCCGCCGGGCATGAGCCGGGCCAGATCCGCCAGGGTGCGCAGGACCTCCCATGGGGCCGAGCAGATGGAGCCGCCCGCGTCCAGTTGCCGCGCCCCCAGCCAGCCGCCGAACGGGGCATCCTCCCCGGTGCGCAGCAGGAAGCCCCGGCCTTCATGAACCTTCATGGGGCCCCCGGAGCGAAGCAGGGCCGGCCGAACCCGCCGGGCTGGACCGGCGGCTCCCAGCGTTCCCTGAGAAAACGCGCCGCCGCCACCGCGGCGTCCGGCCCGGGCAGTCCGCGCAGGCGCCAGGCCAGCCAGGCCGAGGCGAGCGTGCATCCGGTGCCCCGGCGTTCCCCGGGCAGGCGCCTGGCCCGGCCCAGGCCCAGCACCGTCCCTGGGGTGATCCAGAAATCCTCCAGCTCCAGGCCCTGGCCGTGGCCGCCCTTGAGCCACACCGCCGCCGCGCCCAGGTCCAGGAAAGGGGCGGCCAGGGCCGCGCAGCCGGCCTCCGGGTCGCCGGCCAGCGCCGCGGCCTCCGGCAGGTTGGGGCTCACCACCCAGCCGCCGGTGGCCAGCAGGGCCTCCGCCATGGCCCGCAGCCGCGCCGAGGAATGCAAGCCCACGCCCGCCGTGGGGGCCAGGATCGGGTCCCAGATGCGCACCGCCGGCGCCAGTTCGGCCACCCGGGCCGCCAGGACCGAAAAGGTCCGGTCGTCCAGGTCGCACAGCCCCAGCTTGACCCCCCAGGGCGTCCCCGCCAGGTGTGGCGCCAGGGCCTCCAGCCGGGGCAGCGGGTCGGCGGGGGGCGTGATGGCCGAGCAGGCCAGGCCGTTCTGCACCGTCTCCGCAGTGCAGATCGCCATGGGGTGCACTCCCAGCGCCGCCAGCGTCATGACATCCCTCAGCAGACCCGCTCCCGCGGACGGATCCATCCCGCCGAGGCAGAGGGCTACCGGCACGGCCGGCGGGAAGACAGGGTTCGGCGCCACCCGGTTTCCCTAAACCTTGCGGCGGGAGTCGATGATCTCCACGATCCGCAGTCCGAGGGAATCCTCCAGCACGGTCACTTCGCCGCGCATCACCGCGCGGCCCTTGCAGAGCACATCCATGGGCTCGCCGGCGCTCTTCTTGAGCTCCACCAGGGAGCCCACGTCCAGGTCGAGCAGGTCGCGGATGGTCATGGTCGCGCTGCCCAGCTGGATTTCCAGCTTGAAGCGGGTATCGATGAACGGCATGAACTCCGTGATCACCGATTCGAAGGTGAGCACGCGTTCAGTGTCCAGACGGTCGGTTCGCTTCGCCATCACAGGCCTTCCCTGGGGTGTGCCGTCCGTCAAAGAACGGACGCCTACGATCCTATCGGCAACCGCCGTGCCAATCGCAAGTAAGTTATTCCTGGATGGCCCAATCCACCACCAGGACATCCTTGATGGGGGGCTTGAGCGGCTTGCCGGACTTCCTGGCCTTGTCCTGGGCCTCCTTGGAGCGGTGGCTGGCGAACTTCTCGTTGAGCTTGTCCTTGATCTCCTGGCGGACCGTCTCCCGGGTTTCCACATCCGAAGCCTCCTCCACCGACTTCCCCGAAATGGCTTCGAGGACGATGGAGCGGATGATGCTGTTTTCGGGTGTGGGTTTCTCGCTGGCGGCGGCCTTGCCCAGTTCCTGGTCCCGGAACAGGATGTGGATGTCGCACTTGAGGAAGGCGTTCTTGCGCGGCGAATTGAGGTTCACGATCAGCCGGCTGAGCTGAAGCACTGCGGGACCGCCGCCGCCCTCCTTTTCGCCCCCGGCGGCGGGCTCGTCCTCATCGTCATCATCCTGCGCCGCGGGCTTGTTGGCCGCATTCTGCGCTGCGGCCGCGGCCGCTGCCGCCTTGCGGCCCGCGTACCACTTGTAGCCGAACAACCCTCCGCCAATGAGCAGGCACAGGACAACCAGGGCAATCACCGCCAGCAGAATCTTCTTCTTCAAGGAAAAGCCTCCTTGGATTTGATGTGGGCATACCAATCCAGCTGTCCCCATCTTATCGGAACGGGGCCGACAGCGACAGCCACCTGAACGGATCGCCGGAATCCAGGACCAACGGTATTTTGGAAGGAGGATTCCGACGCAGGGCCCCAGGTCAGCCCCTTCCCGGTTTGGCACCCACCAAGCAATTAATTATTCCTTTTCGCTGGGAGGAGCTCCGGCCAGGTAAACGACGGGCGGCCCAGAAGTGCGGGCCGCCCGGGGTATCGAAAAGGTTAAAGTGGCTTACTTCTTCTTCTTGCCGCCCTTGCCGTTGACGTCGTCAGCCAGCTTCTTGCCGGGCTTGAACTTGGCGACCTTCTTGGCGGCGATCTTGATCTTCGACCCGTCGCGGGGATTGCGGCCCGTGCGGGGTCCGCGGGTGGCGACGGAGAAGGTTCCGAAGCCAACCAGGGTCACCTTGTCGCCGGCGCGCAGGGCGGCGGAGATGCTGGCGATCGTGGTATCCAGGGCGGCGGCGGCCTTGGACTTGTTGATGTCAGACTTCTCAGCGATGGCGCTGATCAGTTC
>CAZVHQ010000153.1:0-3689 GCA_964627225.1 uncultured Mesoterricola sp.
GGTGACCTTCTCGATGCCCTTGGAGACGCCGGTGGCGATGATGCCGGTGGTGAGCGCCAGCACCGCGGCCTGCCACAGCAGCGGCTCCCAGGTGCCCCCGGCCAGGGCGCCGAAGGTCCCGCCGCCCAGGGTCGTTCCGGAGAGGAAGGCGCCGAACGACTTGAACACGTACGCGAACACCCAGCCGGCGACGTCGGTGTAGAAAGCCATGATCAGGAAGGCCGCGGCCACGCCGGCCACGCCGATCCCGGCCCAGAACCGCTGTCCGGGGATGACGCCGCCGTAGGCCCGCACCGCGTTGGCCCGCATCTTCCGGCCGATGGTGAGCTCCACCACCAGGATCGGGATGCCGACGAAGGCGATGGCGAGCAGGTAGACCAGGACGAAGGCCGCGCCGCCGTGCGAACCGGTAAGGTAGGGGAACTTCCAGATGTTGCCCAGGCCGATGGCGGAGCCCAGGGTGGCGGCGAAGGCGCCGAGCGTGGAGGCAAAGGCATCCCGAGGTTTCGGGGTGGTAATCGACATGATGACTCCTGGCAATGGGGGTCCCGGGCAAAGGTGCCCGGGAAAAAAAACACTGATCAACCAGGATAGCGTCCGGGAATCCTTAAACCCAGGGTTTCTCCCAGGCCCAGGGCCAGGTTCATGTTCTGCACCGCTTGCGCGGCCATGCCCTTGCCCAGGTTGTCGATGGCGGTCAGCACCACGCCGCTGCCGCTGCGGGCGGCCACGGCCAGGTCGGCGAAGGCGCTGCCGGCCACGGCGCCCACCCGGGGCGAATCGGCCACCAGGCGCACCAGCGGGGCGTCCCGGAACACGTCCTGGGCGCGGGCCTGCAGGCCGGCCAGATCGAGGCCGGGCGGCAGGGGGAACTGCAGGGAGGCGAAGATGCCCCGGACCATGGGGGCGCTCTGGGGCACGAAGGCCAGCTCGCCCTTGATGCCGACCGCGGCCATGGCGGCCCGCACTTCGGCCAGGTGCTGGTGGTTGAGCACCTTGTAGGCCTTGAAATCACCCGCCCGGAGCGGATGGTGGGTGCCGGCCGAGGGGCTGGCGCCGCTGCCGCTGGAACCGGTGGCGGCACTGGCGGCCATCCAGCCGATCTCCAGGCCGCGCAGTGGCAGCAGGGAAAGCTGCAGGGCGGTGGCGAAGCATCCCGGCGAGGCGATGCGCCGGGCGCCGCGCAGGGCGTCCCGGTTCCATTCCGGCAGGCCGTAGACGAACCGGGCCAGGTGCTCGGGGCAGGGGTGCGCGCCGCCGTAGGCTTGGGCGAACACCTGGGGATCCTTCAGCCGGAAGTCGCCGCTCAGGTCCACCAGGAGCAGCCGCGCGGCGATGCCGGCCCGCTCCCAGGCAGCTTCCAGCTCGGGCAGCTGCCTGGCCAGCTCGCCGTGGGGCAGGGCGGAGAAGACGATGGGCTGCTCGACCTGGGTGAACTCGGACCAGTCGATGTCCGCTTCGAAACAGCCGTCCACGACGCCGTTGAGGTTGGGGTGGGCGGCCCAGAACGGCTTGCCCGCCAGGGCCCGGGCGGTGCCCCGGAGGGTGCCCACCGCCGGATGGGTGCAGAGCCAGCGCAACAGTTCGCCCCCGCCGTAGCCGGAAGCGCCGAGAATCACGACCGAATGCAAAATCATACCCCCATGGATTGACGGACCTTGGCCAGCACCAGCTCGCCCAGTTCCTGCGGATTGTTGCGAGCGTTGCAGGCCGGCAAGCCCAGGGTGCCGACGAAGCGCACGCCTACCCGGTTGTCGGTGGCGGGCCCGGCCACCACGTCCACGTTGAGGCCGAAGGCCTCCTTCATGTGCCGGACACCGCCCTCCACGCCGACCGGATCGTTGGCGCACAGCACGTAGGCCGCGCCCCAGCCCACCAGTTCGGGGTCGGACAGCACGGCCTGGACCCCGTACTCGCCCAGGATGCCGTCGCCGGTTTCGGCCACGATGATGTTCACGCCCCGGGCGGCCAGTTCGCTGAAGATGACCCGCGCGGCTTCGGGCGCCGTGGCGGGGCCGGTGCAGGCCACGCCGGCGTCGGTGAAGTCGAGCACGGCGTCGGCGCCGTAGTCCTGCATGGCCAGGATGTCACGCATGAGGCTGACGCCGGTCAGCTTGGCTCCGCCCACCTGGTAGCCGGCCTGGGAAAAGGCCCGCACCAGGGCGCAGGCCGCCAGGGTCTTGCCCGAGTTCATGCAGGTGCCGGCCACGAACACCACCGGCACCGGCGTGACGTCGGCCTTGCCCTGCAGAGCCGAGGACTGGATGAAGGCGGGCTGGCCCATGCGGTTGCCGAACTGGGGGAAGACCAGGACCTGGCCCAGCACTTCCACCTCGAACGGCGCGCCCACCCCGCGATTGCTGGACAGGCAATGGCCGATCACCCCGCCCAGGTTGAGCATGTGCAGCCGGTCGCCGGCCGCGACTGCGGCGGGCAGCTCGCCTTCGAAGCCCTGGAGGGCGTTGCGGTGGCCCAGCGCGCCCACCACGATGTCGCCGTCGTGCAGCACGCTCATGCGCCCGTGCACGTCCTCCAGCTGGTTGTAGACCTCCTTCTCGCCATGGATGCGCCCGGCGATCACGGCGCCCTCCCGGGCCTCCACCTCGGGGCTGAGGGTGACCCAGCGGCCGAGGTTCAGGTTGCGGGTGATGGAGGCGATCTTGTCGAGGTGGATGCGCATGTCTACGACTGCTCCGGCCGGGCCTTGAGCGCGACCATCTGCGGCACGCCGAAGATCTTGGCGAAACCGGCGGCCTCGGGCCCGGACCACAGGCGGGTGCTTTCGCCGTAGTTGGCCATCTCGGGCCGCACCAGGGCGTACCTGGAGCGCACGCCTTCCACGTGGAAGCCGAGCGGGTGCAGCTGCAGCCGCACGTCGCCGGTGACGGTGGTCTGGCTGGAATCCAGGAAGGCCTCCAGGTCCCGGCAAAGCGGATCGAAGAAGTGGCCTTCGTGCAGCATCGAGCCGTACAGGTTGCCCAGGGATTCCTTCCAGAACGTCTGCTTGCCGGTGAGCACCAGCTTTTCCAGCTCCCGGTGGGCGGCGATCAGGATATGCGCCGCCGGCGCTTCGAAACCGACCCGGCCCTTGATGCCCATGATGGTGTCGCCCAGGTGGATGCCGCGGCCGATGCCGTACGGCTGGCCCACTTCGTTGAGGGTCTGGACGATCGCGACCGGGCTCATGGCCTGGCCGTCCAGGCTCGCCGGGACGCCCTGCTGGAAGCCGATGACCAGGCTCCGGGGGGCCTTGGCGGGATCCACGGCGCCGCCGGGGTAGGCTTCGGCCGGCAGGTGCTGCCAGGGGTCCAGGGTCTCCTTGCCGCCGACGCTGGTGCCCCACATGCCTTCGTTGATGCTGTAGGATTCGGTCTTTTCCGGGAAGTCGAAGCCGTGGGCGGCCAGGTAGGCCCGCTCCTCGGCCCGGCTCGGGGCCAGTTCGCGGATCGGCGCCATGAGCGTGAGCTCGGGGGCCAGGGCCCGGAAGGCCACGTCGAAGCGCACCTGGTCGTTGCCGGCGCCGGTAGAGCCGTGCACCAGGGCGGTGGCGCCGATGCTCTTGGCGTGCTGCACCACGCGCCGGGCCTGGCACACCCGCTCGGCGCTCACCGACAGCGGGTAGAGCCCGCCGCGCAGCACGTTGCCGGCGATGAGGTGGCGCAGGTACTGGTCGAACAGCTCGGCGCGGG
>CAZVHQ010000154.1:0-3665 GCA_964627225.1 uncultured Mesoterricola sp.
GCTGGACATCGGCGGCGGCTTTCCCGCCCCCTATGATGAGAACGTCAAGCCCCTGCGCGACCTGGCGAAGATCCTCAACGACGCCATCTCGCGGCTGTTCCCGGAGGACGTGGCGATCCTGGCCGAGCCCGGCCGCTACATGGTGGCCACCGCCTGCACCTCGATATCCGAAGTGATCGGCAAGGCCTTCCGGGACGGCCGGCAGTGCTACTACATCAACGACGGGGTCTACCACACCTACTCCGGCCAGCTGTTCGACCACTGCCACTACCCGGTGCGCTCCTTCAAGGAGGGCCCCACCGAGATCTGCGCGGTGTTCGGCCCCACCTGCGACGCCCTGGACACCATCACCCTGGCGGAGGAACTGCCGGACATGGAACTGGGCGACCTGGTCTACAGCGAGAACATCGGCGCCTACAGCCACGCCTCCAGCACCTCGTTCAACGGCTTCCCGCCGGCCAAGGTGATCCACCTGAATCTCTAGGAGCCTGTCCGGTCGTCATGTCTTGGGATGGCATAGCTTAGGCAGAAATAATTTGTTCTGATATCATCGCCGCATGACACCCGGGCGTTCTTTCCAAATCACCCCAGGACCGGTCTTGCGTTGCCTTCGCTGCGGCTTGGCGGGCCTGCTGGTGATGGCCTCGGCCCAGGCCTGGGCCGCCCATGCCTATGCCCAGTTCGGCGACATCAAGTACCACCCCGGCTTCGACCATTTCCAGTGGGTCAACCCGGACGCGCCCCGGGGCGGCGAGCTCACCCTGGTGCCGCCCCTGCGCATCTCCCAGTTCGACAAGTACAATCCGTTCACCCTGAAGGGCACCGCGCCGCCGGGGCTCAGCGAGCTGATGTTCGAAAGCCTGCTCACCGGCAGCTACGACGAACCCACCACCGCCTATGGCCTGCTGGCCCAGGATGTGACGGTGGCGCCGGACCGGCTCGCGGTCACCTTCCGGCTCAACCCGGCGGCCCGCTTCCACAACGGCAAGCCGGTGCTGGCGGCCGACGTGAAGCACAGCTTCGACGAACTCACCGGCAAGCTGTCGCACCCGGCCTACCGGGCCATGTTCGCCGACGTCAAGGACGCCGCGGTGCTCGACGAGCACACCGTGCAGTTCCACTTCCGCCGCGCCAGCGCCGAGCTGCCGCTGATCGTCGGCGGCATGCCGGTGTTCAGCCGGGACTGGGGGGCGGGCAAGCCGTTCGACCAGATCGTCATGGACATTCCCATCGGCAGCGGGCCGTACCGCATCGGCCACGTCAATTTCGGCCGGGACATCACCTACCAGCGCGATCCGGGCTACTGGGCCGGCCGGCTCAACGTGCGCCGCGGCATGTTCAACTTCGACCGGATCACCTACAAGATCTACAAGGACACCACCGCCCAGACCGAAGCCTTCAAGGCCGGCGAATTCGACTACATCCAGGTGTTCTCGGCCCGGGAATGGGCGCGCACCTACGTCGGCAGGAAGTTCAGCTCGGGCGAACTGGTCCGGCGCGACCTGCCAAGCGGCAACGCCGGCGATTTCCAGGGCTTCCTCATCAACACCCGGCGCAAGCAGTTCGCCGATGTGCGGGTGCGCGAAGCGCTGGAACTGGGCATGGACTTCGAATGGATGAACCGGGAGTTCTTCTACCGCAACTACACCCGGGTGCGCGGCTTCTTCAGCGCCAGCGACTTCGAGGCCAAGGGCCTGCCGGGCCCGGACGAACTGGCCGTGCTGGCGCCGCTGCGCGCCAAGCTGCCGCCCGAAGTGTTCACCCGCCCGGTGCCGCTGCCGCCTTCCACCGATCCGCCCGGCAGCCTGCGCGACAACCTGCGCCAGGCCAAGCGCCTGCTCAGCGAGGCCGGCTGGAACTACCGGGACGGCGCCCTGCGCAATGCCGCGGGCCAGCCGCTCACGGTGGAATTCCTGGACAGCGAAGGCTCCATGGGCCGCATCGTTACGCCCTACATGCAGGAGCTGGCCAAGCTGGGGATCGACTGCCGCTACCGGGTGGCGGATTTCGCCCTGCTGCAGAAGCGGCTGGACGTGTTCGACTTCGACATCACCAGCATCCGCACGGTGGGCAGCGAGGCGCCGGGCAGCGAACTGAAGGACCGGTTCGCCTCCAGCTCCGCCGCCAACGAGGGTTCGGGCAACCTGATGGGCATCCGCGATCCGGCGGTGGATGCCCTGGTGGAGGAGGCCACCGCGGCCACCACCCGCCCGGAACTGGTGGCCCGCCTGCGCGCCCTGGACCGGGTGCTGCGCTTCGGCCACTACTTCGTGCCCGCCTGGTACACCAACGCCTTCCGCATCGCCTACCGCGCCCACAAGTTCGCCGAACCCGCGGTGGCGCCCCGCTACTTCCAGGCCGAGAGCTGGATCATCGCCACCTGGTGGGCCCTTCGATAGGAGATTCCCCGTGTGGGCCTACATTCTCAAACGGACCTTGCTGATGGTGCCCACGCTGTTCGGCATCCTGACGATCACCTTCGCGGTGATCCAGTTCGTGCCCGGCGGGCCGGTGGAGCAGATGGTCTACCAGCTGCAGGGCCGGAACTCGGCCGGGGAGGGCCCGGCGGCCACCGGCGCGGGCTATCGCGGGCGCCAGGGGGTGGACGCCGACCGGATCAAGGAGATCCGCAAGCTCTACGGCTTCGACAAGCCGGTGCACACGCGCTTCCTGCAGATGCTCGGGCAGTTCGCCCGGTTCGACCTGGGCCGGAGCTTCTTCCACAACGAAGGCGTCTGGCAGCTGATCCGGGAAAAGCTGCCGGTCTCGATCAGCCTGGGGATCTGGAGCTTCCTGCTCACCTACCTGGTGTCGGTGCCGCTGGGCATCGCCAAGGCGGTGCGCGCCGGCAGCCGGTTCGACACCGCCACCACGCTGATCGTGCTGGTGGGCTACGCCATCCCCAGCTTCGTGATGGGCGTGCTCCTGCTGGTGCTGTTCTCGGGCGGCGCGTTCGCCCAGTGGTTCCCGCTGCGCGGCCTGACCTCGGGCAACTTCGACCAGCTCTCGCTCATGGGCAAGGCCATGGACTACCTGTGGCACATCGTGCTGCCGGTCACCGCCATGGTGCTGGGCAGCTTCGCGGTGATCACCATCATGACCAAGAACTCGGTGCTGGAGGAGATCCACAAGCAGTACGTGCTGACCGCCCGGGCCAAGGGGGTGAGCGAGCACAACGTCATGTGGCGCCATGTGTTCCGCAACGCCCTGATCCCGATCATGACCGGCTTCCCGGCGGCCTTCGTCGGCGCCTTCTTCTCCAGCTCGCTGCTGATCGAGACCCTGTTCTCCCTGGACGGGCTGGGCCTGCTCTCCTACGAATCGGTGATCCGGCGCGACTACCCGGTGGTGCTGGGCAGCCTGTTCTTCTTCACCCTGATCGGCCTGGTCACCACCTTGATCCGGGACCTGAGCTACCTGTGGGTGGATCCGCGGGTGAAGTATGACTGAGCATGATCTGCAGAACCCGTGGCTGCGGGCCTGGCGGCGCTTCAAGGGCAACCGCCTGGGCTACCGCAGCCTGCAGCTGTTCCTGGCGCTCACGGTGCTGAGCCTGTTCGCGGAGGTGCTGTCCAACGACAAGCCGCTGCTGGTGCGCTACTCCGGCCACTGGTACGTGCCGCTGGTGCAGACCCTGCCCGAGACCACCTTCGGCGGCGACTTCC
>CAZVHQ010000155.1:0-3655 GCA_964627225.1 uncultured Mesoterricola sp.
CACAAGAGCCGCACCGCCGAGCGACTGGGGATCGACATCAAGACCCTGAACCGCTGGCTGCAGGATGGCCCGGGGGAGGCGTAGGTTGCTTCACTGGAGTCCGGCCAGACCGCAAAGCAGGACTTCAAGTTCCCCGAAGCGCCTGCCATGCGCCGGAATGCTTGACGGCGTAACCAGGTAGTTGCGCCCATCGGGGTAGTGGGTCCGGAATGGTTTCAGCGCCGTGGGATCGAAGGCCGCGGGGTCCCATTTGCATTCGATCGCATCGACCCTCGCGCGGTCGTGGGGCACGATGAAGTCCACTTCATGCCCAGACTTGTCCCGCCAATAGTGGATGGGCTGGCCAGGAAAGTGGGCAAGCAGATGTTCCAGCACCAGATGCTCCCACAGGACACCAAGATCCTCGGGCCGCAATGGGTCCCACCCCCTCACGAAACTCACGAAGCCGGTATCGAAGGCATACGCCTTGGGCTGCTTCACGACCTCGCCCTGGTGGTTGCCGTGGAAGGGGCGCACCAGGGTCAGAGCATGGGTGATCTCAAGGGCCGTCAAATGGCTTTCGACCGTCGGCCGGGAAATGCCCAGGGCGGCCGCAGCAGGAGCGATGCCCAACTGGCCCCCGCTCTGGCGCAGGACAAATTCGAACAGGGCATTGAACCTGTTCATGTCCCGGAACCCGAAGAGCTGTTGAATGTCCCGGGCGAAGTAGGATTCCATCCATTCCCGGTAGAACCCGGGTTGCTTGGTGCCTTTCAGAAGGGCTGAAGGTCGGCCCCGATCTTCAGGACCCTGGAAGGGTATCGAAGCCGATGAATCTCGTCGAACACCACGATGGGCTTGGTGCAGGACCGGAAGAAAAATTCCGGATCCGCGACCATGCCCTCGATGCCGGGCAGGTCGCAGTTGAGAAATAGCACCTTGTCAGAGTCAAGGCTCTCTGCGAGCGCGGTCTTCCCTGACCGACGTACGCCGGAAAGCCAAACGATGGGAGCCTCGCCCCACGCTTGCTCAATTCGTTGAAGCCAGAACGGTCTTTCGATCATGGAGCCGTACTTTACATTTTGTCGGATATTTTGTAAAGCATGGTTACATTTTTTATTACTCTATTAATATATTAATTTAGATTTGCACCGGGGCGGCGATGGGATGGTCCTGGTGGAACGCCTTGAGCCGGGCTTCCAGCACCGGGAACTGGCTCCGGGGGATCAGCGACGTGCAGGCGCGCAGGCCTTCGGTGCGTTCGCTGCCGGTGATGTCCAGGGTGATGGCGCTGATGCCGTAGTTCAGCAGTTCGCCCAGCAGCTCCCCGCCCTGCAGGCCCGGATAGGCGAAGGTGAAGTAGAAGCCGTCGGCCACCGGCTGGTCCAGGTCCCGGTCGTAGACGATCCGGAAGCCGTTCTCCACGAACAGCCGCTTCATGATCCTGGCCTTCTCGCCGTATTCCCGGATGATCGCCACGAAATCCACCGCGCCGTCGTTCACCGCCTTGAGCATCGCCGCCAGGGCGCACTGGGCCGAGTGGGAGGTGCCCGAGGACAGCCCGTAGATGGTGCCGAACAGCAGGGCGTGGCCGAACTGGTCGGAGCTGTAGTAGCGCAGCAGGTCCTTGCTGCGCATGGCCCACACCTTGCTTGACACCACCATCACCCCGATCCGCTCGCCGGCGTAGCTGAAAGCCTTGGAGCTGGAGATCAGCAGGATGTAGTTGTCGGTGTACTTCGCCACCGTGGGCTGGTAGGGCGCCTGGCCCGGCTTGCCGTAGTCGGTGCGGAAATCCATGCCGAAGTAGGCCAGATCCTCGATCACCACCACGCCGTACTGGGTGGCCAGCTCGCCGATGGTCCGCAGCTCCTCCTCGGTGAGGCAGATCCAGGACGGATTGTTCGGGCTCGAGTACAAGATCGACGAGACCTTGCCGTCCTTCAGGCAGGACTCCAGCTTGGCCCGCAGTTTCGGGCCGCGGTGCTCATACATGTCGAACGACCGGCAGCCGTGGCCCAGCAGCTTGCACTGCTGCTTCTGCACCGGGAAGCCCGGGTCCAGGAACAGCGTGCCTTCCCGCTCGGCCCACATGCGGTTGACGGTGAGGAAGCAGGCCATGCCGCCCATCATGGAGCCCACCGTGGGCACGCAATGCTCCGGATCCACCTCCAGGTCCAGGAACAGCTTGGCAAACCGGGCGACCTCCTGCTTCAGCGCCGGGATGCCCTGGATATCCGGATAGATGGCCGCGACCCCGTCCTTCAGCGCCTGGATCTGCGCGTCCACCCCCACCTGGAGCGGCGGCAGCCCGGGGATGCCCATCTCCATCCGGACGAACTCCTGCCCGCTGTCCGCCTCGATCAGGTCCACCAGCTTCTTCAGTTCACGAATGGAGGCTCGGCCCAGGTCCTGCAGCCCGCTGGCCGCGAACCGCCGGCGCACCACGTCCGCGTTGATGGGCGTCTGCCTGTTTGCCATGGATGCTCCCCGTAGATTTGCATGGATCTGGATACTTCATGAGGATTGCATCACGGCATGGGGCGTCAAGGGGGACCCCAGTGGGATCGGTCACAACCGGCGGTTTCAGGCCGGCCGGCGGCCTTGCTGATACCATGGGGCCCAAACGGGGAGCAGGCGAATGGGGTGGGCGAGACAGGTTGAACGGAAGTTCCGTCATTGTCTGCAGGATATGGGCCTCAAGCCGGCGGTGAGCGCCAGGGCATCCTTGAAGGCCCTGCATGCCCAAGCCGAAACCCAACTGATGCTCCAAGGCAATCTGCTGGCCCGGACGGTGGCTGCCCTGCCGGTCGCCACCCCCATTCAAGCCGCTGAATTCAAATGTTTTTCACAATTCGGCGAAGATGGCATCATCCAGTTCCTGATCCAGAAGCTGCGGATCAAGGAAACAATTTTCGTCGAGTTCGGCGTCGAGGACTACCGGGAAGCCAACACCCGGTTCCTGATGGCGAACAACTACTGGTCCGGGCTGGTCATGGACGGTTCCGCCCGCAACATCCAGCGCATCAAGGACAGCGACTATTACGACAAATTCAACCTGAAGGCCCTGTGCGCCTGGATCACCCGGGACAACATCAATGACCTCATTCGCTCCGCTGGGATTTCCGGCCCCATCGGCCTGCTGAGCATCGACCTGGACGGCAACGACTACTGGGTGTGGGAAGCGATCACCGCGGTGGACCCGGTGCTGGTCGTCTGCGAATACAACAACCTGTTCGGGCCCGACCGGGCGGTATCCATCCCCTATTCCGCCAGCCACACCTGGGACGGCTGCCAATATGCCGGGGCCTCCCTCAAGGCCATCTGCCTGCTGGCCGAAAAGAAGGGCTATGGCTTCGTCGGATCCGCCCTGGCCGGGAACAACGCCTTCTTCGTCCGGCGGGACCGGCTGGGCGGCCTGGCCCTGGCCGATCCCCAGGCGGACTTCAGGCGGGCCTGCTTCCGGGGCGGCCGGAACCCCATGGACCGCGCCCGGTTCCTGGAACGCGAACAGGGCCTCGAAGCCATGGCCGACCGGGAACTGGTGGACGTGGCCACCGGCGAGCGGGGCAGCGTGCGCGACCTGCTGGCCGCGGAGTTCCGCCGGGCATGGGCGCCCGGCCAGTAATCAGACCTTGCTGACCCGTTCGGAGATGGCCTCCAGCAGATCCCAGAT
>CAZVHQ010000156.1:0-3578 GCA_964627225.1 uncultured Mesoterricola sp.
CACGCTGCTGGCCTTGGACTGCGGAACCCAGAGCCTGCGGGCCATGCTGTTCGCCCCGGATGGCACCCTCCTGCACAAGGCGAAGGTGGAGTACGAGCCCTACCGGTCGCCCCGCCCCGGATGGGCGGAACAGGACGCGGAGATCTACTGGCAGAGCCTCTGCCAGGCCACCCGGACCCTGCAGGCGGAGGCCGGGGAGGCCTTCAGCCGGATCAAGGGCGTGGGGGTCACCACCCAGAGGGCGACCATGGTCTTCGTGGATGGCGCTGGAAACCCCTTGCGGCCGGCCCTCACCTGGCTGGACACCCGCAAGGCCCGGGCCGAATACCGGCCCTCCTGGATCAAGCGGCTGGTCTTCACGGCCGTGGGCGTCATGGAGTCCATCCAGAAGACCCAGCAGGAAGGCAAGCCCAACTGGGTGCGCCAGAACCAGCCGGAAATCTGGACGGCCACCGGCAAGATCCTCCAGGTGTCGGGTTTCCTGAACCACCGCCTGACGGGCCTGTTCAAGGATTCCGTGGCCAACCAGATCGGACACATCCCCTTCAACTACAAGAAAATGCGCTGGTGCACCGCGGGCGAGCTGCCCGCCCTCCTGTTCCCCATGGAGCCCGCCAAGCTGCCCGGGCTGGTGCCCGCGGGCGCCCTGCTGGGCGGCATCACCGCCGCGGCCAGCGCCGCCACGGGCCTTCCGGAAGGCCTGCCGGTGATCGCCTGCGCCTCCGACAAGGGCACCGAGACCATCGGCGTCGGTTGCGTGCGGGAGGGCATGGCCAGCCTTTCCCTCGGCACCACCGCCACCGTGCAGACCACCACGCCCCGCTACTTCGAACCCATCGCCTTCATGCCCCCCTATCCCGCCGCCCTGGCCGGCCACTACAACCCGGAAGTGGAGATCTTCCGGGGCTACTGGATGATCTCCTGGTTCAAGAAGGAGCTGGCCCGGCAGGATGTGGATGAAGCCCGGGAACAGGGCGTCCCGCCCGAAGTGCTGCTGGACCGCTACCTCCGGGAAGTGCCGGCCGGCTCCATGGGCCTGCTCACGCTGCCCCATTGGGGCCCCAGCCTCAAGCTGCCCGGCACCAAGGGCGCGATGATCGGCTTCGGGGACGTGCACACCCGCGGCTACCTGTACCGCTCGGTCCTGGAAGGCCTGGGCTTCGGCCTGAGGGAAGGCCTGGAGCAGATCGAGAAGCGGGGCCGGAGGAAGATCACCCACATCGGCCTATCGGGCGGAGCCACCCAGTCCAGGGAGATCTGCCAGCTCACGGCGGACATCTTCGGCCGGGAGCTGTGCGCCGGCGAAACCTTCGAGACCTCCGGCCTGGGCACCGCCGTGATCACCGCGGTGGGCGTGGGCCTCTACGGCAGCATTCCCGATGCCGTGGCCGCCATGGTGCGGGCCGGCTGCGTCTACCGGCCCCGCCCGGAGCAGGCCGCCCTGTACGACCAGCTCTACCGCAGGGTCTACCGGAAGCTCTACCATCAGCTCCGGCCCATGTACGAGGACATCCGGTCCATCGTCAACTACCCCGCGCGCGCCAGCGACGAACCTGCCGAAGACTGACAAGGACCCTGCCATGACCGAATCCGCGAACATCCAGCCCCACTGGATCCATGATGTGCCCCCCGCCCGTTCCTGGCGTTCCCTGCTGAAATGGGGCGACCCCGGCGAGTTCAAGCACCCCAACGCGCGCCTGTACCGGCTCATGAAGCGCACCTTCCACATGGAGGACGCGGACTTCACGACCCCGTCCCGCACCGGCGACCAGCCCGTCGAGCTCATCCGCCCGACCCGCCTGGCTCCGGAAAGCCTCGCGGCCTTCGCCGCCATGCTGGGGCCGGGCGGCGTCAGCACCGACGAATTCGTCCGGCTCCAGGCCGCCTATGGCAAGACCATGCTTGATCTCATGCGCCTGCGGGAAGGCCTCCCCGAGAACCTGCCCGACGCCGTGCTCTACCCGAGGAACCGCCACGAGGTGCAGCGGATCGTCGACTACTGCGCGCTCAAAGGCATCCCGGTCGTCGCCCGGGGCGGCGGGTCCTCGGTCACCCGGGGCCTGGAAGCGCCCCAGGGGGGCGTTTCCCTGAACCTCACCCGGCACATGGCCAAGGTGGTGGCCTTCAACGAGACCAACCAGACCATCACCGTGGAACCCGGCCTGTACGGCCCCGAACTGGAAAAGCTCCTCAACGCCGCCCCCGAGCTGTTCGGCGCCTCCCGGCGCTACACCTGCGGGCACTTTCCCCAGTCCTACGAATTCTCCACGGTGGGCGGCTGGGTGGTGACCCGGGGCGCGGGCCAGAACTCCACCTACTACGGCAAGATCGAGGACCTGGTGCTCTCCCAGGAATACGTGACCCCGGCGGGCGTGCTGCGCACCGGCAACTACCCCGCCGCCGCCACCGGCCCCGACACCGACCAGATCATGATGGGCAGCGAGGGCGCCTTCGGCATCCTCACCGAAGTCACCCTGCGCATCTTCCAGCTCATGCCCGGGAACCGGCACCGGTTCAGCTACATGTTCCCCGACTGGGCCTCCGCCCGGGCCGCGGTGCGCGAAGTCATGCAGTCCGAGGCGGGCTTCCCGTCGGTGTTCCGGCTGTCGGACCCGGAGGAGACCGACGTGGCGCTGAAGCTCTACGGCGTGGAGAGCCCCCTCGCCAACCGCCTCCTGGGCCTGTGGGGCCTGAAGCCGGGGCAGCGCTGCCTGCTCCTGGGCACCACCGAGGGCGCGAAGGGCTACGCCCGGAGCGTGCGCCGGCAGGTGGCCCGCGCCGCCCGGCGCCACGGCGCCCTGCCCACCACCGGCCTGGTCACCCGGAGCTGGGAGCATGGCCGGTTCCGGGACCCGTACCTGCGGGAGGACCTGCAGGATTTCGGCATCATGACCGACACGCTGGAATGCTGCGTCACCTGGGACAACCTGGAACGGGTGCACCGGGAGGTGCGGGCCTTCTGCCATTCCCGCCCCGACACCATCTGCATGACCCACATGTCCCACTGCTACCCCCAGGGGGCCAACCTGTATTTCATCTTCATCGCGCGCATGGCGTCCATCCCCGACTACCTCGCCTACCAGGCCGGCATCCTCGACGCCATCCGCGCCCAGGGCGCCTCCCTGAGCCACCACCACGGCATCGGCCGCATGACCGCGCCCTGGCTGGAAGGCCAGATCGGCCAGGCGCAGATGGGCCTGTTCCGGGCCATCAAGCAGCACCTCGACCCCCAGGGCATCATGAACCCCGGCGGCACCCTGGGGCTGGACCTGCCGGAGGCCTTGCGCCGGTGACCCCGGACTCAGACTTTGAAGTGCCCCGCCGCTTCCACCAGCGCGCCGGCGATCCGTTCCAGGCCTGAAACCGCCAGCTTGATTTCGGCGGCGGTGGCGGAGAGCTGCATGCTCGCGCTGGCGTTCTTGGCCGCTTCGGCGGCGCCCTGCGCCACTTGCAGCTCGGCTTCATGCCCGGTCCGGGCCTGCTCCTGGGTGGCATTGCCGATGCCCGAAAGCATTTCCCGCAGGGCCAGGGTCTGCTCGGCTCCTCGCTGAATCGTGTGGGTAAACCAGGGTTATAAC
>CAZVHQ010000157.1:0-3572 GCA_964627225.1 uncultured Mesoterricola sp.
CAGCTTGTCCTGGATCTGGATGCGCAGGCCCTCGTCGGTGAACTCGAAGCTGATCTGGTCCTTGAACGCCTCCAGCAGCTTGTCTTCGTTGAAGGCCTTGGTGATCGCGGTGGCGGTGTCCTCCATGCGCTGGCGCTCCTGCTCGCCGGCATCGTCGCTGACCGGCGGGCCGCCGCCCTCGTCCCCGGGCTGCTTCATGCCCTTGCCGCCGGGCAGGATGCCGGCCTTCTCCATCTCGTACTGGGTCAGGATGGCCTTGCCCTTTTCGGTATTGAAGAAATCCGGGTCCTGGAACATCCCGGCGATGCCGGCCTTGGTGTTGGAAGTGGTGGAGTTCAACAGCCACATGAGGAGGAAGAAGGCCATCATGGCGGTCACCAGGTCGGCATAGGCCACCTTCCAGGCGCCGCCGTGGGCGGCTGCGTGCCCACCCTTCTTCTTGACGAACTTGATTTTGACTTCGGGTTGCTGCTCGGCCATGGATTACCTGGGCTTGATCTGGCGGACCACTTCTTCGAGTTCCTGGGAGCCGGGGCGCTCGGGCGAGGGGATGTTCCTCCGGGCGAATTCCACCGCCGTCACGGGCGCCGCGCCGTTGCCGAAAGCCACCAGGCCGGCGCGGATGGCCCTGAAGAAATACCCTTCCGCGGCGTTGACCTGGTCGATGTTCTTGGCCAGGGGGCCGAACACGCCGTAGGAAAGGAAGATGCCCAGGAAGGTTCCCACCAGGGCGGCCCCCACGTGCCCGCCGATGACGTTGGGCGGCTGGTCCAGGAACCCCATGGTGACGACGATGCCCATGACGCAGGCACAGATACCGAAGGCCGGGAAGGCGTCCGCCATGATTCCCAGCGCGGCCCCGGGCTCGGCGGCTTCCGCGTGGTGCACATCCAGGTCCATGTCCATGACCATGTCGATCTCGTCGATCTTGGCGGAGCCGTTGATCAGCAGCTTGAGCGAATCGCAGAAGAAGTCCAGGGCGTGGTGGTCCGCCAGCATGGTGGCGTATTTCTTGAAGATGGTGGAACTGTGGGGATCGTTCACGTCCTGCTCCAGGGCCAGCAGGCCGCCCTTCTTGATGTTCACGTAGACTTCGTACTGCAGCATGAGCGATTCCATGTACACCGCCTTGGTGTACTTGCTGCCTTTCAGCGGCTTGCCGATGCTGGCCGCCACCGATTTGATGGTGCCCATGGTGTTGCCCGCCAGGAAGGCGCCGACGGCCGCGCCCAGCAGAATGGTGAGTTCAGCCGGGAGCGGTTCCAGGAGGATCTTGATCTTGCCACCCTCCATGGTGTATCCGGCCAGCACGGCCCCGACAACCACGATCAGACCAATGATAAAAAACATCGAGAGGGCTCCCTCTTATCGTTTCGGAATTTGCATCAAAGTCTTAAATCTAACCTAGAAAGCAACCTGGATCTGGCCTGATGAGAAATTCCCGATCATGCCGGGGAGCGGTTCGTGGGTCATCGGCAACCACCGGGTAACGCCTTTTTGCAAGGCGCCGGTATCTCGGTCAAGGGAAGCGGTCCCGGCATGCAGATGCTGGGGGCGGGGGGGCCGAGCCTTCCTGGCCGCCAACGCGGGGCGCGCGGCTGCTGGGCCGGAAAATCTCCAAGCGGCAACGCTAAACCCCCTCGATTGGCATAGACATTCCCCTGGGGGCGCCTTTCAGTCATGCTGTTAAGAAGATGAGGAGAATGGTCTCTTCTGGGAATCCCCACGGAATGGGAGGAAGTTCATGACCGGATCCACCGCGCCTTGGCCCATCGGGCCCCAGGCACCGGTATTTTTTCAGGGTTGGCACCCCTTCGCCACCGACCAGCTTGCGGCAGGTTTCGCCGGAGCCGGCGGGGCCGGCGTGATCCGGGTCCCTGCCTTTCCGGACATGGAAAGCCTCTCGCGCCGCCTGACCGCGGCCTGCCATCCCGGCAAGGGGCATGTGGGGCTGGACCTGCGGGGCGTGCTGGGGGAATTCTCGGCCCGGCTCGATTCCGCCGCGCACAATCTGGCCTCCTTCCTGATCCACGAATCCGATCTCCTGCCCGAGCGGCTGGAGGCCCTGCGCGCCTGGGGCCTGCCGCGCCTGGTGGTGGTGCGTGACGGCGAAGAGGCTGCCGCGGCGCAGCATGGCGGCGCCTCGGCGCTGCTGGCCGCCGAGGGTGAAGGCCTGGCGGATCGGCTGATGCGCATGCTCAAGGCCAGCTCGCTGCCCTGCTTCGCGCCGGTGGCCGGCAATGCCGCCGAAGGCCGCGATCTGCTGGCCCGGGGCGCCTCCGGGCTGCAGTTGCGTTCACCGTCCCTGCTCCGGTCCGGAGCGGCGGACTTCCTCGCCGCGTTCCGCAAGCGCCTGGCCGAGGCCATGGGCACTCCGGCCTTCGACGCCCTGGTGGAGAAGCCGGCGCCGTCCTTGCCGTCCCTCAAGATCCGCAACCTGGAAGTGCCCTATCCCATCATCCAGGGGGGCATGGGCATCGGCATCTCCTGGGACCGCCTGGCCGGGAACGCCGCCCGCAGCGGCTGCGTCGGCATCGTTTCGGCCATCGGCACCGGCTACCGCTATCCCGGTCTGGCCAAGACCCGGGCGGGGCGCCCGGACCAGCCGGAAAACCTGCAGAACACCGAAGCACTGCAGCGGATCATCAAGGATGCCCAGCGCATCGCCGGCGGCCACGGCGTCATCGGGGTCAACATCATGTGCGCCATCAACGAATATGAGCGGGTGGTGCGGGAATCGGTGGAAGCCGGCACCCGGATGATCATCTCCGGGGCCGGGCTGCCGCTCTTCCTGCCCGAGTATGTGGGCGACCGGGACGTGGCGCTGGTGCCCATCGTCTCCTCGGCCCGGGCGCTCAAGCTCATCTGCAAGACCTGGGAGCGCAAGTTCAACCGCAAGCCCGACGCGGTGGTGCTGGAGGGCCCGGAGTCCGGCGGCCACCAGGGCTTCTCCCTGGAACAGTGCACCGATCCGCTCTTCTCCCTGGACGCGCTGCTCCCTTCGGTGGTCCAGGAGCGCGACCAGTGGGGCGATTTCCCGGTGATCGCGGCCGGTGGCGTGTGGGACCGGGCCGACATCGACCGGCTGATGGCCATGGGCGCTGGCGGCGTGCAGATGGGCACCCGGTTCATCGGCACCTTCGAGTGCGACGCCCACACCAACTTCAAGAGCGTCATTCTCCAGTCCAAGCGCTCCACCATCGCCCTGCACGGGTCGCCGGTGGGCATGCCGGCGCGCGGCGTGATGACCGCGCTGCACCGCCGGATCATCGAAGGCAACGCTCCGAAAATCAAATGCATCAGCAATTGCGTCAGCCCGTGCGAGCATGGCAAGGGCGCCTTCAAGGTGGGCTACTGCATCGCCGACAGCCTGGGCGATTCCCATGGCGGGGACCTGCAGTCGGGGCTGTTCTTCACCGGCAGCAACGGCTGGAAGCTGGACGACCTGATCCCCGTGCGCGATCTGGTGGGGGAGATCACCGAGGACTACGGACTGGACCGGCTGGCCGGATTCAAATCCTAGGAGCCCGTCTACGTAATCGTCCGTGTCCCAGACTTTCGCCCTGTTCGCT
>CAZVHQ010000158.1:0-3550 GCA_964627225.1 uncultured Mesoterricola sp.
TCGACGGCGCCGCCCACCGGGGCGCCCTGGAGGCCGGGGCCACCTGGGGCATCATGGGCTCCGGCCTGGACCACCCCTACCCGCCCGAGCACGCCGGCCTGATGGACCGGATCGTCGCCGCCGGCGGCGGGGTGCTCACCCCCTTCCCGGTGGCCGCCCGGCCCGAGAAATGGCATTTCCCCCGGCGCAACCTGATCCTCGCCGCCTGGACCCAGGGGGTGGCGCTGGTGGCGGCCCGCTACGCCTCCGGGTCCCTGGTCACCGCCAAACTGGCCCTGGACCTGGGCAAGGAGCTCTGGGCCTGCCCGGGCGCCCCGGAGGATCCCCTGGCCGAAGGGCCCAACCGGCTGATCCGCGAAGGAGCCGCGAAAATATGCCTCAGCGCACAAGATCTCTTGGAAGATATGAAGTTTTTACGTTGGGGCTTGACAAACGCCCCATGAAAGACCCCATCATCCCAGGTTGGAGTCTCAATTGACCAAGCTCGTTATCGTCGAAAGTCCGTCCAAGGCGAAAACCATCACCAAATACCTCGGGAAGGGGTACACGGTGAAGGCCAGCGTGGGCCATATCCGCGATCTCCCCAAGAAGCTGGGGGTGGACATCGAGAACGGCTTCCAGGAAGAGTACGAAATCCCCGCCAGCAAGGCCAAGGTGGTGACCGAGCTGAAGGCCGCCGCCAAGAAGGCCACCGAGATCATTCTCGCGACCGACCCTGACCGCGAGGGCGAGGCCATCTCCTGGCACCTGCTGGAGGCCATCAAGCCGCCCAAGACGATGCCGGTGAGCCGGGTGCTGTTCAACGAGATCACCCCCGCCGGGATCGCCAAGGCCATGGCAGCGCCCACGGTCATCAACAAGAAGCTGGTGGACGCCCAGCGGGCCCGGCGGGTGCTGGACCGGCTGGTGGGCTACAAGGTGTCCCAGGTGCTCTGGGACAAGGTCCGCCGCGGCTTGTCGGCCGGCCGGGTGCAGAGCGTGACGGTGCGCCTGATCGTCGACCGGGAGCGCGAAGTGCAGGCCTTCGTCCCGGTGGAATACTGGGTGCTGAAGGGCAAGTTCTCGGCCAAGCTGCCGCCCCAGTTCTGGATGAAGCTGACCCGGGTCGGCGGCCAGCCGCTGCAACTGGGCAACAAGGAGACCAAGCGCCGGATCGGCGCCGAAGCCGAGGCCCACGCCCTGCGCGACATGATCCTGAAGGCGGCCTGGAAGGTCACCAGCCTGGAGACCAAGGAAAAGAAGCGCAACCCCTCCGCCCCGTTCACCACCGCCAAGCTGCAGCAGGAATCCGCCCAGAAGCTGCGCATGAGCGTCACCCGCACCATGCAGAACGCCCAGCGCCTGTATGAGGGCGTGGATTTCGGCGAAGGCCCGGTGGGCCTCATCACCTACATGCGCACCGATTCGCCCCGGCTCGCCCCGGAGGCGATCGAAGCGATCCGCGCCTACGTCGAAAAGCACTACGGCAAGGACTACCTGCCGGCCAAGGCGCGCATCTACAAGGGCAAGGCGGCCGCCCAGGACGCCCACGAGGCGATCCGGCCCACCGACATCACCCGCACCCCGGAAAGCCTGAAGAACCGCCTGGAACCGGACCAGTTCCGGCTCTACGCCCTGATCTGGCGGCGCACCGTGGCCTCCCAGATGGAGGCCGCCCGCATCGACGAGACCGTGGTGGAATCCGCCGCCACCCTCCCGGACAAGGAAGAGGCCGTGTTCCTGGCCAAGGGCGAGATCGAACGGTTCCCGGGCTGGCTGACGGTGTACCGCACCGAGACCGAGGAACAGAAGGCCGAGGAGATCGCCGACGCCACCGCCGGCGAGGAGGACCCCGAGGAGAGCGTCGGCCTGCCGCCGCTCAAGGTGGGCATGGCCCTGAAGCTGGAGGCCCTGGAGACCGACCAGCAGTTCACCAAGCCGCCCGCGCGGTTCTCCGAGGCCACGCTGGTCAAGGAGCTGGAAGAGGACGGCATCGGCCGGCCCTCCACCTATGCCAGCATCATCGCCACCATCCAGGACCGGGACTACGTGAAGAAGCTGGAGGGGCGCTTCAAGCCCACGGAGCTGGGCTGCGTGGTGACCGACCTGCTGGTACAGGGGTTCCGGGAGCTGATGGAGCCGACCTACACCTCCGGCCTGGAAGGCGAGCTGGACCGCATCGAAGGCGGCAACCTGACCTTCCTGAAGGCGATGAAGAACTTCTACGGCCCGTTCGAGAAGCTGCTGGCCTCGGCCGGCACCGACATGGCCAACCTCAAGGCCGGCATCCAGACCGACAAGGTATGCAAGAAGTGCGGCGCGCCCATGCTCAAGCGGATCGGCAAGAACGGCCTGTTCCTCGGCTGCTCGCGCTATCCCGAATGCGACCATACCGAAGAGCCCGAACAGATGGAGGAGCCCGAGGACGCCCCCGAGTGCCCGCTGTGCGGCGCCACCCCCATGCTCCTGCGCAAGGGCCAGTTCGGCCCGTTCTGGGCCTGCCCGAACTACCCCGGCTGCAAGGGCATCCGCAAGGCCGACCCCAAGGGCATCCCGGTGCCCGCCGACGTGGCCCTGGAGGAGAAGTGCCCCACCTGCGGCAAGCACTACGTCAAGCGCTACGGCCGCTATGGCGAGTTCACCTGCTGCGTGGACTACCCCAAGTGCAAGACGGTCAAGAAGGAGATCCTAGGCGTGCCCTGCCCCAAGTGCGGCGGCGACCTGAGCCCGCGCAAGACCCGCTTCGGCAAGATCTTCTATGGCTGCACCAACTACCCCAAGTGCGACTTCACCGCCTGGGACAAGCCGGTGCCGCGCTCCTGCCCGGCCTGCAAGGGCAAGTACATGGTGGAAAAGACCCGCAAACCCAGGGGCAAGGACCCGGTCACGGTGCTCCTCTGCCCCGCCTGCGCCCATGAGGAGCCGTTGGGATGAGCCACGAGATACGCCGCAAGGACCGAGCCCTGCAGGAAGAGGAAGCCTACGCCATCCTTCGGGAAGGCGGCGACGGCGTCCTGGCCACCATCGGCGAGGACGGCTACCCCTACGCGGTGCCCGTGAACCACGTGCTGGAGGACGGCGTGCTGTACCTGCACTGCGCCGTGGTCGGGCACAAGCTGGAGAACCTGGCCTTTTGTGACTTGGTCTCATATTGTGTCGTCGTGGGGCGCGAGGTGGTGCCCGCCGAACTGAGCACCAACTACCGCAGCGCCGTGGTGTTCGGCCGGGCCACGCGGGTGGAGGAGCCCGAAGCCAAGCGGCGCGGCCTCATGGCCCTGCTGCACCGGTTCGCCCCCGACCACATGGAGAACGGCTTGAAGGAACTGGAACGGGATTTCCAGCGGACCGCCGTGGTGCGCATCGACATCCACCGGATCACCGGGAAGGCCCGCAAGAAATCCGATTGAGCCGCCCGCGGTTGACGGGATTGGCGGTATTGCCCACACTTTGGGGGTAGGTTCGCCGGGAGCGCAGATGGAATTTGTCGAGTGGACTGAGAAGTACACCGTGGGCAACCCCCTGGTGGACGCCTACCACCACATCTTTTTCCAGATGGTGGATGAGTTCCGCA
>CAZVHQ010000159.1:0-3425 GCA_964627225.1 uncultured Mesoterricola sp.
TTCACCTGGCTGGAGCGCCCGGCCACGGCCATGTACTGGCGCTGGACCCTGGCCACCTTCCTGAGCCGCAAAGGCCTGGCCCAACTGCCCCGGATCGGCCTCACCCTGCTGGACCAGCTGCTCCTGCAGCGCTTCATCAAACACCGCTCGATCAAGCGCTGGGGCGCCCACGCCTGCCTGGCCTGGGGCTGCCTGCTGGCCTTCGCCGTGACCTTTCCGCTGGTGTTCGGGTGGGCGCGGTTCACCAGCGATGGCCGGAACCCCGACCGGTACCAGGCCTGGCTCTTCGGCTTCCCGGCCGGCAGTTTCCCGCTCCACTCGCCCCAGGCCTGGATCACCTTCCACATCCTCGACCTGGCCGCCGTCATGGTGCTGGCCGGATGCGCCCTGGCCTTCCTGCGCCGCTCCCGGGACGCTGGCGACACGGCCACCCAGCGCTTCGACCTGGACATCCTGCCGCTGCTGATGCTCATCGCCATCTCGGTCACCGGCCTGCTCCTCACCGCCTCGGAAACCTGGCTGCAGGGACGCAACTTCGGCACCCTCGCCTACATCCATGAGATGACCGTCATCGTCATGCTGCTTGCGCTGCCCTTCGGCAAGCTGTTCCACATCGTCCAGCGGCCGGCCCAGGCCGGGGTGGCCCGCTACAAGGCCGAAGGGGACGCGCGCCCGCTCCTGCCCTGCAAGGCCTGCGCCACGCCCTTCATCCGGTTCAACCAGCGGGCGGACCTGGAGGCGCTCTGGGCGCAGCTGGGCCTGGACGGTGCCCGCCACGGCAACCGGGTGCATCACCTCGACCTCTGCCCCCGGTGCAAGCGCCGGCTGCTGATGCAGGCCCAGAGCCTGCGGCTCGGCGGCGCCTTCGATCCCTTCGCCGACATCCCGCTTCCGGTGGAAGCCCTTGCCGACCCCATCAGTTTCGGGAGCTGACCCCATGGCCCACCTGCCCCTGACCCCCGATCAACTGCGCGCCCAGTTCGGCCCCCACCTGAACCTCGCCCCGCCCGGAGGCTGGGATGCCCAGACCCAGCCGGACAAGGTGGTGGCGACCCACTGCTGCTTCTGCGGCCAGCAGTGCGGCATCAAGCTCAAGGTCAAGGACAACGCGGTGATCGGCTTCGAGCCGTGGGAGGAGTTCCCCTTCAACCAGGGCAAGCTCTGCCCCAAGGGGGTGAAACGCTACCTCCAGGGCGGCCACCCGGATCGCCTGCTGCACGCCATGCAGCGCACGGACGCCGGCTTCGTGCCCATGGACTGGAACCAGGCCATGGAGCGCACCGTCACCGAAATCCAGCGCATCCAGGAACGCTTCGGCAAGGACGCCTTCGCCCTCCTCTCCGGGGTCAGCCTCAGCAACGAAAAGAGCTACCTGTCGGGCAAGTTCGCCCGCCTGGGGCTGGGCACCAGGAACCTCGACTACAATGGCCGGCTTTGCATGGTGAGCGCCGGCGCGGGCAACAAGAAGGCCTTCGGCGTGGACCGCGCCGCCAATTCCTGGGCCGACATCCTCGGCGCCGAAGTGATCTGGGTGACCGGCGCCAACGTGGCGGAATGCGCCCCCATCACCACCGACTATATCTGGAAGGCCCGGGACCGGGGGGCGAAGCTGATCGTGGTGGATCCCCGCATCACCCCCCTGGGCCGCACCGCGGACCTCGCCCTGCCGCTCAAGCCCGGCACGGATTGCGCCCTCACCAACGGCATCCTGCACCTGCTGGACAAGTGGGACCTCATCGACCGGGACTTCGTGCGGGAACACACCAGCGGCTTCGACGAGACGCTGGCCGCCGCCCGGACCTGCACCCCGGAATGGACCAGCCGGATCACCGGCCTGCCCGCGGCCGCCATCGAGAAGGCCGCCCGCCTGTGGGGCGAAGCCAAGACCAGCTTCCTCATGCACGCCCGGGGCATCGAGCACCAGTCCAAGGGGGTCGAGAACGTCAATTCATGCATCAACATGGTGCTGGCCACCGGGCGCATCGGCCGGCCCGACTGCGGCTACGCCACCATCACCGGACAAGGCAACGGCCAGGGCGGGCGCGAGCACGGCCACAAGTGCGATCAGCTCCCGGGCAACCGGGACATCGAGAATCCCGAACACCGCAAGTACATCTGCTCGGTCTGGGGCTGCACCGACGCGGAGCTGCCGCGCAAGGGCCTCAGCGCCCAGGAGATCATGAACGCCATCCATGCCGGGGAGATCAAGGGGCTGCTCTGCCTCTGCTTCAACCCGCTGGTGAGCCTGCCGGATTCGAGCTTCACCCGGGAGGCCCTGGAGAAGCTGGAGTTCTTGGTGTCCTTCGACTTCTTCCTGTCCGAAACCGCCCAGCACGCCGACATCGTGTTTCCCGCGGCGCTGCACGAGGAGGACGAAGGCACCAGCACCAGCGCCGAGGGCCGGGTCATCCGCCTGCGCAAGGCGGTGGAGCCTCCGGGGGAGGCCCGGCCGGACTGGGCGATCATGGTGGAACTGGCCCGGCGCCTCGGGCGCGGCCGCTTCTTCGAGCATTTCACCTCGCCCCGGGCCATCTTCGAGGAACTGCGGGTCGCCTCCAAGGGCGGCACCGCCGACTACGCCGGCATCACCTACGAGAAGATCGAAGCCAACCTGGGGATCTTCTGGCCCTGCCCCACCGAGGACCACCCCGGCACGCCCCGGCTGTTCGAAGGCGGCACGTTCTTCCACCCCGACGGCCGGGCGCGCTTCATCCCCACCCCCTGGCGCCCGCCCATGGAGACCGTGGATGCCGAGTACCCGGTCTGGCTCACCACCGGTCGGGTGGTGTTCCACTACCTCTCCGGCACCCAGACCCGCCGGATCGGCTTCCTGGTGGAGCAGTGCCCGCACCCCTATGTGGAGATCCATCCGCGCATGGCCGAGCGCTGCGGCATCCGGGAGGGCGACGCCGTGGAGGTGGCCACCCGCCGCGGCGCCATCGTGTTGCCGGCCAAGGTGGTCAGCACCATCCGTCCCGATACCGTGTTCATCCCCTACCACTGGCCCGGCCCGCTCTCCGCCAACGTGCTCACCGCAAGGAACCTGGACCCGGTGAGCAGGATCCCCGAATTCAAAGTGAGCGCCTGCCGGCTGACCCGCACATCGGCCGACCGGTTTCCCCCTGAGCTGCTGGAACTGCGGCGCATGGCCCGAATGGCCAGCAGCCTGCAGGGCTCCATCCCCGAGCAGGTGCTGTGATGGTGAGCGAAGAGTACGGCTTTTTCATCGATCCCCAGCGCTGCATCGGCTGCCGCAGTTGCGTGGCCTCCTGCGCCGAGTGCGGCACCCACCGGGGCCATTCCATGATCCACCTGGACGAGCTGGACCGGCTGGCCTCCACCCAGACCGGACCCACCGTGTGCATGCACTGCGAGGATCCCATCTGCGCCATGTCCTGCCCGGCGGACGCCATCAAGCGCAGCGA
>CAZVHQ010000160.1:0-3262 GCA_964627225.1 uncultured Mesoterricola sp.
TGGCCCCCTCATCAAGCCGATAAAAACAAAAAAGCCAATGACTCTAACGAGTACATGCTCCCCTGCGCTGCGTAAGCAGTAAAGAGGCGAGTCCCCGGGAGCTCCTGGTACCGGGCTCGTTAAACCACTGAAAGGGTGACTTCGGTCTACCGGACGGTGGGTCAGGATAGGTTGCCGCGACGTCCCCTGACGGCAGCCGAGACCAGGGGACACGTCCTCGATCAGGGTTGTCCGATCCCCTGCAGAGGTCACGCGATTCGGACCAAGCCTGTAACGACCCTCCATGTCACGCTTCTTGGACGCGGGTTCAACTCCCGCCACCTCCACCAATGCATGGCCCCCTTCGGGGGGCCGGTTTGTGACTAGGAACCTGAGTTTGTCGCAAACGACAGAGTTAGGTTGTTTTCACGAGACGACAAACTTAGGTAGTTGTATTTTATGGGCATAAATTGCCCCTATTTCCCGATGGCTAACAATGAAACCGACCGTATGGGTGATTCTCCGATGTCGGGCGGGGGAGCTTTTCTACAACTTATTCGCTGCCCAGATCCGACAACCGTCCTGAGCTTCCCATGGGCTTGCGTGAAATCGAGTGAGGACCGCCCCAGGCTGCAGGGCCGTCGTTTGGGTTCCCGCGTCGAACAGATTCCAGGAGAGCGAGGGCCCAAATTGGAACAGGCGACTCGCTGGGGAGATCAAATTACCTGTCTGCTGGGACTCCAGGCCGATCGTTCCGCTCCACGTGAGCTGGGGGTATTTGTCCGCCATTGCGACTCCGATCGAGGCGGTCTGGTACGCCAGTTGCTGCTCAGCCTCCCTTATATCTGGGCGTTGCCGAAGGACTTCAGCAGGAATGCCGATGGCTATTCTCGCGGGAGGGCAGGGAATTGGTCTGGACCGCTCCAACTCCACTTCCAGTCCTCCGGGCGAAAGCCCCAACAACAACTCCAACCTGTGTTGGGTCTGGGCCAGATTGGCCCGCTGGGTCGGCACTTGGGACCGAGCGTTTTCCCATGGGTCCAAGTCTTCAGGCGCCTTCTTGGCCCAGGCCACCAGGACGCGTAGGGCCCCGACTTTTAAGGGGAAGTCCTCCGCCTCTTGAGGGACCAGGGCTTCGAGACGGTACAGCCCATTCAGCAGACCTTTGACCTGGAACAGTGCGGCCTCCATTTGCCCCATGGAGATGAGGCGCTCCAGCGGTTCCATCAAAGGCTCGAACTTTTCATCGCATATCTCGCCCGCGGCTTTCATGGGTCCGGTCTTGTTGCCAGACCGGTCCTTGCCAGACCGGTCCCAAATCTCCTTCTGGTCGAAGCCGTGGAATGCCGAGATCACTTCCGCAGCGACGGTCTCCGGGTTCACCGTGGTGATTATCTTCACGGCCAGCGCCTCCGCCTCGTCCTGCAGTTCCGGATGGGCTTTCAGTAGCAGGGCGAGGAGTTTGATCTGCTCCTCTTGCTCCAAGCGTTTCAGTGCGCCGGATAAGGAAGACCTCATCCAGGCACTCGGCCTGTCATTCACCGTTTCCACAATCGCGCTGGCGGTGGGACTCGCGGGAGGAGGCGCCTTCCGGCTTAGCGGCCTTGGGTTGTCCAGCCTCGCCGCGGCCCCCGCCCTGCTGGGTATGTGGGTCGGGGGGCGGGTCCGGCTGCGGGTCAGTGAAGTGAAGTTCCGCCGCTGGTTTCTCATCTGCCTGTGGGTGCTGGGTCTCGACCTCGCCCTGCGGCGATTCCTTTGTTCTTGAGGATGAAATGGCTGAACTAGCGTTTTTTGCCTTATTCGTGTGGTTTTGGCTCGGTGGCCCTGGACGGGATTCGTGGCGGCCGGTGGAGCACCAAGGAAATGCCGATTGAGAAAGAACAAAAAATTCTTAAGCGTTCGGCCCCCGAAAAAGGGCCTGAACGCTTACATATTTTCTTGTACAGACCTCAGACCTGGTAATTGCCGATGCCTTCCCGCAGATGCTCCGAGGCCCGGGCCAGATCCACGGCGGTGCGGTTGACCTCCTGGATGGTGGCGGACATCTGCGTGGTGGCGGAGCTGTTCTGGGCCACCTGGCCGTTCACCTTGTCCAACTGCCGGGTGACCTCCCGGCTGGTGGTCGACTGTTCGTCGATGGCAGTCTCCATCTCCTTGGTCATCCCGGCGATGACCCTCGTGGCTTCACGGATGCTGTTCAGCACCCGGGCCGAGTCCTGGACCCGGCCTACGCCGTCGCGCACCGCCTCGTTGGTGCGGGTGATGAGATCCCCCACCTCCCGGGCGGCCTGACCGGAACGTTCCGCGAGCTTGCGCACTTCCTCGGCCACGACCGAGAAGCCCTTGCCCAACTGCCCCGCCTTGGCCGCCTCGATGGCGGCGTTCAGGCTGAGCAGGTTGGTCTGCCGGGCGATATCCTGGATGACCGTGACCGCTTTGACCATCTGGCCATTGGTGGCGTGAATGGAATCCATGGCCGCGCTGCTGGCGGTCCCGGCCGCGGCGCCTTCATCCACCGCCTGTTCAGCCAGTTTCACTTGGACGCGGGAGGCGTGCACGCTCTTGCTGACCTGCTCGATGGAGGCGGACAACTGGGTCAAGGCGGAGGCCACCTGCTCTAGCGCATCGCGCTGATGCTCGGAGGAATCGCTGATCGCGCTACTTGTTGCGGCCATCTGCTCACTGGCGGCGCTGAGCTCGGAAGATCCGCTGGCCACCTGCATGGCGTCGCCCTTGAGCCGGCCGAAGGCGCCGCACAAACCGGCAAGCGCCGCGTTGAGGGCCGAGCCCATCTGGCCGAACTCATCCCCAGTACCATCGTTCACCCTCACCGTGAAGTCGCCCTCACCCACCCGTGCCAACCCCTGCTGGAATTCCCGCATGGGCGCGGCGATGCTCTTGATGGTCCAGATCATGACCATGACGGCGATGACCAGGATTGCGAACGAAAGGATGACTTGCACGATCCGGGCGCTGTTGGCGATGGTTAAGGTTCTGTCCCGGTTCTTGGCGGCCAGTTCAAGCACGTAGGTGTCCATGTCCTTCAAGGCACCCAGAAACCCGGTTCGGAGTTTCTGCAGGGCGGGCAGTTGGCGCTGGGCTTCGGCATGCTTGCCGTCGCGGGCCATCTGCATCAGCTCGTCGCGCATTTTCGCGTAGGGCGTCCGTTTGTCGATGATCGCCTGGTAAAAAGCCTTTCCCTCGTCGGTATTGAGCGACGCCTTGAGCTTGTCCATGTTCTCCAAGGTGACCTTCCGGTTGACATCCATGGTGGCCAAATTCG
>CAZVHQ010000161.1:0-3226 GCA_964627225.1 uncultured Mesoterricola sp.
GGATGACGAAAGGGATCTGCTTGATGTTCAGACGGTTGGCATTGAGGTTGTGGTACAGGTTGGAGAGCGAGTCGACGTTCTCCTGCATCTGGGAGTCGCTGGAATCCGCGACGAACACCACGCCGTCCGCCCCGCCCAGCACCACCCGGCGGCTGGCGTCGTACTGCACCTGGCCGGGAACGGTATAAATCTGAAGGTGAATGGAATTGCCGTAAATGTAGCCGAGGTTTATCGGCAGCAGATCGAAAAAGAGGGTCCGGTCCTCCTGGGTGTTGACCGAGAACATCTCCCCCCGGTTGGATTCCGAGCACATGGCATGCAGCGCCCGCAAATTGGTCGTCTTGCCCGAAAGCCCTGGGCCGTAATAGACCAATTTCAGCAGTATTTCATTTGCACGCGTGTTGAATTGGACCATGGGTGCTCATCCAGAGGGAGTTCACGGGAAAGAGATTAACATTACTTCCCCATCCTTTTTTGGTACTGTACTTTGGAGATTCATCAGGTATAACAGAAAAGCCCACCCAACGGCCCAGGATCGTGGCAGGGAAGGTCCCTTTCCTCCATGATAGAATTTTCCGTAGCCATTTTGCCCCCCGGCTTCGTCCGGCTAAGGTTGTCGTTCTTCAAACCCAGGATTGGGAGTCTCCCGCATTGGACGTGCCAAGGCAGCTTGAAAAACCAAGCGTTGCATCCCCCGGGGTGGTGAAGTGAGCGTGCCGCGCCACGTCGCCATCATCTTCTTGGTATCCGCTGCGCGGATACGCAAGACTCCACACCCGGGCCCGCTCGGCCGCGGCTGGAGCGGGGTGGTCAAGTGAGCGTACCGCGCCACGTCGCCATCATCATGGACGGCAACGGCCGCTGGGCCGCCGAACGCGGCTGGCCGCGGATCAAGGGGCACAAGGCCGGGGTCCAGGCCGCCCAGGACATCCTGGAAGCCGCCGCGGACCTGGGCATCGAACACCTGACGCTCTATGCCTTTTCCACCGAGAACTGGAAGCGCCCGGGCATGGAGGTGACCATGATCATGGCCCTCCTGCGCATGTACCTGCGGATGTTCCTGCCCAAACTGCGCTCCAAGGGGATCCGCTTCCATCACCTGGGCGCCCTCGAGGGGCTGCCCGACGGGGTGCGCAAGGACTTGGCCGGGCTCGAGGCCCAGACCGCCGGACACCCGGGGATGGTCTTCCATCTCGCCGTCAACTATGGCTCCCGCCTTGAACTGGTCCAGGCCGCAAGGCGCTGCGTGGAGGACGGCCTGCGGCCCTTCGAGGTCACCGAGGAGGCCCTGGCCCAGCGCCTGTGGACCGCCGGCGTGCCGGACGTGGACCTGCTGATCCGGACCTCCGGAGAGCTGCGCATCTCCAATTTCATGCTCTGGCAAGCCGCCTACGCGGAGTTCTACCTGACGGAATGCCTGTGGCCGGATTTCCGGGGTCCCCAACTGCGCGAGGCGGTGGCTGCCTATGCCCAGCGGGAACGCCGGTTCGGCGCCCTTTGAGCGGAGTCGCGATGAAACCACCCCCTCCCACCCACCCCGGCATGGACAAGCAGAACCTGGCCCTGCGACTGGGGACGGCCCTGGTGTTCGCGGTGTTCTTCTTGACCCTGCTCTATTTCGGCGACCGGACCGAATCCAAGGCCATCTTCACCGTGCTGGTGGCCGGCGCCCTGTTCATGGGCATCCACGAATTCACCCTCATGGGCCGCAAGCTGGGCCTCCGGCCCTCCCTGTACGCCGGCGCCGTGGCCGGCTGGGTGCTGCTCCTGCACTTCCTGCTGCTGGGCCTGAACATCACCGACCCCCTGCCGCTCTGGCTGGCCCTGGTCATTGCCGGCGCGGTCATCCACTTAGGCGCCCTGTTCTTCGAGGCCGACCTGGGCAGCGCCCTGACCAGCCAAGCCCTCACCTGGCTGGGTGCCCTCTACCTGGGGTTGGGCCTGGGCTTCCAGCTCAAGCTGTTCATGTTCTCCGACACCACCCTGCCCAATACCGGCGGGCGCCTGATCTTCGCCCTCTACCTGATCGTATGGCTGGGCGATTCCGCCGCCTACTTCGTCGGCACGCTGCTGGGCCGGCACAAGCTGGCGCGCAAGGTGAGCCCGAAAAAAACCTGGGAGGGGGCCGGCGGCAACCTCGTGGGCAACCTCGCCGGGGCCTTCCTGGTCAAGGCCATGGCCTGTCCCCAGTGGTCGGTGGTGGACGTGGTCGCCATCGGCCTGCTCCTGGGCGTGGTCGGCCAGCTGGGCGACCTGGTGGAGAGCACCTGGAAGCGCAGCGCCGGGGTCAAGGACTCCAACATGGGCGGTGTGGCCATCCCCGGCCATGGCGGCATGCTGGACCGGATCGACAGCCTGGTGTTCGCCGCTCCCGCCCTTTATGCCTATGTCCACTTCGTTCATGGATTGAACTGATTCATGCGGCACATCGCTCTGCTCGGCAGCACCGGTTCCATCGGCACTTCGACCCTGGACGTGGTCACGGCCCATCCCGAACGGCTGGCGGTGTCGGCGCTGGCCGCGGGGCGCAACCGGGAGCTGTTCCGGATCCAGTGCGAGCGGTTCCGCCCGCAGTGCGTGTCCCTGGCCCGGGCCGAGGACGCGGCCTGGCTGGCGGCCGAATTGAGCTACCGGCCGGTCGTCCTGCACGGCATGGAGGGGCTCATGGCCTGCGCGCTCCAGGCCGGCGGCGACACGGTGGTGGCGGCGGTGGTGGGCGCGGCCGGACTGGCCAGCGTGGAAGCGGCTCTGCGCAGCGGACGGCGGGTCTGCGTGGCCAACAAGGAGAGCCTCGTGGTGGGCGGCGCCCTCATGCGCAAGGCCCTGGCCGACGGGCGCGGGGAGTTGCTGCCCATTGATTCCGAGCACTGCGCCCTGCACCAGCTGCTGGCCGGGCGGGCGCCGGCCGAGGTGCGCGAGATCCGCATCACCGCCAGCGGCGGGCCGTTCCGGGACTGGGACCTGCAGCGCATCATGGGCGCCACGGTCGAGCAGGCCCTGAACCATCCCACCTGGAAGATGGGCCCGAAGATCACCATCGACTCCGCCACCCTCATGAACAAGGGGCTGGAGGTGATCGAAGCCGCGGTCCTGTTCGGCCTGCAGGCCGACCAGATCAAGGTGACGGTCCACCCCCAGAGCCAGGTGCACGCCATGGCCGGCTTCCAGGATGGGACCTACCAGCTCCAGGTGTGCGCCAACGACATGAAGCTGCCCATCCAGTACA
>CAZVHQ010000162.1:0-3168 GCA_964627225.1 uncultured Mesoterricola sp.
TTTCATGATCATTCCATCTGCAAGGATGTACGCCCGGTCGGCGATCTGCAAGGTCTCCCGAACATTGTGGTCTGTGATCAGCACGCCGATTCCCCTTGCCTTAAGATCGGCAATCAGCCCCTGAATCTCCATCACTGATTTCGGGTCCACCCCGGCGAACGGTTCGTCAAGCAGCATGATCCTGGGACTGGTCACCAGGGCCCGGGCCATCTCGCAGCGCCGGCGCTCGCCACCGGACAGGCTCATGCCCAGGGTGGCCTTGACCTTGCCGAGGTGGAAATCCTGGATCAGCTTGTCGCAGCGTTCCACCTGCTGGTCCCTGGGGATGGGCTGGAGTTCGGCCAGGGCCATGAGGTTCTCCCAGACCGTCAGGCCCCGGAACACGCTGGATTCCTGGGGCAGGTAGCCGATGCCCTTGCGCGCCCGGCGGTGCATGGGCATCTGGGTGATGTCCTTGCCCCACCACAGGATGTTGCCCTGGTCGGGGGCCTCCACCCCCACCACCATGTAGAAGGTGGTGGTCTTGCCGGCCCCGTTCGGGCCCAGCAGGCCCACCACTTCGCCCGGCTCGACGATCAGCGAGACGTCCCGCACCACGGTGCGGTCGCCGTAGCTCTTGCAGAGGTTCCGGGCCTCCAGGCGCAGATCCGGCGGCGCGTTCATGGGTTGACCTCGGTGACGGCCTTGACCCGGCCGAGCCAGGTGGCCGTCTTGAGGCCAGGGTCCAGCACCAGGGCGTCGCCCCGGCCCTCGCCCATCCGCCCGCGCAGGACTACCGCTCCATTTCCGTTCACTTGTTTCACCATGTTTCCTGGTCCCAGCGTTACTGATATGTGGTCGGCTTGCAAGTTCCAGCCCTGGCCCTGGCATTCCACCCGGCCGTCCAGATTGATCAAGGTGCGCTGCACCTTGCCGCGGGCGGCCTGCAGGTTGATATCGCCATCCAGGGCGGCCAAGGCGCCGGCGATGCCGTCGGGGAAGTCCAGCAGGTCCCCGGTGCGCACCAGCCGGGGCCCGGTCAGCCGCTCCCGGAACTGGTTCACGGTCACCGGCCGGCCGGTCAGGGTGAAGGTGTTGTTCACCCAAACCAGGGTGTCGCCCTGGCCGGTGGAACCTTCGCCGAAATGGGCCAGGATGGGGCCGTCGAACTCCCAGCGGACCGGATTGCCCCGGCCTTCGCCGGCGCTGAAGGTGCCCATCTCGCTCCGGCCCTGGGACGGGGCGTGGATCTTCCACTGGCGGGTCTTCTGCCGGCCATCGATGCGCGGGCTGCTCAGGGACCGCAGGCCCCAGGTGAGCACCGCCTGGGCTTCGGCCCAGGTGTCGCCGATGGGCAGATCGGCCGGCAGATCGCCGCCCGAAGCGGTCCGCTGCAGCACCCTCGGCGCCTGCAGCAGCACGTGGCCGTTGTTGTCCAGGGGCTGCGTCAGGCGCACGTTGCCCTCCAGGCGCAGCCCCGAAGGGGTCCACCGGGCGCCGTTGGCGAGCACTGATTCGGTGCCCCCCGGGATGGCCCGCATGGCCCGGAAGTTGGTGAAATCCACCTGCTCGAAGGCGCCGCCATCCGGTGGCCTGGGTGCCTGGCCGCCGGTGGCGTCGCCGTGCCAGCCGTCGTCCCGGGTGAAGGTGACCGGGGCGGACCAGCGAATCCAGGACTTATCGATATCCACCACCTGGGCCTTGACCTGGCCCCCGGTGAGCTGGCCGGTGACCTGCTCCAGGTGACCTTCCTTGAAGCCCAGGGCAGCCCACATCCGCTCGGCCTCCATGCGCCGCACGGCGCCGGGCTGGGCGGCCGTCCAGATCACCGGGCCATGGTTTGCAACGAATTTTCCGTCCAGGCCCCGGTACCATCCGGCCGGCAGGTTCCAGCGGCCCCGGCCGCTGCCCTGGAGGTCATCCCACACCAGGGGGGCGAGCCCGTGCCAGACGCCCCGGTCCCAGCCCAGGGCCGGTCCGGCATTGCTGATGAAGCCCTTGCCGAGCATGGTCTGGCCGTCCGGCATCATGTCCTCCATGTCCATGGGGCCGAGCAGGGTCCATACCCCGCCGGCCTTCCTGGCGCTGGGGGAGTTCATTTTCCAGGTGGACTGGGCCTCCTGGAGCCGGCCGACCACCTTCTGCAGCCGCAGGTCGTCCTCCGCCCCGGTGATGGTCTCGTAGGACAGGACGAACAGGCCGTTGCCCAGGGGCTCGGTCACGGTGCCGAACCGGCCCTGGGTCTCCCGGCCGACCGGGCCGGTGTCGTTGGTCGGGCGCAGCGGCCGGGGGCCGCGGATCACGTAGAGGGTGGTGACGCCGACGATCACCAGGATCATGGCGGTGCCGGTGACCCGCCACAGGGGGTTCCGGGTGCTGATGAACTGCCACCCCCTCATGGCGCTGCCGCCTGTTCCAGGAAACCTTCCACCCGCCAGCTCCGGCCCCAGCGGGCGCTGTCCATGGGCGCCACCGCCAGGCAGAGCGTCCCGTCCAGCTCCGGCCAGTCGCCGGCGAACAGGGTGAATTCCTCGGACTCGCCCTGGAGCCGGAATTTGCGGTGCCCGCTGCCGAAGGTCCGGGCCGGGCCGGCCAGCCGGCCCTGGACCACCAGCAGGGGCTCGGGGAAGGCCTGGCCGAACGGCTCCAGCCGCTCCAGGTCGGCCTGGCAGGGGGCCAGCGCGGTGCCGGCGCCATCCACCGGCAGGGCGGCCGCCGGGGCTTCAAGGGCCTGTTCCAGGGCGATCCGCTCCAGGGTCCTGCGGATGAAGCCCTGCTTGCCGATCTGGAAGGTCAGGCCGGCGGCATAGCGGTGGCCGCCGCCGGAAAGCAGGTAGGGGCGCAGCAGTTCCAGGGCGGGCCGCAGGTCGTAGCCCTCCGGGGCGCGCACCGAGCAGTGGGCGATGCCGTCCAGCACCGTGCCCACCGCCGAGGGGCGGCCGGTGGCGCGCATGCGCTGGCCGGCGACGATGCCGATGACGCCCTTGTGCGCGCCGGGCTCCAGCACCAGGTCGAACGGGGCGTCCCCGGGCGGCGGCAGCTTCTCGCAGAGGGCCTGCTGGATCTCCCGGCGTTCCAGGTTGAGGGCCTCCACCCGGGCCATGAGGGTCGCGGCCTCCCTGGCATCCCGGGTCAGCAGCAGCCGCACCGCGTCCTCGGCGCCGCCCATGCGGCCCACGGCGTTGAGCC
>CAZVHQ010000163.1:0-3117 GCA_964627225.1 uncultured Mesoterricola sp.
CTGGAGTTGATGACGGGGCGTCCTGGTCGAGGACGCCCCGGACCATCTTGACCATGTCCGCGGCCCGGTACGGCTTCTGCAGGAAGCCGGCCAGGCCCCGGCCCATGAAGCGGTTGACCGCCTCCGTCTCGTTGAAGCCGCTGCTCAGGATGACCGGGGTGGTGAAGCCTTCCTGGCGCATGGCCCGGTAGGTCTCTTCGCCGTCCAGGTGCGGCATGGTCAGGTCCATGATCACCAGGCAGATCTCCGGCTCGTGCAGGCGCAACTGCTTGAGCGCATCCAGGCCGTCCTCGGCCTTGATGGCCTGGAAGCCGATGTGGCCGAGGATGCCGGCGGCCATGGCCCGGATGCTCTCCTCGTCGTCCACGACCAGCACCGTGCCCGTGCCCCGGTAGCTGCCCAGGGTCTCCTTGGGGACCTGGACCTCGGCGGCCAGGCTGGTGGCGGGGAAGAGCAGCTTGAAGGTGGTGCCCCGGTTCGGCTCGCTCTGCACCTGGATGCCGCCGCGGTGGCCGCGCACGATGCCCTGGATGGCCGCCAGCCCCAGGCCGCGTCCGGTGAACTTGGTGGTGAAGAACGGATCGAAGATCCGGTTCATGATCTCCGGCGGCATGCCGCAGCCGTTATCGGCCACTTCCAGGCAGACGTAGGCGCCCGGGACCAGGTTCTGGCCGGCATAGGCCCGGGCCAGGTGCTCCTCGTCCAGCTGGAGCGGATGGGTGCCGATGGTGATCGTCCCGCTGCGCTCGCCGATGGCGTCCGAGGCGTTGATCACCAGGTTCATGACCACCTGCTGGAGCTGGGAGGGGTCGGCCTCAATGGAGGGCAGCTGCGGGTCCAGGGCGTAGCGGATGACCGCCTTCTTGGAGATGGAGATGCCCAGCAGGTGGGTCATTTCCCGGACCAGGTCGTTCAGGTTCACGGTCTTGAGCTGGAACTTGCCGCGCCCGGAATAGGCCAGCATCTGCCGGGCCAGGTCCGAAGCGCGCACCACCAGGCCCTCGATCGTCTCCAGCCGCTGGCGGGCCGGGGCCATGGGGCTGATCTCCATCTGGGCCAGGCCCAGGTTGCCCAGGATCGCGCCCAGCAGGTTGTTGAAGTCATGGGCGATGCCGCCGGCCAGCAGGCCCATGGACTCCAGTTTCTGGCTCTGCAGCAGGGCCCGGGCGGCCTCCTTGCGGTCGGTGATGTCGGTGCTGAGCATGCCCAGGCCCCAGCGGCGCCCGGTGCCGTCCACCAGGGCGAACTTCTGCGAGAGGTAGTCGTGCACTTCGCCGTCGGCGTGGGTCCACTGTTCCTCCTGCTCGCTGGCGTGGCCCGAGGCGGCCAGGGCCTGGTCGGCCTCGTGCAGGGCCGTGCCCAGGGGATCGGGATACAGCTCCCGGATGGTGCGGCCGAGGATCTCGGCCTCGGGCCGGCCCAGCAGCGTCTCCATGCGCGGATTGACCAGCATGAACTGGCCGCCGGGGCCCTTGAAGGCGATGGCGGCCGGGGCGTGGTGGATGAAGCCCTGGAGCCGGGCCTCGCTTTCGTGCAGTTCCTGGGTCCTGGCCTGGACCATGGTCGCCAGGTCCTGGTTGAAGGCCTTCAGGCGAGCCTCGGCCGCCACCTGCTGGGTGATGTCCCGGGTGACCTTGGCGAAACCCTTGAGCTGGCCCTGGCCGTCACGCAGGGCGGTGATGGTGATGTGCGCCTGGAACCGGCTGCCGTCCTTGCGCACCCGCTCCCCTTCGGTCCGGTAGACGCCCTCGGCCGAGGCCTCGGCCAGTTCCCGGGCGGGGAGCCCGTCGGCCACCTGCCCGGCGTCGTAGAACAGCGAGAAATGCCGGCCCAGCACCTCCTCGGCCCGGTAGCCCTTGATCCGCTCGGCACCGGCGTTCCAGCTGACGATCAGGCCCTCCGGGTCCAGCATGAAGATCGCGTAGTCCTGCACGCCTTCGATCAGCAGCCTCTGGCGCTCCTGGCTTTCTCCCAGGAGGCGCTCGGCGTTGCGCCGCTCGACCCGCTCGGTGGAGAGCGATTGATGCAGTTCCAGGGACCGCTCCAGGCTGGGCGCCCGCAGGATCTTGGGCGCCAGCCGGAACAGCATCAGCGTGGTGCCCAGGCTGGCCGCGGCGGTGACGACCTTGATCGCTCCGGCCAGCCGGAAGGCCCCGTGCCAGGTGTTCCAGACCTCCATGGCATGGTTCAGGCCGCAGGCGAAGATGAATGTGCCGAACAGCAGCACGATCCAGCTGTAGGCCAGCTCCCGCCGGCGGTGGATGAGGTGCACCAGGGTCAGGGAAAGGGCGAAGTAGCTCAGGGCAATGACCGCGTCCGGGAGGACGTTGCCCCAGACCGCCCAGGGTTCCCAGGCCCAGCACACCCCATGGGGCATGAGGTCGGAGGCGAACAGCCGCTTGAAGAACTCCCCCATGGATGGCTCTCACGAGAATGGAGTTGGATTATGCGGCATAATCCAAAGAGGATGTTTGGAAAATCAAGATCATTGAAAAAAAATTAATTAATATTTACCATGGGCGCCACCGCCGGGGGGAGCGTTTCCAGCCGCCGGAACAGCGCCAGGAGGCAGGCGCTGAGCCAAACACTGAGGAGGCAGCCAAAGAAATTGCCGATCCAGATGAGCGGGTGGGTCAGGCGCACCCGGGCGGTGGGGTCCTGCACCGCCAGCCCGACCAGGTACGACAGCACCACGATGCAGGACAGGTAGACCATGGCCATGGCCGAGGTGGCGAAGATCACCCGGCGCCAGGCCCGGGCCATCAGGTGCACGCTGCCCCTGGCCGCCTGGACGATCGACTCGCCCCGGAGCAGGATGCGCAGCGGCATCCAGCCGAACGCCATGAGCACCATCAGGCCCGGAAAGATGAACAGGCTCAGGCCGATCCCGGTGGCCAGGGCGAGCACCGCTTTGCCCCAGAAGGCCCGCATCCAGCGTTCCTCGAAGCGCTGCCGCCACTGGTCGGCGGTATTGAGCGGATTCTGCCCGGCCTGGGCGTCGGTGGCGATGAGGAAGCGCGGGATGCAGTAGAGTTCCAGGGGCAGCAGGCTGGCGAAGGTGAGCGCCGCGTCCACCAGGGGGTCTTCCGGCAGGCCCGCCTGGATCTGCAGCAGGGC
>CAZVHQ010000164.1:0-3116 GCA_964627225.1 uncultured Mesoterricola sp.
TGGGTTGGCATACTTTCCTCCATTTCCGGGGGGCGACTACGTCCCCAGGGTTCGGGAGAGCGGGAGGGCTTGGGTCCGGCGGTCCGGCCTGTTTCCTTCCAAACTCGGTTGTCAATGGTTCCGCCGACAGCGATCCATCGGCGGAACGGTTATTCTCTCACAGAAGCGAGGGAATGAAATGAACTATTACAAAAGCGGTTGGAGAAGTCCTAGCTGCGCTTGCGGGTGGGCTTCTGGGTCTTGGCGTCCACCAGCATGACGTTGGAAGCGTGGATGGGAGCTTCCTTGGGAATGAGGCCCCCGCCTTCACCGGTCTGCTGGTTGGGCTTGGTGGCCTTCTTGACCATGTTCAGTCCGGTGATGACCACCTTGTTGGTGGCCGGGCTGACCTTGGCAATCTCGCCCTGCTTGCCTTTTTCCTTGCCGGCGATGACGACGATGGTGTCGCCCTTCTTGAGCTTCATCTTGACCGGTTTTTCCATTAGAGCACCTCAGGAGCGAGGGAGACGATCTTCATGTACTTCCGCTCGCGCAGTTCCCGGGCGACGGGGCCGAACACGCGGGTGCCGACCGGCTCGCCATCCTTCTTGATGATGACGGCGGCGTTCTCGTCGAACCGGATGTAGGAGCCGTCCTTGCGCCGGAAGGCCTTGCGCTGGCGGACGATCACGGCCTGGACCACGGCCTTCTTCTTGACCGTGCCGCCGGGGATGGCTTCCTTGACGGAAGCGGTGATGACGTCGCCCAGCTGGGCGATCCGGCCGACACCGCCACCCAGGGGCAGGATGCAGCAGATCTTCTTGGCGCCGGAATTATCGGCGACGGTGAGCATGGATCCCATTTGAATCATATCGGCTCCTTACTCCCCGGATTTCTGGGTGATCTCGAGGACCATCCAGCGCTTGTTCTTGGACAGGGGGCGCGACTCGACGATCCGGACCACGTCGCCGATCTGGCAGGCGTTGGTCTCATCGTGAGCCATGAATTTAGCGGTTTGCTTGACGGTGCGGCTGTAGAGCGGGTGCTGGAACTTGCGTTCCACTTTGACCACCACGGTCTTGTCGGCCTTGTTGGAGACCACGACGCCGCTGCGAATCATTTTATGTTCTAGGCTCATGGTTTCCTCACTGGGCCAGTTTGAACTTGAGGGCAGTCTTGACGCGGGCAAGTTCACGGCGCGTCTTGCGGATCTCGGCGGTGTTCTCAACCTGCCCGACGGCATGCTGGATACGGAGGGTGAAGCGCTTGGCGGCCAGGTCGGCCTCAAGCTGCGCCAGCTCCTCGGTGCTCTTCCCAGCCAGATCGCTGAATGGATTCTTTTTGTTCATTTCAATCCTCTCACTCTTCCGGCGGGGTGCGGGAGATGAACTCGGTGGCCACGGAAAGCTTCATCTGAGCCAGCCGGAGCGCTTCCTTGGCGGTCACTTCGTCCACGCCTTCCATCTCGAACAGGACGCGGCCGGGACGGATCACGCACACCCAGCCGTCGGGAGCTCCCTTGCCGGAACCCATGCGGGTCTCGGCCGGCTTGCTGGTGGTGGGCCGGTCGGGGAAGATCCGGATCCAGATGCGCCCGCCGCGCTTGATATGGCGGGTCATGGCGATACGGGCGGCCTCGATCTGGCGGTTGGTCAGCCAGCAATGTTCGGTGGCCTTGAGCCCGAAATCTCCGAAGGACAATTCGTTGCCGCGCGTCGCCACGCCGTGAGTACGGCCCTTCTGGCATTTGCGGTGCTTGACTTTATTCGGCATCAACATGTTAGTTCACCTCAGCGCTTCACGGTTTCGACGGAGGCTTCGGCAAGGTTGACCCAGACCTTGACGCCGATGATGCCGTAGGTGGTCTTGGCTTCCGCGAAGCCGTAATCCACGTTGGCCCGGATCGTCTGGAGAGGCATCTGGCCGGAGAGATAGTCTTCGGTGCGGGCGATCTCGGCGCCGTTCAGGCGCCCGGAGACCTTGATCTTGAACCCCTTGGCGCCGAAGCGCATGGCGGCTTCCTCGGCCTTGCGCATGGCGCGGCGGAAGGCGATGCGGCGCTCCAACTGCTGGGCGACACCCTCGGCGACCAGCTGGGCATCGATCTCAGGCTTCTTGATCTCCTGGATGTCGACGCTCACGGGGCGCTTGAGCTTGGCCTGCAGGTCCTCGCGCAGCTTGTCGATCTCGGCGCCCTTGCGGCCGATGACGATGCCCGGGCGGGCGGTGAAGATGCGCACGGTGACCTTGTCGGCGGCGCGCTCGATGTCGATCTTGGAGACCATGGCGTTCAGGCCGTGGAGCTGGCCCTTGAGCTGCTTGCGCAGCTTCAGGTCCTCATGCAGCAGGGTGGCGTACTCGCGCTTGGAGAACCACTTGCTGTGCCAGTTCTTGTTGAAGACCAGACGAAAGCCGTACGGATGGACTTTTTGACCCATGGCTTATTCCTCCCGACCGAGTTGGAGCGTGATGTGGCAGGTGCGCTTCTGCACGCGGTAGGCGCGGCCCATGGGGGCAGGCCGGACACGCTTCATGCGGAAGCCCTCGTCCACGAAGGCGCTCTTCACGAACAGTTCGTCGGGATTGACCGCGGGATCCTTGTCGATGGCATTGGCTACGGCGGAATCAAGGAGCTTCTTGATGTGGTCAGCGGCATATTTCTTGGTGGAGGAGAGCACCCACTGGGCGTCGCCCACCTTTTTGCCCCTGATCAGGTCGACCACGAGCCGGGCCTTCTGGGCCGAGCCGCGGAGGTGTCTGATGGTGGCGCAGGATACGATGTCAGTCATCTTACTTCCCCTTCGCCTTGGAATCGGACTTGCCGGCGTGGCTCCTGAAAGTCCGGGTCATGGAAAACTCCCCGAGCTTGTGGCCAACCATGTTGTCGGTTACGTAGACAGGAATGAATTTGTTGCCGTTGTGCACGGCGATGGTCAGGCCGATCATCGTAGGCACCACCGTGGACCGCCGCGACCAGGTCTTGATGACCCGCTTGTCGCTGATGGCCTGGGCGGTATCCACCTTCTTCTGGAGGTGGGCATCGATGAACGGACCTTTTTTTAGTGAACGTGCCATGAATTCCCCTCCTAGTTGATCCGCTTGACGATGAATTTGGTGGTGCGCTTGTTGGTGCGCGT
>CAZVHQ010000165.1:0-3030 GCA_964627225.1 uncultured Mesoterricola sp.
CTGGTGGAGGCGGTGCAGCTGAGCCAGCGCTACATCGCCGACCGCTTCCTGCCGGACAAGGCGGTGGACCTCATGGACGAGGCGGCCTCGCTGGTGCGCATCCAGATCGACACCCGGCCCATCGAGATCGATGTGCGCGAGCGCCGGCAGATCCAGCTGCAGCTGGAGCGCCACGCCCTGGCCAAGGAGAAGGACCCGGCCAGCCGGTCCCGGCTGGTGGAGCTGGACCAGGAGCTGGCCGAGCTGGGCGAGGAGCTCTCGCGCTTGCGCTCGCGCTGGGAGCAGGAGAAGAAGGCCATCGAAGCGACCCGGGCCATGCAGAAGCGCCTGGACGACCTGCGCATCGAACTGGAGCAGGCCAAGGCGCGCGGCGAGTACGAAAAGGCCTCCCGGCTGGAATACGGCGAGCTGCCCTCGCTGGAAAAGCAGATCGCCCTGGCCACCAACGTGGAGGGGGCCATGCTGCGCCTGGAGGTGGCCGAGGAGGACGTGGCCAACGTCGTCAGCAAGTGGACCGGCATTCCCGCCTCGCGCCTGCTGGAAGGCGAGCGGCAGAAGCTGCTGCACATGGAAGACCGGCTGCGCGAGCGGGTGGTGGGCCAGGACCCGGCCCTGGTGGCCATCAGCGACGCCCTGCGCCGGAACCGGGCGGGGCTCGCCGATCCCAAGCGGCCGATCGGTTCGTTCATGTTCCTGGGGCCCACCGGCGTGGGCAAGACCGAGGTGGCCCGGGCCCTGGCCGAATTCCTGTTCGACGACGAGAACGCCCTGGTGCGCATCGACATGAGCGAATTCACCCATGAGGCGGATGCCACCCGGCTGATCGGCGCCGCCCCCGGCTACATCGGCTACGAGGAGGGCGGCGCCCTCACCGAGGCGATCCGGCGCCGGCCCTATGCGGTGATCCTGCTGGACGAGATGGAGAAGGCCCACCCGCGCATCTTCGACCTGTTCCTGCAGGTGCTGGAGGACGGCCGGCTCACCGACGGCAAGGGGCGCACCGTGAACTTCCGCAACACGGTGGTGCTCATGACCACCAACGTGGGCAGCCAGGCCATCTTCGCCGCCGGCGGCGAAGTGGACAAGGCCCAGGATGAGATCCAGCGGGCCCTGCGCCAGTACTTCCGGCCCGAATTCATCAACCGCCTGGACGAGGTGGTGACCTTCCGCTCCCTGAGCCTGGAGGACATGAAGGCCGTGGCCCGGATCCAGATGAAGCGGGTTTCGGCCATGCTGGAGGACAAGCACGTGGGCCTGGAGGTGCCGGAAGAGGTGCTGGGCTGGCTGGGCAAGGAAGGCTTCGACCCGCAGCTGGGCGCGCGCCCGCTGAAGCGGCTGATCCAGCATACCGTGGTCAACCGGCTGTCCCGGATGATCCTGGAAGGGCGCCTGCATCCGGGCGAGCTGGTGGTGCTGAAGGTGGAAGGCGACGAGCTGGAGATGGCGGTGGAGGCGGTGCAGTAGCCGCTGAAGCAGGACGGGGAACCTTGGTGGCCGGTTGGCCACTAATGAATGGCTCAGCAGCCACCAAGGAGACCTTGTGAATAGTGTGAAAATCCAAGCACTCCCCCTGATCGCCCTGCTGGCGGTTCCGGCCCTGGCGCAAGAGCAACGCTGGCAGGTCGGCCTGGGCGCGAACTACAACCCCTCCGAGAAGGTGCACCCCGCCCCCTTCTACGCCAACATGTCCGGGAACTTTAAGCGGAACGACAAGGTCGTTCCCACCATCCATGCGGGATACCGATTTTATGATTTCGCCAAATCGGACCTGAGCGTCACCGGGGAATTCCAGCCCAACGCGATCTTCAACGTCAGTGCCGTCGTGAACGAGGTCCAGGGCCGGACGGTCACCAGCGTGCAGAGATCGGGCGAGTTGCAAAGCCGTTTCATCGCCCCCGGCATCCAGTGGAATTTCCACCAGGGCGTGGACTTCGGCTTCGGGCTGCAGTGCCGGTTCACCCGGCTCGAGAACATGCACTCGACGGTCAGCACCAACGACCTCCGCCCCTGGCTGCTCTCCTACGTCGGCTACACGGTGCGGGCAGGGGAGGTGATGCGGCCCTACGTGGCGCTCAGGCTGGCCGCGACGCCCATGACCACGCGCACGCCCAGCTATGAGGAAATCGCCGCCGGCCAGGTCGGCCGGGAAAGGCTGCTCAAAGCCATGGCCGGGAACGTGGAGATCAGCCTCCAGGGCGGCGTGCGGTTCTAGTCTTATAGCACCGTAAGGTACGTTGTGATTGAGAGGCCTTGCCGGGCCCAAGCAGCCTTAACGGAACTCCGCTCCGTAACGGCTGCTAGTTACAACAACCCGTTGATCTGCTCCAGGCGCGCGCGCTTTTCCACGGCGCTGTCGCGCAGTTTCGCCACGGCGGCCTCGGGGGCCTTGGTGGTGAAGGATGCGTCGGCCAGGCGGGTGCCCAGGGACTCCAGTTCCTTCACCAGCTTGTCCCGCTCCTTTTCCAGCTTGGCCCGCTCGGCCGCCGGATCCTTGAGCCCGGCCAGCTCCAGGGCCACGGTGCCGCCGCGCACCACGGCCACGGCGCGGGTGGGGGTGCCCAGGTCGCCGTCGGTGAAGGTCACCGACGCCAGCCGGGCGATGCCCTTGAACCCTTCGGCGAAGGGCGCGAGGGTGCGCACGGTGCAGAACGCCGCCACCTTCTTCCCGGGGTCCACGCCGTTGTCGGCCTTGAGCCGGTGCAGGGCGGTCAGCACCTCCTGGAAATGCGGCACCAGTCCGGGATCGCCGCCCTGGACGGCCAGCAGCGGATCGTCCAGGGGCCAGCTGCGGGCCGCCAGCAGGTCCGGTTCGCCGGCCGGGAGCCGGCCGGTCATGACGGCCTCGTGGATCTCTTCGGTGACAAAGGGCACCAGGGGATGCAGGGCGCGCAGCAGGATGTCCAGGAAGTGCAGGATGGCGGCCTTCTGCTCGCGGCTGCCGTCGGTGAGGGTGACCTTGGCCAGCTCGATGTAGGTGGCGCAGAAGTCGTCCCAGACCAGGTGGTACAGGGTCTCGGCGGCCTCGTGGAA
>CAZVHQ010000166.1:0-2858 GCA_964627225.1 uncultured Mesoterricola sp.
AGCCCGCTGCTGGGCCGGTTCAACGTCTACAACCTGCTGGCGGCCCTGGCCGCCCTGAACGAGGCCGGCTTCGACCTGGAAAGGATGCTGGCCGCGCTGCCGGGGATCACCGGCGCGCCGGGCCGGCTGGACCGGGTGGACTGCGGCCAGCCGTTCGGGGTCCTGGTGGATTACGCCCACACTCCCGACGCCCTGGAGAAGCTGCTGACCGAGGGCAAGCGCCTGCTGCCCCCCGGCGGCCGGCTGCACGTGCTGTTCGGCTGCGGCGGCGGCCGCGACCACAGCAAGCGCCCGATCATGGCCCGGACCGTGGCCGGCGGTGCCGACGTCATCTGGCATACCTCCGACAACACCCGCTGCGAGGAGCCGGAAGCGATCCTGGACGACGGCGCCCAGGGCATTCCCGAAGCCCTGCGGCGCGATCCGGCCCGCTACCACCGGATCACCGACCGGGCCCTGGCGGTGGCCGCGGCCATCGCCGACTGCCGCCCCGGCGACCTGCTGCTGCTGGCCGGCAAGGGCCACGAGGCGTACCAGGACGTGATGGGGGTCAAGCATCCCTACAGCGACCGCGCCGCGGTGGAAGTGGCGCTCCAGGGCCGGCCGGTGCCCAGGCCCTGGGCGGAGGTGGTCCGATGAGCTGCTGGAGCCTCAGGGAGGCGCAGGCGGCGATCGGCGGAGACCTGGTTGGCGACGGCGCCCTGGCGCCCGCGGCGCTCTCCATGGACACCCGCACCATCCGCGCCGGTGATTGCTTCATCGCCATCCGGGGCCAGCGCGACGGCCACGCCTTCGCCGGCCAGGCCGTGGCCAAGGGCGCCTCGGCCCTGCTGGTGGACCACGAACTGCCGTTCGAGGTGCCCCAGCTGATCGTCCCGGATACCCTGGCGGCGCTGCAGCGCTGGGGCCAGGCCCGGCTGGCGGCGTTCCGGCCCCGGAACGTGCTGGCCATCACCGGGTCCGTGGGCAAGACCTCCACCAAGGAGCTGCTGGCCGGCGCCACCGGCGGCTGGAAGACCCCGGGCAACCGCAACAACGCCTTCGGCCTGCCCGAGGCCCTGGCCACCCTGCCCGAGGGCCTGGAGACCGTGGTGCTGGAGATGGGCATGAGCTCGCCGGGCGAAATCCGCCGGCTCACCGAGATCGCCCCGCCCGATCTCGGCCTGATCACCAACATCGGCAGCGTCCACATGGAGTACTTCGCCGACGGCCAGCAGGGCATCGCCCGGGCCAAGGGCGAGCTGGTGGAGGCGCTGCCGGAAGGTGGCCTCTGGGTGCACCTGGCCGACGATCCCTGGTGCCGGTGGGTGGCGCTGCAGCCCTGGGCCCGGGCCCGGGCGGTGCCGGTGGGGCAGGGCGCGGCCTTCGGCTGGGAGGACGAGCAGTCCGTCGGCCTGCACGGGGAGCAGTTCGTGCTGCGCCACCCCGGCGGCCGGGTGCCGGTGCGCCTGCGCCTGCGCGGCGTGCACCACGTGCGCAACGCGGCCCTGGCGGGAACGCTGGCCATCCTGGCCGGGTTCGATCCCCAGGCGGTGGCGGCGGGCCTGTTCGAAGTCGAACCCCTGGCCGGGCGCGGCCGGCTGCACCCCCTGCGGGACGGCGGCTGGCTGCTGGACGAAAGCTACAACGCGGTGATGGAGTCGGTCCTGGCCTGCGCGGAGACCCTCCAGACCCTCGAAGGCGGGCCCACCATCGCGGTGCTCGGCTGCATGCGCGAACTGGGCCCGGACGCGGCCCGGCTGCACCGGGAGACCGGGGCGCGGCTCAAGGCCCTGGGCATCGACCGGGTGCTGGTCTACGGCGACGACGCCCGGGCCCTGGCCGAGGGCTTCGGTCCCGGGGCCACGGCCTATCCCGGCTACGACGCCCTGCGCGACGACCCGGCGGGCCTCGGCTCGCTGCCCGCGGGGGCGCGCATCCTGGTCAAGGGCAGCCTCTACTGGGGCGCCTCCCGGGCCGTGACCTGGCTGCTGGACCGGCTTGGCCCCGCCAAGCGCGCCACCGCGCCGTAGCCTGCCATCCCACCCGGTTTCCCGACTTGGAAAAAACAAAAATCCCATCAGCAACGTATAATGGACTCCCATGATCCCTTGGCTGCTTTATCCCCTGCGTGACGCGATCCCCGGAATCAGCGTGTTCCGCTATGTGACCTTCCGGGCCGCCATGGCCGCGGCCAGCGCCATGATCCTGTCGCTCCTGTTCGGTCCGATGATCATCCGCACCCTCGTCCGGCTCAAGATGAACCAGCCGATCCTGGCCGATGGCCCGGAAAACCACCAGACCAAGGCCGGCACGCCCACCATGGGCGGCACCCTGATCGTCGCCGCCATCGTGGTCTCCACCGTGCTCTGGTGCGACCTGGCCAGCGGGGGCATCTGGGTGGCCCTGGTCTCCCTGGTCGGCTTCGGCCTGGTGGGCGCCTGCGACGACGCCAGGAAGCTCATGCGCAAGCAGAACCTGGGCCTGCGCAGCTGGCAGAAGATGCTCCTGCTCACCGCCATCTCGCTGGTGGTGGCCTACCTGATCCTGCACTTCAACCTGCGCGGCACCCACACCGAGCAGCTGTCCGTGCCGTTCTTCAAGAACTTCACGCCGCACGTGGGCATCTTCCTGGTGCCCTGGATCTGGCTGGTCATGGTGGGCACCAGCAACGCCGTCAACCTTTCCGACGGCCTGGACGGCCTGGCGGTGGGCGGCACCCTGATCGTCGCCGCCACCTTCTCGATCCTGGCCTACGTGGCCGGCCACGCCAAGATCGCCGCCTACCTCATGGTGCCGCACGTGCCCGGCGGCGGCGAGCTGACCGTGTTCATGGCCGCCATGGGCGGGGCCTCCCTGGGCTTCCTGTGGTTCAACGC
>CAZVHQ010000167.1:0-2823 GCA_964627225.1 uncultured Mesoterricola sp.
TAGCGGCGCACCCACAGGTTGTCCTCGTCGCCGCCCCGGCCCATGAGCTCGAACGCCGGCCCGCGCAGTTCCAGGCCGTTCCGGCCGGAGGCGACCGGACCGAACACCAGCACCCGGTCCCCGGTGCGGAACAGCTTGCCCACGTAGGGCTGGTTGAACCAGACCAGGCGCAGGCTGCCGGTGCCGTCGGTGACCAGCGCCTCGGTGAGGCTCATGCGCTGCACCCGCGTGGTGCTCTGCCGGAGGTCCGAGATGGTGCCCAGCACGGTGACGATCTCGCGCTCGCCCTCCGCCCGGAACGCCAGATCGCCGATCTTCTGCACGCTGCCCCGGTCGATGTAGCGGTACGGCAGGGCCCAGAGCAGGTCCTTCAGGGTCTGGATGCCGGCGTCGGCGAACGCCTCGGCGAACACCGGCCCCACCCCGCGCAGGGCGGTGACCTTCGCCATGAGCGGGAACCGGGGGAGGGATTCAGCCATGGGAGCCTCACCCCAGTTCGGAATCGGTGGTGCGCTCCAGCTCGCGGTAGCGGGCGTACTCTCCCTCGAAATAGAGGGCCACCGCGCCGGTGGGCCCGTTGCGGTGCTTGGCCAGGAGCAGCTCGGCGCTGCGGTCCTCCTCCTCGCCCTCCAGCACGGCCTTCATCTTTCGGTGGATAAACATAACAATATCAGCATCTTGCTCAATGGCGCCGGAATTATGGCTGACGATGGCGTCCGCAAGCCAGGATTCGGGACCGGGAACGGTGAGGTCGAACACTTCCTCCATGCCGCCGGGCTCCAGGGCGACCAGACGGTCCCAGAAGATGTCCGAATCAGCCAGGGCGGCCAAGGCCTCGTCCCTGAGCAGCAGGGAATAGGTCTGCAACAGTTCGCGGCTCGGGGCGAACCGGTAGGCGGCGCTGCCGTTGTAGGCCCTGCCGCGCAAGGCCGACATGTTCCGGGTGGTGACCCCCATGGTGCGCATCGCCTTCCGGATGAGGGGGACCACGTTGTGCGGCAAAGTATCGACGTTGGTGTTGCCTTTGACCCCGGCCAGGGCCGCGCGCAAGGCTTGCGCCGGGGCGATGCGGGGACCGAAGGCCCCCACCCGGTCCAGGAACCGCTGCTGGAAGGCCGCGCCCATCACCCAGACCACGAACAGAGGCTGGTACGCCGGCCCTTGGGCCACCTTCTTGATCCGTGCGACGATGCCCAGGCGGAGCAGCAGGGCGGCCACATCCTGGGCAAGCCCCGGGCTGCAGGTGGAAAAATGGACGCCCCTCCGGAGATCCTTGCCCACGCTGATGCAGCCGTCGGTGGCCCAGAGATGGCGCAGCAGGAGGGCAAGCTGATCGTTGCCAAGACGGAATGCTGCCCGGGGAATCCTTTTCTCGTGGCTTCTCTGGCCAAAGATGCCCAGGTCACGGAGCCATTTCCCGGCCGCGGCATGGCACCAGCGATTGCCGTTGCCGCTCAGGCACAACTGGTGCCAGGCGCCGCGTCCCTTGTAACGGGTGACCCGGTTGCCGAAACAGGTCTCCGCCGCCTCGCGGACCAGGGCGCTGTTTTCCTCGGAAGCGGTGGTGTAGCGCATGGGTTGGTGGACCAGATAGCTGCCGTCACCGATGAGCTGGCCGAGCAGGGCAACTTCCAGATCGGGCCAGCGCGGCGGCGATGGGGGTTCCGGAATGCTGCGGGCGATGGCGATCCGATCCAGGGGCAGCAGTTCGCCAACCCGGATCCAGCCGCGCTGGGTCCAGATCCGGTGGCGCTCGGTGGCCTGGAGGCGGCGGCCCGAGGCCAGCCGCACGATGGTCGTGGGCCGGACGCCCACCATCCAGATTTTCTCGGCCCGCGCCCGGATCACCCGGCCTGAAGCATCCATGGCCAGCACCTCGGGGGCTTGGCCGGCCAGATCCCGGATCGGGGTCCGGCTGCCGTCGGCGAGGGTGACCAGGGTGTCGCCGGTGACGCAGTCGCGCAGGTCCGACAGCTGCGGCCTGCCGCCCTGCCGGTGCTCCACCTCGCGGTTGAGCTGGCTGAGCACCACCACGGGCATGCCGTGGTCCTTGGCCAGCAGCTTGAAGCCGCGGCTGATCTCGCCGATGCGCACCGCCTCGCTCTGCTTGGCGGCCCGGGACGATTCGGGGCTGGTCATGAGCTGCAGGTAGTCGACGATCACCATGTCCAGCTTCTGGTTGGAGCGGGACAGGTGGCGGTCCACCATGGCGGTGATCTCGCGCACGGTGATGCCGGCCTGGTCGTTGATGTAGATGGGCATCTCCAGCAGCGCGTCGCGCGAGCGCAGCAGCCGGGCCTGGATCTCCTCGTCGAAGGTGCCGGCCTGGACCGCCTTCATGTTGATGGTGCTGTGCGCGGAAAGCAGCCGGGCGAACACTTCCTCCTTGGACATTTCCAGGGAGAAGAACGCCACGTGGGCCTTGTGGTACTGGGCCGCGCGCAGCAGCCAGTTGAGCGCCAGGGCGGTCTTGCCGATGCCGGGCCGGGCGGCCAGGATGATCAGGTTGCCGGGCTGGAAGCCCTGGGTGATGGCGTCCAGGCGGCTGAAGCCGACCTTGAGCCCGGTGGAGCCGCGGCCCTCCAGGCGGTCCAGCAGGGCCTCCATGGCGTCCCGGGCCACGTCGCCGATGTGCTCCAGGCCCTTTCGCTGCTGGCCCTGGGCCAGCCGGAACAGGTCCACGGCAGCCTGTTCCACCAGGGTGTCGGGCGGCGCCTCCTCTTCGGCGGCCTGGCGCACCAGCTGGGCGCCCAGGCGGATCAGCTGGCGCAGCTTGCGCTTGCGCACCAGCAGATCGGCCAGCACCTGGGGCCGGCCCACCTC
>CAZVHQ010000168.1:0-2600 GCA_964627225.1 uncultured Mesoterricola sp.
CCGGGGTTGAAGTCCGAGGCCAGGGCCACCCGGCAGCCGGCTTCGATCATCCGGCGGGCCGGGGCGAAATCACGCATGCCCAGGAACAGGGTGGTGGCCGGGAGCAGGGTGGGGGTGACGCCGGCCGCGGCCATGGCCGCCATGCCCTGGCTGGAGGCAAACATCAGGTGGTCGGCGCTGGCGGCGCCCAGTTCGGCGGCCAGCTCCGCTCCGCCGGTGTGGCAGAACTCGTCGGCGTGGATCCGGGGTTTCAGGCCCAGCGCCTTGCCCGATTCGAGGATGGCCCGGCCATGCTCGGGGGTGAACACGCCCTTCTCCACGAACACGTCGCAGAAGCTCGCCACGCCCGGGTGGCGCCGCACCAGTTCCGGCTGCCAGTCCTCGGCCACGGTGCGGATGTAGCGGTCCGGGTCGCCGCTGAACTCCTGGGGCAGGTCGTGGGCGGGCATCAGGGTCACGTCCAGGCTCCAGCCGCGCGCCCGGAGCTGGGCGTAGGCCTCCAGCAGCCGGCTTTCCGCTTCCAGTTCCAGGCCGTAGCCGGTCTTGACTTCCAGGTGGACCACGCCCTTGCGCCGGTACTTGGCCAGGCGCGCTTCGCCGATGGCCACCAGTTCCGCCACGCTGGCGGCCCGGGTGGCGCGCATGGTCTCCCGGATCCCGCCGCCTTCGCCGGCGATTTCGGCATAGCTCACGCCGTGCAGCCGGCGGTTGAATTCCTGGCTGCGGTCGCCGCCGAACAGCAGGTGGGTGTGGGGATCCACGAAGCCGGGAGAGGCCCAGCGGCCGCCGCCGTCCACCTGCTCGGCGTCGCGCCATTCGCCGGGCAGGCCGGTGCGTGCGCCCAGCCATTGGATCCGCGTGCCTTCAAGGGCGATGGCGGCGTCCGGGATGAAATCCACCGCCCACGGAGTGCGGGGATCGGGGCTTACGGCCCCGCGAAGATTCGTGATGATTCGGCGTTTTCCCATGGCTCCATTATGGCATTCACCCACCCATAAGGCTATTGTGAGCAAATGGCTTATCGCCCCCAACCCCATGCGGAATCCGATCATGTCGATGCTCAAAGCCCTCCTGTTGGTGTCCTTTTGCGCCCTCTCGGCCGCGCCGCCGCCGGCCAAGACGCCGGTGGCGCCCTTGCTGCCCGGCGAAAGCCTGGCCTTGGCCGGACCCGACGGGCAGGTCTACCTGTTCGGCGACGCGGCCACCGAGCTGCCCATGGGCAGCCTGGCCAAGCTGGTCTGGCTCAAGCTGGAGGGTTCCGAGTGGGGCGCGATGAACGTGATGTTCAACTGCACCGGCACCTTCAAGGACAGCCACTGCTGGCTGCCCAAGGGGCACGGCCGGGTGGACCTGAGCAAGGCCCTGGCGGAGGACTGCGATCTGGCCTTCCTGGCCTGGGGCCAGGCGTCGGTGCAGTGGTGGCTGCGCGACTACGGCGAAGGGGCGGCGCGGGCGCGGCTGGAGGACACCTTTGGCCCCTTCCTGGGCAAGCGGCTGCCTCCCGGGGAGGAACTGCCGGCCATCGACGGGTCCTGGGTGGGCATGGGGGACCTCCTGCGCACCAGTCCGGAAGGCATGCTGCGCTGGCTCATCGACCCGGCCCAGGACGAGCTCCTGCGCGCCGCCAGGCGCCACCTGCTCAGCTTCAAGCAGTACAACTACCGGAAGAGCGTCTGGTGGGTCCAGATCGGCAGCGCGCCGGTGCCGTCGGTCCCCGGGGCGAATTCCATCTGGGCGACCGGCAACAACGGCCAGATCACCGCGGTGCTGCACCTGCCCCAGGGCAGGACCCGGGCCGACGGCCTGGCCCGGTTCCGGGCGGTCATGATGGTGCTGCCCGATAAGTAATTAACGTTCCAGGATGAAGGTCACTGGACCGTCGTTGACCAGTTCCACTTCCATCATTTCCTGGAAGAAGCCGGTCTGCACCCTGCAGCCTTCGGCCTTCAGGCAGCTGATGAAATGTTCGAACAGGGGCCGGGCCAGTTCCGGCGCCATGGCCTGGTCGAAGGACGGCCGGCGGCCCTTGGCGATGCTGCCGGCCAGGGTGAACTGGGAGACCGCCAGGACCTCGCCGCCCACTTCGTCCAGGCCGCGGTTCATGCGCCCTTGGGCATCCTCGAAGATCCGCAGGGTGGCGATCTTGGCCGCGGCCCAGTGGCACTGCTCCTCGCCGTCGCCGGTTTCCAGGGCCGCCAGCACCAGCACGCCGGGGCCGATCCCGTGGCTGCGCTCCCCGGCCCGCACCGAGGCCCGCTTCACCCGCTGAATGACTGCTTTCACGGCTCCTCCCTTCGGGGTCACTGGGTTTCAGGGTAGCCGGGAATCCGCGCCCGGATGCCGCCAAGGGCTTATACTGGGGCTGTCAAGGAGCGGTCGATGCCTGAGCCCACCATCACAGCGGTCCTGAGCCCCTCCGAATGGAGCCTCATCCAGGGCCTGCGCGGCCTGCCCGAAAGCAAACTGCGCGACCGGATGAGCGAGGTGCTGGAAGGTCTGCTCTTCTATGTCAAGAACCCGCGCTGCGAGGGCATCGGGGTCGAGGGTTTCCCCTGCGGTGATCCGGTCTCCACCTGCGAGGAATGCCATCAGATCTGGGA
>CAZVHQ010000169.1:0-2551 GCA_964627225.1 uncultured Mesoterricola sp.
GATGATACTTCCTTGCACATAGGTGGAAAAGTAGGTCGCCGCGACGTTAAAAATCCAAAGCCCCCCGGCTCGGTCGGGGGGCTTTTCGTGTACCCTATTAAGTGTGGACCAGGGCGTCGCTGCGTTAACCCGCAGAGGAAAGTCCGGGCTCCGCAGGGCAGTGGGCCAGGTAATTCCTGGGCGGGGTGACCCGACGGAAAGTGCAGCAGAGAACAGACCGCCGATGGCCCCGGCAACGGGGATCAGGCAAGGGTGAAACGGTGGGGTAAGAGCCCACCGCCGGACTGGCAACAGGACGGGCAAGGTAAACCCCCCACGGAGCAAGACCAAATAGGCTGGCGTGCCGCGCAAGCGGTGAGGATCGGCCCGATCGAGCCAGCGGGTAGGTCGCTTGAGGTGACTGGTGATAGGCATCCTAGAGGAATGACGTCCCACGACAGAACCCGGCTTACCGGTTCACCAAGGCTCCCGCGAGGGGGCCTTGCTTTTGCTAGGATGGTCCAGTGAAACCTCGGAATTCAGCGCTCGTCGTTGTTGCACTGGCCTTGTTCACCGACACGCTGCTTTATTATCTGCTCGTGCCGCTGCTGCCGGCGTACGCCCGGCTGTACGGGCTCGACCAGCTGGGGCTGGGCATCCTGTTCGGCAGCTACGGGGCGGCCCTGCTGGTGGGGACCTACCCGCTGGGCCGGCTGGCGGATCGCATCGGCCGGCGGGTGCCCCTGCTGGCCGGGCTGCTGGGGCTGTTCGCCACCACCCTGCTGTTCGCCTTCGCCCGCTCCTATCCCATGCTGATCCTCGCCAGGGTGCTCCAGGGCCTGTCGGCCACCACCACCTGGACCGCCGGCATGGCGCTGTTGTCGGACCACTTCCCCCGGGAGGGCCGGGGCCGCGCCATGGGCACGGTGTTCGCCTTCGCCAACCTGGGGGTGCTGATCGGGCCGACCCTGTCGGGCTGGCTATCCCAGCATTTCGGCCTGCGGGCGCCGTTCCTGGCGGCCGCAACCCTGGCCCTGGTGGACGCGGCGGCACGGATCACGCTGCTCAAGGACGTGCCCGCGCTGCGCGATACCCGGATGGGTTTCGCCGACCTGTTGAAGAACGCCACGATCCGCGTGTTCGCCGGGGCCATGGCCATGGGCGCGGGCCTGCTGGCCCTGCTGGAATCCACCCTGCCGCTGCACTTCGACCGCGCCCTGAAGATGGCGCCCACGGCCATCGGCCTTTGCTTCGGCGCGGCCGCCGTCACCCACATGATCAGCTCGCCCCTCATGGGCGCGCTGTCCGACCGGGTGGGCCGGACGCGCATCCTGGCGACCGGGCTTCTGCTGGCCACCGTGTTCATTCCGCTTCCGGCCTTCATGCCGGGCACCGGCTGGGTGGTGGCCGCCATGGCCTGCGTCGGGATCGTCAACACGCTGATCATGTCTCCCGCCAGCCCGGCCATGGCGGACGCGGTGGAGCGCATGGGCAGCAACAGCTACGGCTCGGTGTTCGGCATCCTGAACATCGCCTACGCCCTGGGCATGATGGCGGGCCCCCTGCTGGGCAGCGCCCTGGTGCAGGGCCTGGGCATCCGCCCGGCGCTGGTGATCCTGGGCCTGGGGTTCGCGGCCTTCGCCCTGCGGGTGCGCAAGGTCAAGGCTTGATGGCCCGGTAGACCCAGCGGCGCGCGGCGGCGCTCCAGGGGCCTCCGGCCACGTCGCCGAAGGCCTGGTCCAGGCAGAGCCCCGCGGCGGCCAGGGCGGCGCGCGCCTCGGCGTCGGTGGGGATCCAGATGTCATGGCGGAAGCGGGTGCCGCCACAGATCCGCTCGGTGAGGATGCGCCGGCCGTCGGGGCTCGGCCTGACCCGCTCGCGGTAGCGCCCGCCCACGTCGTACCACCGGTTCTGCACCTGCTCCAGGGCCCGGAAGCAGTGCTCCCGCCCCACCAGGTCCAGCACCAGGACGCCGCCCGGCTTCAGCACCCGGGTGAACTCATCCAGCTGGAGCTGGTTCTCCTCGTCGCTGGCAAAATAGCCCCAGCTGGTGTAGGCGCACAGGATGGCATCGGCCGACCGGTCCCGGAACGGCAGCCGGCGCAGGTCCAGGCGGGCGCAGGGGCCCGGGAAGTCCCGCCGGTGCCGGTCGAGGTTCATCCTGCTCAGGTCTCCGCCGATCACCCGGTAGCCGGCCGCCGCCAGGGCCGGACGCAGGCGCCCCCAGCCGCAGGGGAGGTCAAGCACCAGGCTGCCCCGGGCCAGGCCCAGCAGGCCGGCCAGCGCGGGACCTTCGGTGGCGGCTTCGGCCTCCTTGTCCCGGTAGATCTCAAAGTAGGCGGGCAGATCGAAATCCCGCTCGAACCAATCCATGGCTGTTCCTCAATTAACCCGTCCCCACATGGAAGATCAAGAAAATTCCCGGAATGCCCGTCAGGGACCGGGCGTGCTTTAGGCATTCTATTCCCTTGACGGAGGGGGAACCGGGAGTACCCTAGGGCAAGAAAAGATCTTTCACACAAGTAAACTGCCTGTAAACAGGCCTTTTATGGAGGGTTCATGGATTTTCTCC
>CAZVHQ010000170.1:0-2517 GCA_964627225.1 uncultured Mesoterricola sp.
GACGGGACCTGGCAGCGGGACGAGTTCTTCCAGGAAGGGGTGGTCATGGTGGACACCCGGGGCGGCGGCGCGCCCTGGCCGGTCGACCCGGCCGAGCCCTTCTGGCTGCGCAAGGCCCTGGGCATGGGCCTGCGGGAAAACCTCAGCAAGCAGGGCCTGGAAGCCGTGGTGGTGGGCCTGTCCGGCGGCATCGACAGCTCCGTGGTGGCCGCCATGGCCGCTGAGAACCTCGGCCCCGAGCGGGTCCTGGGCGTAGCCCTGCCCACCCGCTTCACCAGCGACAAGAGCCTCGCCCTGGCGCGGGAGCAGGCCAGCCTGCTGTCCATCCCGTTCCTCCAGCTGGATGCCGAACTCCCCTTCGCCGGCGCCGTCCAGTCCCTGGCGGCGGCCTTCCCGGAGCGCAGCTTCGGCCTCACCGACGAGAATTTCCAGAGCCGCTGCCGGGGCATGCTGCTCATGGCCGCCACCTCCGAACCCGCCGTGCACCGATTGCTCGGCACCACCCGGGTGGCCGTGCTGAACACTGGCAACAAGAGCGAAGCCGCCACCGGCTATTTCACGCTGTACGGCGACGGCATCGGCGCCTTCGGCATCCTGGGCGACTGCCTCAAGGCCCGGGTGTTCGCCCTGGCCCGGGAACTGGGTGCCGCCATCCCCCAGGGCATCCTCGATCGGCGGCCCACCGCCGAACTGCGCCCCAACCAGACCGACGAGACCAGCCTGATTCCCTACAGCCAACTCGACGCCATCCTCGGCACCCTGCTGGAGGCCCGGCGCGAAGAAGAGACCATCCTCGCCGACCTGACCTGCCTTCTGGATGGCCCCGACCTGGCCCAGGCCCAGGCAGCCCTGCCGCGAATCTTCAACCTGCTGCGCCATTCGGAGTTCAAGCGCCGGCAATTGCCGTTCTCGCTCAAAGTGAGCCCCTGGGCGTTCGGCCGGGGACGGAGGATTCCCTTGACCGGGTTGTGAGCCGGCCTCAGATCAGGTCCAGCGGACTGGCGACGCCGCGGCCGCCCCGATTCAGCACATGGGTATAGATCATGGTCGTCTCCACATCCTTGTGCCCCAGCAACTCCTGGACCGTCCGGATATCGTAGCCGGCGTACAACAGTTGAGTGGCGAAGCTGTGCCTCAACACATGGGGCGTGACCGGCTTCACCAGGTCGGCTGAACGGGCTGCGGTCCGCACCGCCCGCTGGATGGATTCGGCATGCATGTGATGGCGCCTCACCACCCCCGACCTCGGATCGACCGACCTCGTGGCGGAAGGAAAGATCCATTGCCAGCCCCAGGTTCGCGCGGCGCTCGGGTATTTTTCGGCCAGAGCGTCGGGCAGGAACACCTCACCGAAACCCTCACGCAAATCCCTCCCGTGGATCTCCCGAACCCTGTTCAGGTGGCTTTTGAGGGGAGCCTCCAGCGATTCGGGCAACATGGTCACCCGGTCCTTGGCGCCCTTGCCGGCCCGGACCATCACCTCCTTCCGTTCAAAATCGATATCCTTGACCCTCAGACGCAGCCCTTCCATGAGCCGCACCCCCGTCCCAAAGAGCAGGCGGGCGACAATTTCCGTCACACCGCTCATCTGTTCCAAAAGCCTGCGCACCTCCCCCGTGGACAAGACCACCGGAAGCCGCTGGGATGGTTTGGCCTGAACAACCCCCGCCAGCCAGGGCAAGCTCATGTCGAGCACGTGCTTGTAGAGAAACAGCAAAGCAGACTTGGCCTGATTCTGAGTCGCCGCCGCCACATGGCGCTCCAAGGCAAGATGAGACAAGAACGCCTCAACCTCCAGAAGCCCCATTTCGGCCGGATGCTTCTTGTCGTGAAAATAAATGAAACGTTTAACCCAGTCCAGATAAGCTTCTTCCGTTCTCAGACTGTAATGCCTCAGCCGAACCGCCGCCCGAACCCGGTCCAGCAGGCGAGGCGGTTGCGCAACCTCCTGCCCCGCCGGCTCCGCTCCATTCGGAAGACCATCCCTACTAAAGTGGCTCATGATGCACCAGGAAAAAGCCAAAAGCGCAAATGAAAAGCAACGGTGCCCAGTGAAGGGTCCAATCCAAAATATTCGTTATAATATCGCCAAAAACTCTCCCGTCAACATCCTGAGCGCCCACCCCAGGCAGCCAGATCAGACCCGCATTTCGGACGAGAGCCAGCAGCGGAGCGTAGAGCCAAGCAGTTCGATTTCCCCGTCCGCATTTGCCCCTTCTCCCTCCCATCCTCGCCGCCCATTCCTGGCCCATCTCGGGTTATGCGTCACCCCAAAAGGCCGCAAACCAAAGCCTCCCCACCCTCCTCGATCCCAAGCCCCGTTCCTAACCACAAAATTATCAACAATTATGTAAATACTTTATTAATCAACACGACGCCAAATATCGCATATCCAAACCCCGTCGGAAACACCAATCACCTCCCCTAACGCTTGGAGCGTCAAAAATGTTCGGTCGCGCGCTTGTCGCCTATTTATCGTTAGGCCCCATCAGGGCGCCGACTCACCGAAAACCCGCA
>CAZVHQ010000171.1:0-2511 GCA_964627225.1 uncultured Mesoterricola sp.
GGTGGCCACCTGTCTGCCTACCCGGTTCTTACACCACTCCCTGGGACTCTATCCCTTCTTTTTTAACAGAACCAACCCACCATTTTCGTATGGCCACCCCCACCGGCTCGCAGCTCAAGCGCATCCCGAACCCGCCCGCCCGCAAGGCGCCGAGAAAGGACAGCGTGGCCCGGCAAATCGCCCGGCGCATCTCCCGGCAGTCGCGGACTGAGGCGGGCCGGGTCTTCACGCCGTTCGATTTCCTGGACCTTGGTTCACCCTATAGCATGGGCATGACCTTGTTGCGGCTGGCGCGGGGACGGCACCCTCCGGCACCTTGGCCGGGGACTTTACGACGTTCCACGCACCCACCCGCTCCTGGGCGAGCTCCTGCCAACGGCCGAAGCCATCGCCAAGGCCTTGGCTCGCAAGGATGGCGCCACCATCCAACCGGCGGAGGCCATGGCCGCCAACCTGCTGCGGCTCTCCGAACAGGTCCCGGTCAAAGCCGTGTTCCTGACCGATGGTCCCAGTCGGGTCATCAAGGTGGGACCCCTGACTGTGCAGCTCAAGCAGCGGCCCAAACCGGATGAGCAGCCCTTTGGACCATTGGGTGGAAGCCCGGAGCACCAGGTCGAATTTGTCCTGCGCCTTCTGCGCCAGGATGAACTTGAACGGATAGATCCCCTTGGCCCGGAGGCGATCCCCCAGGGTCGGCCCGTTCCAGTCACCGGCAGGGGGGGGCCCTCAGGCCGGGACGTTCAACCAAATCGGCCAGCAATACCAGGGGCGGGATCTGCGCTCCGAACATCTCGTAGCCCAAGATGAACCAGGCCATTTCATTCACGGGGATCGACGGGTTCCCGGGGGCCTCCAGGCGGGCCAGGAAACCCGGCAGGCGCTGGTGGTACGTGGCCTCGTTGAGGTCCGGCACCGGTTCCGCCTCCAGGTTCCGGTCCAGCAGGCCACCGTCGAACGCCTCGTACAGTTCCTTCGCGCTGTCGGCGACCTTTCAGGTGTAGGCCAGCAAGGCCGTCTCCACGATGTCGGGGGGGATGACTCATGGGGATCGGTGGCCTCCATGAGCTCCGCTTGCCGCAGGAGGTCCAGAGCCTCTTCCCGGGGGACTTCCGCGCGGGCCGCCTGCGCCCCGGAGAACAGCAGGGGAAACAGGAGGAAGTGGGTTTAAAAGCCTCAAACCGATCATCGGGCAGGTAGCTACTCTGCTCGGGATCCTCACGGTCATGGCAGAGAAGGGCTTGACCAGAGGGACAAACGCAATGCTCGCGTGGGAGCTGGCTGGCAAGGGAACGGTGTAGAAAATTTAAGCATCTAATTTTTAGAATCCTATTTGGTATCCTTGCAAATCTGCCATCATGATCCCATATTTGCATAGATGATCGACCGAAGGCTGACCTCCACCCTTCTTGCACGACTGGACGCCATGCCCGCCGTGGGGCTCCTCGGCCCACGGCAGTCCGGCAAGACGACCCTGGCCCTGACCGTGGGAGTGCCGCGCGACGCCGTCTACCTGGACCTTGAATCCGAATCGGACCGGGTCAAGCTCGCGGAGCCGGAGGCGTATCTGTCGGCCCACCTGGACCGGCTGGTGATCCTGGATGAAATCCACCGCGCCCCCGGGCTGTTCCCGATCCTGCGGGGCCTCATCGACCGGTCGCGCAGGGGGGGACGGAAGGCGGGACAGTACCTGCTGCTGGGCTCCGCCTCCCTGGATCTGCTCCGGCAATCGGGGGAGACCCTGGCAGGACGCATCGCCTATCTGGAGCTCGCCCCTTTGGACGCCCTGGAGGCCCTTGCCCTACCCCTGGACGAGCTGTGGCTGCGGGGCGGCTTCCCGGAGAGTCTGCTGGCCAGGGACGATGCCACCAGTCTGCACTGGCGGCAGGATTTCATCCGCACCTACCTGGAACGGGACATTCCCCAGTTCGGTCCCCGCCTTCCGGCCGAAACCCTGCGCCGGCTCTGGGCCATGCTGGCCCACAACCAGGGAGGGATGTTGAACAGCGCCCTGCTCGCCCGCAACCTCGGCCTGGACGTCAAGACCATCAACAGCTACCTGGACCTGCTGGTGGACCTGCTCCTGGTACGCCGCCTCCCCCCCTGGCACGCCAACCTGGGCAAACGGCTGGTGAAGGCACCCCGGATCTACGTGCGCGACAGCGGCCTGGTGCATGCCCTGGCGGGTGTGCCGGACCGGGAGACCCTGCTGTCCCACCCCATCCTCGGGCCGAGCTGGGAAGGCATGGTCATCGAGAACCTGATCGCCGCCGCCCCGGACCAGGCGGAGCCCTTTTTCTTCCGCACCGCCGGAGGCGCGGAAATCGATCTGCTGCTGTCCTGGCCGGACGGGAGCCTCTGGGCCATCGAGGTCAAGCGCAGCCTGGCGCCGAAACTGGAGCGGGGCTTCCACGCCGCCTGCGCAGACCTGGAACCGGCACGCCGCGTGGCGGTCTACCCCGGCACCGAACGGTATCCCATGGGCAGCGGCGTGGAAGCCATGCCCCTTCCGAC
>CAZVHQ010000172.1:0-2497 GCA_964627225.1 uncultured Mesoterricola sp.
CGGCTGAACAGGTCGATGGTCACGTAGAGCTTGTAGCGCGACCCGCGCACCGGGCCCTTTAGATCGGTGATGTCCCAGCTCCAGACCTGATTCGGGGCCTGGGCGCACAGCTCCGGCTTCACGTACACCGGATGAGTGGCCTGCTTGCGCCGCTCCTTGACCTCCTGGGCCGCGTCAAGGATGCGGTACATGGTCCGGACCGAACAGAGGTAGGTTCCACGGTCGGCCAGGGTGGCGTGGATGGTGGCTGGCGGCCGGTCCACGAATTCCTCGCGGTGGCAGACGGCAAGCACGGCTTGGCGTTCCTCTTCGGAAAGGGCCCGTTTGGGCGTCGGGCGGGCGGCCTTGGGTCCCGGGGGCTTTCGCGCCCGATAGAAGGTGGCCCGGGACACGCCCAGAGCATCACAAGCGGCAAGGACTCCATGGATCTCAGCCATTTCTCGGGCTGACGCTGTTCGCTCTCGTCGTCCTGGAGTTGCTGGTCAAGCTCGATCCCCATCAACTCCGAAGCTTTTTTTTGGATTTCCAGGAGCAGCTCGGCCCGCCTCAGTCTGCGTTCAAGCGCTCGCTTTTCCTTCTGAAGCTGCTTGTTCTCGGCCACCAGGGGATTGATCCCATGGGGCTTCGGCCCGGGCTTGCCTGGCTCCAAGGCCCCCAGAAGGCCTGCCGCACGGGCGCGGCGCCATTCCGTGAGAGCCGAGGAATACAGCCCTTCTCGACGAAGTAGGGCGGCCACTTGTCCGGTGCCTTTGCAGGCATCGGCCTCGGCCAGGAACTTCGATTTGAACTCGACGCTGAAGAACCGGCGCTTTGGCCGAGGCAATGACACCTCGCCGTTTCCTAGATTGACGACCTTCGACATTTCCATTCCTTCCATGCCCACCATAGCTGAGACGAGTGAAGAATTTCTGTCTCACCATTGTTGGCACGGGGGGGTTGGCCCCCGGTTCCAAGGAGGCCCGGGAAAAGGGGTGTAGCTGTCCCGTTGCGGATAATGAGGACATGCGCGGCGTGAAAAATGCAAATGGGGATCCCATGTTCGTGATCAGCGGCGCTTGCTCTCTTCACCGCCACATCTTCGAAGGATGGAACCGTGAAGTGGACTGAGCCTCCTTGGATAAGCGACCTCAAGACACGCTTCCCCAGACTCTTCAAGGGGATTGATGAATTAAACTTTGCCGTCGGAGAGGGCTGGAAGGGAATCATCACCGAGCTTTGCGAGCGGTTGGATGCCCTCGGATCCCATCGAGTAGTCATCACTCAGATCAAGGAAAAATTCGGGGGTCTCCGCGTCTACACGACCCATAGCAGCGAAGAGGTTTCCAGTCTGATCATGATCGCGGAAGAAGCCGCATCAGGCACCTGCGAGGGCTGCGGTGCCCCAGGAAGAAACAATAAATTCGCGACCCTCTGCGATTCGTGCCGCACCAAATTCAGTGAGGATGACGATGACACCGAAGGTCCCTGACCCCAAGCACCGAGCCGCCCTTGTCGAGGCTTTACGCAAAATCGCCCCGAGTTGGTCCGGCAAATTCCCGAACCTGCCGAAGCCGCTCCAGATTCGCACCCCCGACGGCAGGAACCCCGTGGATGAAGTCCTGGCGCGGGAGCGTGACAGTGGGCAGCACGAAATCACTCCCGAGCGAATGGGCGGTGGGGCCCTCAGAATTTTCGCCAACATCGCCCGGGAGCTAGGCTGGACTCTCACCGAACAGGCAGGGATCTTGCGGCTTCCGGAAGCCACCTACCTCGCACTGCAAGAGGTCGCCCAGGTGGGCAAGGACGTGGCCGTGGGAGACACCACCTTGGAGCGCGTCAGCCATGTCCTGGGCGTCTATAAGGAGCTGGAAACGACCTTCCCTGGGGACCATGGCGCATGGCTGCGGCGGTGCAACACCAGCCCCCTGTTCGGAGGGATCACACCCCTTGAGCTGACGATTTCCGATCCCGGAGAGCTCGTCAGTGTCCGCCGTCACCTGGAGTGCGCCTACGGGGGATGGGCATGATCAAGACGATGCGGAAGAAGGTCCCCCAGGAAGTCCCTGTCGGCTGGGTATGTGATGCCTGTGGGACGTATGAGGAAAGCAAAGAAGAAGCCCAGGAGTGGCTGTCGTGGCGGCACAGGGGCGGGTATAACTCGGTGTTCGGGGATGGGGAGGAACTAAGCCTAGACTTGTGCCAAGCGTGCACAAAAACCTTGCTTGGCCACGCCATCAAGACCCACGGCAATGCCTACTTCCCGAAGCCCCGACGTCGAAAGGCCCTGCCGCCTGCCACGATACCCCTCACCCACGAGGGTAGGAACGCATTGAACGAAGTTTTGGAAAGAGAGGCTGGCCCATGCGGGCCCGAACCTGAGGACCAGCGCTGTGCTGGAGGTGGCGCGGGCCAAGCCGGAGTCTTTGATGGATGGTGAGGACCTGGTTCGCTCGGCGTTCGGCAAGGCGGTGGAGGCTCTTGGTCTTACCGCCGACCAAGCTGCCCAGGTCCACGACCA
>CAZVHQ010000173.1:0-2374 GCA_964627225.1 uncultured Mesoterricola sp.
CCGAGGAGGCCGCGGCCTTCGACCAATTGATCGAGCAGTTCAACCAGGAAGTGGCAAGGGCCTGACCGTGAACGCCGGCGCCTGAGAACCGCGTTCCAAAGCCAGAAGCTCCCGCTTTACCTCCAGCCCGCCTCCGTACCCGGTGAGGCTGCCGTCCGCGCCGATCACCCGGTGGCAGGGGATGATGATGGAGATGGGGTTGGCCCCGTTGGCCGCGCCCACGGCCCGGGTCAGCTTGGGGTCGCCCAGGCGGCGGGCCAGTTCCCCGTAGCTGATGGTCGCGCCGTAAGGGATGCGCCGTAGTTCGGCCCAGACCCGCAACTGGAACGGCGTGCCGCGGGGGGCGACGGGCAGGTCGAAGGCGCGCAGCGTGCCCTGGAAGTAGGCCTCCAGCTGGCGCCGGACCGGTTCCAGGGGGCCCGCCTCCAGCGCCAGGCCGGCGGCCTCCGGGTCCAGCGCCTCCAGCAGCCGGTGCCTGGGGTCGCGCTCGCCGAAACCCAGGTACACCAGCGTGCCGCTCAGGTCCGCGGCCAGGGTGATGGCGCCGAGGGGACTCTCCATAACCTGCAACCAGGGTCTCACGCGGGCACTCCTTTCAGGCTGGCCCACAGATGGAAGGTGGCCAGGCTGCGATGCGGGGCGAAGGGCGCCATCAGCGCGGCGGTCTCCTTGACCGTGGGGCGGTGGTCCAGCTGGTGATGGCGCTGCAGCGCCAGGGTGAGGCCGGCGTCGCCCAGCGGCACGCAGTCGCCGAAGCCGCAGCCGCGCATCAGCACGTAGTGCGCGGTCCAGGGGCCGATGCCGCGCTCGGCCGCGAGGCGCAGGGCGGCCGAGGTGGCCGCGCCCTCCGGCAGGTCTTCCAGCGGCAGCTCTCCCGACGCCACCTTCCGGGCCAGGCCGATGACGTACTCGGCCTTGCTCCGGGAAAACTGCAGCGGCTTGAGCTGCTCGGGCTCCAGGGCCGCCACCGCCGCGGGGGTGGGATGCACCCGCAGGCCCTGGCCCGCGTCCGAGCCGCACAGCTCGGTCAGCCGGCGGCGCAGGCTGTAGGCGAAGGCGAGGTTCACCTGCTGGCCCAGGATGGCCCACACCAGGCTCTCCCACACATCGGCCGTAAGCGGGATGCGCAGGCCCAGGCGGGGCGCCACCAGCCGGCCCAGGGCCAGCCCGGCCACGGAGCGCTCGAAGGCCGCCGGGTCCGTCCCCAGCCCCAGCATCCGCACCGCCCGCCGGTGGGCCTGGGCCATGGCCCGCGGGCCGGGCGCGGACCGCGCCAGCACCCGGCAGTGCACCGCGGCGCCTTCGAAGGCCATTTCCAGCACGGCCCCCCTGCCCTCCACCAGCACGCCCTTGGCCAGCGCGGCCCCCGCCACCCGCTCCGACAGGCTCAGCGGATCCCGGCCGTGGTAGGCCAGCATGTCCTCCACCCGGTAGTCCGGGGGCAGCGCCAGGGTGAACGCCGCGCTCAGTCCCAGGGCCTGGTAGCCGGCCGGGGTCAGGCCCGTGGCCCTTTGGAACCCGGCCGCGAACGCTTCGAGGCTCGGAAAGCCGCAGACCTCGCCCACCGTCCCTGCCGACCCGGACAGCAGCAGCGCGCCGGCGACCTTGACCCGGGCCGCCTGGAGCCAAGCCGCGGCGTCCCGGTGCGCATGGGTCAGGAACAGCCCCTCCAGGGCCGGGACTTCGATCCCCAGCGCTGCCGCCATGGCGGCCACGGTGCGGAACCGGCCGGGCGCCTGGGCGACCTCAGTCATGAGCCATTCAATGGTTGTCCAGGTTGGAGGGTTCAGCGGTGCGGCCATGCCTGAGTCTAGAATGTCCCAAGTCACTTTCCGCCGGGTCTAGACTGGGAAAATGTCCAGCGACCATTCCTTCCGCATATCCATCATCGATTATCTCAATGCCGCGCCCTTGAATTACGGCTTCAAGCATGGCTTGGGATTCGAACACTTCCACCTGAAATTCCAGGTGCCCTCCATTTGCGCCGACCGGCTTAAGGACGGCCAGGTGGATGCCGGGCTGATCAGTTCCATCGAGTACCTGAGGATTCCCGGGCTCAGGATCGTCCCGGGACTCTGCATCGCCTCGCCCAAGCGGGTGCGTTCGGTGGTGGTGCTGTCCAAGGTCCCGCCCGAGGAGATCCGCACCCTGGCGCTGGACACCTCCTCGCGCACCTCCGTGGTGCTGTCGCAGATCCTGCTCCGGGAACGGTTCGGCGTGCACCCGGAAGTGGTGGACATGGCCCCGGACCAGACCGCCATGCTGGACCGCTGCGACGCCGCCCTGCTGATCGGCGACGTGGCCATGCGGGCCCGGCGCGAGGGGCTGCTGGTGCTGGACCTGGCCGAGGAATGGCACGCCTGGACCGGCCTGC
>CAZVHQ010000174.1:0-2348 GCA_964627225.1 uncultured Mesoterricola sp.
GTCGCGAAAAAGGCCCCCGTGAAGAAGGCCGTCGCCAAGAAGGCTCCGGTCAAGAAGGCCGTCGCGAAAAAGTAGCTTTCCCTTAACCACCTGCCCCTCAGCGTGTCTGGAAGCAACCATGAAGTTGATCGAACAAATTTCCGGCCTTGAAATCCTGGACAGCCGTGGCAATCCCACGGTCCTGGCCCGAGTCACGCTGAATGACGGAACCATCGGTCAGGCGATGGTCCCGTCCGGGGCATCCACCGGCAGCCGCGAAGCCCTCGAGCTGCGCGACGGGGACAAGAAACGCTACCAGGGCAAGGGGGTGCTGGGCGCAGTCCAGACCCTCAACACCGAGATCCACGATGCCCTCCAGGGCATGGATCCGTTCCAGCAATCGGAGCTCGACGACCTGCTCATCGATCTGGACGGCACGGACAACAAGGGCCGGCTCGGGGCCAACGCCCTGCTCGGGGCCTCCATGGCGATCGCTGACGCCGCCGCCAAGGCCTGCGGACAACCGCTCTACCGCTATCTCGGCGGCACCGCCGCCCGGATGCTGCCGGTCCCCATGATGAACATCCTCAACGGCGGGGCCCACGCCGACAACAACGTGGATATCCAGGAGTTCATGATCCTGCCCGTGGGCGCTCCCAGTTTCGCCGAGTGCCTCCGCTGGGGTTCCGAGGTCTACCACGCCCTGAAGGGCGTGCTCAAGGCCCACAAGCTCGCCACCGGCGTGGGCGACGAGGGCGGTTTCGCCCCCGACCTGGGCAGCAACGAGGAGGCCCTCAACCTCATCGAGCAGGCCATCACCAAGGCCGGCTACAAGCCCGGCAAGGACATCTACCTGGGCATCGACTCCGCCTCCAACGAGTTCTACAAGGACGGCAAGTACCTCATCGACGGCGAAAAGAAGACCGGCCCCCAGCTGGTCGACTACTACGCCGGCCTGGTGGATCGCCATCCGATCCTCACCATCGAGGACGGGTTCGAGGAAAGCGACTGGACCAACTGGGGCCTCATGACCGAAAAGCTGACCCGCAGGATCCAGCTGGTGGGCGACGACATCTTCGTCACCAACCCGGCCATCCTGGCCAAGGGCATCCATGACCACGTGGCCAACGCCGTGCTGGTCAAGCTCAACCAGATCGGCACCGTCACCGAGACCCTCAAGGTCGTGGACATGGCCCACAAGGCCGGCTACCACACCGTCATCAGCCACCGCAGCGGCGAGACCGAGGACACCTTCATCGCCGACCTGGCCGTCGCCACCGGCTCCGGTGAGATCAAGAGCGGCGCGCCCTGCCGCACCGACCGGGTGGCCAAGTACAACCGCCTGCTCCAGATCGAATGGGAACTGGGCGCCGCGGCCCGCTATGCCGGACGCGAAGCCTTCGGGTCCTGGCTCGATCGCTAGCCGCATGACCACGGCCTGGCTCCTGAAATCCAGTACCCTTTGGGCCGTGCTGGTGCTTTCAGGGCTGGCTTCGGCCTGCATCCTGCTGCTCACCCCCGACGGCCTGCCCAGCTTGCACAAACGCCAGGCTGACCTGGCCGAACAGCTGGTCCTGCTGCAACGGATGCGCCGGTCCAACCTGGAGCTCAACCAGGAGGTGCGCCGTCTGTCCGCCAAGGATCCGGAACTGTACGAAGCCCTCGCCCGCCAGCAGGGCCTCGCCAAGCCCGGCGAAACCATCTACACCTTCCGCGATCCCAGCAACAAACATTAAAATCGAAACCATGGGTTTCGGCCATCATCGCCACCGGCACGATGATGGCCGGAACCCATCGACCGTGGAACCTGATAGACTTTGCCATGTTCCACAGCTGAGGATCGCCATTGCCTAGAAGTGAATCTTTGCCCGATAGGCTCCCCGGGGTTACGACATGACCGCAAGGATCATCGCGCTGGCCAACCAGAAGGGCGGGGTGGGCAAGACCACCACGGCCATCAACCTGGCCGCGTCGCTCGCCATGATGGAGAAGCTGGTCCTGCTGGTGGATTTCGACCCGCAGGGGCACAGCACCACCGGCCTGGGCTTCGCCAAGCCGGATCACCGGGCCGGCGCCTTCGCGCTCATGAAGGGGGCCCCGGCCCAGGCCCTCATCCTCACCACCGAAGTGCCCATGCTGCAGATGATTCCCGCCGGGAAGGACCTGGCCCAGCTGGAGTTCGAGCTGTTCGAGCTGCCCGAGCTGAAGGTGCTGAAGCGCGCCCTGGCGCCGGTCCTGGGGAACTACGACTTCATCCTCATCGATCCGCCGCCCAGCCTGGGCATGATCACCCTCAACGCGCTCACCGCCGCCGACGAGGTGATCGTGCCCATGCCCTGCGAGTTCCTGGCCATGGACGGGCTGGCGGA
>CAZVHQ010000175.1:0-2316 GCA_964627225.1 uncultured Mesoterricola sp.
TCCGGCTTCAAGGACGTGGACTACGGGCTCACTACCCGGGAGCTGGCCAAGATGATCTTCGAGGCCGGCCTGGATCTGCCCAGGCTGCCCAGATCGGATTTCGACGCGCCGTTCGGCACCGCCACCGGTTCCGGGGTGATCTTCGGCGCCACCGGCGGGGTCATGGAAGCGGCCCTGCGCACGGTGATCGAGCTGGTGGTTGGGATCAAGGTGGAGGACCTGTTCCAGCACGCGGACATCAAGCCGGTGCGCGGTTTCGACGGGGTGAAGCTCCTGGATCTCAAGGTTCCCAAAGTGGGCCCGGTGCCCGCCCTCCTGGCCCCCCTGTTCCCCGACTGGGGCTTCCTCGACGGAGCCATCCTCAAGGTCGCGGTCGCCCACGGCACGGCCAACGCCAAGCGGGTGATGGAGGACATCAAGCAGGGCGGTCCATTCAGCCAGTGCCACTTCATCGAGTTCATGGGCTGCCCCGGCGGCTGCATCGGCGGGGGCGGCCAGCCCATTCCCACCTCCAGGGAGATCCGTCAGGCCCGGGCCCAGGCCATCTATGCCGAGGATTCCGCCTACCCCATCCGCAAGTCCCATGAGAACCCCGATGTGCTGAAGCTCTACCAGGAATTCCTGACCGAGGGGCCCTGCGGTCACCTGAGCCACAAGCTGTTGCACACCCACTACATCGAGCGGGGGCGGTACATTGAATAGACAGCTCCCTGGAATCTGAAATGGAAGCCGGGAGCGGGGAGGACCGATCCATCATGGGGATGTCCTCCCCCGCGAGAAGCCCTTTTCCCGAGTCCCGCCCGCTCATGCACTATATCGCCCCCACGGGGACCGGGGGTGGCGCGCGCGCGTTCACCCCCGAGGAGAAGCGCATCCTGGATCTGGTCAACCTGAAGGTCGCCGGGGAGGCTTCCCTGGCCGAACTGCTGGAATTCCTGTTCGAGCCCATCCGGGAGTTGTGCCCCTGCGACCGCATCGGCCTGGCCTTCCTGGCAGACGAGGGCCGCCGCATCGTCGCCCAGGACAGCGTGGCCCTCTACCAGCCCCTGCTCCTGCGCGGCGGCTACGCCGAGGACCTGGCCAGCAGTTCCCTGCGGCGGGTCATCGACGGCAGCTGTTCCCGGATCATCTACGACCTGCCCCGCTACCTGGAGCAGAACCCCCGCAGCCGCTCCAGCCAGCTCCTGGTCCGGGAGGGGGTGCGCAGCTCCCTCACCTGCCCGCTCACGGTGAACGAACGAAAGTTCGGGGTGATCTTCCTTAGCAGCCGGGAGGCGCGGGCCTACACCCCCTACCACATGCAACTGTGGATGGCCATCGCCGAGCGGCTGGCCCAGGCGGTGGAGAAGGTCTGGCGCATCGAACAGCTCCAGGCCGCCAACCAGGCCTACACCGAAGTGCTGGCCTTCGTCAGCCACGAACTGAAGAACCCCATCGCCTCCATGATCACCGACGCCCGGATGCTGGCCGACGGCTACCTGGGCCCGGTCACCGCCCAGCAGCGCCAGAAGCTGGGGCGGCTCATGGGCAAGGGCGGCTACCTGCTGGAACTGATCCGGGAGTACCTGGACCTGGCCCGCATGGAGGGCGGCCACCTGGCCCTGAGGCCCCGTCTCGCAGGTTTCCTGGAGGAGGTGGTGGCGCCGGCGGTGGAGCTGATCCTGCCCCAGTTCCAGGACCGGGGCATGATCCTTGAGCGGTCCTGCCCCGAGGGCCTGGAGGTGCAGTGCGACCCGGACCTGCTCCGGATCGTGCTGGTCAACCTGCTGGGCAACGCGGTGAAATACGGCCGTACCGGAGGCGTCGTCCGGGTCGGGGTGGAGCGGCAGGCGGACCAGGTGGCGGTGACCGTCTGGAACCAGGGCCCCGGCTTCGACGCCGAGGAGCGCCCGCGCCTTTTCCGCAAGTTCAGCCGGCTGCAGGCGCCGGAACTGAGGGCGCGCAAGGGCACCGGCCTGGGGCTCTATACCGCCTGGCGGATCGTGCACCTGCACGGGGGGCGCATGGACGCCCGGAGCGAGCCGGGGCAGTGGGCGGAGTTCAGCCTGGAGCTTCCGCAGCCCTTGGTGGGCGAATGATGGCCTTCACCTTTGCTTCAGCCACGTCGCGTAAGCCGTGTCCACCGTCTCGTGGTGCCGCTGAATGAGTTCCGCAAGTTCCTTCAGGAGTTGGAGCAGAGAGGGCGCTTTCGGGGCATTCCTTTGCACCGCCTGGTCCTGGAGCCAATCAAGCAGCAACTCATGTTCAAACCGGTGGGGAAGGAGGGCTCCTCGCTGAATCGTGTGGGTAAACCAGGGTTATAACCACGGTCCTTGG
>CAZVHQ010000176.1:0-2197 GCA_964627225.1 uncultured Mesoterricola sp.
ACCAGTCCCGCGCGGACCTGGCCCGGGCCATGGGCCAGTTGGAACCCCTTTTCGTACGCTGATGGAGCCCGTGATGTCCGAGAATGCCGAAACCCCCCAGACCCCCCAGACCCCCGTCGATGCCGCCGAAGCACCCAGCGGCCGCCGCCGGATCGCCCTCTTCGTCCTGCTGGCCGCCCTGGTGGTGGGCGGGGGCGTGATGTACTTCCACTACAAGGACCGGGTCAGCACCGACGACGCCCAGGTGGATGGGCACCTGGTGCCGGTCTCCTGCAAGGTCTATGGCAGCGTCGAGCAGATCCTGGTGGACGACAACCAGCCGGTCAAGGCCGGCGATCTCCTGGTGCAGCTGGATCCGCGCGATCTGCAGAGCAAGGTCGACCAGGCCGCGGCCGCCCTGGACCAGGCCCTGGCCCAGGTGCAGGGCGCCAGGGCCGATGACGACAAGGCCAAGGTCTCCCTGGAACAGGCCAAGAGCTCCGACCTGCAGGTGGCCGAAGCCAACCTGGACGCCCGCAAATCCACCCTGGACAAGGCCCAGGCCGATCTCAAGCGGGCCAAGCCGCTGGCCGACCGCCAGGAGATCTCCGCCCAGGAGTTCGACCACTACCGCACCCAGGCCGAGGTGGCCGAAAGCGAGTGGAAGGCCGCCCAGCGCCGCCTGGCCTCGGCGCGCCAGGAGGCCGACATCCGCAAGGCCAACGTCGGCTCCCAGGTGGCCAAGGTCGGCCAGGCCAACGCCGGGGTGGAGGCGGCCAAGGCCAATCTGGACGCCCTCAAGCTGCAGCTGAGCTATACCCGGATCACCGCCCCGGTGGACGGCGTGGTCACCCGCAAGTTCGTCGAACTCGGCCAGATCATCCAGCCGGGCCAGGGCCTGCTCACCCTGGTGCCGCTGCACCAGACCTGGGTCACCGCCAACTTCAAGGAGACCCAGCTGACCAAGGTGCACCCCGGCCAGCCGGCCGAAGTGACCATCGACATGAACAGCCAGGTGCTGAAGGGCACCGTCGATTCCGTGGCCGGCTCCACCGGCTCGCGCCTCAGCCTGCTGCCGCCGGAGAACGCCGTGGGCAACTTCGTCAAAGTGGTGCAGCGCATCCCCGTGAAGATCAAGCTCGATTCGGATGACGCCCAGAAAGTGGTGCTGCGCCCCGGCATGAACGTCGACGCCACCATTTTCACCAAGTAGACAGAAAGGCGCACCATGCAATCCAAGACCCACCACAGGGTCATCAACCCGTGGCTCATCGCCATGGTGGTGATGCTCGCCACCTTCATGGAGGTGCTCGACACCAGCGTGGCCAACGTGGCGCTGCCGCACATCGCCGGCAACCTCTCGGCCACGGTGGACGAGGCCACCTGGGTGCTCACGTCGTACCTGGTGGCCAACGCGGTGGTGCTGCCCCTGGGCGGCTACCTGTCCAGCCTGTTCGGGCGCAAGCGCTTCTACATGACCTGCGTGGGCATCTTCACCCTGTCCAGCATGCTCTGCGGCCTGGCCCCCAGCCTGCCCTGGCTGATCTTCTTCCGGGTCATGCAGGGCGTCGGCGGCGGCGCGCTGCAGCCCACCTCCCAGGCCATCCTGATCGAGACCTTCCCGCACCAGAAACGCGGCGCGGCCATGGCGTTCTACGGCATGGGCGTAGTGCTGGCCCCCATCGTCGGCCCGGTGCTGGGCGGCTGGATCACCGACAACTACAGCTGGCACTGGATCTTCCTGATCAACATCCCGGTGGGCATCCTGTCCCTGCTGCTCACCTACCGCATGGTGTTCGATCCGCCCACCCTCAAGCGGGTCTCGCTCAAGGAAGGCTTCCGCGTCGACTACCTGGGCATCGGGGTGCTCACCCTGGGCCTGGCCGCGCTGGAGATCGTCCTGGACGAAGGCCAGCGCCGGGACTGGTTCGGCTCCAACCTCATCATCACCAGCGCCATCGTCGCCGTGGTCTGTCTGGTGGGGGTGGTGTTCTACCTGCTGAAGAAGGACCACCCGATCATCGACCTGCGCCTGCTGAAGGACCGCAATTTCGCCGTGTCCACGGTGATGCTGTTCGTGCTGGGCTTCGTGCTCTACGGCTCGCTGGCGCTGCTGCCGATCTTCCTGCAGACCCTGCTCGGCTACACCGCCTCGCTCAGCGGCTGGATCCTCAGCCCCGGCGGCATGGTGATCCTGGTGATGATGCCGGTGGTGGCC
>CAZVHQ010000177.1:0-2173 GCA_964627225.1 uncultured Mesoterricola sp.
GGGTTATGAGCCCAACGAGCTACCGGACTGCTCCACCCCGCGCCGGAAAGTTAATGGTAACAGGCTCCCGATGCTTTGCAAAGCCCGAATACAGCAAACGCGCTAATCTCGAAGGCGATTTGGGGTTGGCATGTGGCGTTGGTTGATGATCATGGGGTTGCTGCTCGGGCCGGCGGGGCTGAAGGCCTGGACGCCGGACCGGTGGTTCGACCGGGCGCGCTCTCCGCGCATCGCCAACTACAAGATCGAGGCGACGCTGGACTGGAAGGAGAAGGTGCTGGCCGGGCAGGAAACGCTCACCTGGCGCAATCCCGGCACGGCGCCTACGGCGGAACTGCCGCTGCATCTCTACCTCAATGCCTTCAGGGGGCCCCAAAGCCTGTTCTTCAAGGAGAAGGGCGGCGTCCTGGGGCCCAGGCCGGGCGGCTGGGAGGCCGGGGACGTAAGGCATTGGGGCTACTGCCGGCTGCTTTCGGCGCACATGGAGAATCACCAGCTGGACGGGCACTACGGCGAGGACGAAACGGTCTACTGGCTCCGGCTGCCGCGGACGGTGGGCCCGGGCGAGACCATCCGCCTGGAAATTTCCTGGGAGAGCCGCTTCCCCCTGGTCCACACCCGGTCCGGCTGGAGCCGGGACTTCCTGATGGCGGCCCAGTGGTTCCCCAAGGCCGGGGTCTACGAGGGGGACGGCTGGAACTGCCGCGCCTACCACCCGGGCGCCGGGTTCTACGCCGACTTCGGCACCTACGACGTGGACCTGTCCCTGCCCAACGCCCTGCTCCTGGCCCACACCGGCACCCTCACCAACTTCAAGACCCCCGAGGACATCACCCCGGATCCCAAGCGCCCGGCCAATGTCATCTGGAAGCTGCACGCGGAGGACGTGCACGACTTCGCCTGGGCGGTCATGCCCAAGGCCAGCTGGGGCTACCGGGCCTTCGACTACCGGGGCGTGCAGGTGTTCTGCTTCTTCCAGCCGGCCAACACCGGCAGCTTCGACCGCCAGCGGCTGGCTGTCCAGGTGGCGCTGAAGCATGCCAGCGAATGGTTCTTCCCCTACCCCTACCCGGTGCTCACCATCGTCGATGTGCCCGAAGGGGCTGAAGGCGCGGACCGCATGGAGTACCCGACCCTGGTCACCGCCGCCAGCCGGCCATTCGATCCCCTGAGCCAGCGCATCCTGCCGGAGCAGGCCACCATCCATGAAGTCGGCCACCAGTGGTTCTACGGCGTGCTGGCCGCTGACGACGCGGAGGAGCCCTGGCTCGACGAGGGCTTCGCCACCTGGTTCTCCCAGAAGGCCACGGAACGCGCCTTCCAGAACCTGTTCAGCAGCCGCCGCTTCCAGGTGGGCACCGACGCCCCGGCGCTGGCCGGCTACTGGCGGGACCCGTCAGTGGACCCGCTGGCCCGGCCCGGATACCAGACCCGCGACCTGCAATCCGGCATCGCCGCCGCCCGGTTCAAGGCGCCCCTGGTGCTGGACCAGATGGAGGCCATGCTGGGCCGGCCGGTGATGAACCGGGTCATGGAGGAATACACCCGGGAGATGGCCTTCCGGCACCCCACCGGGCGCGATTTCCAGCGGATCGCGGAGCGGGTCACCGGCCGCAACCTGGCCGGTTTCTGGCGTGACTTCATCGCCGGCTCCGACACCCTGGACGTGGTGATCCAGCAGGTCGGCGTCCGGGAGGTGCTGGAAGGCGGCTGGATGGAGGGCCCCGGCGGGCCGGTGTTCGCCGCGCCCCAGCCGGCTTCGCCGGGCCGGCGCGGCTCGGTGACCCTGCTGCGCAAGGGCGGGCTGCGGCTGCCCATCACGCTCTGGGTGCGGCTGGAGAACCGCACCGAGCAACGGCTCACCTGGGACGGCCAGGACCGGTGGATCACCTACGAGTTCGACAGCCCGGTGACCATGGCCATCCTCGACCCGGACGGCAACTACCCCATGCTGAGGGACCGGCTGCACGCGAACTATTCCGTGAAGCCCGCGCGCCGGGGGCTGCACTACTGGTCCCAGCTGGTCTGGGGCGCCCTGACCGGCCTGTTCCAGGGCGTTGGAATGGGGTGAGCCATGGCGCGAATTGAAGGATCTGACAGAATGACTGTCTGGGAGTTCAGCCATGACCACCGCCAAGTCCACTGTTGATCGACTCGTCGTCGCCCTGGACGT
>CAZVHQ010000178.1:0-2151 GCA_964627225.1 uncultured Mesoterricola sp.
TCCTGCTGATCGAGCACGACATGAAAGTGGTCATGAACATTTCCGAGCACATCTACGTGATGGACCACGGCGAGCAGATCGCCGAAGGCACGCCCCAGGACATCGCGTCGAACACCCAGGTCATCGAAGCCTACCTCGGCAAGGGCGCCACCGCCGCCGGCCAGTCGGCGTGAGGAGACAGCCATGAGCGTTCTTGAACTGCAAGACGTCCACTCCTACTACGGCAACATCCACGCCCTGATGGGCATCTCCCTGCGGGTCGAGCAGGGCGAGATCGTCGCCCTGATCGGCGCCAACGGCGCCGGCAAGACCACCACCCTGCGCTCCATCTCGGGCCTGCTGCACCCCCGCAAGGGCAAGGTGCTGCTGGAAGACCACGAGATCAGCCACCTCCCGGCCCACATCGTGGCCAGGCACGGCCTGAGCATGGTGCCCGAAGGCCGGGGCATCTTCCCCGGCCTCACCGTCACCGAGAACCTGGAGATGGGCGCCTACATCCTGGACGACGGGGAGCAGATCGAGAAGAACATCGACAACGCCTTCAGCCTGTTCCCCAGGCTGAAGGAGCGGGCCCAGCAGAAGGGCGGGACCTTGTCCGGCGGCGAGCAGCAGATGCTCGCCACCGCCCGGGGCCTCATGTCCAATCCCAAGATCCTGCTCATGGACGAGCCGTCCATGGGCCTGGCGCCGGTGCTGGTGGACCAGATCTTCGAGATCATCAAGGAACTCAATGCCCGCGGCACCACCATCCTGCTGGTGGAGCAGAACGCCCTGATGGCGCTGTCCGTTGCCGACCGCGGCTACGTGCTGCAGACCGGCCACATCGTGCTCACCGACACCGGCCAGAACCTCAAGGCCAACGACATGGTGCGCCGGGCCTACCTGGGCGTTTGACCGAACCTCATCTCCGGCACCGGACCGCGGCAGATCAAGCGCGGTTCGGTGCGTGCCTGGATTTCCGCCGCGCTCACGCCGGGGGCGCGCTCCACCAGTTCGAGGCCCTCCGGGGTGACGTCGATCACCGCGTAGTCGGTGATGATCCGGTGCACGCAGGCCACACCGGTGAGCGGCAGGGAGCAGGCCATGCGCACCTTGGGCTCGCCCTTGCGGGAGACGTGCTCCATGGTCACCACCAGCCGCCGGCTGCCGGCCGCCAGGTCCATGGCGCCGCCCATGCCCTTGACCATGGCGCCCGGGATCACCCAGTTGGCCAGGTCGCCCCGCTCGGAGACCTGCATGGCGCCGAGGATCGCCAGGTCGATCTTGCCGGAACGGATCATGGCGAACGAATCGGCCGATGAAAAGAAGGCCGCGCCGGGCCGCGCCGTCACGGTCTGCTTGCCGGCGTTGATCAGGTCGGCGTCCACCTGGTCCTCCCGGGGAAACGGCCCCAGGCCCAGGATGCCGTTCTCCGACTGCAGCACCACTTCCATCCCGGGCGGGATGGCGTTGGCCACCAGGGTGGGCATGCCGATGCCGAGGTTGACGTAGTAGCCGTCGCGCAGTTCCTGGGCCGCGCGCAGCACGATCTGGTCCCGGGTGAGCATGGCCAACAGGCTCCTATGCGACGGTGCGCTTCTCGATGCGCTTCTGCCGGGGCGCCACCACGACGCGGTGCACGAAGACGCCGGGCGTGTGGATCTGGTCCGGGTCCAGCTCACCCGGCTCCACCAGCTCCTCCACCTCGGCGATGCAGACCTTGCCGGCGCCGGCGGCGACCGGGTTGAAGTTCCGCGCGGTCTTGCGGAACACCAGGTTGCCCATCCGGTCGGCCTTCCAGGCCGCCACCAGCGAGAAGTCGCCCAGCAGCGCCCGTTCCATCAGGCAGGGCCGCCCGTCGAAGGCGCGGACCTCCTTGCCCTCGGCCACCAGGGTGCCGTAGCCGGCCGGGGTGAAGAACGCGGGGATGCCGGCGCCCCCAGCCCGCATGCGCTCGGCCAGGGTGCCCTGGGGCACGAACTCCACCTCGAGTTCCCCGCCCAGGTACTGCCGCTCGAACTCGGCGTTATCGCCCACGTAGGAGGCGATCATCTTGCGGATCTGCCGGTTCCTGAGCATCAGCCCCAGGCCCCAGTCGTCCACGCCGGCGTTGTTGGAGGCGCAGGTGAGCTGCTTCACCCCCTTGCGCACCAGGGCCGCGATCAGGTTCTC
>CAZVHQ010000179.1:0-2057 GCA_964627225.1 uncultured Mesoterricola sp.
CGGCGGCCTTGGACTTGTTGATGTCAGACTTCTCAGCGATGGCGCTGATCAGTTCCGCTTTGTTCATGGAAACCTCCGAAAAGGGGAATTGAATCCCCGGTGGAATGAAAACGGTGGGCCATGATTTGGGGACTCCCACCGACACTCAGCTTTAAGAGAATATCGCTCCGAAACCCGTATGGATTCTAGACTTCAACTTAACTACCTGCAGGTTAGGCCTGGGATGTATAGGCGTCAAGGGTTTCCGATTTTTTTTTTAGGGAGAATGGCTACCCTGGCACTTTTAGGTCAGCCACCTGCATCCGGATCGGCTGCCAATCGCCCCTCGCGTCCAGTGGAATTGTTGAAACCATTGTCTCCTATAGATTCCAGCCAAGCCCCTGCCGGGAATCCCAATGGTGCCGCCCATCGGGCTCCCGGGCGACGCTTCCAGGCGGCCAGCGAGTAGAATGGGCGCATGGCGAACCCCTATTTCCTGCGCGTGGCCTACGTCGGCACCGATTTCTACGGCTGGCAGATCCAGACCAGCCTGCGCAGCGTCCAGGGCGACCTCTGGAAGGCGCTGCAGTCCTTCGATCCCGCCGCGCCCATGCCCGCGGGCACGGGCCGCACCGACGCGGGGGTGCATGCCAGGGCGCAGGGCGTGCTGGTCAAGCTGAGCCGGGAATGGGACAGCTACCGCCTGCTGGCGGCCATCAATGCCCATCTGCCCTGGGATGTGCGGGCGATGGAGGCGCAGCCGGCGCCGGAAGGCTTCTTCCCGCGGGCCCACGCGGTGGCCAAGCGCTACGTCTACCGGCTCCAGGAGGGTCCCGCCGCGGATCCGTTCCAGCACCTGCGCCGGTGGCACGTATTCGGGGTCGAGCCGCTGGACCGGGCCGCCATGGCCGCGGCCGCCGGCCACCTGGTGGGCGCCCACGATTTTTCCAGCTTCCGCCACAGTGAATGCGCGGCCCTTTCGCCGCACCGGACGGTGTACCGGATCGGCCTGGAAGGGGATGGCGCGGCGCTCGACCTGGTGTTCGAGGGCAACCGCTTCCTCATGCACATGGTGCGGATCATGACCGGAACCCTGGTGGAGGTGGGGAAGGGACGCTACCGCGCCCAGGACCTGCCCGATATCCTGGCCGCCCGGGACCGCCGCGAGGCGGGCATCACCGCGCCTGCGCACGGGCTCAGCCTGGACCAGGTCTGGTACCAACGCAAGTGGGGCATCGGCGACCCCTCGCCCTGGCCCGAGGATCCCGAATAGGATTGAATGATGCGCATCGCCCTGCTCCAGCTCAACTCCCGGATCGCCGACCCCGAAGCCAACGGGCAGGCCATTGAAGCCGCCTACCACGAGGCGCTCAGCCTGGGCGCCGATCTGGTGATCACGCCGGAGCTGGCGGTGGTGGGCTACCTGGCCGAGGACCGCCTGTGGGAAGGCGCCCTGCGTCGCAGAGTCGGCGCCGAAACCCGGAGGCTGTCGGCCCTGAGCGGACCGGTTCCCCTGGTCCTGGGCACCTGCAGCCCGGCGCCCTCGGGCCGGCTCTGGAACGAATTGTGGTGGTGCGAGCGGGGCGCGGTGCGGGCAGTGGTCCACAAGCGGATCCTGCCGATGTACGACGTGTTCGATGAAAGCCGCTACTTCGAGGCCGACCGCTCCGAACAGCCGGTGGTGGAGTTCAAGGGAGAGCGGATCGGCCTCTCCATCTGCGAGGACATGTGGGCCAATGCGGACTTCTGCCCCGGCCCGATCCGCTACCCCTTCGATCCCATCGCCGAACTGGCGGGACGGGGCGCGACCCTGATCCTGAACGCGTCCGCCAGCCCGGGCCATCTGGGCAGCTACCTGCCGCCCGGGTGCCAAGCCCCCTGGGCCGCCCCGAGCAAACTGGCCTTGCGCCGGCGCCTGCTGCAGGGCCACACCGCCAAGCATGGAATCCCCATCGCCTTTGCCGCCCGGGTGGGAGCGGAGAGCTGGCTCACCTTTGACGGCGGTTCCGGCCTCGCGCATCCTGACGGGACCTGGCAGCGGGACGAGTTCTTCCAGGAAGGGGTGGTCATGGTGGACA
>CAZVHQ010000180.1:0-2046 GCA_964627225.1 uncultured Mesoterricola sp.
TACCACAACCTCAATGCCAACCGTCTGAACATCAAGCAGATCCCTTTCGTCATCCAGTACAACAAGCGGGACCTCCCGGACGCCATGCCGGTGGGCGTAATGAACCGGCGCCTGAATTTCCGGTCGGTGCCCTATTTCGAGTCGGTGGCCAGCCGCGGCGAAGGGGTGCTGGACACCTTCCTGGCCATCACCCGCGAAACGGTCGGCACGACCTTCCGCAAGTACCATCTGGACAAAAAGATCAAAGATTTCGATGAGATGCTGAACCTGATCGAATCCAATGTGCGGGCGAGCATGCAGGAACTGCCCCCGCCCAGCGAGGAGCGCCCGCAACCGGAGTCGGTGGTGCTCCGGCAGAACGTCAGCGTGGCCGATCTGGTGCCCGGCAAGGTGGCGGATGCCCAGGACCTGCTCGAGGACGCGCTCAAGTCCAACATGGAGACGGCACGGCTCTATTCCGAACTGAAGACGGTCAAGGAAGAGCTGGAGAAGAAGAACGAGGAACTGCGCCAGATCTATTCCCAGCTGGAGCGGGCCAACCAGGACAACCTGAAGACCCGGCGCTACCTGGAGGGGCTGATCCAGAGCGTGGGCGAGGCCATCATCTCGTTCAGCGCCGACGGCCGGATCCTCACCTGGAACGCCGCCGCCGAGCAGATCTTCGGCTACCCCAGGGCGGAGATCGTCGGCCGCACCTTCCATCAGCTCACGCCGCCGGCCCGGGCCGGGGAACTGGAACAGGCCATCGCCCAGGTCAGCAAGGGCCAGACCATCCGGGACGTCGCCACCTCCCGGCTCAAGAAGGACGGCACGGAATTCCCCGCCAGCATCACCTACGCGCCGATCCGCGGCAGCGACGAACGGGTGCTGGCCTATTCGGCCCTGATCCGCGACCTGGGCACCCAGGAACGGCTGCAGCGCAGGCTCAGCGAGGTGGAGAACAAGGCCGGTGTCGCCCGGGTCATGCCGCAGATGTTCAACGATATCGCCAACCGGCTCACCCCCATCCTGCTGCAGAAGAGCATGCTCCTGGAGGAGGCGGTGGACGCCGGCCAGGCCGGGCGGATCGGCAAGCTGCTGCAATCGGTGGAGAACGCCCAGACCCTGCTGCGGCCCTTGATGATGGTGCTCTACCCAAGCCTGCCGCGCCTGGAACAGGCCAACCTCAACACCCTGTTGCAGGAAGCGGCCAAGCGGGTGGAGGCGGAAGCCGCGGCGGCCGGGGTGTCGCTGGAATTCACCCTCGACCCGAATCTGCGGGACTGCGGCCTGGACATCACCATGGTCCGGGAGGGCATCGTCTGCCTCCTGCGCAGCGGCCTGTATGCGTCGGCGGCCTCCGCCGCCAAGCGTCTGCGGATCGGCACCCGGCAGAACGGGCAGACCCTGCAGCTGGTCTGCCAGAACACCGGCCGCGCCCTCAACGAGGCCGAGGCCAAACGGAGTTTCGACGTGGCCCACGCCAGGGATGCGGAATCCCTCGGCCTGAGTGTGATCGCTAGCGTTGCCCAGGCCCACGGGGGCCGGATTTCCGTGCGCAGTCAGGGAGGTCTGGGGAATGCGTTTCTGGTGGAGTTGCCCATGTCCGAGGCCCAGGTTGCCAATTCCTCAACGATGCTGCAAGGCAAGCGGGTCATGGTGGTCGACGACGAGGCCTTCCTGCTGGAGTGCCTGGTGGACGCCATCGGCTCCTGGGGCTGCCAGGTCACGCCCTGCGCCATGGGCAGCGAGGCCATCCAGAAGCTCCAGGCCGGCAGGTTCGATTTCATCGTTTCGGATATCCGCATGCCCGGGCTCACCGGCATCCAGCTGTTCGATTGGATCCAGGAGAACCAGCCGGAGATGGCCAACCGGATCCTGTTCACCACCGGCGATTCGTTCGAGCCGGAAACCCGGGCCTTCCTGGAGCGGGTCCAGGTGCCGCACCTGGGCAAGCCCTTCGACCTCAAGAAGCTGCGCGAGGCCCTGAGCGACCTGCTGGCCCAACAGCGCTAGGAGCCCGTCTACGTATTGATCCGTGTCCCCGATTTTCGTCAGGGTCGTTTT
>CAZVHQ010000181.1:0-2024 GCA_964627225.1 uncultured Mesoterricola sp.
GAAGGCCAGGTCCTTCTCCTTCTGCAGGCTCTGCAGCTTCAGGTCCACCTGGGCCTTGAGCAGGGCGGCGGGCACCTTGCGGGTATCCAGGCGCAGGCCGAAGATGGCGAACCGCTCCTGGCTCACCCAGTCCCCTTCGGGCGGGCAGATCAGCAGGTTGCGCCAATCGCACCAGCCCAGCCGTTCTTCCTCGAGCCCGTCCTCGAACGGCCGGAAGGCGTCCTGGCGGAGCCCTTCCAGAAGATCGGCCTCGGTGGGGACCGGGCCCAGCACCAGGAAGCGCCGGAGCGAAAGCGTGCCTTGCAATAGACTCATGATTTTCTCCCGAGGATGCGTCCAAGCCGGGCCAGCAGGCGATGAGGCTGCAGCGGCGCCGGCGCCGCCGGTTCCACCACCCGGATCGGTTCAAAGGCCAGCGGCACGGGAAAGGCCGGATCGGCCAGTTCCAGCAACAGCGCTGTGATGTTGTCCCGGCCGCCCCTGGCCAGGGCCTCTTGCAGCATCCGGTCCAGGGTCTCCTCTCCGGGCAGGCCCATGGCGAGGATCTGTTCCAGTCGCTCGTCGGCGAGCTCGCCGGGCAGCCCGTCCGAGCACAGCAGCAGGCGGTCGCCCCGGCGCAGGGTGGCCTTGCCCAGGACCACGCGGATCGGCTCCGGGCCGCCCAGCGCCTGGGTGATCACGCTGCGCTGCGGATGCACCCGGGCCTGCTCGGGGGTGAGGCTGCCCTGGTTGATCAGTTCGCGCACCAGGGTCTGGTCCTCGGTGAGCAGGACCATCCGCCCGGCCCGGAACAGGTAGGCCCGGCTATCACCCACCTGGGCGATGTACGCGTAGCCGTTCCAGATGACGGCGGCAGTGAGGGTGGAGCCCATCCCGCGCGAGGCCCGCTCGACGTCCGCGTAGCGCGCCACCGCTCTGGAGGCGGCCTCGGCCGCCAGGGTCAAGGCGCGCAGGAGATCGCCCTCCACCGCCTTGGCGGCGGGAAACCGGCCCCAGTGGCCGAACAGGTTCACCGCCAGGGAAGCCAGCCCTTCCCGGGAGGCGATTTCGCCCGAGGCGGCGCCGCCCATGCCGTCGGCCACGGCCGCCAGGATGCCGTTCTGGCGGATCGGCGAATGCGGGCGCAGCCCGTTCACCAGCGGTTCCTCACCGTCCAGGGCACTGACCAGGTAGGCATCCTCGTTGTTCTTGCGGACCAGGCCCGGATGAGTGATGGCTGAATAATCGATGAGCATGGGCGATGGATTCCAGCTTACAGCGTCGGACAAATACCCGGGGTCGATTCCGGTTGAAGGGGAAATCCATGGTACCAGCATCCGCCGCACTGCGCCGCAGCCGGGATACACTAGGAGATCCCGCGCCTTGTCAAGGAGATCCCCCTGGGGAGGTGGCCGGCCGCAGATATGATTGGAGATCGAGGATGAAGACCCAGGCGACACCTTCCGTTCATACCCATGGGACGGAAGTTCTGTCGGTGACCCGGGTCTCCGGCCCGCCCCTCACGCCCTTCCAGATGGTGATCGGCGGCGCATGCCTGGTGCTTCTGCTCTGGCTTGCCTATAGAATCGGAAGGGTCATCCTGCGGCTCGTGGCCGGATTGCTTTTTCTCGGCCTCCTGGTTTTCGGCATCTGGTACCTTTTCATCAAGTAGAATTCATCCCCTTACTCAGGAGCAAGCATGGCTGCCATCTCATGTCCCAACTGCGGCGCTGACCTCACCGCCCCCCAGAGCGTCCGCATCGCCGAGTACCACTTCGGCAGGCTGGAAAAGGCAGACCAGACCCCCATGGAGGGCCCGGGCTTCAAGTACCACTTCGAGCAGCCGGACACCTACACCATCCTCTGCAACACCTGCAAGCGCCTGGTGCGCACCCTGCCGATCAGCGCCAAGTAGGCCGCATTCCTGCAGTTTGGACATTTCAGCCGTGTCCCGAGTAGGCGTGCGTCAGTTGCTGCGTCGAGTTGGCGGGCATGAGGCGACCCGAATTCTGGTTGGCGCGCCTCATGCTCGCCAACTCGCCCCA
>CAZVHQ010000182.1:0-1997 GCA_964627225.1 uncultured Mesoterricola sp.
CCCTTGACGATGCCGTAGACATCGACGTCGAGGTTCTGCAGGAGCGTGCGGGCCTCCTCCAGGGAGCCGAGGCCGTACTGGGCCAGCACGGGCTCGATCTGCTTGATTCTTCGTTCATAGGATTCGAAAAGGGCCATGGGGGTCTCTCCTACTCGTGCCGGGGGTTGATGACGCGGACGGCTTCATCGAAGCGGCCATAGGTCGATGTGGCCTTCTTGAGGGCTTCCGCCGGCTCGACACCCTTGCTGATGGATTCCATCATCTTGCCCAGATGGACGAACTCATAGCCGATGGCTTCGCTGTTCTCGTCCAGGGCCATGCGGGTGACGTAGCCCTCGGCCAGGTCCAGGTAGCGCACGCCCTTGGCGACGGTGCTGTACATCGTGCCCACGGTGCTGCGCAAGCCCTTGCCCAGGTCCTCCAGCCCGGCCCCGATGGGCAGGCCGCCCTCGGAGAACGCGGTCTGGCTGCGGCCGTAGGCGATCTGCAGGAACAGTTCGCGCATGGCCACGTTGATGGCGTCACAGACCAGGTCGGTGTTCAGGGCTTCCAGGATGGTCTTGCCGGTGAGGATCTCGGCGGCCATGGCGGCGGAGTGGGTCATGCCCGAGCAGCCCACGGTCTCCACCAGGGCTTCCTGGATGATGCCGTCCTTGATGTTGAGGGTCAGCTTGCAGCCGCCCTGCTGCGGCGCGCACCAGCCCACGCCGTGGGTGAGGCCGGAGATATCCTTGATCTCCTTGGCCTGGACCCATTTCCCTTCCTGTGGGATGGGCGCCGGTCCGTGGTTCGGCCCCTTCGCCACACAAGTCATATGCTCAACTTCTGTCGAGTAGATCATCCGCGGACCTCCTTGGGTTCAATCTGGATTTTTCAAGTATAACGGCGGATGGCCGGAAGGGCTGACGACCTTATGACAGGGTCCGCACCCCCCCGGGCGTGAGGATGCGCGCGACCAGCCCGGGGGTGTCCCCGGGCTGGAAGGCGGCCTTGAATTCATTGCGGAAGCCGATGGCGCGCAGGAGTTCGGCCACCTGCGCCGCCTGGGCATGGCGGCCGTCCAGCCCGATCAAGCTGCAGCCGGATTCCGGCAGGGTCGCCGCCGGGTGGGGCTCGGTGTGCCACTGGATCAGGGCCGGGCCGACGCCGTCGAACGGCATGCCGCCCTGCTCGGGCAGGGTGATCGACCAGCGCAGCGCGCCCCGCTCCATGGGCTCGATCCGGCCGAAGACCGGGGCGGCCGCAGCCTGGATATCGTCGGTCCGGGCGACCCAGGTGGCGAGGCGGGGCGGCCGCTCCCGGGCCTGGTCGAGGCCGAACCAGCGCGGCAGCCCGGGCTCGCCGGCCCCGGGGTCCACGGCGATCACTTCCAGGTAGGTCCTGGGCCCCAGTTTGAGCAGGCAGTTGTGGGTGCCCATGCGCGGGTGCCTGCCGCCGGGCTGGGGGGCAACGCCAAGCGCAGCCTGCACGTAGGCCACGCCGGCGGCCAGGGTGGGGGCGGTGACGACCAGGTGATCAAGGTGGGAATGCGGCATGAGACCCCCTCTCAGGGTTTGGGCGCGCCGGCCTTGGGCGGCTTGGGCTTCTGCCTTTCCACGTCGGCCTTTTCGGTGGCGCTGTTCAGCACCACGATGGAGATGCGCCGGTTCTGCGGATCGGCGGGATCGTGGTTGGCCAGCGGCACGCTGTCGGCGTAGCCGGTCACCCGCTGCACCTGGCCGGGTTTGACCCCCGAAGCCTGCAGCACCCGCCGGGCGGCATTGGCCCGGTCCGCGCTCAGCTCCCAGTTGGTGTAGGCCTTGCCCGGGTAGATCATGGAATCGGTGTGGCCGCCGATCAGGATGTGGTTGGGCAGCTTGCCCAATTCCTGGGCGATCTCCTTGAGGATGGAAAGGGTGTACGGCTTGAGCTGGGCCGAGCCGGAATCGAACAGCACCTGGGCCAGCTTGTCCTGGATCTGGATGCGCAGGCCCTCGTCGGTGAACTCGAAGCTGATC
>CAZVHQ010000183.1:0-1969 GCA_964627225.1 uncultured Mesoterricola sp.
CGGGAAGGGGAGACCATCGCCTCCGCCCTGTTCGCCAACGGCATCCGGGTGTTCGGGCACCACGCCAAGGACGGCGCGCCCCAGGGCATCTTCTGCGCCAACGGCCAGTGCGCCCAGTGCTCGGTGATCGCCGACGGGCTTTCGGTCAAGTCCTGCATGGTCCCGGTCAAGGAGGGCATGGTGGTCGCTCCGCTGGACGGCAAGCCGGCCCTGCCTGACGTGGATGAAAACCAGGTGCAGTTCCGCGACATCGAAACGATCGAAATCGAATGCCTGATCCTGGGCGGCGGGCCCGCCGGCCTGTCGGCGGCCATCGAACTGGCCAAGGCCGGGGTCGGGGTGATCCTGGTGGACGACAAGGCCAGCCTGGGCGGCAAGCTGGTCCTGCAGACCCACAAGTTCTTCGGTTCGATCGACGCCTGCCACGCCGGCACCCGCGGCATGGACATCGGCGCCAAGCTGGAAAAGGAAGTGCGCGCCTACGAGAACGTGCGCATCTGGAACAACAGCAACGCGCTGGCGGTGTTCTCCGACCGCAAGGTGGGCGTGCTGCGCGACGGCCACTACTTCCTGGTGCAGCCCCAGGTGCTGCTGGTGGCCACCGGCGCCCGGGAAAAGTCGCTGGTGTTCAAGGGCAACACCCTGCCGGGCGTCTACGGCGCCGGCGCCTTCCAGACCCTGGTGAACCGCGACATGGTGCGGCCCACCGAGCGGCTGTTCATCATCGGCGGCGGCAACGTCGGCCTGATCGCCGCCTACCACGCCCTGCAGGCGGGCATCGAGGTGGTGGGCCTGTGCGAGGCGCTGCCCGAGTGCGGCGGCTACAAGGTGCACAAGGACAAGCTGGCGCGCATGGGCGTGCCGATCTATACCTCGCACACGGTGCTTTCGGCCAACGGCGCCGAGGAAGTCGAATCGGTCACCATCGCCCAGCTGGACCCGGCCTGGAAGCCGATGCCCGGCACCGAGCGGACCTTCAAGTGCGACACGGTGCTGGTGGCGGTCGGGCTGGAATCGGTCAACGAGTTCCACCTCAAGGCCAAGGAGTTCGGCCTGCCGGTGTTCGCCGCCGGCGACGCCGAGGAGATCGCCGAGGCCAGCGCGGCCATGTTCACCGGCAAGATCCGCGGGCTGGAGATCGCCAAGTCGCTGGGCCGGGACGTGGGCGAGGTGCCGCCGGAATGGCACCGCACCGCGGCGGTGCTGAAGTCGCGTCCGGGAGCCACCATCACCGAGGAGATCCCCGAGGAAGAAAAGGGTGTGTTCCCGGTGTTCCACTGCTCCCAGGAGATCCCCTGCAACCCGTGCACCAGCATCTGCCCGCAGGGCTCGATCCAGATCGAGGGCGGCGACATCCTGGGCGTGCCCACCTTCAACGAGCAGGACTGCATCGCCTGCGAGCAGTGCGTGGCGGTGTGCCCGGGGCTGGCGGTGACCCTGGTGGACTACCGCAAGCAGGTGGGCGAGGCGCTGGTCTCGATCCCCTACGAATTCCCGATCAACACCCTGGAAGTGGGCCAGACGGTGACCGTGCTGGACACCCTCGGCCAGGTGCTGGGCAATGTCCCGGTGGTCAAGACCCGGGCGCCCAAGTTCGCCGACCACGCGGTGCTGGTGAAGGTCCGGGCGCCGCTGGACATCGCCAAGCAGATCGCCGGCATCCGGGTGCAGCAGCCGTGGGTGGGCGAGGCCATGCCCGAAACGGTCAAGCGGCTGGAGGATGACGAGATCGTCTGCCGCTGCGAGCGGGTGACCGCAGGCGAGATCCGCAAGCGGATCCGCGCCGGGGTGCGCGACATGAACGAATTGAAGGGCGCCACCCGCGCCGGCATGGGGGCCTGCGGCGGCAAGACCTGCCCCAGCCTGATCGCCCGGCTGTTCCGGGAGGAGGGCGTATCCCCGTCGGAGGTCACCGAGCTGACCCGCCGGCCGATCTTCATGGAGGTGCCCATGGGCGCCTTCGCCGGCC
>CAZVHQ010000184.1:0-1856 GCA_964627225.1 uncultured Mesoterricola sp.
CCGGCAAGCCCATCGCCGCCATCTGCCACGGGCCGCAGATCCTGGCCGCCGCCGGGGTGCTGCAGGGCAAGGCCTGCACCGCCTATCCCGCCGTGGGCCCCGAAGTGACCGAAGCCGGCGGCGCGTTCCAGGCCATTCCGGTGGACCAGGCCTACGTGCAAGGCAACCTGGTCACCGCCCCGGCCTGGCCGGCCCATCCGGACTGGATCGCCAAGTTCCTGAAGGTGCTGGGCTCCCGCATCGAAGCCTGAAGCTCCGCTACACTGGAAGGCCCTCAGCCACGCGGTTCCGCGGCCGGGGGCCTCCGGAGTAGTCGATGAAAGAATCTTCCCGTGCCACCCTCGGCCAGACCCGGCGAATGGTGGTGAAACTGGGCACCAACGTCATCATGCGCGCCGACGGGCTGCCCGCCCTGGGCCGGCTGTACGGCATCCTGGAATCGGTCGCGACGCTGGGGCGGCAGGGCAAGGAGATCCTGCTGGTCTCTTCGGGGGCCATCGGCCTGGGTGCCCAGCAGCTGGGGCTGGACCACGCGCCCAAGCTGCTGGCCGGGAAGCAGGCCTGCGCCGCGGTGGGCCAAGGCCGGCTCATGGCCATCTACCAGGAAGGGTTCGCCCGGCTCGGGATCGTCGCGGCCCAGGTGCTGCTCACCGAGCACGACTTCAGCAACCGCCGGAGCTACCTGAACCTGCGCGCCACCCTCGAGCACCTGCTCAAGCTCGGGGTGGTGCCGGTGATCAACGAGAACGACACGGTCTCCACCACCGAGCTGGAGGCGCCGGACGGCTTCCGGACCACGCCGGTGTTCGGCGACAACGACAAGCTCTCCGCCCTGGTGGCCAGCGGCGTGGAGGCGGACACCCTGCTGATCCTGTCCGACGTGGCGGGGCTCTACACCGGCAATCCGCGCCGGAATCCGGAGGCCCGGCTGATTCCCTGGGTGGGCGAGCTCACCGACGAGATCGAGCGCTGCGCCGACGGCCAGAGCGAGCGCGGCCGGGGCGGCATGGCCTCCAAGCTGGCGGCGGTGCGGGTGGCCACCCGGTCCGGCACCCGGGTGCTGATCGCCGACGGCGCCAATCCCGGAATCCTGGACCAGGTGCTGGGCGGCCAGGAGGTGGGCACGCTGTTCGAGCCCGGGCCGCGGCTCAAGGGCCGCAAGCGCTGGATCGCCCATGCCGGGCAGCTTTCGGGCCGGATCCGGGTGAATCCGGGCGCCCGGGAGGCGCTCCAGGCCGGCCGGGTCTCCCTGCTGGCCGCCGGAGTGGTGGGGCTCGAAGGCGACTTCGAACGGGACGACGTGGTGGCCATCGCCGACCAGGACGGCCATGATTTCGCCCGGGGCATTGCCACCATGGGCCGGGCCGACGCCGACCCCAGCCTGAACCGGGCGCCCGCCAGCGGCCGGGTCCTGGTCAGCCGCGACACGTTCGTCCTCCTGGAGCGCGCATGAACCCGCACCTTGACCCATCGATCAGGGACCGGGCCGGGCTGGCCCGCGCCGCCTCCCGCCGGTTGGCCGCCGCCCCCGCCCAGGCCCGCGACCAGGCCCTGCGCGCCGCCGCGGAACGGCTGATGGAGCGGGCCGAGGCCGTGCTCCAGGCCAATGCCGAGGACTGCGCCAAAGCCCCGGCGCTATCGCCGGCCAGCGCCAGCCGGCTGAAAGTGGACGGCGCCAGGCTGCGGGAGATGGCGCGCGGGCTGGAGGCCGTGGCCGCCCTGGCCGATCCGCTGGGCCGGGTGCGCCTGCACCGGCTGCTGGACGAAGGCCTGGAGCTCACCCAGGTGACCTGCCCGCTGGGCGTGCTGGGGGTGGTCTTCGAGGCCCGGCCCGACGCGCTGCTGCAGATCGGCTC
>CAZVHQ010000185.1:0-1832 GCA_964627225.1 uncultured Mesoterricola sp.
TGGCCGAGGTCATGGAGTAGCGGCCGCCGACCCAGTCCCAGAACTCGAACATGTTGCCCGGATCGATGCCGAACCTGGCCACCGCCTCGGCGTTGGTGGAGACGGCCACGAAATGCCGGGCCACCGCGGCCGGGTCCTTCAGCCTGGCCAGGGCCCAGTCCCGGGCCGCGCCGGCGTTGGTCATGGTCTCGAGGGTGGTGAAGGTCTTCGAGGAAACGATGAACAGCGTCTCCTCGGCCTCCAGGTCCAGGGTGGCTTCCCGGAAATCGGTGGCGTCGATGTTGGAGATGAAGCGGAAGGTCAGGTCGCGCTGGCTGTAGTCGCGCAGGGCCTCGTAGGCCATGACCGGGCCCAGGTCGGAGCCGCCGATGCCGATGTTGACGATGTTGCGGATCGGCCTGCCGGTGTGCCCCAGCCAGGTCCCCGCCCGCACCTGCCGCGCGAACCGGGCCATCCGCTCCAGCACCGCGTGGACCTGGGGCACCACATCGACCCCGTCCAGGGTGATGACCTGCCCCGCGGGAGCGCGCAAGGCCACATGCAGCACCGCCCGCTGTTCCGTGACGTTGATCCGCTGGCCCTGGAACATGGCCAGGATCCGGGCGCGCAGGCCGGATTCCTCCGCCAGCCGCAGCAGCAGGGAGAGCGTTTCGGCGTCGACCAGATGTTTGGAATAATCAAGATAGATGCCGGCTGCCGCGGCCGTCATCAGCTCGCCGCGCCGGGGTTCGTCGGCGAACAGCTTGCGCAGCTGCAGCTTGCGGGCTTTCGGCAGGTGGGCCTCGAGAGCCTGCCAGGCGGCGAGTTGGGGAAGGGGGGTGAGGCTGCTGGTCATGGGCGTACCTGTTCGTCCATTTGAGCAGAAGCGGCACCTTTGTGGCGGTCAATTCATCGCGGGGTTCACCCCGCCTTCAGCCAGCGCAGCGCGTCCCTGCACCGGCCAGAAGGTCATTGAATCAGGTTGGCGCCAACCGGCGATGAATCATTTTGGCGAAAAGCCCCGCGCCAAGGCACCGTTATACCTGCGTAAGTACAACGCAACAGCGCCCTTGACACGCCCGCCCGGCGGGAGAAGACTGCACTGTTTCCCCCGCTCGTTCTTTTGGCTCCAACGGCCTTCCCTGAGGCCACCCGTTGCCGGCAAGGGGGAGAGGAGGCTCCCCATGGCCCAGACCACCTCATTCACCTTGAACGAGAAGCAGGTGCAGGTGCCGGGGGATCCGGGCCGCAGGCTGGTGGACGTGCTCAGGTACCAGCTGGGCCTCACCGGCACCAAGCTGGGCTGCGGCGCCGCCCAGTGTGGCGCCTGCACGGTCCTGGTGGACGGCGAGCCGACCTTCTCCTGCTCCACGGCCCTGTCGGAGGTGGCCGGGAAATCCGTGCTGACCATCGAGGGCCTGTCCCGGGGCGGGGTGCTGCATCCGGTGCAGCAGGCCTTCCAGGACCTGCACGCCTTCCAGTGCGGCTACTGCACTCCCGGCATGATCCTCAGCGCCTACGCCCTGCTGAAGAAGAAGCCCCGGGCCACCCGGGCCGAGATCATGGAGCATCTGGAAGGCCACCTGTGCCGGTGCGGGTCACACGTGCGCATCGTGGCCGCGGTGGAAGCTGCCGGCAAGGCGATGGGAGGTGTCCTGTGAAGCGGCGCGATTTTCTCAAGGCCACCGGCGCCACCGGGCTGTTCATCCTGTTCCGGGTCGCCGCCGAGGCCGCGCCCCAGCTGGTCCCGACCCGCCCCGCGGGCTATCCCCTGGACTTCAACGCCTACCTGCGCATCGGCGCGGACGGCCGGGTGGGCTGCTTCGTGGGCAAGGTGGAGATGGGCCAGGGCA
>CAZVHQ010000186.1:0-1794 GCA_964627225.1 uncultured Mesoterricola sp.
GCACGTCCTTGCCCATGGCCACCAGCAGCTTGCGCACGTTCTCGGCGTTGAGCAGCGTGCGGTCGGTGAAGTCCAGCTTGGACATCTTGGTCAAGCCGTCGACGATCTCGGCGGTCTCCTCGCCGAACTGGGCCAGGACCTCCTCGTTGGTCATGAGGGTGTCCTCGACGGTGTCGTGCAGCAGGCCGCAGGCGATGCTCACCGCGTCCAGCCGCCACTCCGCCAGCGATTCGGCCACCGCCAGGGGGTGGAAGAAATACGGCTCGCCGCTCTTCCGGCGCTGGTTGGCATGCATCGCCTTGCCGGCCTTGAAGGCCTTGTCCAGCAGGACGGCATCGCCGTTGGGATGGTGCTGCAGGAACGTGGTCCGCACTTTCTGGTAGGCGCCTTCCAGCGTCAGGCAGAGGTCCGGCCCGGAGGCGATGTCATCGCCCTCCTTGAGGACCATTCCCTTATGTTTCACACCATCGGTCATACATCGAGTGTGCGGCAGGCAGGCGGTTCGCGCCAGATGGATCGTTGCGGGCGCTATCATGGAGGGATGAGCCCTGCCCTGCTGCCCCTGGAAGAAGCCCTGGAACGCCTCGCCCGCGCCTTCCCGCCGCCCGCCACCGGCGCGATCCTGGCCGACCGGGACGACCCCGCCCTGGATCGCAGTTCCATGGACGGCGCGGCCATGCGCAGCGCGGACGGGACTTCCGCCCGCACGGTCCTGGGCACGCTGTTCGCCGGCGACGCGCCCAGCCGGTTCCAGGTGACGCCGGGCACCTGCGTGCGCATCATGACCGGAGCCTGCCTGCCGGCCGGGGCCGATTGCGTGGTGCCGCTTGAAAACCTCAAGGAGGAAGCTGGCCTGGCGCCCCTGACCGCGCCCGCCGCCGGCGACTGGGTCCGCCACCGGGGCGACCAGGCGCCGGCCGGAGCCCTGCTGCTCCCGGCCGGGATGCCGCACAACGCCGCCCGCGCCGGCCTGCGGGCCCAGGTGGGCCTGGCGCCGCTGCCGCTCCGGCGGGTGCTGGTGGGCATCGCCCCCACCGGCGACGAGATCCAAGACCCGCCCGCGCCGCACCAGATCCGCGATTCCAACGGCCCGATGCTGGCCGCGCTGGCCCACGCCCTGGGCGCCGACACCCGGCTGCTGCCCCCGCTGCCCGACGACCCGGCCAGCCTGGAAGCCTTCCTGGGCGACCTGGGCGATCTGGACATCCTGATCACTTCCGGCGGGGTGTCGGCCGGGGACAAGGACCACCTGCCCAAGGTCCTGGCCACCCTGGGCGCCCGGGTGCTGTTCCACAAGATCCGGCTGAAGCCCGGCAAGCCCATGCTGGCGGCCCTGCTGGGCCGTCAGGTGATCCTCGGGCTGCCGGGCAATCCGGCCTCCTCCTACCTCAACGCCCTGCTGTTCCTGCCGGTGGCCATGGCCGGCCTGCTGGGCACCGCGGCGCCGGACCCCTGGAAGTCCGGCCAGTTGGAGGCCGCCGTGGCCAACCCCGGCGACCGCCCCCTGCTGCACCCCTGCCTGCTGCGGGAGGACCGGCTGCGGCCGCTGGACTACCGGGGCTCCGCCGACCTGATCCGCCTGGCCCAGGCGGACGTCTGCGCCTGGATTCCCGCCGGCGGCATGGCGGCCGGGGCCGTGCGCTACCTGAACCTGTTGTAGCTGCCGGTCAATGGATGCCCGCGCTGCCCGCCTGGAATCCGGCCCTGCGCTGGAGCGGCGTGCTGGTGGTTTGGAACGCCTCGTCCGAATCCGGCATCGTGGCTCCAACTCGGGATCATTCCCGGGTCCAAGTT
>CAZVHQ010000187.1:0-1788 GCA_964627225.1 uncultured Mesoterricola sp.
GAGGGGCTGCTGGTGCTGGACCTGGCCGAGGAATGGCACGCCTGGACCGGCCTGCCGTTCGTCTTCGCCCTGTGGTGCGTGCGCGAGGACGCGCCGGCCTTGGACGTGCCCGGCGGCGCCGGCCCGTTCTTCCACAAGAGCCTGGAGATGGGCAACCAGAACCTGGCGGCGATGGTGGACGAGGCCTGGCGCACCATCGGCTGGACCAAGCCGGAACTGCAGGAATACCTCACCCAGAACATCTCCTACAGCCTGGGCGAAGCCGAACGGGAAAGCCTGGCCCTGTTCTATGAGAAGGCGGTCAAGCACGGCTTCGCGCCGGAGCTGAAGCCCCTGCGGTTTCTCTAGGCCGGTAGTAACATCGGATTTGCCAACTTCGCTTCAGGAGCCCCGATGTCCCTTGCTGAACTTTTCCTAGAGCACCTGAAGGTGCGGCTTGCCTATGCCGAAGAAGCCTTGGCCGTCCATGGTTTCGACTGCCTGGTCATCAGCAGCGGCGCGCCCTTCACCTATTTCTCCGATGACCAGGACGCACCCTTCATCACCGTGCCGCACTTCCGCCACTACTGCCCGATCACCGGCCCGCACCACGTGCTCAAGCTCCAGCCCGGCAAGAAGCCGCTGCTGGTGCGCTACGCCCCGGAGGACTTCTGGTACGAGCAGCAGCCCCTGGGCAGCCCCTTCTGGCTGGCCGGCTTCGACCTGATCGAGGCCCCCACCCTCGAGGCGGTATGGGCCGCCGTGGGCAAATCGCCCCGGGGCGCCTACATCGGCAACGAGCCGGACCCGGCCCGGGCCGCCGGCCTGGAGCCGAACCCGGCCGGCCTCTCCGCCTTCCTGGACTGGGGGCGCAGCTACAAGACCCCGTACGAGGTGCGCTGCCTGGAGGAGGCGACCGTGCGCGGCGCCAAGGGCCATGTGGCCGGGCGCGAGGCCTTCCTGGCCGGCGCCTCGGAACTGGAGATCCACTACGCCTTCCTGGAGGCCGTGGAGAGCCTGGAATTCGAGCTGGCCTTCCCCAGCATCGTCGCCCTGGACGAAAAGGGCGCCACCCTGCACTACGAGAACAAGCGCACGCTGCGCCAGGGCCGCACCCTGCTGCTGGACTGCGGGGCCCGGACCCGGGGCTACGCCTCGGACATCACCCGCACCACCACCGCTCCGGGCTGCGATCCCCGGTTCGCTGCCCTGGTGGCGGGCATGGAGCGCAACCAGAAGGAGCTGGCGGCCGCCGTGACCCCCGGAATGCCGTTCGGCGACCTGCACCACCTCTCCCACCTCAAGCTGGCGGCGCTGCTCAAGGAGCATGGCGTCCTGGACGCCGAGCCGGAACAGGCGGTGGAACTGGGCCTCACCCGCCCCTTCTATCCCCACGGTCTGGGCCACCACCTGGGCATCCAGGTGCATGACGTGGCCGGCAAGCTGGCCGGCCCCGACGGCAGCTTCGCTCCCCCACCGGCCCGGCACCCATCCCTGCGCACCACCCGGAAGATCGAGCCCGGCCATGTGATCACCATCGAACCCGGCTGCTATTTCATCCCCATGCTGCTCCGCCCGTTCCGGGAGAACGGCCAGGCTCAGCACTTCAACTGGAAGCTCATCGACGAGCTCAGCCCCATGGGCGGCATCCGGATCGAGGACGACGTCCTGGTCACCGCGACCGGCAGCCGCAACCTCACCCGGGAGCAGCTGCCCAGCTAACCCGTGGTTGACACCCCTGCGGCATAACTCACTAGTAAAACATCCCCCGGCAGAGCCGGGGGCTTTAAAACGTGAGCCGCTCAAAGC
>CAZVHQ010000188.1:0-1740 GCA_964627225.1 uncultured Mesoterricola sp.
AGGCCCGGCTCAAGGAGCTGAAGCTGCCCAACTGGGACGCCTTCTACGCCTCGGTCGGCTTCAACCGCACCAGCCCGCGCCGGCTGCTGGACCCGCTGATCCCCGAGACCACCAAGACCAAGGAGGAGAAGGCGCCCGCCGTGGGCCTGGACACCGTCCTGGTGGACGACAGCGTGGGCATCCTGTACGTGCTCGCCAGCTGCTGCAAGCCGATCTGGGGCGACGAGATCGTCGGCTACACCACCCGCGGCCGGGGCATCTCCATCCACCGGGCCAACTGCCCGCACCTGAGCGCCTCGGCGCCCAACCCCGAGCGCCTGGTCAGCGTGGGCTGGGGCAAGGCCGGCAAGACCGTGTTCAACGCCGAGCTGGTGGTGAACACCGAGGACCGGCCCGGCATGGTCGGGGCCATTTCCACCGCCGTGCAGCACGCCGGCTTCAGCCTGCAGCGCTTCAGCGGCAGCACCACCGACGAGGGCGGCGGCATCTTCTACATGGCGCTGCGGGTGAAGGACCGCGACCAGCTGGTGGAGCTCATGAGCACCATCCGGAAATTGAAGGGCGTGTTCACCGTGGAGCGGGTCAGGGGGTCCTACTTTGGCAACATCCATTAGCCCCGTGTGGGAGCCCGCCGGCGGCGCGGCCATCCCCTGGGCGCAGGTGGAGGCCAGCCTGCGCATCTGCCAGCGCTGGGAGCATCCCCACCTGCTGGTCCAGCGGGCGGCGGAATCGTCGCGCCGGGCCGCCGTGGCCGTGCTGCTCTGGGGCGGCCCGGACGGGGCGCGGGAGGTGGTGCTGGTGCAGCGCGGCGCCACCGCGCCGCACCACGGCGGAGAGCTGGCCTTCCCGGGCGGCATGGTGGAGCCCTACGACCGCGACCTGCCCGCCACCGCCCGGCGCGAACTGGCCGAAGAGCTGGGGATCACCGATGACCTGTGGGAACTGGGCTGCTTCCCGGACGGCGTGGCCAAGGCCATGACCCGGTTCACCCCGGTGTTCCTGCGCTGGGAAACCCCGGTTCCGCGCTTCCAGCTCGGCTCGGAGATCCAGGCCGTGCTCCGGCTGCCCCTGGACGGCCTGCTGCGGGCGCCGTGGTCGGAGCAGATCCTGGAAATGCGGGGGGTCCAGGTGGCCGCCCCGAGGCTGGAACTGGCCCTGGCGCCCCTGTGGGGAGCCACCGCCAGGGTGCTCAAGACCTGGCTGGATCTACTCGGGTCTGTGCGAACGACATGACAGGCTGATACCCTTTCCGGACGGCCATTCTTCCGCTTCCATGCTATTTCCCACTTCCTGATAGGCATACCCGTGAAATTCATCAGCAGTCACGTGATCCAGTTCTTCCTGATGGGCTCGGGCATCGCCCTGATCCTCGGCCTGCTCACCCCCACCACCCGGCCCGAACGGACCCGCAACAGCATCATCAAGTATGCCGCGGGGCTTCTGGGCATCGGCCTGGTCCTGGCCTGGATCATGTACATCCTGCCGCGGAATCCGGTCCGGTTCTGAGCGCATGCGTCAGCTCGCCGAGGCGCTCAGGGAGCAGGGAGTCTCCATCGTCCGCCATCTGACGAGCCTTGGCTCCCGGATGGGCCTGGCGTTTCCCGCCCTGGGCCGGGCCGGCGGCTTCCTCCTGGACGTGCTGCGCAAGTACCACCAGGACGATTGCCTCACCTACGCCGCCAGCGTCAGCTTCTTCCTGACCATCTCACTGATCCCCCTGGCGACGCTGTTCTTCAAGCT
>CAZVHQ010000189.1:0-1738 GCA_964627225.1 uncultured Mesoterricola sp.
CCTACTACCGCTTCATGGCCTACCTGAACCTGTTCGTGTTCTCCATGCTCAACCTAGTGCTGGGCGCCAACATGATCATCATGTTCCTGGGCTGGGAAGGGGTCGGGCTCTGCAGCTACCTGCTGATCGGCTTCTACTTCGAAAAGGAATTCTGCGCCATCGCCGGCAAGAAGGCATTCGTCACCAACCGCATCGGCGACTTCGGCTTCCTGGTCGGCTTCTTCCTCATCTTCATGGTCTTCGGCGCCACCGACTTCGACACCCTGATGGGCATGACCCGGGGCATCCTGGCCATGCCGCAGATCACCCTGTTCGGCATCACCCACGCGCCCACCTGGTGGTTCAACCTGATCGGCTGCTGCCTGTTCCTGGGCGCCTGCGGCAAGAGCGCGCAGATTCCCCTCTACGTCTGGCTGCCCGACGCCATGGCCGGCCCGACCCCGGTGAGCGCCCTGATCCATGCGGCGACCATGGTCACCTCCGGCCTGTACATGATCACCCGGATGAACTTCATCTATATCAATGCCCCGGTGGCACTCACCCTGGTCCTGTGCATCGGGTCGCTCACCGCCCTCGTGGCGGCCAGCATGGGCCTGGCCCAGTACGACATCAAGAAGGTGCTGGCCTACTCCACCGTGAGCCAGCTGGGCTTCATGTTCATGGGCATGGGCGCCGGGGCTTTCTCGGCCGGCATGTTCCACGTGTTCACCCACGCCTTCTTCAAGGCTGCGCTGTTCCTTGGCTCCGGCTCGGTGATCCTGGCCTGCCACCACGAGCAGGACATGCGCAACCTGGGCGGGCTGCGCAAGCACATGCCCTGGACCTTCGCTTCCATGGGCATCGCCACCCTGGCCATCGCCGGCATCTTCCCGTTTTCCGGGTTCTTCTCCAAGGATGAGATCCTCTGGAAGGTGTTCGAGGGCTGGTATGCCGGCGGCTCCGTCCTGAGCCTGGCCGCCTGGATCATGGGCATGGTGGCCGCCTTCATGACCGCCTTCTACATGGTCCGATTGATGGTGATGACCTTCTTTGGCGAGTACCGCGGTGCCGGCCACAGCGATCCCTACGGCCTGACCGTGCCTTCGGAAGTGGCGCATCATGCCGCGCACGACGACGGGCACGGCCACCACGAGGTCCACGTCCCGAGCGAAGTGCCCTGGAACATGTGGCTGCCGGTGGCCATCCTGGCCGCCCTGGCGCTGATCGGCGGCTTCCTGAACATCCCGCACAGCCTGCATTGGATCGGCAGCAGCCACTTCACGGCGTGGATCACCCCCCTGCTGTTCCAGACCGGCCCCCACGTCCACGAAGCCGTGCCCGCCATGGAGTACCTTCTCATGGCCGTCGCCACCCTGGTCTGGGCGCCCGGCGCCATGGCCCTGGCCTGGTGGTTCTACGGGGCGGATCCGACCTGGTCCAAGCCCAAGGCCTTCGTGCAGCGTTTCCCCGTGCTGTTCCGCTGGGTGAACGCCAAATACTATGTCGACGAGTTCTACGAAGCGGCCTTCATCGGCCCCTGCAAGCAGCTGGGGGCCCAGCTATGGGCTTTCGACTCCCTGGCGGTGGACGGCATGGTCAACGGGGCGGCCCGGTTCACCCTCCTGGCGGGCCACGCGTCGCACTGGTTCGACGCCAAGATCGTCGACGGCCTGGTGAACCTGGTGGCCTGGATCCTGCAGCAGGTCTCCCTGGGCTTCCGCAAGTTCCAGAGCGGCCGGGTGCAGAACTACGCCTTCGT
>CAZVHQ010000190.1:0-1609 GCA_964627225.1 uncultured Mesoterricola sp.
ACTACGGGGTGGAAGGCTTCTTCATCATCAGCGGCTTCTGCTTCTTCCACATCTACGGCCCGGACAGCTTCCGCGGCAGGGGGCTCAGGGACTTCCACATCAAGCGCTTCCTGCGCATCGCCCCGCTCTACTACCTGGCCGTGACCCTGAACGTGGTGCTGGGCCTCGCGGTGGGGCCGGCGGTCACGGCGCGCATGCTGGTGGAGAACGCCACCCTCACCTTCGGGCTGTTCCACCCCAACCATTCGCTGGTGCTGGGAGGCTGGTCCATCGGCATCGAGTACGTGTTCTACCTGGTGTTCCCCGTCCTGGCCTGGGCGGCGGGCAGGTACCGCCCCTTCCTGGCCCTGGCCGGGCTGGTCACGTTCCTGCTCTCGGTGCAGTACACCTTGTACCTGGTGCCCGCCGCGCCCATGGCCGGGGACATGAAGTTCCACACCTACGTGCAGCTCGCCAACCACGGCTTCCTGTTCTTCCTGGGCGGGCTGGTGGCCCAGGCCCGGGCGCGGATCCCCTGGCGCTTCACCGGGGCCTCCTTCCTGGTCCTGGCGGCGGGCCTGACCCTGGTGTTCAGCCGCTACATCCGCAACTTCTACGACCACTTCGTGGTCATGGAAGGCCCGCCGCGCTACGCCTTCGCCTTCCTCTGCCTGGGCATGGTGGCCCTGTTCGCCTTCCGGGATTTTCCCCCTTCCAACCTGAAGCGGGCCGGGCTCTACCTCGGGGAGATCAGCTACTCGGTCTACCTGATCCACCCGTTCGCCCAGGAGGCCCTGCTGCGCCTGGCGCCGGGGGGCCTGGCGCCGGTGCTCGGCTTCGGGCTGGGGCTGGTGCTGACCCTGGCGCTGGCCACCCTGACCCATCGCTGGATCGAGCGGCCGGCCATGGAGCTGGGCCGTAGGCTGACCGCCAAGCCATAATGGTCCGCGAAGTTAAAAATATGGACTATATTGTATAACATGGAGGGTCTAGTATGGACGCCATACCAACCCGAATCACCCAGGGCGGGCGCCTGGTCATCCCCGCTGCAGTCAGGAAAGCAATGAAATTAGCAGATGGTGAAATGGTTATGCTCGAGGTTAAAGACAACACGCTTCAGGTCACGACCTTCGATGACCGGATTGATGCCATACAAGCCTTCTGTGCCCCTCTGCTCGGCGCGGGCGTTGTGGACGAGTTCATCGCGGAACGCCGACGGGAAGCGGCAAAGGAACTGGCTTGATGCCGACGCACATCCTGGATGCCAGCGCGGTGATCGCCCTCATGGCCCGGGAACCCGGGGCTGAACGGGTCCGGGAGCTGGTTCGCTCCGGCAGCGCGGGGATTTCCACCGTCAACGCCTCCGAGGTGGCGAGCAAACTCGTCGCCCGGGGGGCGAAGCCCAAAGCCGCCGAGTACCAGTGCCGTTCCATGGGCCTGGAATTCATTGCGGTGGATGCCGCCATCGCCTTCGCCGCCGCGGCTTTGCTGCCGCTTACCTCGGCGCTGGGACTGTCGCTGGGCGACCGGATCTGTCTTGCCACCGCCGCGACCTGCGGCGTGCCGGCGGTGACGGCAGACAGGGCCTGGGCCAAACTCACCGGGATCGCCGTGGAAGTGATCCGCTAGC
>CAZVHQ010000191.1:0-1568 GCA_964627225.1 uncultured Mesoterricola sp.
ACTGCCTGATCTACCGCAACGGCCGGCACAGCTACCGGGACCTGCCCATCCGCTACGCGGACTTCGGCCGGCTGCACCGCTACGAGCGCTCCGGCGTCACCCACGGCCTGACCCGGGTGCGCACCTTCTGCCAGGACGACGCCCACATCTACTGCGCGCCCGAGCAGATGAAGGTCGAGATGGCCTCGTTCCTCGCCTTCCTCAAGAACGTCTACCACACCTTCGGCTTCGACGAGATGCGGGTGAAGCTTTCCACCCGGCCCGAACACCGGCTGGGCAGCGACGAGATCTGGGACCACGCCGAGGGCGCCCTGGCCGACGCGCTGAACGAGGCCGGCATGCCCTACGAGATCAATGCCGGCGACGGCGCCTTCTACGGCCCCAAGATCGACTTCGAGGTGCTGGACGCGCTCAAGCGCCCCTGGCAGCTGGGCACCCTGCAGGTGGACTACTCCATGCCCGCCCGGTTCGGCCTGATCTACGTGAAGCAGGACGGCACCGAAGGGGTGCCGGTGATGCTGCACCGGGCCCTGCTGGGCAGTCTCGAGCGCTTCATGGACATCCTCATCGAGCACTGCGCCGGAGCCTTCCCGCTCTGGCTGGCGCCGGTGCAGATCACCGTGCTGCCCATCACCGACCGCGCCCACGCCTATGCCCAGTCCATCCGCGACCAGGCCATGGAGCTGGGCCTGCGGGCGGAGGTGGACCTGCGCAACGAGAAGGTCAACGCCAAGATCCGCGACGCCCAGATGCAGAAGATCCCGTACATGCTGGTTCTGGGCGACCGCGAGGCCGCCGCCGGCACCGTGTCGGTGCGCCACCGCCAGCAGGGCGATCTGGGCGCCCAGCCCCTGGCCAGTTTCCTGGAACGGGTGATGCAGGAGATCCGTTCACGGACCCGGTGAAGTTTGTTTGGTCTTCGGGGAATTGGCTGGTAAGATAACTTTCCTTGCGTTGTTGAGGAGGACCGTATTCGAGCTAACGAAACACGAATCAATGATGGTATTCGGGCCCAGGAAGTCAGGGTTATCGCCGAAGATGGAGCGCAGCTGGGGGTCATGACGCCTTTCGAGGCAGTCAGGGTCGCCGAAAGCAAGGGCCTGGATCTGGTGGAAGTCTCCCCCACAGCCAACCCGCCCGTCTGCCGGATCATGGACTACGGCAAGTACAAGTTCATGGAAGCCAAGCGGGAACACGCCGCCCGGGCCAAGCAGAAGAACATCGTGGTCAAGGAGGTCAAGTTCAGGCCCCGCACCGATGACCATGATTTTGAATTCAAGGTCAAGCACATCTTCCGGTTCCTGGAAGAGGGCGACAAGGTCAAGGTCGTCGTCATGTTCCGGGGCCGCGAAGTGGTCCACCGGGACATCGGCTACCGGATCATCGAAGACGTGCTGGCCCGAATCGGTGAGAAATGCATCATTGAAAAGCCCGCCGGGATCGATGGCCGCGACATGCACGCCATCATCATCCCCCGCCCGGTGGAGCAGATCAAAAAGCCAAAGACCGAGGCCGACAAGGCTCCGCCAGCTCTGGAACCGAACCAAGCCTAGAGGTATGTCATGCCC
>CAZVHQ010000192.1:0-1521 GCA_964627225.1 uncultured Mesoterricola sp.
TGCGCCAGCACCTGGTTGGTGAAGCTGGCGCTCATGACGAAGCTGGGATGGCCGGTGGCGTTGCCGAGGTTCACCAGCCGCCCCTCGGACAGCACGATCAGGCGCTTGCCGTCGGGGAACACGACCTCGTCCACCTGCGGCTTGACGTTGTCCCACCGCAGGTTGCGCAGCGCCGAGATCTGGATCTCGGCGTCGAAGTGGCCGATGTTGCAGACGATGGCGCGGTGCTTCATCCGGCGCATGTGCTCGATAGTGATGACGTCGACGTTGCCGGTGCAGGTGACGAAGATGTCGGCGTCGGGGGCGGCGTCCTCCATGGTGGTGACCTCGTAGCCCTCCATCGCCGCCTGCAGGGCGCAGATCGGGTCGACCTCGGTCACCTTCACCCGGCAACCGGCCTGGCGCAGGCTGGCGGCCGAACCCTTGCCGACGTCGCCGAAGCCGTTCACCACCGCGACCTTGCCGGCCATCATCACGTCGGTGCCGCGGCGGATGGCGTCCACCAGGCTCTCGCGGCAGCCGTACAGGTTGTCGAATTTCGACTTGGTAACGCTGTCGTTGACGTTGAAGGCGGGCACCAGCAGGGTCCCGGCCTGCGCCATTTCGCGCAGCCGGTGCACGCCGGTGGTGGTTTCCTCGCTGAGGCCACGCACGTCGGCCAGCATTTTCGGGTACTTGTTGTGCATCAGCAGCGTCAGGTCGCCGCCGTCATCGAGGATCATGTTGGGCGTCCAGCCACCCGGTCCGTGGATGGTCTGCTCGATGCACCACCAGAATTCTTCTTCCGTCTCGCCTTTCCAGGCGAACACGGGAGTGCCGGCGGCGGCCACGGCCGCGGCGGCGTGGTCCTGGGTGGAAAAGATGTTGCACGACGACCAGCGCACGGTGGCGCCGAGACGCTCCAGGGTCTGGATCAGCACCGCGGTCTGGATGGTCATGTGCAGGCAGCCCGCGATGCGCGCGCCGGTCAGCGGTTTGCTGTCGCCGTATTCGGCACGGAGCGCCATCAGCCCCGGCATCTCGTCCTCGGCCATGGAAACCTCCTTGCGGCCCCATTCGGCGAGAGAGATGTCCTTGACCTTGTAGTCGTGGCTGGCGGGCATGGCGGCGCTCCTGATGTGCGGCGCGCGTATATAAGGATATCTTGATGTGCGCAACCCGAACCGGAGGGTCGCCGGAGCGGCCGCCTCTGGTCCATCGCAACGAGGTGGCGTAGGATCAAGCGATGTGCGCACCAAGATCCGGAGAGATGCGATGGACATGAAGCCGATCCTGCTGCCACAGGCCGAACTACAGGCCCGCAAGGCGCACGAGCTGAAACGCCGCGGCTATAGCGTTGCCCAGATTGCCGCCGCGATGGGGCTGCGCGAAGCCCGGGTGGCCGACCTGTTGCGCGCCACCATCCACAAGTCAGCGGCCGAGACGCGCCTCAGAGCATAAGTCCCGGCGGCGTTCGGGCCTGGCCGCGCCGCCGGTCAGGTGTTCATGGCGTCGAAGAAATCCTGGTTCGTCTTGCTGTAT